>NZ_JAASRS010000001.1:1837958-2450611 GCF_011761475.1 Saccharococcus thermophilus
CTCGTCCCAGCAAGCCGTTTCCAGCGCAGTCCTTTCGCTTCAATCGCTTCATAGGCACCAAGGAATGCAAGTCCTTTCATACCACCGCCAGAAAATACGATGTCAATATCCAACGCTGTCTCCCCCTTACTTGCCCGTTTATATATATGTAAGAAGGAGAAAAGCGATTTAGTACGAAAAACAAAAAAGAGTAAGCCTTTCCTTACTCTTCTTGTTCGTTACGTTTTTGAATGTTTCGAAGCGCCTCAATGCGGTTTGGATCTTCCTGAAAATATTGCACTAAATCGCCGATGCGGTCGATTGCGTTCCAGCTTAAATGGTGTTCAATTCCCTCAACGTCGCGGTAAATATTCTCCTCATCCACGCCGATAATGCGCAGAAACTGCTCGAGCAGTTCGTGGCGATATACAAGCCGCTTGCCGATTTTCTTTCCTTTCGCCGTCAACACTAAACCGCGGTATTTTTCATAAACTAAATATTCGTCCTTGTCCAATTTTTGCACCATTTTTGTCACCGAGGAGGGATGTACGGACAATGCCTCCGCGATATCAGATACGCGGGCATATCCTTTTTCTTCAATTAAATTATATATTTGTTCAATATAATCTTCCATGCTTGGTGTCGGCAATTTCTGTCCCCTCCAGTAAACGATGATGTATAAAAGTTTGTGTAAAGCATTTTGCTAGAACAAAAGAAAAAAGGTAGGGTATTCTCTGATTGGACCAAAAATCTTAGAGAAAGGAGTACCCTACCTATGTCTAAAAGAAGTATACCGAATGTCGACTGGGCAAATCAACTGGAAAGTGTCATTCGTCAGTTTGTGAAGGAAAAATTAGAGCTGATTATGCGGGAAGAAATCAAACATTTCCTCGAAATCGAACAGGCTGGAACGCCGAATATGAGAAACGGCTACTATCAGCGAAATCTAGATACGCAATATGGCCGGATTGAGGGTCTTTTGGTTCCAAGAGACCGAAACGGGGAATTTCAAACACAGTTGTTTGCCCCTTATCAACGCCACACCGGCTGGCTGGAGGAAGCCATCATTAGGATGTATCAAAGTGGCATGAGTACACGGGAAATTGGCAAGTTTATCGAACGAATTCTAGGAAATGCTTATTCTCCAGCGACGATCAGCCGTATTACCGATGTCGTGAAAGAAGACATCGAGAAATGGCACCATCGTCCACTATCCAAACGTTATTCTGTCTTATATTTGGACGGCTTGTACGTGAAACTTCGCCGCGATACGGTAGAGAAAGAAGTCATTTATGTGGTGTTAGGAGTGAATGAAGAAGGGTATCGAGAAATTCTGGATTTCTTCGTGGGAGGACAAGAAAGCGCCTATGGATGGCAGGAAATTCTTCAACACCTCTACCAAAGAGGCGTCAAGGAAGTGCTTCTTGGCGTCTTCGATGGCCTTCCGGGGCTGGAGGAAGCCTTTAAGGCGGTGTATCCGAAAGCCGATGTGCAGCGCTGTGTCGTGCACAAAGTCCGCAACACCCTCAGCCGTGTTCGGAAAAAAGACCAATTCGAAGTGGCCGAGGATCTCAAGCTGATTTATCGCGCGCCGAATAAGGAGATGGCGTTACAAATGTTTCAACAGTTTGAGTCGAAATGGTCCAGCAAATATCCAAGAGAAGTTCAATCTTGGGCCAATGAGTTGGATGTCCTCCTTACATTTATGGATTATCCAAGCAGTATTCGAAGTGTGATTTACACGACGAATGTCATCGAACGAACGATCAAAGAGATTCGGAAACGTCTAAAGCCGATGAACAGTTTGAGCAGTTTAGAAGCCGCGGAAAAAGTCGTGTATTTGACCATCCAAGATTTTAATGAGAAATGGGCAGGGCGAAAGTTAAGAGGATTTGCCGAAGCGCAGGAAGCCCTTCAACGAATGTTTGAAGAACGTTATTGTTAACCAAATATTGTAAATAAACAAAATAAGGGGATTCTCCCTTTCCACACAAGAGACTGAATATTCAGTCTCCTGTGTGGAGAAAATCAGTCCCCTATCAATTCAAATCCATTTCAGAGAAACCCTACCCCATTTACATTACACAAAATTCTTGACGGTACCCAGTAAACCATTGTAAGAAAAAAATAACAATCAGTATTATTATATCATGGAGTCTTAAAATGACAAGGATTACGTAAAATATTGCACCGCTGCTCCCGGAAAAAATTCGGCGACATAGCGGCGCATCGTCATCTCCAGCCGCTGGGCATCGTCATCCGGGTACACGTATTTGCCGATTCCGTACCTTCCCCATTATACTTGCGTAGAACAAAAATATCGTATGATGTTGCCTTACAACTGCAAACTTTTGTTCATATTTCATTCATAAAAATGATGTAACATATATATATATCGATATGTAAATTAGAGGTGGTGATAAAGTGGAAAAACGACAACAAGAAAAACTTGATTTTCGTGCCTTTTTTCGACTCATTCAAACGACCCAACCCTCAAAGGTAGTGATGGTTACCGCGCTTTCTTTAAGTTTGATGGCGACACTGGTAAACTTAGCGGTTCCGATGTTTACCAAACATTTAGTCGACGGTTTTACGCTAGCTACGTTACATAAAACCACTATCGCGTTGCTCATCGAGGCGTTTGTGGCGCAAACGTTTGCGAGCGGATTTTCTATTTATTTCATCAATCATACGGGCAGAACCATCGTTTCTCGCCTTCGAGAACGACTATGGAAAAAATTATTAGCACTTCCCATCTCTTATTACGATCGTTATCGCACCGGTGAAACGGTCAGCCGCGTGACGAATGACACAGCTATTGTCAAAAGCTTGATTACCGAGCAGGTGGCAAACTTTTTGAACGGCGTCATTTCCATGATTGGCTCGGATCGTTTTGCTTTTATATTTAGACTGGAAAATGACGCTGATGATGTTCATTTTGCTTCCACCGCAATAATCAGCAAAACTTTTTTCATCCATTGTTTGTTGAACAATTTGTCTGACAACGATTGATCCATAATTTTTAAGATCGAGTTTCTGCCTTTTCACTAAATTAACTGCGATCAAGCTCCCAGCGAAACCAACGGGCGTGCCCATCTGCTTCCCCTATGATTTTGTTGTATTCCTTGCCATCAACAAAGCAGTCAAGATGCAGCTTCATATCCCACATATTGTTATACAAATGAAAGATATTTCTCGTTTGGCCGATTTCCTTAATCCGCTCTAGCAACATATGTTTCGCATCGTCTGGAATTTGATTGGCCACATGTGTATGAAAAACGCATATAGCGGTATCTTCCGGAATCGTCGCCGCGATATTAGGCAAGAGCGCTATTCCATCTCCTTCTACGAAGCGGACAGGCGTTTGCTGCAGGCAGCGGGCGGCTTTTTGAAACAATTCTCGCCGCTCTTTATGCTCCGGCCAAATAAGCGCTTGCATCCATAACCGGTCTTCTTCGTTTTCCAAGTCATTCACATGCAAATCAACTCCCACCCGTTCCGCAACCGGAGGACTTTTCGGCAGCAAAAATGGAAAGCGCTCTCCGCGAATTTCGGAGGTGATTAAAACATTGGAATGCGGGTTTCCGTATGTTTCATGCAGGCCGTAATCGTACCGGTACTTGTCCCACGCCAGCTGCAAACCGGCGCTTGTGCCAATTTCAATAAGCGATAAAGGCTTTTTGACCATATCATAAATAAAACAAAAACTCGGATACAAATACGCACAACGCCGAACTTCATTCGTCTGCACGAGTTTACTTGCCAAAATTGCTGTAATGTCTTCTTGATAATGGATGCAGAAATCACGGAAATAAGGGAAAGCGTGCTGCGGGTTTCGCGGCCGATCGACTATACTTCCATAAAAATCGCGCAGCTCATGCATATATCCTTTGAGCAATAAATAATGCACCGCTCCAAATAACAAGTTCGGAATCGGCTGACCGCTTCGAGCGGCTGAAGCAAGGCGCAACATTTCCTCATCTTCGGCGATGTTTAATGACAGCTGTTCGTACAGTTCACTAGACCCACGGCATTCGTGAATGGCAAAGCGGCGAAACCGTTCAGAAATCATCTCTAACGACATCTTTATCTTCTCCTCTCGCCTTCTAATTCTCCAGTAATTGGATATAGATGACTAACGCCCCCATTGACGCTCCTGTTCTTTCGTATAAATGGCGTATGTCACCTCGAGCATTTCCTCCATCGTCCACCCTTCACAGTCAAAAAAGGAAAACGGAATCTCGCGATACATATCGCCAAACGTTTCATACGGCTGCAATGCCATCACTTTTACTTTCACAGTTTTCTTTTCATCAGGCACTTTTACAAATTCGATGATATCCCCGACTTGATGCCGCGGCGCTTTCCGTCATATAACCGCACTTCCACCGTTTTCTTTCCAGATTGGATGGAGCGGAAAGGTCTCTTATACAATCCCATTTGATGAATCATTCATTTCTCCTCCGCCTCTTTTAAAAAAACTCCCCTTTTCTCCCATTATCTATCATGACGTTCCATTCCAGCAATGGTACAATGGAGTCAATAGAAAGAAGGGGCACAAAATGGCGCAAGAATTAATCGAATTGCTTCGCACCGTTTTAAAAGAAGAGCGGCAGCCGGTTCATGAGCAACTCGCTCGTCTCGAAGAGGGACAACAGCGGCTCGAAGAAAATCAACTTCGCTTGGAAGAACGACAGCAGCGGTTGGAAGAGCGGCAGCAACGTTGGGAAGAAAAACTAGACAATTTCATGATGGAAACAAGAAGCCATTTCAAAAAAATTGATGATGAACTGGCCGGGCACCGCCGGATGTTTGAGCTGCTTTCCAATGACTGGAGAAACGCGAAAATCGACATCGACTATTTAAGCGCAAAAACTGGAAAGCATGACGTGGAAATTCATCAAATAAAGAAACGGCTCGAATTGCAGCAGCTATAAACAACCTCCCCACAAACGAAAAAAAGCGCGTGCTGTCGGAGTAACCCGCTTACACGCACCTCGCCTGAAAAGACCATTGATCATAACTTGCGAATGCGAAAATTACCTTCCAATAATGTCCAATTTTCCGGGTAAGAATAACCAAGCACCCAATAGCTAATTCCTCTTAGCTGATATTCTTTTACCAGATCCAATTTCGCCTGGGCGCTGCGGGCGTCTTCAAACCAAACTTCATGCGTCCGCCCTTGGCTGTCGACATAGCGGTAAAACGGGGATGCTGCGATTGGATCGTATTGAATCACCGCGCCATAACGGATCGCACGTTCTACTGCTTCCTGCGGACTGAACGTTTCCGCTTCTTGCCCCTGTACGTGTGGAAGCACCCAATCGCGCGCGTAAACTTGAAACCCCATAAAAATTTTGTTTCTTGGTATCACGCTGACCGCATAATCAAGCACTCTTCTAATTTGATGAATCGGGGAAATCGCCTGCGGCGGGCCAAGCCGGTATCCCCATTCATACGTCATCAGCACGACAAAGTCGACAATTCTCCCATGGGCTGGGTAGTCATGCGCCTCATATAACAGTCCTTTTTGCTCTCCGCTTGTTTTTGGAGCGAGAGAAGTCGAAACAAAGTATCCTTCGCGATGAAGCCGCTCCACAGCGCGCTGCAAAAATTGATTATACCTCTCACGATCAGACGGATAGACGTTTTCAAAATCAATGTTCAACCCGCGATATCCTTTTTCCCGCATCGTACGGACAACATTGTCAAGCAGCCGGTTTTGCAATTGTGTATCGGAAAGGACCGTTTGCGCCAATCTGGATCCCGGATCTTTATACGTAAAATTGGTGATCGCCATCATTGGAACGACCCTTTCTGCCGCTATAGCCTGAATGATGGCTGCATCATTGAACGGATTGAGCCCGCCATCTGCTCTGATTGTATACGCAAACGGAGATGCGTACGTTAAATGGCGGCCTACTTCCCTGACTTGCTGCGCTCCTTTTTCTCCTGGATCAATCGTAAACGCATTCGTTTCAATGATCTGCTTAGAATGAGGAATCGTTAATACCATGCCGGGGGAAATTACGTTTGGATCGGCAATCCGATTGACTCGCAGGATCTCTTGCACGGTCGTCCCATACCGCGCGGCGATTTGCCCCAACGTTTCTTCCCGCTGCACCGTGTGGGTTCTTGGCGGAATAAGAAGAACCGTTCCTATGTAAAGGACAGAAGGATTGCTGATTCGGTTGGCCTGAACAATCGCACTCAGCGAAACGCCATATCTCCTGGCGATCGTCCATAATGTTTCTCCTGGACGAACGGTGTGATAGCGATATGGAACCGGAATGACGAGCGCCTGCCCGACCGCGAGGCGGTTGGCATCTTTCAGACCATTGGCCGCGACAATTCGCTCGATTGGCACCCTGTAGCGCTGGGCAATCTCCCAAAGCGTTTCCCCTCGCTGCACAATATGGATCAGCATTGTTATCCCCCTTAGTCAGTAAATTACGCCTTATACTACTATATTTTCTTTTTCATGTTTTTATGAATGAAAAAAGCTGGCCTCATGGTTGAAGCCAGCTTTCTCTGCTTATTTATTTTCTTACAGTCCGCATTTTAGCTGCGCACCGCAGCTCGTGCATGTGTTGCAGCCGCCGATTTCTTCGACCGTACCCTCGCGGCAAACGGGACAAATGTTGCCGACTTCGGAGCCGATCGTTACATCGGTTGCGCGCAAGTCTTGAATCGTATCGACGAGAACAACGGCTCGTTTTGTTTCTTTGTCCTCTCCCTCTTCCGGGAGCAGTTCGAGCTGCTCTTCGATCGTATTTTCTTCCGCTTTCAGCGTCAATACTTGCGCGTCGCGGCTTCCGTCCACATACACCGTGCCGCCTTTCGCGCCGCCGCGCCATAAACGTTCGTACACCTTTTGCACTTGCTCAACGGTATATCCTTTCGGCGCATTCACCGTTTTTGACAGACTCGAATCAACCCAGCGCTGAATGATGCATTGCACATCCGCATGCGCTTCCGGCGATAGATCCATCGCCGTGACAAACCAGTGCGGCAAGTTGTTCGGATCCGCATCCGGATGCTTGTCCAAATATTCTTGAACGATATCGGCCTTCACCTCAATAAACTTGCCGAGGCGGCCGCTGCGGTAGTAAGAGAAGGAAAAATATGGTTCAAGTCCTGTGGAGACCCCAACCATCGTCCCAGTGGATCCCGTCGGAGCCACGGTCAGCAAATGCGAATTGCGAATGCCGTATTTCAAAATATCTTGGCGAATATCTTCCGGCATCCGTTTCATATAGCCGGTGTTAATAAACGCTTCCCGCAGTTTTTGCGTTTCTTCTTCCGTTTTTCCGACAAGGAATGGGAAGCTGCCTTTTTCTTTCGCCAGTTCAATCGACGCGCGATAAGCGGTCGTGGCAATCGTTTTGAACAATTCATCGACAAGCTTGTTTCCTTCTTCGGAACCGTACTCTTTTTCGCAGTAAATGAGCAAATCAGCCAATCCCATGACGCCAAGGCCGATGCGGCGCTCCCCGAGCGCTTGTTTTTTGTTTTCTTCCAGGAAATACGGCGTTGCGTCAATGACGTTGTCCTGCATTCTCACGCCGATTTCGACGGTGCGTTTTAATTTTTCATAGTCGACGACTTTCTTTTCTTTATCGACCATATTCGCTAAGTTGATGGCTGCCAAGTTGCAGACGGAATATGGTGCGAGAGGTTGTTCCAGTTATGTTACCCTAGGGGCTTTTTATCCCCTAGTTCTAACGGTTCATTTCCCGTTAGCTCAGCATACATCTTCATTGCACACGCTTTTCATAAATTTAATTAACTCTTTCCTTCCCCGATCTTCTCCAAATACTGATTTTGAGATGACTCTGAGATCCTTAACTTGAAATTCCCTTTCAATATCCCTAATTAAGGATTGAATAGTAGTTTTGATTTTGTTTAAAGGTGTTTTAACAACTATATCTGAGTTTTCTCTTGACCATTTAATAATATATTCCCGTATATTATGGTGTACCTCATTTCTTATTTCAACATATGTGTTTGTGGCATGCCTAATTGCCCGATGACCTGCACAAGTTCGACTGCAAAACTTTTGTTTTGAAGTAATGATAACTTTAAATATCTTTCCACACTCTTCACAAGTTCTGTTTTCTCTTGGCTTTTTTATTTTTCCTTTCTGAGCTAAACCTGACTTTTTTAATCCTTCCAACATTCTTTGTTTTGCTATACCATTAGATAGCCATAAGCTTCTAGTATGCTCTCCTATTTTCTTTTTAGTTTCCTCATCATGTTTTAAATTATAATGACCATTAAGTTCACCATAAGCGACTTTACTAATAGTGGTATTTTCTGATTTTATCCATTCCTCAATAGTTGATGTTAAAGAAAAAGGCAATGTTTTATACAAGTCAAGCAGCTCTTCATAAGAGATTAGTTCACACTTTATATGATGCTGTTCCTCAATAATATTCAATGCTTCTCTCGCATTCATTTTTGCGTCTTTACTTCTCGATTTAATTTCCACTATTTTAACAAGTTTTCCTTTTTGATCATATAAGAAGAAGTCGGGTTTATACAATTTATATCCAATATCAAATACACAATCTTCGTAGCTCCAAGGAATTGAGTGATGATCAAGATATTTGGCATACGCATATTCATATGAGCTTCGTAAATAATGTCCTTTATAAAAACCTGCATATCCCCTGTTCATTAACGCCACCTTAATTCTCTTTAAATACGAATAATAATTAAAGCGTGTGCAATGCTGCGGCCTCGTGGGTGGATTATATTCTGCTTTCGCAGGTTCACCACCTATGCGTTGCCCCTGACTGAGTTTTTAGGCTCAGCCTTCGGTTCGGGTTAGCATCTCAGCCTCCCCGCTTAATTCCGCAGTTTTTTACGTGAGGCGATTATTCACCACACGGGTTGGTCGCAACCACTTTTTGACCGTACGCTCGGGCGTTCGTCATGTCATTGGCGTTATCGATGAAGAAAATGCCTGGTTCCGCGGAGTACGTCGCGCAAATATTAATCAGCTTCCAAAGCTCGCGGGCGCGAATTTTGCGGTACACGCGCACGCGGTATCCCATTTTCTCCCATTCGCGCACATCGCCGACTTCGTGCCATTTTTCATTGTAAATCCGCATTTCTTCTTCTGAATAAGTTTCGACATCCGGGAAGCGCAGTTCGTACTCTTCATCTTTTTCGACGGCTTCCATAAACTCTTTCGTCAGGCAGACGGAAATGTTGGCGCCCGTTAAAAAGTCCGGGTTATGCACCGTGTATGTGCCGCCTGTACGCAATTTTTCTTCGGCCTCTTTAATAATTTCTTCACTGAAGCCGCCGTAGTCCGGTGCGTTTTTATAATTGACGATGGCTTGGTACATCGCGCGTTCCCGCTCGGTAAGCGGCGTGAATTTCAGTTTATCTTGCGCCGCTTTTTTAATGCCTTCGTCTTCCATATTTTCAATCAAGTAGCGCAAAATGCGCGGGTTTTGCATTTTCGATACGATAAATTCGATAATGTCCGGGTGCCAGTCGGCAAGCATGATCATCTGCGCGCCACGCTATTTGTTACTCACTCCATATGATGGAGTGGGCTAGGTCATTTCTGCCTAGCTCTCCGTCTTTCGAGCGGAGGTCAGACTATATCATCAAAGAAGAGAATGCTTCAACATCTCTTCTTTGTCTCGCACCTCGTAACCCCGTTGCCGAGTGTTACGATTTACTCCTTCCATGGCTCCCTCACTCCAAACATTTTTATAATTATATTCATTGTATGGGGAGCTGTAGGAAGTTTCAATAGTCGTTGAACCTTCATCTCCGTTTCCAGAGATGCTTGGCTGCTGGTTGCCCATTGTTGCATCCAACTTGTTTTTAAACCATCACGCTTGCCGTCGCCGGCTACGTTGTGGTCAAGTTGGCTTTAGGGGGTTCCAGCAATTCGCGAGATTTTACTCCCGCCGTTTGGCGCGTGTTTAACGGGAGCCACCTTGTTCAACCAGGTGGGTCAATTTCGCAATATCATCAAGCCAGGAAACCGACCCGGACGATTTGCCGTTCACCCCGCGCGCTAGCGTGTTGCGCGGACGCAATGTCGAACCGTTTGTGCCGACGCCGCCCCCGCGGCTCATAATCTCCATCACTTGTTTGCGATGTTCGGAAATGCCTTCGCGCGAATCTTTTATAAACGGCATAACATAGCAGTTAAAATACGTTACCTCTTTGCCGGACCCTGCGCCGTACAATACCCGTCCTGCCGGCACAAAGTTTAAGCTGACAAGCTCTTGATAAAACTTTTCAAACCACTCTTTCCGTTTTTCTTCTGTTTTCTCTACCGCTGCCAAACCTGTCGCATTGCGTTTGGCGATTTGTTCATAAAAGATTTCTAGCGGTTTGTCGATCACATCAAGCGAGCGGACGACGATTCCCGTCTCTGCTTCTTCTCCTTCAAGCACGTGCTGATATTCTTCCTCCACGAGCACTTTCGCTTTTTTCGTTTCCCAATCGATATCGACGATAAAACCTAAGCCGCGAGCCGGGAATTTCGGATCTTCCTTAATCGTCAATACGACAAAATCGCCGACTCCCAGCGTCAATTTTTCCGTATCTTTAAATGAGTAGCGATCCAACATCACTAAACGGGAAACACCTTTATGCGTAATTTTCATCTCCTCCGTAATCGGATGCACTTGCGGAAAAAGGCGAATATCCTCGTTTAGCTTTTCGATATTAATTTTCATTTTTTCCGAAGACGCGACCGTCATTCTCCAATCTCTCCTCTTCTTTCTATTTCTTTATCACTTTTCTGCCTGCGTGTTCTGTCCATTCTACCTTACCATATTAACCATAAAAAAACAATATATAGTATGGTTTTTAATAAAAAACATACTATATATTGTGTTTAGGTCAACTGTTTTTCATTTTGTCAAATAAAAAAAACAATAGAAAACGGCGAAAAAAGGAGAGAAACGGAAAAATCCCGCCTTTTTTGCCGATAAATGAATGATTTTCCATGTTGCCAATCAGCGTTTGAAATTCCATTCATCACTTTCATATTTCGTACGCGCTAATTCATGAACATATTCGAGCTCTTCCGACGATAACGTATACGGTTCTAAAACGATATCGAGCCCTTTTTCAAATCCTTTATAAAACGCCTCTTTCGCTTCTTCGATCGTAATCTTGCGGTCGGTCAATTCGTTAATCGCCACCGCCTTGTTTTTAAAATTGCGTTGCAGGCGCTCTTTTACCCGTTCGTTTGGATATTTAAACAAGCTGAAAAGCAAATCTTCATCCAAGTCAAGCAAAATCGAGCCGTGCTGCAAAATAACCCCTTTTTGCCGCGTCTGCGCGCTGCCGGCAATTTTGCGGCCTTCGACAACAAGCTCGTACCATGACGGCGCATCAAAACAGACGGCAGATCTTGGGCTTCTTAAATCCGCTTTTTCCTCTTCCGTTCTTGGCACGGCAAAATAGGCATTTAAGCCGAGAAAACGAAATCCTTCTAAAATTCCTTGCGAAATCACCCGATACGCCTCGGTCACCGTTTTTGGCATATCCGGATGTTCTTCGGAAACAATCACACTATACGTCAGCTCTTTATCATGGAGAACGCCGCGCCCTCCTGTCGGCCGTCTCACAAACCCGAGGCCATGGCGTTTTACCGCTTCTAAATCAATTTCCTTTTCGACTTTTTGAAAGTAACCGATCGATAGCGTCGGCGGATTCCAGCCGTAAAAGCGAATCGTCGGCGGAATTTTTCCTTCGCTATGCCAATCGAGCAGCGCTTCATCAAGCGCCATATTAAACGACGGGGAACAATAGCCAGAGTCAATAAAGCGCCATACTTCTTTTGCCATCTTTCAACCCTTCTTTTTTTAAGTTCGCGTTTACTAGTTTAGCAAACAAAACGGAACATGGAAAGAAAAACGCTATATCGTGAAAAAAGTTCCTCTTTCCTTTCATGGCGTTACTATGAAAATGCTTTGCTTCCGAATAGCAACCTTTATATAATAGATGTTAGCGAATGTACAAAAAGGAGGACTGGCTTGTGAAAGTACTATTGATCCTTCTCGGCGCGATTATCATTTATTCGGTCGTCACCTACTTGATGCAGCGAAAAATGGTGAAAGCGTTGACGGAAGAAGAATTCCGCGCCGGTTACCGCAAAGCGCAATTAATTGACGTCCGCGAACCGGATGAGTTTGCGGCTGGACATATTTTAGGGGCGCGCAATATTCCTTTGACCCAACTGCGCATGCGCATGAAAGAGCTGCGAAAAGATCAGCCGATTTATTTATATTGCCAAAACGGGCTGCGCAGCGGCCGCGCCGCGCAAATGCTGTACCGCAAAGGCTACCGCGATTTGTACCATTTAAAAGGCGGTTTTAAAACGTGGACAGGAAAAATCAAGAAAAAAGCTTAAGGCAGCTAGAAAGGATAGATGGAAGCCGCGAAACGCTTTCATCTATCCTTTTTTCTCATGTCAATTATAAAGAAAACAGTAGGCTCCGCTTTACTTTCTGCCAAAGTGAAGGATTTATTATGCAATAAGGTGCCCAAAAAACGTTTAGGGCACCCAGTTTAGACTGCTAGGAAATGACTTCTAACTCCGAAGGCATCACTACTTTTTCTAGTACAGAAGCCACGGCGCCGATCGCACAGCTTTTTTCCAATAACTGTGATGGAATAATGAACGGACCGTTCCCATTTTTCACTAATATCCTTTTTTCGACTTCTTCCCGTGCCGGCTCCAGCACCCATTTGCCCGCCTTGCCAATCGTACTGCCGACAATAACGGCTTCCGGGTTATACGCATAAATGATATGTAAAATGCCAATCCCCAGGTAATGGCCGACCTCCGCCAATATTTGCGCCATTTGCTTGTCGCCGCGTTCAGCTAATGCGCGTACTTTCTCTACGGAAAAGCCTTCTAACATGGAATGATAATGTTCCTGCTCGAGCCGACGCTGAATATACTTTTCTGACGCGTACATCTCCCAGCATCCGTTATTGCCGCAGTTGCAACGAACGCCGTGAATGTCAATGACATGATGGCCGATTTCGCCGGCAATGCCATCAATTCCGCGGTATAGCTGGTTGTGAATGATGATTCCGGCGCCGATCCCGATTCCGGCGCTGACATATACAAAATTCGCAAACTCTTTGCCGGCGCCAAACCATTTCTCGCCAAGCGCTGCCAGTTTTGCTTCGTTTTCGATAATAATCGGATAATTTGGCCATTGCTTTTGAAGAATGGAAGCGAGAGCAACATGATCCCAATGAAGGTTTGGGGCAAATATGACAAGTCCTTCCTCTGTATTCACAATCCCCGGCACGCCAATGCCGATGCCCATTATTCCATACGGAGTCGTTGGCGCATGGCGAATGGCTTCGTGAATCATCGCGATCATTTTTTCAATGATTGCTTCCTGCTTTTCATTGGCGCGGAAATGGGACATCTTTTCCCAAATGATCTCGGCGTTTAAGTCAGTTAACACAGCATAAATGTAGTTGACCCCTAACTCTATGCCAATTAATGAGCCAGCCGCTTCGTTAAAGCGGAGCATGAGCGGCCGGCGGCCGCCGGTGGAAACGCCAATTCCGCTTTCGCTGACAAAATGTTCGGAAATTAATTCATCGACTAACGCTGATACCGTCGCCTTGTTTAATCCGGTGATTTTGGCGATCTCCGCCCGCGAAATATTATTTTTTTCACGAATTAGCTTTAATACGATATGTTTATTGATTTTTTTGACAAGTCCTATATTTCCTGTTCGCACCATATACAGTCATTCCTTCTGCAAACTTGATTTAGCATGCCGCGCAAATAGGCGGATAAGCCTCTGGCCAATATCATCGATATCGGCTATATTAAAAAAATTTATCCCGTGATCCATGACATATAAACGCACGCAGCAATTCTTTGTTGTTTATTTTTTCCACAATCCGCCGATCGCCTACGGCCAAAGCTGATTCCGCTCCTTAGTCTTCTATTTCTTTCCTCTGTGACGTACAAATAAAAACGGCTTACTGTTTCTGTTTAATAACATTAGTTTATATACTAAACTAACATAATTTTTATGTCAATAAAAAACAGATGATTTCCCATTTTTCTGTCTATCATTAATATACAAAAACAAGCGATCCATTCCCAGCAGAATGAATCGCCTGTGGCATTCTCTTTATTGTTTTTGGTAGCGCAAAATCGGCTTGCGCGCCGCTGTCGTTTCGTCAAGGCGTTTGACAACGGTTGTATGAGGCGCCTCTTGCACGATTTCCGGATTTTCTTCCGCTTCTTTGGCGATTTGAATCATCGCGTCGATAAACGCATCGAGCGTTTCTTTGGATTCCGTTTCTGTCGGCTCGATCATCATGCATTCCTCGACAATAAGCGGGAAATAAACCGTCGGCGGATGGAAGCCGAAATCTAGCAAACGCTTCGCGATATCAAGCGTGCGGACGCCAAGTTTCTTTTGCCGTTTGCCGGACAAGACAAATTCGTGCTTGCAATGGCGGTCATACGGCAAATCGTAATATTCCGCGAGACGGCGCATCATGTAGTTGGCATTTAACACGGCATATTCCGTCACCGCTTTTAAACCATCTGGCCCCATCGAACGAATATATGTGTAGGCGCGGACGTTTATGCCGAAGTTGCCATAGAAAGGTTTTACACGACCGATGGACTGCGGGCGGTCATAGTCGAGATAATAGCCGTTTTCGCCTTTTTCCACGACCGGCTTCGGCAAAAACGGAATGAGGTCGGCTTTGACCCCGACTGGACCAGAGCCTGGACCGCCGCCACCGTGCGGACCGGTAAACGTTTTATGCAAGTTGAGATGGACGACATCAAAACCCATATCCCCCGGTCTTGCTTTGCCTAACACCGCGTTTAAGTTCGCTCCATCATAATACAGCTTTCCGCCGGCTTCGTGGACGATTTCCGCCATTTCTAAAATGTTTTCTTCAAACAAGCCGAGCGTGTTTGGGTTTGTCAGCATCAACGCCGCTGTATCCGGACCGACGACGCGTTTTAAATCTTCTAAGTCAACTAGCCCGTCTTCCGTCGATTTGACAGTGATGGTTTCAAAGCCGGCGACCTTCGCCGAAGCCGGATTGGTGCCGTGCGCCGAGTCAGGAACGATTACTTTCGTCCGCTGGAAATCGCCGTTTGCCTCATGATAGGCGCGAATCATCATCAGCCCCGTCCATTCGCCGTGGGCGCCCGCGGCCGGCTGCAATGTCACGGCGTCCATGCCGGTAATTTCCTTTAAATGCTCCTGCAGATCGTACATTAATTCCAGCGCCCCTTGTACCATTTCTTCCGGCTGAAGCGGGTGGATATGGGCGAATCCTGGCAAACGGGCGACGTTTTCATTGATTTTCGGATTGTATTTCATCGTGCACGAACCGAGCGGATAAAAACCGGAATCAACGCCATGGTTTCGTTTTGATAAAGCGGTGTAATGGCGCATAATATCGAGTTCCGATACTTCCGGAAGCTCCGGTTCTTGCGTGCGGATATAATCCGCCGGCACAACTTCATCGATATCGACAGCCGGAACGTCCAACTCCGGCAAGCTGTATCCGATGCGACCTGGTTTACTGATTTCAAAAATAAGCGGCTGATCTTTATGCATGGCAATCCCCCAATTCTTTCACAAGCGTGTCGATTTCCTCTTTTGTCCGCAATTCTGTGACCGCGATAAGCATATGGTTTGCCAATTCTGGATAATCGCGGCCGAGGTCGTATCCGCCAATGATGCCTTTTTCCAAAAGGTGCTTATTGACTTCTCCTGCCGGTTTGGACAGGCGGATGACAAATTCGTTAAAGAATGGACCGGTAAACGGCACGGTAAACCCGCGTTTTGCCAATTCATTTTTCGCATATTGCGCTTTTTGAATGTTCATCATCGCCATCTCTTTGACGCCTTTTTTGCCGAGCGCCGTCATCGCCACCGACGCGGCAAGCGCGTTTAGCGCCTGGTTCGAGCAAATGTTGGACGTCGCTTTATCGCGGCGAATGTGCTGCTCGCGCGCCTGCAGCGTCAATACGAACCCTCTCCGTCCTTCTTCATCGGTCGTCTGCCCGACAAGCCGTCCCGGAATTTTCCGCATCAGTGCCGATTTGACGGCAAAATAGCCGCAATGTGGTCCGCCAAATTGCATCGGAATGCCAAATGGCTGCGCATCACCGACGACAATGTCGGCACCAAACTGCCCCGGCGGGGTGAGCACGCCGAGTGCGAGCGGATTGCTGGCAACGACAAACATGCTTTTTTCACCGTGCGCAATCGGCTCGATGTCTTTTAGCGGTTCAATTTGCCCGAAAAAGTTCGGATATTGAACGATAACGCAAGCGACATCGTCGGCCATTTCCGCCTTTAGCGCTTCTAAATCAGTAATGCCGCCTGCAAACGGAATTTCAACTACCTCAAGATGCTGTCCTTTCGCATACGTTTTCACGACATCGCGATATTCCGGATGGACGGCTTTCGACAGCAATATTTTTTTCCGTTTCGTATGTGCGGCGCTTAACAGCATCGCTTCCGCCAGCGCCGTTCCGCCGTCATACATCGACGAGTTAGCCACGTCCATGCCGGTCAGCTCGCAAATCATCGTTTGAAATTCAAAAATCGCCTGCAGTTCGCCTTGCGAAATTTCCGGCTGATACGGGGTATATGCCGTATAAAACTCAGAACGGGAAATAACATGATCGACAATGGCCGGAATATAATGGTCATATACTCCCGCTCCTAAAAAGGAGACATATTTTTTCGCATCGGCATTCTTTGCGGCAAGTCCGGCCAACTCTTTGAACAGCTCCGGCTCCGACTTCGCCTTTTTTATGTTTAATTCGCCATGGAAACGCACGCTTTCCGGAATATCGGCAAACAAATCATCAATCGAGTCAACGCCAATTGCCTTCAGCATTTCCTTCTTATCTTCTTCCGTCATTGGCAAATATCGATGCAGCACGTTCCATTCTCCCCTTTTCTATTACTTTGCCCGCTTATAAAACGGCGTCGCAATGACTTTTGCTTTTAGGCGTTTTCCGCGAATTTCCACTTCTACTTCGCTGCCAAGCCCGGCAAACTCCGTTTTCATCAGCGCCAAGCCGATATTTTTCTTTAATGTCGGTGATTGTGTTCCTGTCGTAATAAAACCGATTTCTTCGCCATTGGCAAACACTTTATAGCCGTGGCGCGGAATGCCTTTGTCAATCATTTCGATACCGACCAGTTTTCGTGCGGTTCCTTCTTCTTTTTGTTTTTTCAGCACATCTTTTCCGATAAAATCCATCTCTTTGTTTGTTTTCACCGCAAATCCAAGCCCTGCCTCGATTGGCGTAATATCTTTTGACAGCTCTTGGCCGTAAAGCGGCAATGTCGCTTCAAAACGAAGCGTATCGCGCGCGCCAAGCCCGCATGGAATAACGCCTTCTTCTTTTCCTGCTTCTAAAATCGCTTCCCAAAGGGCAATCGCATCTTCGGCGTGGCAATAAATCTCAAATCCGTCTTCCCCTGTATATCCAGTGCGGGAAACAAGCGCTTTCACTCCTTGAAGGTCGACATGATCTTGAAACGCAAAAAACTTAAGCGCGGATAAATCAATATTGGTTAATTTTTGCAGCACTTGTTCCGCAAGTGGTCCTTGCAGCGCAAGCTGGGCAATTTCCGCTGAAACGTTTTCCAGCTGCACGTCACCGAATGCGTGATTATTCAACCAAGCAAAATCTTTCTCTATATTTGCGGCATTGACAACGAGAAGATATTTCCCATCCGCTTTTTTATAAATTAATAAATCATCAACGGTGCCGCCGTCTTCATAGCACATCAACGTATATTGCGCACGGCCGTCTGTTAATTTCGCGATATCGTTCGTCATCATTTTTTGCAAAAACGCGAGGCTCCCGCTCCCCTTGACGACAAACTCGCCCATATGTGATACATCAAATAGACCTGCGCGTGTGCGCACCGCTTCATGCTCTTCTTTAATGCTCGAAAATTGGACAGGAAGTTCCCATCCGCCAAAATCAATCGTTTTGGCGCCATAGCGCTCGTAAACAGGAAATAGCGGCGTGCGTTTTAACATTTTGTTCCCTCCTCGTTTTTCCATCAACACAAAAAGGACAGACTCCCCCCTCATCATCATGAGTGGTGGGCTCTGTCCTGGCACCTGAAAGTTTCCCTATTGTAAATAGGTTTCCTCTTGGGTGGTTCACGGATGGTGAACGCTCTCCAGAGCTGCGTCAAACAAGAGTCTTTTTGCCTGAGAGATTCGCGTTTCCGCTTGCTCCTTCGGCGCTACATCACGTAGTCTCTCCCCTTGTTCTCATCCGCTGCATATATAATTTTCAAGAAAACGGGCAAACTAATGAAGGTAAAAATCGAAAAATAACTTTTAACTTTCTAACTTTATACTACCATTAACAAACAAAGAAGGGCAATAGGAAAATAACGAACTTTTAAATATTAATAAATAATAAATGTTAGTAATTATTGGGGTGTTTACAGTAATAAAAAAAATAAATATTCGTAGTAAGGGAAGGAGATGAATGTGATGCTGAACATCGAAATGGATGAGGCATGGAAGGAGGAATTTATCGAGCGGTTTGAAAAAGACGGTCCATGGGCGAGCTGGGAAATGTACCAGCTCGCATTGGAGGCGGCAATGCATTTAAGCGTGCCTGAATTTGACGGCTTGCAGGCGCCAAAGCATTTGCCGCACTTAACACCGCTTCCGCATCAGCTCGAAGTCGCAAGACAGGTCGTCGAAAACATGAACGGAAAAGCGATCCTTGCCGATGAGGTCGGACTTGGCAAAACGATTGAAGCCGGGCTTATTTTAAAAGAATATATGATCCGCGGGCTAGTAAAGAAGGTGCTCATTCTCGTTCCCGCCTCCCTCGTATCGCAATGGGTGACAGAACTGAATGAAAAGTTCTTTATTCCCGCCGTGCAGCAGAAAAAAAGCTATGTATGGGAACAATGCGATGTCGTCGTTTCCTCGATCGACACCGCTAAAAAAAGCCCGCACCGTGAAATCATTTACAAGCAGCAATACGACATGATCATCATTGATGAGGCGCATAAGCTGAAAAATAATAAAACCAAAAACTATGAATTCGTGCAAAATTTAAAAAAGAAGTTTTGTTTATTGCTGACCGCCACCCCGATTCAAAATCGGATTGAGGAAATTTTCAATCTTGTTTCTTTGCTAAAGCCCGGCCATTTAGGGAACGCTGAATATTTTGCGAAAACGTACGGCAAAACGCGCTCCTTGCAAACGAACGAGCATTTAAAAGCACTGGTCAATAAAGTGATGATCCGCAACCGCCGCGCCGATACCGGCATCGAATGGTCGAAACGCCATGTAGAGCCCGTGCTCATCGAATTTACAAAAGAAGAACGTGAACTGTACGAGGCGGTGCAAGCGTTAAAACGAGACGGAGAAGTATTGTTCGGCAGCCAATTTTCCTTGATCACGATGCTAAGGGAAGCATGCAGCAGCCGGGAAGCCCTATTTCTCACCGTCAAAAATATGATGGACAAATACGAAGGCGATGTTCCCGCTTCGTTCGGGCAGCTGATGGAAAAAATCAATGCCGTCACCACCAACTCAAAAGCGGAAAAAGCGCTGGAGCTGATTCGCTCCATTAATGACAAAGTCATTATTTTTACCGAATACCGGGCGACTCAACTGTATCTGCAATGGTTTTTAAAACAGAACGGCATTTCTTCCGTCCCGTTTCGCGGCGGATTTAAACGCGGAAAGAAAGACTGGATGAAAGAACTATTTAAAAACCACGCCCAAGTCTTTATCGCCACCGAGGCGGGCGGAGAGGGAATCAACTTGCAGTTTTGCCGCCATGTCATCAACTATGACCTACCTTGGAATCCGATGCGGCTTGAACAACGGATTGGCCGCGTCCACCGCCTCGGCCAGACGGACGACGTCTACATCTATAATTTTGCGGTCAAAAATACGGTCGAAGAACATATTTTAACGCTCCTGTATGAAAAAATCCGCCTGTTTGAACGGGTCATCGGCGAACTCGACGACATCTTGGCGAAAATGAACTTTGCCAACTTGGAGCATTATTTGCAAGATGCGCTAGTTCACTCTAGAAGCGAAGGCGAAATGAAAATCAAAATGGAAAATATCACAGCCATGATTGAATTAGCTGGCCAGCTTGCCAAAGGAGGAGAACAGTATGCAGCAACATGAAATCCGCCATTTTGTCGAGCGATATTTCCGCGCCAATGAATGCGCGATTCTTGAGGCAAATGACGAATATATGACGGTGCAGCTGACGATCGAAATGGACAAAGAGTTAATGAATCGGCCGTTTTATTGGCATTATATCGAACGGACCGGCGGCACGCCGCAGCCGATGCAGCTGACGCTGATTACAAAATCAACAGAAAAGACAAAAGCTTTGCAGGGGGAGCGGCTGCATTTCGGCTCGCCGCGATTGCACCAAATTTTTCGCTCCGCGCAAAAGCGCGGCAGCTTCATCCGCCTTTATGAAGAACCCGATGCCTCCCAGCACACGCATATCCCGCTCCATCCTTGGCTTGGCTTGAACGTAAAAATTTCGTATCAATGCGACCGCAAGAAAGATCAAATTTTATCGCTCGGCTTGCACTTAATTAGCGGAACGATCATCGAACAATTTCATGAGTTCCTGCTAAAACGGAAGCTCACGCCGAAAATTCCTGATTACTGTTTTACGATTTCGCCGCTCATCAAACCGAAAAGTGGGATTGGCCGTTTAGAACAATATATTCGCAGCCGCATTGCCGCGGACGACCATACATGGGCGGAAAAAGCAGAAGAACGATGGGCGGAAGATTTGGCGCTTCTCGACCACTTTTATGAAGAAATCGAAGAGAAGCCGGAATGTTATTATATCGAAAAAGAGGCGTTGGAACAGCAATACAAACCACGCATTATCGTTTCCGTCATTAACGGAGGAATATTTTATTTACTTCCTCGCTCTTAACAGTGTTCATGGAAAAAAGGAGCGTCTCTCTATGCGAGAGTGCTCCTTTAGGAATGACGCCGAAACAGAAGGCGAAGGGAAAGGGGAATCATCCCAAACCAGCGATACGCTAGCGGCGGTTTTTCTTGTTTTCGCTGCATTCGTTTCTTTTTTCGCTCTTCCTTCGGCAAATCCATATATGCGACCAATTGTTGGGTGACAAACTTTACATAATCGTTTGCCGCCATCGATGCCACCCCCTTTTTTATTATCTTTTCCATTGCTTTCATCTTTTAATCATGGCGCGCCATTTTCCGTCCACTGGATAATGTCGAGCGACGGAAGCGATATGAGAAAAGTGGCACTATAGCGAATTCCAGTGTCGGAATAAGCGGAAATCGTTGCTTGGATGGTTGTTTCATCTATCTTTTTCCACTCATAATCCGCTTTTCCAATTGGATATAAAAACGTCCCTTCCTTTCCTTGCTGTAAAGGGGAGGACGCTATCTGTTTTTTGACGTCAAAAACGGCCATCTGCATAATCGATTCCACTTCAGAAGACTGTTGTTCGTACCGCATCGTTTCCATTTCCACCTCATACAGCGCGAGAACGTGGGCAAGCATCAGAAGAAAGAAAAACGAAACCACGACTGTCAGCGGAAAAATGACACCACTTTGCTTGTACATGCACACCGCCACCTTGTTAAAAAAGTCGGGAAAGAAACGCCTCGTACGTTTTTCCGTCCGTTGCCGTAACATGGAGAAAAATTCCGTTATTTGTCGTGGTATAGGCGACACTCTTTACGTACTGCAACGCCGTTTCGTTACCGGCGCCGTCTACTTGCCGGCGGATGGACGATTTGTATAATTCAAAACTGACTTGCTCCCCGGTAAACTTTTGTAAATATAACACCGTCCCGCTGCTTTTCCATTGTTTCGATTCATTCAGCTCCGATTGAAGTTGCTGCAGGAAAATCTGCCACTCCGTACGGTGAAATCCGTTCACATTATCATACGTAAATAAACGCGCATCGAAAAAAAGCGGCAGCAGCGAGGTAACTAGCAAAACGACAGACAAGACGACAAGCATTTCTAAAAACGTAAAACCTTTTGTGGCATCGTTCATCGCTTCCCGTATCCACACCTTTCTAAACTGCGTCCGGCGTAATCGTTCCAGCGCACACATACTTTCCACATATCATTTTCTTCATAGTACGAATGAAGGACAAACGTCGTCCTTCCATCCACTACCGTTGTTTCCGGCTTCATCTGTTCTTCATGCAGGGCGACAGACAACAGTTGCTGCGCCTTTTCTTTTAAATCTATATTTTTCCTTTCCAGCATGATTTGCGTAAACATCGGTAACAATGCCGTTGTTACAACAAGCAGAAGCGCGAGGGCAAAAACCGCTTCCACTAACGTAAATCCGCTACATTTTCTGCACATAAAACCTCCCTTTTCCAAGCAAAAATGTAATTTTATAAGCAATGTCTTTTCTTTTTAATAAAAGCGCTCCCGCTTTATTCACATTTCCGTTTTCCAAAAAGAGAAGCGGTAGCGTCAGCGTCGTCAGCTGAAACTTCCATGGATTCGGAAGCGTGCGGGTGACAATCGTTTTCCCGGTTTTTATTTCCACCGTCCGATACTCGGGACGGCTTTCCGAAAATGTCACGGCCACCGGCGTTTTATGCGTCATCGCATATTGCTGCGCGTATAGTAAATCATCGCGCAGTTGTGTAATGATATACGTTTCTGTTTTCTGGCGCGCCAAGTTGCTTAAAGAAGGGAGAGAAACCGCCATCAGCACGGTGATGGCGGATAAAACGAGAAGCATTTCGGTAAAGGTAAAACCGCGATCACGTTCCACTTTCGCTTACTTCCCCATTGCTGTTAATTTGAATGGAACGGCCGTTCGGACATTTATCGGACTTAATGTACTTTCCATCGATTAGCTCCTGTATCGTCGGAATTTTGTTATTCTCCATCTCATACGCCTTGACTTGCGCTTGGACGGTGTTGACAAACGCCGCACATCCTTTGTTGTTAATCATTCCGTTATGTTTTGTTATATTTGGAATGACAATCAGCAATAAGACAGAAATAACCATCAATACGATTAACATTTCGATTAACGTAAATCCCCTTTCATTCATGGTCCCTTCCTCCTATAAATGATTCATCATGGAAAACATCGGCAGCAAAATTGCCAAATACATGCAAACAACAAGCATGCCGACAAAAGACAACAGCAGTGGCTGAATGAATTTCAATAGCGCTTCGAGTCGTTCCTCGAACATCTGAAACAATATTTCGCTATAATGATTTAATTCTTTGCCCAATTCCCCATTAGACTGGCCATGACGGATCACGAGCGCCAGCTCTTGTTCGTAATAATTGCAGATAGCGATAATGCCATCTAGTGGAAGTCCCTTCGCCAGCTCGTCTTTCATCCGTTTTCCTTCCGCCCGTAAAAACGGCAGCGATTCTTGCCGTTCAAAAACTTGGAGCGCCTCATATATCGACATTCCTCCTTGCAGTAAATGGCCTAGCTGCAGTGCGAGCAGATGGGTGACATAAAGCCTGACAAAAGAACGAAGAAGCGGGATTTTCATCGCGACGTTGATCTTGGCGGTCACCGGCCATTTTCGAAATGAGCCGATATAAAAAAGAAAACAAACGATACAGAAAACAAAAACAACAGCAAACACATTGGGGACAATGGAAACGATGTGCATAAAAACGGTGGATGCAGAAGATGGCGAGGAGGATAGAGTGGAAGAAACTTGAGAAAACCGCGGCAGCAACAGATGTCCAACGGCAGACAACATCAATACCATAAAAAACAGCAACATTAGCGGGTAGCTGCACGTTTTGCGCAGCCTTTGCATATATTCCGCCTTCTGCATTAGCATTCTTCCCGCTTCGATAATGCCGTTCGGCAAATCTCCGTGCTGCTCTGCGAAAAACAAATAGCCGATTGCTTCGCGATGGAAAGGAAGCGAAGCAATCGATTGGTAAAAAGACAGTCCCGAACGAAGCCTAGAAAGGCATTGCTGCAAATCATGGCGGCGGGAAAGCGGCTGTTGAATTTCTAAAAATTCGAGCGCTTGTGACAGCGAATACCCTCTTTCTAATAGGCTTCCTAACCGCACTAAAAACGTTCCTTGCTGATGTAGCGGCCATTTTCGTTTCCTCATTTTCCCCCTCCCTTAACGACCGCGAGAGTGTATGCCGGCAAAAACCCAAGCGCCACCCCTTTGCGAATCATATTTTCCAACGAATAGTAGCGGCACAATTTGTTTTTTGTTTGCACGGATTGAATAGCATCCGATAATGCGTTGCCATACAGCAGTTCATGCACAGCGACGCGGCGCACTTTTCGATATTGGCGGCAAAAAAGCGAACAATGTTCGCCACAAAACGGACAGAATAAATCGACAAGCCGCTGCGCCGTTACGGCGAGCAATGTTTGCTCAATATCTTCGAGCGGAATGCCGAATTCGCGCAAACGGTAAATCGCACCAACCGCATTTTTCGTATGCATCGTCGAGACAATCAAATGTCCTGTCATGGCGGAACGCACCGCAATTTTTGCCGTTTCGACATCGCGAATTTCGCCGACCATAATTACGTCCGGATCATGACGCAAAGCCGCCTTTAAACCGGCAGCATACGTAATTCCAGCTTTCTCGTTAATCTGCACTTGCAATAAATTGTCGATTCGTTTTTCGACCGGGTCTTCCAAGGTGATGACATTGCGGTTCCATTCCTCTTGGCAAACTCGCAACAGCGTATATAAAGTCGTCGTTTTTCCTGATCCGGTCGGTCCGGTAAAAAGGATTAATCCTTGCGGCTGTTGAAATAGGGAAAGCAATAGGTTAGTAGAGTGGGTAAATAAGGAAAGCTGTGACTGCGGCAGAAAAAAGTTTTGTGGAAGCAGTCGAATGACGAGGCTTTCGTCGTAAGATGTCGGCAATGTGGAAAGTCGTAAATGAAGGATTTCCCCTTGCTGGTTTGTCTCCATCGCTCCGCTTTGCGGCCTGCGGCGTTCGCCAATATCCATGCCTGCTAAAAATTTAAAATGAGTAATCAGGCGCTCGCATGTTTCTTTTGTCAGTGTTGCTTTTTCCATCAGTAGTCCATCTAAGCGGAAACGCACCACCGCATCGTTCTTTCTCGGAACGATATGAATATCCGAGACGCGGAGCAACCCCGCTTCCGTGAGAAGACGATCCGCCAAATATTCAATCTCATTCATTCGTTCATGCCATTCCCCCTTTCGCCATACTATTATTCGACTTGCTTTCTCCTGTTTCCTGCATGGCAAATAAAAAAATTTCATGAACATTTTATGAATTTTTTACGATATTTATGTTGGCAGTGAGAAATATCATTCCTTGCCGAAAATCATTTTATTATAATGATCATAGGAATTATTATTTTAGGAGGAACCGTTATGGAACAAACATTAAAAATTACAAACGTATTGGCGGACCCGACACGCTATCATATTTACGAGTATATCGCCAAAAAACATAAAGAAGTATCTGTTCAAGAAATTGCCGACGCATTTAACATCCACCCGAATGTCGCCCGTCTGCATTTAACAAAGCTAGAAGATGTCCGTATGATTGTTTCTGAAACGCAAAAAACCGGAAAAGGCGGGCGGCCAAGCCGACTTTACCGTCTTTCGGATGAAGTCATTCAGCTTCATTTTCCGTTTCGCGATTATCAGCTCCTTGCCAGAATCGCGATCCAAACGATGATGAAGCTTGGTGATGCGGGCAAACAGGCGCTTTACGAAACAGGAAAAAACTTTGGAAAAGAACTTGTTGCCCAGCGTATTCCACACGATCGATCCCCGCAGCAGTTAACGTTTGCCGAAAAAGCAGCCATCGTGAAAGAAGCGGCAGAAATGGCCGGATTTTACCCGACGTTTGAATATAATGAAAAAGAAGAAAGAATTTATTTGCAAATTTTTAACTGTCCGTTCAAGGAAATCGCCTTGCAAGCGCCAGAAGTCGTTTGTCAAATGCATCAGGCATTTTTGCGTGGAATGTTTGAAGTGCTTTTCCCAAACGTAGAACTAGTAGAAATGGAAAACATGACAAACGGCTGTGATTATTGTTCGTATCGGGCAAGTTGGGCACAATAAAACAAAGGCATGAACGCTTTTCTGTCTGTCTCGGCAGAAAAGCACTTTTATGTTCTATGCAAATGCAACTTGATAGCTTGTCTTTTGAGCTTTGGATCCAAGGAAAGTGGCGTTTTTCGGCTGTCGGCGACCGAATAGCAGCCCGCTTTGCAGATAAATTTTGTGCACCCCCGCCCGTTTTTCGATAACACAATGGCACAAGATGAGCACACATATGGAAAGCATTATTTACATTCGCTATAATTGTACATTATAATAAGTAAAGGCAGGGACTTGCACATAAAAAGGAGCATTCCTGTTAGAAGTTTTTTCGGGGACTTGAATAAAAAAAGCCCTCTTGGTATGATTCGGGGGTGTCAATCGCACGAATTGACCCCTAATTTGGATACCAAGGAGGACTATACATGAATTCTATCTCAAACAAGAAGATTAATCAAGTCACCGATCAAACGCTGGTGGTTGGGATGGATATTGCAAAGAAAAAACATTATGCCTGCTTTGTGGATGAGCGAGGGAGGGTGTTAAAAAAGCCGTTTCCCGTTCTGCAATCGAGAGAAGGATTGGAATGGTTGTACCAGTGCATCGTGGAAGCCATGAAGGAATTTGGAAAAACCGAGGTGATCGTTGGCATCGAGCCAACGGGACATTATTGGCTGAATCTCGCCTATTTTCTTGATGAGAAAGGCATCCCTCTCGTCATGACAAACCCGATGCACGTGAAGCGATCCAAAGAGCTGGACGATAACCTTCCAACCAAGCATGATGCGAAAGACGCGCTCGTCATTGCCCGGTTAGTGAAAGACGGCCGATTCAGCTATCCGCGTATTCTGAAAGGGATGGAGGCGGATCTGCGCGTGGGAGCGACATTTCGCTCCAAATTGGTGGAAGAACAGGGAGCGATTCGAAATCAAATGATTCGCTGGCTTGATCGATATTTTCCGGAGTTTTCCCAAGTCTTCCCGTCATTTGGGAAAATGGCGCTCGCGGTGCTGGAATATACGCCATTTCCGGGTGATCTGGCAGGAAAAGAACTAGAAGAGGTGCTGGCCCTTTACCGGCAAAGTGAGGGATTACAATCGCCACAAAAGCCGAAAGCGAAGAAGTTGATGGAATTGGCCCAACACTCCATTGGCGTAACGGAAGGACAACAGATGGCCCGTATCGAAATTGCCACGCTTGTCCGCCGGTACCGCCAGCTGGAAAAAGAGATCGAGGCATTGACAGAACAGCTGATTGAACTAGTTCAAACCTCCGTCGAATACGAATGGCTGAAGACCGTTCCGGGCTTAGGCGATGCGACCATCGTAGAACTGTTATCAGAGATCGGGAGTTTCTCCCATTATCAGGATCCGCGGCAGCTTATCAAATTAGCGGGCCTGACGCTGCGGGAACATTCCTCCGGCCAACACAAAGGGCAAAAACGGATCTCCAAGCGTGGAAGAAGGCGGTTGCGCGCCCTTCTGTTCCGGGTGATGATGCCGATGATCCGTCACAACGAAGCGTTTCGGCAGCTGCACGACTATTACACGACACGTCCTGATAATCCGTTGCGGAAGAAGCAATCCATTGTAGTGTTATGCGGAAAATTACTGAAGGTACTGCATGCGGTGTGTACGAAACGACAGGCGTTTGACGTGAAGCGAATGATGCAGGACATCTTTGGCCTCGAAACGGCTGCTTGATGCCTATAGTCTGGATTCTCTAGACAACAAGGATGACACGGAGAAGCTGGCGCGATATCATCCATTCGACCTTGAGTCCCTAAAGGAGCTTAGCCGGCCTCTGCCTGATGACTAGACCGAACGAAGGAATGTAGGCACAAGGATGCCAAGAGACATGGGAGGGTTCGTCATCATCAGCGATGCAGAGATCCACGGTGCATCCCATACGCTTCCCCCACTACAACCAAATTTAACCAGTAGTGGCCGCGAAGCGTACCCAGTCAATGTAAGATATACACATATTTAAGAAATAATGTTAGAAACTTTGTCGAAAAATATTTTTTTGACACCCCTGAAACGGCTACAACCGTTGATATATCAACATTTATAGAGGGAGGGATACATAATGGATCGCATGTTCCGCGTCTTAGCGTTTTGGACGGGGATTTTCGCAGTCATGTTTTATCTTGGACATATGCACACTACTTCGCTTATTTTCTTTGGCCAAACGGTATTTTTCCTCTTTCTCGGCTACTTAAAATTAACGGAAAGAATGTACATTTATATTTTCGGGGCATACTTAACCATTTTCTTCGCCGCCTTTACGTATTGGACAACATTTATGATGGTCCCTGGCATGGGAGAATGAAAAATGAGCAGGAGCCTGTTTCTCCTGCTCGTTTTTCATTAGGAAAACAGCAAAAACTCCCGCTGCGCCCATATATCGTCCCAGCAAAGCTGTACACCTTTTTGTTGGATCATCACATGAAAGGCGCTGCTTATTCCTTCGTCCATGATCAATGACCGAAGCGCCCGGTTTTGTCTGTTTTTTGAGGAAAATGGACTTATATCGTCGTGCGCCACTAAATATTCCAATATTCCAGCCGCAAGCAAAAAGCGATCCTGCCTAAGCAGCGAAACATATTCCCATCCCGCCTGTTCCCCATACATTCGCAACGCATCCCATTGAATATGCGACGTTATATCCATCTCCCCAGGGTGCATGAGCGGATTGGCGATGAGATGGTGGCGATAATATCCGCGCAAGCTTCCTTGCCGCCTTGCCGGCAATTGCAACTCCTCATCGGTATAACCGTAATCCACTGTCACCATTACACAATTGCGAAAGAACGAAGAAGTCTGCAAAAGAAACGCCTTCATCGCGAGCGGTACTTCTAAACGCTGCCCATCCGCCAAAGCAAGCTGCCGCTCCTGTAAATATTGAAGAATATCTTCATTGTCTAGCGGATACTTTTCCTCCATCAACTCGCTACCGTTTTGGGCGACGAAACATTCGTATATCATTCCATTTTCTTTGGTGATGACGTGCACCGGAAAAGCATCAAAAAATTCGTTGCTAAAAACGATTCCCGAAAACGATGGCAAATGCTGCTTCAATGCGTGTACGTCTTTATACTGCGTTACTTTCTTGGCGGCATCGCCAAGCGTTTGAAGCTGTTTTGCCCGCTGATCAGGGCTTGTTTCGACAATGATATAAGATAGTTGCTCGTATGTGTGCGGACTTTTCCGCTTCCATTCTTCTAACACCGCGCGCGCAAATTGGCCGTCCCCGCCGCCAAACTCACAAATATGCGGCGACACGCCGCCCTTTTCTACTAAACGAAGAAAAAAAGAAGCAAACAGCTTGCCAAATATGTCGGAAACATGGCTGTTCGTGAAAAAGTCTCCATCTTTTCCAATTTTCGTTCCTTCGCGCATATAATACCCACACCGCTCGTCATATAAAGCGAGCTTCATGTAGTCAGCATACGAGATGCGCCCAAGCGGCGAGGATTGGATCGCTTCACAAACCGCGTTTGCCATATCTATCTCCTTTCCTGTTTTTATTTTCACTATTGACATAGTAAAAATGTTGTTATATTGTTATAGTAGTAGTTTAACTATATCCCCTCCCATTATATGGATAGAACATCCCCCAAAAACCCTTCTTGACGAAGAAGGGTTTTTTGTTTGCATAAAAGCAAACGTGTCATTTGCCAACGGCGGCTGGCACGTTTGCTTTTTGCGTTGATTTCTTTTAAAACCCATGCAAAAACGGGTTTGTATCCATTTCCGCCCCGATTGTCGTTTCCCGTCCATGTCCGGATAATACAATCGTTTCCTCCGGCAATGCAAGGAGCTTATCGTGGATGCTTCGCAATAGCTGTTCATAATTTCCTCCAGGCAAATCGGTGCGTCCAATGCTTCCGGCAAAAAGCACATCTCCGGAAAACACCGCTTCGACCTCTTTACAATAGTAAGAAATGCTGCCCGGTGAGTGGCCTGGTGTTTCCAATAAATCAAACGTAAACGCTCCAATTTGTAATGTTTGTTCTCCCGCTATGCATGTCGGCTCATGGCGGACGATGACTTGGCCGCCGAAATACGCCGATCCGTTTAAAGTAGGATCGGTTAGCCACTCTTTTTCCTGTTGATGGAGATAAATCGGCAGATCCCATTTCGCTCTCACTTCATGAATGCCGCCAATATGGTCAAAATGGGCATGGGTTAATAAAATCGCCAGCGGGGTGAGCTGCTGTTTTTCAATATGCTGGACGATTCTATCTCCCTCCGCGCCCGGATCGAAAATGACACAACTTCCATCTGTATGAGATAGTATGTAGGCATTGGCCTGGATTGGCCCGACTGGAATGCGCTCCCACTTCATGATGACCCCTCCTTCATTGTCAGTCATTATCAATCAACTGGGTTTATTCGCACAAATATGCTGACTGGCAAACTCCCTATTTCCTTGCTGCATTTCCAAACCGATAAAAATATCTACTAATTACTACTTATTTTACCGCAACATTACCAGATTTGTCATTTCGCTGATGCCCCTTTCAAAATTATGTGAAACAAGGCAAGAATAAATAGAAGAAAGAGGGATACAATGATGGTAAATATGTCATCTCTTCGTTCTCTTTTCCTATCCCGAAGAAACGCATAACCAACCGGCCGTCGCTACGAGCCGATTCTTAAAACATGCAAATGCGTATCGCGTTACGATTCACATTTTTGACCTCGACAAATAAATAAAAAAAGATTACAATGAAAAAGAGTTAGTCGGTTTCCTACATAATTTCGCCATGCTGATTATTTCACAAAGGGGGTAAGACGATGGGAACAGTCATTATTTTTGCGTTAATAGCGTTATTAGCGCTTTACGGAGTGGTACGCACATTGCGTAGCAAAAATATACTTGGATTTATTTTTGGGCTTGGCGCCTTTGCCGTATTCGGCTGGTTCGTGGTCATGACGATATTGCATCACGGGATTCCGACAGGTACCCACTAAAACGCAAGAGGCCTTTATAAAGCCTCTTGCGTTTATTTTTTGCTTTATGCCATATACAATGCCGCTAGAAAAATGCCAAGACTATCTTTATATATCTCGGTGAATTGTTCAATTGGCAACGGATTTACCCCTTCTCCTAATTCTACCGTATATCCTCTTCGTTTCCACGTTTGAATAAACCAATCGCGATACCCGGCATGGCTGTCGATATACCGTACGGCCTGATAGCCGCTCGCTTTGGCAAATTCTTTTACGGTTTCTTCCGCTTCCGGCGGCTCAAGTCCTTCGTATCCCCAATATATTTCTTTTCCTTGCGTATGGAAGGCCAAAACCATGGCAAAGTCGCTTTCCTCTGTTAACGCGGCCATCGCTTTGGTTTCCGGCTCCGTCAGCGGCGCGAACCCTGGAAAATCGCGAGGCGCCGGTGCTTTTGGAACTTTGCGGGCCTGCTCCACCTCCCATTTGGCTGGAAATTGATTATTTAAATCAATGCCGCGAATATTTGCCTTCCACTGTGAAAAATCGCAAGATCCGCCGTTGATGCGCACCACTTCGCTCCGATACGGCTCTTGTTCAGGCGGGCCGTGCAACACAAGATTGACCCCATCGGGATTGACCATCGGCACAATTGACAGCGTCACCTTTTTATAGTAATCAAGCATGCGATTGCCACAAAGCGTTTTCCCGTTTGTCAACGCCAGCAAATAGTCATTTAAAAATGTCATAATCACCGCGGTCGTAATCCATTCGTTGGCATGAAACGATCCATTAAAATGGACGCGAATCGGCCCGCGGCCAATCTGCAGTTCGATTAACGGCAACCCGAGCACGCTATATCCAATCGTTCTTGTTCGTACAAACGGATAATAACGGCAAAGCGTCTCAATATCCTGTTGCAACGCCAAAAAATCGTACGCTTTTTGCCCCTGAACCACGCGGGAAACAATCCGCTTTGGCAGCTGTACCGCCCCGCTTATGATTTCCTCTGTGCCTTTCATGCGCTGCAATGCCATTTCGTTTACAGAACACAAAGAGGCCAACTCTTCCCACGCCCAGACCGTATCGTATCCAGGAATGCAAACAACCTCCCCCAGCTCCAAGTATTCGTTTTTTATATGCGGATTTGCGTCCACCAATAACTCGTAAGGAACAGAAAACCATTCGCTGTACATGGCGAGCGTATCTCCTAAGGAAGCATATATATTCAATGCCGTCTCTCCTTCCTCCTATTCTACCTTCAACATATGAGACGGCGCGACGGAAAATGAAAAATAAAAAACGGTTCATCGAATGACCAACCCTTCGATGAACCGTTTTAGACATAGGTCTCCTTTTATGCCAGAAATGACGTTTTAGCCAGCCATGCACCACCAATGACTCCCGCATCATTGCCAAGCGTCGCCAATACAATCGTTGCGCCTTCGGCAACGCGCGGAAACGCAAAGCGGCGAAAATGGGTGGTGACACGTTCTGCTAATATATTCCCTGCTTTCGAAACTCCGCCGCCAATCACAATTTTTTCCGGATTGGAAACATTGGCGGCATTCGCTAACGCCAAGCCAAGGTAGAACGCCACTTCCTCCACAATCTCCAGAGCCAATGCATCTCCTGCTTTCGCGGCGTCAAACACCGCTTTAGCCGTTACGTCGCCAGGTCGAAGCAACGTCGGCCGATCCGATGTTGCTAATTTTTCTCTCGCGATCCTTACAATTCCCGTGGCCGAAGCAATCGTTTCCAGACAGCCGCTTTTCCCGCAATTGCACGGTGCTCCGCCGTCTGGAATCATCGTCATATGGCCGATTTCACCGCCGGCCCCGTTGACACCATGCACAATCCGGCCATTGGCAATCACTCCGCCTCCGACGCCGGTGCCAAGCGTGACGCAAATCAAATCGCGCGCTCCACTTCCAGCTCCCTTCCACATTTCGCCAAGGGCAGCAATATTCGCATCATTATCTACCGCGACGGGGAGAGATGTTTCTCGCTCTAATTCTTCTTTCAATGGGTAATTTTTCCATCTTAAGTTCACTGCTTCATAAAGCATTCCTGTTTCCATATGCACCGGTCCTGGCGCGCCGATGCCAATGGCTAAAAGCCGGTCTTTGTTTTCCCCTAAACGGCGCAATGTTTCTTGCAGCGATTGGGAGATATGTTTAACAATGTGTTGTCCTTGATTAGAAAGATCGGTATCTATTTCCCATTTATGTACAATATCCCCGTCTGTCGTTACAAACGCCATTTTTGTCGTTGTGCCGCCTAAGTCGATGCCAACCAACCATTTTTCTGCCATCGTTCGTTTCATTCCTTTTTCATTCGTTTTTCTCTTTCGATCTGTGCCTCATGTCTTAATATAAAAAGTGCCATTTGAAAATCCTTTACATCAATAAGCTGCGATTGGTATAGCTCTTTTAACTCTTCTTCCATCAACTCTAAGTCGGCTAGACGGTCTCCTACATAGATGATCGTCCCAAACCGTTTTAAAAGTTGCTGTACATCATAAACCGTTTTCATTATTTCACCTGCACCTCTTTTTGCCCAATATAAATGTATAAATAAACCACTGCTTCCGTCAAGCAAGAAAAAAAGAAAAACAGGCTATTTGAGCAAAACGCCCGCGTAGCCTGTTTTACCGGTCCGGATCGCGCGGATGCAGCACGGCCGGGCGCCGGTTTTTTAGCGGCATCGGAGAGCGGATGAGCACATCGCGCATCGCTCGGTAGGAAAATGGAATAAACGGCCATAAATACGGCACGCCGAACGAGTTCATGCGCGCAAGGCCGATGACCCACACCGCGATGCCAACCACATAGCCGTATAAATCAAATACTCCGCTCAAAACTAACAACCCAATTCTAACAAGGCGATTGGCAAGCCCCAATTCATAGCTTGGTGTCGCGAAGGTTCCGATGGCCGCAATGGAAAAATATAAAATTACTTCGTTCGAAAACAGACCGACTTCTACCGCAATTCCGCCAATCATCAGCGCAGCGACAAGCCCTAACGCTGTCCCTAAAGATGAAGGAGTATGGATAGCGGCCATCCGCAGCATATCAAGGCCAATTTCAATCATCATAATTTGCGCAAATAACGGAATATCTCCAAGTTTTGCTTTTGCTAAAAAAGATAGAGACGACGGCAACAGCTGCGGTTCTGTCATCATTAAATACCAAAGCGGTAATAGAAAAATAGAAGCCCAAACCGCTAAAAAACGCACAAGCCGCAAATAGGCGCCAACAATCGGCTTGTTGCGGTATTCCTCCGCATGCTGAAGATGATGCCAAAACGTCGCAGGCGTAATTAACACACTTGGCGAACCGTCGACAATGACGAGCACATGGCCTTCATATAAATGCTCCGCCGCCGTATCCGGACGTTCCGTATAACGAACTACTGGATATGGGTTCCAATATCTCCCTGAAATAAACTCTTCCACCGTTTTCTCCGCCATTACGAGCCCATCGGTATCGATTTTGGCAATGGATTGTTTCACGCGCTCGACCAATTCCGGATCGGCGATTTCTTCAATATAGCAAATACAAATATCGGTCTTCGAGCGGCGCCCCACTTGCAAATATTCCATGCGCAAAGATGGATCGCGGACACGGCGGCGAATCAGCGCCGTATTGAATACAAGCGTTTCGACAAAGCCATCGCGCGCCCCGCGTACGACCCGTTCATTATCCGGCTCTTGTGGACCGCGAACCGGATAGGTGCGGGCATCAATCAAAATAATATAATCGACGCCGTCGACCACCAGCGCGGTCGGCCCGGCGAGAACCATATTCACCGCTTCTTCCAGATCATTGGTTTTACTTAACTCTACGTACGGAATATATGTTTTTAATAGTTGTTCGAGCGGACGTATCTGCAATTCTTCTTTGTCAAGAAACGATAATCTTCTCATTAAATAATGTAAAATATCATCTTTGACAAATCCATCAATCATAAAAAAAGACATTGCCCTTCCCGCGTACTCGACATCAAGCTGTATGACGTCAAAGCTCTTGCCGACGCCAAGCCTCCGCTGTAAATAGGCGATATTGTCTTGCATGTTGCGGGAAACCAACCGTTTGTTCCTGCTCTTTTCCATTGCCGTTCACCTGCATTCCATTCCACCCATGATACCATTCATCATTGACAACGCAAAACAAATTCATACATAAAACTCCCTTTGCGCGCATATATTGGTGACAACCTTGTCCATTTATAGGGGGTATTTATGAGAAAAATAATCATCCCAATCGTTATCATCGTTGCAGCGTTTTTATGCAGCGTTCCGTTTTATTTTCACCATTTGACAAAAGAAACGATTATCTTTTTCCCGATCGATCCACGCGCAACGTTTAAGGAAGCAAAAACGACATTGCAGCTGCATCCGCAAAAACGGGAAGAAAAATATTCATTGCTTTGGTCGACAACCTCTTCCTTAGATAGATCCGCCTATTTGCGCCAAGATATTTCTTTGCTTTTTGCCGACGGCCGCCTGGTTGATCTCCTTTCTAAATGGGAGCGCAACAGGCAGACGCTAACACAGCGGAAGAAAATAGAAGACAAAGACAGCCACTTTTTTCAGGCGATTTCATTTCACCATGGCGAACTTCATGAAGGAAATGCCATCACGAGCAGCCAAACGATGACAAGCGCTTATTTATATGTGGTCGATTCGCCATACAGCCCGCTTGCCTCCTTTCGCCGTCCAACCAACACAAACGAAAAAGAGTGGCAACGGATATTAAACAAAACAACTAACGAATTTCTGCGGTATAAAGCACAGGCGCTTGTATCGCACTTCTCTATCCGAAAACAACAATATTATTCCTTGTATTTGCCTGATTTAATTATGTATAATGAACAGCCGCTTCCTGACCTTTCGATGAAAAAAACACAAGAAATTATCGGAAAATTTTGGGAAGGAATATACAAATCTTATTTCCTTGGCATAAAAAAAGAGGATGGTTCCATCCTCTCCCCAATCGGCAGTACCGTACCGCTTATTTTAATCAGCAAAGACTATTCCCATTTAATCGTGTTGATCGAGGCGAAAAACGGGGAAAAAATTCAGCTAATCCAGAAAATCAATTAATGGAATCCGATCAATAAGCCCGCAGCGGCAATGCCTGCCGTAACTAACAAAGAACGCGCTTGCCGTTTCCAAGCAACATGGTTTGGCAAGTGAACAATACCAGCGGCAAGATACCCGCCAATCAACCCGCCAATATGCCCGGCGTTATCAATTCCAGGCACAAGGATGCCAAAGAGCAAATTAATAATAACCAAACCGATAATATTCATTCCAATCGTTTGGAAAAACAAGTGCCGATATACGGTGCCAAAATAAAGAAGCGCTCCAAATAGACCAAAAATGGCGCCAGATGCTCCTGCGGAAAGAGACGACGTAAATAAAAAGCTGCCGAGCGTCCCAAAAAATCCGGCAATCATATAGATGCAGAAAAAGCGCCACGAGCCATAAAGACGCTCCACCGCTGTACCTAGATAATAGAGGGCAAGCGTATTCATCAGTAAATGCAAAAAGCCGATATGCAAAAAAATCGGCGTAAAAAAGCGCCACCATTCCCCCGCCTGAATAAGGGGATTAAATTTTGCACCGTAGCGAATCAAAACATCCGGGTTCGTGCTGCCGCCGCTCCACTCCATCAACAGAAACACAGCCACTTGCAAGACGATAAAAATATAGGTAAACACGGGCTTGCCGTATTCAAATAGCCGTCTTTCTCTTTCTTGTTGCTCCCTTACTTCTCCGAAAACACGCTGTCTTACTCGTTCCGCTTCCAAAAACAGATCGCTGTCATCACGGATCGGGGAAAGAGCAACAGGCATTTTGATCGCCTCTGTTAACTGCTGCAACGAACGATCGATACTCCCTGCATGAATCAAAAACGTCCGAAATACGCCATTTCGTTGCGAAAGCGGCAGCGGCTTTTGAATTAGAAATTCCCAATCATCGACAGGGGGATAAGTGGAAACATAAATATTTACGACTTGGCCCGCCCTTCCTATTTTCCACTTTGGCATTTGCCGGACGACATGCCAAGCATATTCCATGTCCCGTTTTAGCCACTGGCTCCAATCGATATCATCGCGCACGATCCGCACAATCGGAGCGTGCCGATTTTCGAATGACTCCAGCCAAATTTCATTGGTGCGCTGGGACAATTGAATGATATGGTAACGTTGCTTTATAAAAAAATAAACAAGCTGCCAAAACAACCATTCCATTTTCCCGTTCAACGTCTCCTCCCCCTTTTCTCCATAACATAAAGCTCCCTCAGCAACATGGAAGCTAATTGCTCCACACTATGGCAGGTAACGACAGATGGTGACAGAACGGCGAAAACAGGTTGCCTCTGCTGGAAATAAATCGCCTGCCATCCCGCATGAAGCGCCCCCATGACATCCAGTTCCCAAGAATCCCCGATATATACCGGCTGTTTTCCAGCCGCCAGTCGACGTTGGGCGCAACGGAAAATCGCCGCATCGGGTTTTTCACACCCAACCTCCTCGGAAATAATCACCGCATCGTCAGGAAAAAAGCGCCGCAACCCGGCATAAGCAATTTTCGCTCGCTGAATCACACTTTCCCCATTGGTTATAATGCCAAGCGGAATAGCAAAGCTTTGCAGTCGTTCGAGTAAAGAAATGACTCCCGGCAGCGCTGTCGCAAAACGGCCGACCGTCTCGTCAAAATAGGCGTGAAACTCATCTGCTGCTTTTTCGTTTGCCTTTATACGGAAATAGTGCATCGCCTCAAGAAAGCGAAGCCGCCGGTACTCCTTCTTCGTCAAGCGCCCGCTCGCATAATCCGGCCAGTAGCGATCACAGTACCATTTAAATATACGAAACCATAACGAAAAAGAAACATCTTTATTTGGAAAAAGCGATATAAAACAATGGTAAGCGGCAGCACGGAATGTCCGCTCATAATCAATAAGCGTATCGTCAAGATCAAACCAAATAACATCCCACTGTTTCATTGTACCACACTTAGCGTAACATCTGGGAAATCATTGCATTGCGGACAAATGGAACGTTCATGGCAGAGCGGACAAGCCATTTTTGCAAAAATCGAATGCGTAATAGAGCATTCAACATTCGGTAACGATAACGATATACCACTATACTAGCAATAATGGCTAATATAGAATAGGCAAGTTTGTTCATCCTTCCATCTCCCTTTCATACGAAGTCTTCTTTATTCTTTTTCCCATTTGTTGATAAATTATAAAAGACCATAGTCAACGGCAAAAAAGAAAAAACGGACCAAAAATGGGCCGTTTTTAGCGAAAAACTTTCGTCGTTTAAACTGCTTCTTTATCAAAAAATGGATAAAACGACGTAAACCAACGCCGAACAGGCAATAGACAAAACGTTCACCACATCATTGTTGATAAAACGATATCCTTTGATATGCACCGTTTTCTGCCCACAATGTTCCTTACGTTCCGTTTGCATCCCGCATATTGGGCAGCGGTAAACCGCCTGCCAAACCGCGCCAAACCACGTATCAAACAAACTGCCAAGCCAGCCGAAAAACGCAACCGTCATAACCGGGATATTTTCCCATTGGAGGGCGCCTGCAGCCCCAATCAGAGCGGCTCCGAAAAAAGCGGCGGCCGTGCCAAGCAGCGTCACCGCTCCTGATGTTCCCGCTTCTACTTTTTTAAAATTTGTCAACAATCTTGGCGGCTGCTTGCTTAAACTGCCGATTTCCGACGCCCACGTATCCGCATTTGCAGCAGCGATGGAAATGATAAACAAAGAAAGAAACAGCGGCGATGAACGCAACAGCGAAAGCAAACTGATCAAAGCGGGAACTCCTCCATTGGCAAACACTTGTATATAGTCGCGGCACCCTCCTTTTTCTACTTTTTCTGCCAGCTTCTGTTTTTTCTTTTTGCCGATTTTGCTCCAAGCGCTAGAACTAACGAAAAAGATTCCTAGCAGTATTAATCCTCTCCATGAAAATCCCATTCCAACGACCGTGCCGACAATAATGGTCGCAATTGCTCCGGAAAGGGAAAGCGACCGAATAAACCACCCTCCGATCGCCACAACAGCGGAAGCGACGATATAGAACCATTCATTCATTACATTGTATAACTCCTTCGTTTGTAATAATCATTTGTACAGGAACGTCATGCTCTTCTATGGGGAGGAAGTCGACGACTTGAAAGGAATAAGCTAACGAAACCGTTGGCGCGGATACGTTTCGCAAATAGCGATCATAATATCCCCCGCCATATCCAATGCGATAACCGTTCTTGGAAAAGCATATTCCCGGAACGATGATCATATCCATATCACTTTTTTTTATTTCGCTTGTCAACGCTTCAATTGGCTCGAGCAGACCAAAGTATGACGATTCTAGCTGGGAAAACGATGTGATTTGCCGAAATACCATCGTCTTTGTCGCCGGATCGCATTTTGGTACGCTTACCGTTTTTCCTTCGCTCCAAGCCCGTTTAATAATAGGTGTTGTATCTATTTCTTTTCCTTTCGAAATAGTAATGGCAATGGTATCCGCATTTTTCCACTGTGGCAGCCGATATAGATTTTCTGCGATTTGTTTATCATATGCTTGTTTTTCTTCGTCTGTTAATTGCTGCAGCTTCGCCTGCATCGTCTTGCGGATTTGCTTTTTTGTTTCCATTCTTTTTCCCCCTTTGGTTCCGCCCGCTAATCAGACGAACAATATAAAAAAGCAGCAGGAATCCATTTCCTACTGCTTACTTCGTTTCGCGATGAAGCGTTACTTTTTTGTCTCTTGGGCAATATTTTTTTAATTCAAGGCGATCAGGATTATTGCGTTTATTTTTGGACGTAATATAGTTACGTTCACCGCATTCTGTACAAGCTAGTGTAATATTTACGCGCATGCTTCTTCCCTCCAAACTACTATAGTTAAACTTATAATCAGACCTTTCTATGATAGCATTTTTTTTTGGTGATTTCCACATCTAAATTTACGCTTTTTGCAAATTACGTATTTATCGAAAAAACAAACCTATGATATAGTGAAATAGGGTGATAATGATGATCGAATACACGATGATCGTTTTGGCGGCTTTATCCGTTTTTCTTCTCATTATTTCTTTTTTTGGCAAGGACGAGATGAAACAGCTGGAAGAACAAATCGACCATCTTGCCATTTCACTGGCGCAAGAAACCTATCAAATCAAAAAGCGCCTGCAAGTATTGGAAGAAGAATTGCTTATTCCGCATGAGGGCGGGGCAAGCATCGCGCCGGCTCGTCATGACGACTCTCTTTCTTCTTTGCAAAAGCGCGTGCTTTTTCTTTATAAGCAAGGGCTCTCTTATGAGCAAATCGCCCGCGAAACCGCCCTTACTACCGAAGAAGTGCGCATGATGCTAAGGGGAATCGGAACATGAGGACAAAACAAACCATTCGTGCTGCTGCGTTAGGGATGTTATTCGCCACTTCGGTCATGGGGACCGCTTACTATATAGAGCCCAAGACACTGACTAAGGCAAAACTTGACGACGTCCTGGAAAAAGAAGGGCTTGTTGCCATCCGTGAATCGGAATATAAAAAATTAATAGAAGCAGCAAAGAAAAAGCAATCCACTTTGGCCCCAACTCATCCTTCTTCGCCAAAAACGGTGTTTGTTTACTCCCTTACCATTCAAAAAGGCGATGTACCGAACGATTTCGCGCAAAAATTAGAAAATGCCCATATTATTAGCGATGCCGATACGCTTGTCGCTTATTTGCAAACACATGGACTCACCCGCTATATCCGTCCTGGCACTTATCAAGTACATAGCGATATGAGTTATGAAGAGATTGGCAAACTAATTACAAACAAATCCAAATAAACAAAAGGGCATTCCCGAATGCAGGAATAGCCCTTTATTTTTATCCAAATCTCCCTGAAATATAATCTTCTGTCCGTTTATCTCTTGGATTGGAAAACAATTGGTTCGTATCGCCGTACTCAACCACTTCTCCGTTCAAGAAAAATGCCGTTTTATCAGAAATACGAGCCGCTTGCTGCATATTATGCGTAACAATAATAATGGTGTAATGTTGTTTCAGCTGTTGCAGCAGTTCTTCCACTTTGGCGGTCGAGATTGGATCTAATGCCGAAGTCGGCTCATCCATTAAAATCACGTCCGGCTCCACCGCAAGGCAACGGGCGATGCACAGCCGCTGCTGTTGTCCTCCTGATAGACGATAAGCATGTTCATGCAGCCGATCTTTCACTTCGTCCCAAAGCGCGGCGGCACGCAAGCTTTTTTCAACAATATCATCCAACACGCTTTTTTTGCGAATCCCATGTATGCGCGGACCGTAAGCAACATTATCGTAAATCGATTTTGGAAACGGATTTGGCTTTTGAAAAACCATCCCGACATTTGTACGCAATTGCTCTACGTGATAGGGACGATCAAAAATGTTTCGCCCGCGATAAGTGATTTCGCCGGTAATGCGAACCTGAGGGGATAATTCAATCATGCGGTTTAATGTTTTGATATAAGTAGACTTGCCGCAGCCAGAAGGGCCGATGATCGCCGTAATTTCTTTTTCCGCAAAAGATAAATCGATGTTTTTTAAAGCATGATGGCTGCCATACCAAACATTAAGCTGGCGTGTACGATATACTTCCTCTTTTTTTACACTTTCATGAAGCGGACGTACATCCTCCCGTTCCAGTACCGCTGTAATCGCCATAAAATGTCTCTCCTTTGATTTATGATGAAAAGAAAGGGCACATGCCTTTCTGAAGCGCGTTCTTGTCTATTGCTTTCATTCTTTCTTCAGTATTACTGTATAACTCACATTTCGCACCCTAACAAGGTCAAAACAAAGGATTTTTTATTTAGTTTTTCAGAATAACTTTTTGACCAACACAACGAGCGATGGCAATCCTTTTTTTACCATCGCTGGTCGTTCCGTATCACGTTACACGTAGATGCTCTCATCCATGCCCAATCCCTGCAGAATCCTTCGCTGATCAGGGGTAAGGGAGCGATCCAGTGAGCGTTGGATGCGCCCATCCGGCAGCTTGAACAGGACGACGTTCACATATTGAAACAGCTGAAAAATCGCCTGTCCCGTCGGCCGGGTCAGCTTGCGGCCTCCAGGACCCTTCAACGGGTGTTCTGGAGTAATAAACTGACGCACTCGGCGCTGAAAAACGCGGTAAATAGCCAAGGCCAACAGAAACAAATAGCCTAATACTGCGACCCGTTCTGGTTTTTTGACGTAAATCTCATCCGTGAAAAACGGATCTTTCAAAAAAGCGAAGTTCATTTCCACCGAGATCTGCCCTTTATACAGCTTCAAGATCTCTTGGGCATCCATGGGTTGGCCCTTCCATTCCTTCGGAACGGTCGTGACAAGGACAAACCGGGACGCTTTCCGTCTCGCCTGTTCCCACGCGTCTTGGTCGAATTCGACGTCAAGGTGCAAGAAATACAGCGTCTCCACCTCGGGTTCCGCCCCTTTTTTCGGCCGTCCGCGCCGTTTTTTCAGGCGTACGATCTCTTCGACCGCGGCCTCAACCCGATGAAACCGGGGGCGAAGGGACGCCTTGAGGGACGCCAAGGCTTGTTCGGCATCTTCCCGGCAGGAGAAGGGGTGACGCTCCCAACGGGCTTGTTCCTCGCGAAGAAGCTCCGCTTCTTTGGTTCGTTCTTTTTCAAGCGTCTTTCCTTTTCGCTGGTCGAGCGCGCTCGATTCAACAACGATCAGCCGAACGGGGTGGCCTTCATACGTCGAGGCCGTTTCCCATACCCGGTACGTGGCGCCGTTTCTCTCCGCCAACGTAAAGGGATCGCTCCACGTCGTGTCCTCAGCATCCGCTTCGGCCAGCGCGGTTTTCACGATCCGGAGCGACGAAGGGCCTCTGGTGATCAAAAAGGCGTTGGCCGCTTTGGTTTGGTACCGTCAAGAATTTTGTGTAATATAATGGGGGTAGGGTTTCTCTGAAATGGATTTGGAATGAATAGGGAACTAGTTTCCTCCACACAGGAGACTGAATATTCAGTCTCCTGTGTGGAAAGGGAGAATCCCCCTATTTTGTTTATTTACAGTATTTGGTTAATGATAACGTTCTTCAAACATTCGCTCGAGGGCTTCCTGTGCTTCGGCAAATCCTCGCAACTTTCGCCCTGCCCATTTCTCATTAAAATCTTGAATGGTCAAATATACGATTTTTTCAGCGGCTTCTAAACTATTCAAACTGTTCATCGGCTTTAGACGTTTCCGAATCTCCTTGATCGTTCGTTCAATGGCATTCGTCGTGTAAATCACACTTCGAATACTGCTTGGATAATCCATAAATGTAAGGAGGACATCCAACTCATTGGCCCAAGATTGAACTTCTCTCGGATACTTGCTTGACCATTTCGACTCAAACTGTTGAAACATCTGTAACGCCATCTCCTTATTCGGCGCGCGATAAATCAGCCTGAGATCCTCGGCCACTTCAAATTGGTCTTTTTTCCGAACACGATGGAGCGTGTTACGGACTTTGTGAACGACACAACGCTGCACATCGGCTTTCGGATAAACCGCCTTAAAGGCTTCCTCCAACCCTGGTAGTCCATCGAATATGCCCAGAAGCACTTCCTTGGCGCCTCTTTGGTAGAGGTGTTGAAGAATTTCCTGCCATACATAGGCGCTTTCTTGTCCTCCCACAAAGAAATCAAGAATTTCGCGATATCCTTCTTCGTTCACCCCTAACACCACATAAATGACTTCTTTCTCCACGGTTTCGCGACGAAGTTTTACGTATAAACCATCCAAATATAAGACGGAATAACGCTTGTGCAGTGGACGAGTGTGCCATTTCTCGATGTCTTCCTTCACGACATCGGTAATACGGCTGATCGTCGCAGGAGAATAGGTGCTTCCTAGAATTCGTTCGATAAACTTGCCAATTTCCCGTGTACTCATGCCACTTTGGTACATCCTAATGATTGCTTCCTCCAGCCAGCCGGTGTGCCGTTGGTAAGGGGCAAACAACTGTGTTTGAAATTCTCCGTTTCGGTCTCTAGGGACCAAAAGACCTTCAATCCGGCCATATTGCGTATCTAGATTTCGTTGATAGTAGCCGTTTCTCATATTTGATGTTCCGGCCTGTTCTATTTCGAGGAAATTCTTGATTTCTTCCCGCATGATCAGTTCTAATTTTTCCTTTACAAACTGACGAATGACACTTTCCAGTTGATTTGCCCAGTCGACATTCGGTATACTTTTAGACATAGGTAGGGTTCTCCTTTCTCTGGAATGTTTGGGTTCAATCAGAGAATACCCTACCTTTTTTATTTTGATCTAGTAAAATGCTTTACACAAAATTTTATACATCATCTTTGGTTTGCGCCAGGGTCTCTTTCGTCATCGCGGCGGAATCGGCCACGTAAATCCATTCGTCTTCGATTTTGGCCTGCTTCAGCTGTTCATGGACACGAGACAGCACCTCGGGATTCCATGTTTTATCGGGCAGGTTGCCATCGTGCACATCGCCGTAAAACGGGATGCCGTCCTCGTTGCCGACCAGTCCGAAACCGATCTGTTTTTGCCAACGATGATGGCGGTTGTAGCCATGTGTGATTTGTAAGGCCTCTAACGAGGCCGATTCATACGCGCCGTAAACGGTCTTGTCCGTCGTATCGGCGTGGAAGGCTCGGAGGGAAAGGCCTTCTTTTCGATAAATATGAATCAAGCAAGTGCTGATGACGTTGTGAATGCCAGCCTCATACAGGCGATCGAGATGACGGGCCAACGCATCGTCGTTCAACCAGGAAGGATGGAGATCGGGACGGATGAGTTTCTCACAATCGACCTCCTGAGCCCAATGTTCCAAGTGAACAAGGGCTTGCCGGCCGTCAAACACATTGTAGAGGATGGCCTGAACGGCATCGCTGACTCGCGTTTGGCACTGCGGATCGACGGGCACGAGATGGTCAATCAATTGAGGCAGACCCAGTTTCTTGAATAGGGCACTTATTATATTCAAATAAGAATTGCGATAGACCTTTTTGACTTGAACGTTCATAAGTGAAAAACTCCTTTACGTTCCTTGTGTGTCAAGGATTCATTCGACATCGGAACGAAAAAATCCTCCCGATTTTCGTCGAGAGGGTGCGAAATGTGAGGTATAATACTTTTTTTAACGGAATGTTAATTCTATGTTAAACTTTAATAAATAATAGAGAAGGCGCCAAAAAAGGCGCCTTTGCTACGTGCTTCATATATCGTTATTGATTTTGTCCGCTACTTGCTGTTGCATTTTGAGCCTGATCGGTGACATGTCCTCTTGCTCGCTCCGCTTTCAGCTCAAAATACGCGTCTAAGATTCGTCTGCCGATTCTGTTGTTAATGCCGTCGCTCTCTCCTTGCGTCGCCCAAGGGACGACAACGGCAAACGCCACTTCCGGATCGTTGTACGGCGCGTATCCAACCAGTGTTAAGTTATAAGTTGGCTTATTGCGCATGCTTTTGATCGGACCGTCATAGAACGCTTGGGCGGTACCTGTCTTTCCTGCTGGTTTATAAGGCGCATTGGCGAAATACGCATACGCGGTTCCTTTCGGCATCTGCATCACCCGGCGGAATCCTTCCTGCACCCGTTTAATATATTCTGTCTTCATATCGATCCGGTTCAATACAACCGGTTCAAAGCTTTGGACAATCGGTCCGAGTTCTTTATTATTATCGCTTGGAGTGCGAATTTCCTTGACAATTTGCGGCTTCATCCGATAGCCGCCGTTGGCAATTGTTGATACATATTGCGCCATTTGCATCGGGGTGTACATATCGTATTGGCCTATGGCTAGGTCTAGCAATTTCCCGGCGGTACCCGTTTCTGTTCCCTGAAAGCCGCTAAGCTCGTTTGGCAAATCAATTCCCGTCTTCACTCCCAGCCCAAATTCGCTAAAATACTTGCGAATGGTCGTGAACGCTTCGGGATTAATGCTTAATGACCGGTGTGGGCGATACTTCCCGCCACCGATGGCGATCGCCGTTTTAAACATATATACGTTCGAGGAACGCTGCAGCGCAGTCAACTCATTGATCGTCCCCATCGTCTGCCACGATTTTTTAGGTGGCGTGCCTTTGATATATAATGGTTCGTCAACGATGTAAGTATTCGGATGCAATACTCCTGTTTGAAAGCCCGTCAGGACCATCGCTCCCTTTACGGCCGATCCCATGGCATAAGCTGAGGTGAGGTTGCCAATAGCAAAATCAACAAATTTTGTTTTTCCATTTTCATCTCTTGTGAGCAGTTTTCCAGCCATCGATAAAACTTCTCCCGTTTTCGGGTTCATCATCACCACAAACGCCCGGTCAAGCAGCGGGGATCTTCCCTTGCGCTTTGTTGCCATGATTTCTTGTTCGATAATTTTTTCTACCCGCTGTTGAAGATCCATATCAATCGTTAAAATGAGGTCCTTTCCACGCTCTCCGTCATATATTTTCTCTATCGAAGTAACATTGCCGGACTGATCGACCACATTTTTGATTTTTGCTTTTTTGCCGTGCAGCACATCCTCATATTGCGCCTCCAAATAACTTTTTCCTACACGGTCGTTGCGGCTGTAATCACGTGCTAAAAAATAATCGAGCAGTTCGCGCGGAATCCCTTCACCATCTTTCGTCACATTGCCAAGCACAGAACGAAACGTATTTCCATATACATAACGGCGCTCCCAGTCGACGGTCGTATTTACACCCGGCAATTCCTCTAAATGCTCGCTCACCACCGCATATTCTTTGTCCGTTACACCATCGTTTTTCACTATCTGCGGCGTTAGCGCATAGCCGCTATCCATTTGATGTTTAATCGCGATAACTTCCAATTCCTTCTTGGAAATTTCAGCCAAGTCAGCTGGCGTAATGCGCTTTAATGTCAGCTCATATATTTTTTTGTCGATTTCCTTCTGCGATAGCCCCTGCTTTTCGAGTTTTTTCCGCTCTTCTTTGCTTACTTTTTTTTCTGCTTTGTCTTTTCGTGTTAAAATCCAATAGTCTTTCATATCGCGTTCGGTCACTTTATCAATCATCGATTTATCGACAACGATATATTGCGCCAGCTTCTGCGCCACTTTCAACGTATCTTCCGGCGTCGTTGTTTTTGAATGCGTATAGGTAATCGCTTTTTTCGGAATATTATCTACAATAACGTGATGAAAGCGATCGTAAATTTTCCCGCGCGGCACCGGCGTACTGACCACCTCATCTGCCGTACGCTCGGCCTCTTTCCGATAATCCTCACCATAAACAATTTGTACGACACCGAGTCGTAAAATAAGGGCCGAAAATAGTAAAAATACAACAAAAAAAAGAATATTTAAACGAAACGGCACTTGTGCTCGTTTTTTCTTTTTCAACCCGCTCCCTCCTTTTCTTCGTTCATTTCTTTATTGTAAAAGAAAGAGGCCAACTTTTCTAGAAAAAAACACGGAAAAGGGGCTGCCTATGCAGGAGAGCCCCCTTCTTCGTTTGCCAACTTCGTCTGAATAAACGAACGTCCTTCTTCGTATGTCTCACCATCATGAAAATGAATATGCCGTATAAATAAGTAAATGACGGAATGCCCGGCGCCAACTATTAACATTAATATTGGAATTCCAATTTTTTCTTCTAAAAAAGTAATCGCCGCTAAAAAAGCGAGAATGGATACGATACGGCCGCCATTTAAGAACAGCTCCCGAACGACAATATACTCGATTCGCATTTCCGCCGATCTCCAGCTTCTACCTATTACATCAAACGTTAATGAAGAATATGGGACAAGCAATAACGGATAAGCAATGGCGATGGTGATCGCATACATAATAAGACGCGGATACGTAACATGAAAAGCGATAAGGAAAATAGCGCCATAAAGCAGCAGGCCGCCGCATAAAATCGCTTTTTTTCGATATTCCCGCTTCATTAGCCTGGAGACGAAATAATAAGCAATAAATGAAGTAAGCGAGTTCACCAAGCCAAATTTTCCTAACGCCAGCTCGCTTTTGGAAGTAATATATACCAATACGGAAATGACAAAAACAAACGTTCCTTCGCGCAGTCCTTGAAAAAAATGAGCGTTCGTAATTAACCGCCAGTTTTTATTATAACTCCTCTCCTTTAAAATGCGAAGAAACAAATAGTTTCCATCCGCAGGACGCCGGTGCAGAAAAAAGCTTAATATGACAGCAACGATAAACAGGCCAAGGGAAATCGAAAAGATGAGCGTATATCCTCCCGTGTCGGCCAAGGAAGAAATAATATAACCGGCAACGATTGGTCCAATCATTCCGGCCATCGAAGTGAGAATACCGAAAAAACCATTAAAAAAATCACGCGTTTCCGGTTCGGTAATTTCAAATGTTAATACGTTAAAGGCAAGCCAGTAAAATCCATACCCGATCCCTAAAAGGGCGCCCAGCAAAATCAAGTAATGATGAGCACGATTGCCGACAAGCAAAACGGTAATAAAAAAAATTGCCAAGAACGATACGCCTAACCTTAAGACAATAACGCGATCCATCTTTTTCGCTAATTTTCCCGCTAAAATAAAGGTCAGCGGCTGCAATGTGACAACGGATAAGTTGTATAACGCCAAATCACGAAATTCCCCAGACTGTTTCCATAAGTACACATTCACAAACGTATTGGACAGAGAAACACCTAATGCATAAAACCCGCCAACGCACAACAGCAACACTAAATCTCGGCTAATTTGTTCTTGACCAGTAATTTTTTTGATGAATGCCATAGTAAACTCCCCTTTTTCGTCTAAAGGGTAGTGTTTCAATTTTTCACTGTTCTATGCATCGGTGATCGAGAAAGGAAAAAATCACTATCCTTTGCGAAACAAAAAAGACTGGGCTAAAAGCTTCCTCCGCTTTTAGCCCAGTCTTCTCATAGCAGTTAATTATTTTGCTTTTGCTTCGCTGTAGCGTCTTGCTACTTCATCCCAGTTGACAATGTTCCAGAATGCCGCAATGTATTCCGGACGGCGGTTTTGATATTTTAAATAATATGCATGCTCCCAAACGTCTAAACCAAGAATTGGAGTTTTTCCTTCCATTAATGGAGAATCTTGGTTTGGCGTGCTTGTTACTTCAAGTTCGCCGTTATTGACAACAAGCCAAGCCCAACCAGAACCAAAGCGGCCTGCCGCTGCTTTTGTAAATTCTTCTTTAAACGCCGCAAAGCTGCCAAATTTTTTGTTAATAGCATCTGCTAATTCGCCTGTTGGCTCGCCGCCGCCATTTGGAGAAAGGATTGTCCAGAATAAAGAGTGGTTCGCATGCCCACCGCCATTATTGCGCACTGCTGTGCGAATGCTTTCTGGAAGTGCTTCCAAATTGCTAAGCAATTCTTCAAGCGATTTATTTTGTAAATCCGCATGTCCTTCTAAAGCAGCATTCAAGTTTGTGACATAAGTGTTATGGTGTTTTGTGTGGTGAATGTTCATTGTTTCTTTGTCAATGTGTGGTTCTAAGGCATCATAAGCATAAGGTAATTGCGGTAATTCAAAAGCCATACTAACTCCTCCTTTTTTATTTTTATGTACCCGAACGCAAATTAGCATAACCACTATGCGTTCGTTTAAAACTAGCTTACCAAAATTGCCACAATGTTTCAATTTATTTGCTTATAACCCTCATTGCTTAACACACTTTATACATTATCTTAACAAAATATTAAAAATAATCCGTTACATTGGGGGATGATCAGATTTCATATGGACGAAGGAGCGTATAAAAAATGAAGCGACATAAGCGGACCTGGCCGAAGTTATTTTCACTCCCATCCAAGATAAATACCGTGCGTTTTACACCGTTTTCTTTGATCAGCAGCTGGAACTTACAGACCATCTTAGTATTTGTCATTATTTTTATTACGTGCATCTCTTCCTCGACGATTGCGTATATCGGTTATGAAAAAAACACGCAAGTTGTCATCCGCTCCATCGAACAACAAATGCAACTGTCAACCGAGGTAATGATTGAAAAAATCTCAATGTTAAAATCTTCAACCACCAATGAGGAATTTTATAAAAAGCTATCCTACGTACTAACGCTGAATCAGCGTAAGTTTAATTCCCTCGGCTTGCAGCCGATGCAATTTGTCATTACAAAAGAAAAAGGAGTTGAAAAGTTAGGGGATTTTTCAAGCCCATTGCCATCTTTACCTCGTTCAGTCATCGAGCAAATAGAAAAACAGAAGCATGGAATCCTCCATTTTCAAGGATTGACTTTATCATTTGCACCTTCTGTTGATTTAAACAATCAAATATATGTTTTAGCTCTCCAAAAAGAAGACTATTTGCAGTCTGTTTTGGAATATAGACGGATTAGTATTCAAGTTTCGTTGCTCACCATATTGCTCACTAGCTTTATTGTGCTTCCATCGCTCAACAAATCGCTGGAAACATGGAACATGTAGCGGCCGTTACTCAGCAGCAAAGCGCTTCAATGAATGAGGTTTTACATGCTTCCCAATCATTAACCCAACTCGTCGATCAATTAAATGGACTTCTACAAACATTTAAAGTATGACCTATTTGTCCTAGGAACCAAAACGTTCCTAGGAAATTTTTTATTGCCTGGGTCTTTAGTTGAATTATAAACGCGCACAATATACAATGGAGAATTAGGAAGGATGTGTCAAGGATGAATGTGTTTGTGCAACTATGGAAAAGTTTATACTCGCCAAAAGATATTGCTCGCTTTCGCTTTCAAGGAATCGGGAAAACAATCGGCTATGTATTTTTATTAACGTTTCTTTCCGTCTTGCCGATGACCTATTACTTAACGACTTCTTTTATTGATGGGATCCGCAACACAAACGCTCTTTTGGAAAATGACCTTCCGCCGTTCACGATCGAAAACGGACAATTGCATTCCTCTGCCAACAAACCGATTCATATTGATCAACACGGTTTTACCATCATTTTTGACAGCACTGGCCAAGTCGCACCAGTGGATGTAGAACGCTTTAACAACGCAATCGGTCTTTTAAAGCATGAGGCGGTATTCGTCGCCAATCACCAAGTGCAGTATTATAATTATTCTGCCTTTCCGGATATGAAAATCACCAATAAAGATGTGCGCTCCTTTATCGCAACGATACAGTCGCTATTGCCTGTCTTCATCCCGCTGTTATTTCTCATGATTTATTTATTTGCGAGCGCAAGTAAATTGATTGGCATTTGTATTCTCGCCTTCTTTGGATTAATTTTGCGCGGCGTGCTCGAGAAAAAATTACAATACCGCCATACTTGGATTATGTCGGCGTACTCCGTCACTTTATCAACGGTATTCTTTACGATCATGGAAGCACTGCAAACCGCGGTGCCGTATCCCCCGTTTATTCATTGGTTCGTCTCGATTGTCGTGCTTTTTTTAGCGATCAAAGAAGTCCCGTCGGCGAATCCGCAAAACGAATAAAGCCACTATCGTTGCCGATAGTGGCTCTTTTTATGCAACGTTACTCATCTTCTTTTTTGTTGTTCGTCGGCTCCCTGAAAAATAGCGTTGCAATGCAACAGATGCAAAACGAGCGATAATATTAAACAAAAGAACAATAATAACTAATACAGCTGCAGATTTCGCCGCGATTATTTTTGCATCCGGTACAATTCCCTCTGAATTTAATTTCCAAATGTGCACGGTTAACGTTTCTGCCGGTCGAAAAACATTTAATGGGTGTGCCTGGCTCGATAAATCGGCAGCAAAGTTCAATATCGGCGTCGTTAATCCTGCCGTATAAATTAACGCAGCCGCTTCGCCAAAAATTCTCCCTGCCGCCAAAATAATACCTGTGATGATTTGCGGCAAAGCGGCGGGAACAATGACTTTCATTAATGTCTGCCACCGTGTCGCTCCCAACCCGAGACTAGCTTCCTTTATGTTCGCAGGAACATCTAAAATCGCATTCTCACATATACGTGTCAAACCTGGCAAGTTTAAGATGGTAATCGCCAACGCACCGCCAATTAACGTGTAGCCCCATCCTGTCAGCGTCACAAACGCCAATAATCCAAACAATCCAACGACAATCGATGGGAGAGACGCCATCGTTTCGATGCACAATCGAATAAAGTTAAGCATTCTTCCTTGTTTGGCGTATTCCGCCAAATATATTCCCGCTCCTAATCCCAATGGCACAGAAATCAATAACGTAATGACAAGCATATACAGGGAGTTAATAAGCTGCGGACCTACTCCTCCTCCTGCCTGCGTGTTGCTCGGTTTTCCAAACAGAAAATCAGGTTGCCAAAATCCCCATCCTTTGGCGAAAATCACTATCAAAAATAAAAGAAGCAAACTAATAACAAATGCGGCTACGACATAAAAGACACTTGTCCATACTTTATCGACCACTCTCGATTTCATCTCATCGTTCCCCTTTTTGTCCGATCATTCGTATAAGCACAATGAAGAAAAAGGAAATAAACAACAAAACCATTGCCAACGTCCACAACGCATTGTTCCAAGCAGTACCGTTTATTGTATTAGCCATATCCATCGTTAAAATCCCTGTTAGTGTCGCTGTTGGACTATATAATCCTGAAGGAAGTTTTACCGTGTTTCCGATTACCATTTGAACAGCTAACGCTTCGCCAAACGCTCTCGCTAACCCAAGGACGATACCAGTTAAAATTCCTGTTCGTGCAGCAGGAACGATCACCCGGCTAATCGCCTGCCATCTCGTTGAACCAAGCCCGTATGACGCTTCTAAGTAAGAATCCGGAACACCGCTAAGCGCATCTGACGCGATGCTTGTGATAGTCGGTAAAATCATCACGCTTAATACGAGAATTCCAGCGAGTAAACTAAATCCTACACCGCCGAACCATTCACGGAGAAGCGGAATAAGAATCGTAACGCCTAACCATCCGTAAACGACGGACGGAATGCCGACAAGCAGCTCCAAAACAGGTTTTAACACGGACGAACCAAATTTTGGAGAAATAAAATGCATAAAAATGGCAAGAGCGATCGCAATCGGCGTGCTTAACAACACAGCGCCGATGGATACGAGCGTTGACCCGACGATAAAAATAACCGCGCCATATTTCGGGTGCGAATCACCTGGCCTCCATTCTGTTGAAAACAGCATATCCTTTAAAGAAATTCCGCTTTCTGTAAATGACTGGATTCCTTTGCCGCAAATAAACGCAATAATAGAAAGAGTAATAATAACGATCAGCAGGCCGCAAAAAGTTACTAGAATCCTGCCGATATATTCGCTTTTCCAATAATTGAGCTTTCTTTTTTCGTTCATTCTTCCATCACCTCATAAAGAATGGGACTGGCTAAATGATGTAGCCAGCCCATACTATAATGGAATTATTCTAATTCGGAAATAGGAATATAACCCATTTCTTTTACTTTCGAAGCAAATTCGTTGCCTTTCACGTAATCGATAAATCCGCGCACTGCATCTTTCGGCTCGCCTTTTGTAATCATGTATTCATAAGACCAGAAAGGATATTTTCCCGCTTTGATATTTTCGATCGTTGGTTCTAATCCATCGATTTTTAACGTTTTTAAATTTTTCTTTTCGCCGATTAAGTATGACATTGCAACATAACTAATCGATCCTGGTGTCGAGTTAATCGCTTGTTCGACAGCGCCATTGGAATCTTGGACTGTTCCAACAGAATCATTGATTTTTACGCCTTTCATCACTGTTTTTTCAAACGTAGCACGTGTCCCAGAGGAAGCAGGACGGTTAATGACATTAATTTTTTCGTCTTTTCCGCCAACATCTTTCCAGTTTGTAATTTTTCCAGCGAAAATATCTTGAATTTGTTTAAGTGTTAAAGAATCTACAGCGACATCTTTGTTCACTACAAGTGCAAAAGCAATTCCTGCTACTTTATTATCAACAAGCTCTCCTGCTTTCGATTTATCTTCTAATTTTTCTGCGGATGGAACATCCGAGTTTCCGATTTGTACAGCGCCAGCGGCAACTTGGTTAACACCTGTTCCGCTGCCTCCACCTTGTACAGTAATCGAGACATTAGGGTATTTTTGCATAAATTCATTTGCTGCTTCTTCTGCAAGCGGTTGAAGAGCGGTCGATCCAGCTAACGTAATCGTTCCCGAATACGATTCCTGTTTCGTTTCTGTTTTTCCGGCATTTTGTCCTGTTGCGTTATCTGTTGTGTTATTCGATTTTCCGCACCCCGCAAGCATCCCTGTTATTAATAATGCAGCAATTCCGAATTTCATTGGTTTTTTCCACATTATTGTTTGACCCTCCTGATATTTTTGTGATCACGTACAAGTTCATTGTAAAGAAGGAGTTTTATGTCTTTATTAATCAAATGTTAAGTTTCCGTAAATCAGGCAGACATATTTTACATATTTTTTTGGGATAAGCATACATAGTTACTAACAACGTTCATTGGAGGAATAATAGTGAAAAAAGTAATCAGCGCCTTCATCCTATGTCTTTCCATCTATATCATTTACCGTGACATAACGACAGGAACGTTCATTCATCCGACAAAAGCAACAACCGTTTCACCTGAAGTCACCGATGCTCACATCCCGTATCAGATGGTAACCGTGCATCCGGGAGATACCCTATTATCGATTATTGAAGCACAGCAAAAGGGACCAATTCCTGTTTCGATTGACAAAGCGATCGCCGATTTTGAAAAACTAAATCCGGGAGAAAAAGCGCAAACATTAAGAATTGGAAAAACATATAAAATACCGTTATATAAACGTTAGTAGCGAATTTCTTGTCAAGTGACGATAAACATTGTTACAATAGTTCAGAAAGCGACATGAACTTGTTTCTTAAAGGAGCGAATTTCCGTGGGTGAAATTATTCATCGTTCAAAAACTCGTCCTGTTCGCGTTGGCAATTTAACGATTGGCGGAAATAATGAAGTTATTATCCAAAGCATGACAACAACCAAAACACATGACGTAGAAGCGACAGTCGCTCAAATAAAGCGGCTTGAGGAAGCGGGATGCCAAATCGTCCGTGTCGCCTGCCCGGACGAACGCGCGGCCAACGCTATTCCGGAAATTAAAAAGCGCATTAATATTCCACTCGTTGCCGATATTCATTTTGACTATAAACTAGCCCTTAAAGCGATTGAAGGTGGAGTCGATAAAATCCGAATCAATCCCGGCAATATCGGACGCCGCGAAAAAGTCGAAGCGGTCGTAAAGGCAGCAAAAGAACGCGGAGTGCCAATTCGCATCGGCGTGAATGCCGGATCATTGGAAAAGCGGATTTTGGAGAAATACGGCTATCCTACTGCAGACGGCATGGTCGAAAGCGCATTATATCATATCCGCATCTTAGAGGAGCTTGATTTCCACGATATTATCGTATCGTTAAAAGCATCCGATGTCCGTTTGGCGATTGAAGCATATGAAAAAGCAGCACGGACATTTGATTATCCGCTTCATCTTGGCATTACTGAATCAGGTACGCTATTTGCCGGAACGGTAAAAAGTGCGGCTGGGCTCGGTGCCATTTTAAGCAAAGGAATCGGCAATACGATTCGCGTATCGCTTAGCGCCGACCCGGTTGAGGAAGTAAAAGTGGCAAGAGAAATATTAAAGTCGTTCGGTTTAGCATCCAATGCGGCGACATTAATTTCTTGTCCAACATGCGGACGCATTGAAATTGATTTAATCAGTATCGCTAACGAAATTGAAGAATATATTTCCAAAATTAAAGCACCAATTAAAGTCGCAGTGCTAGGGTGCGCTGTCAACGGACCTGGTGAGGCACGTGAAGCGGATATTGGCATCGCTGGGGCACGCGGCGAAGGATTGTTATTCCGTCATGGCAAAATCGTCCGCAAAGTTCCAGAAGAAAAAATGGTGGAAGAATTGAAAAAAGAAGTCGACAAGCTAGCCGAAGAATACTTTGCCAAACAAAAACAAAAAGCTTGACGCTTGAAGCGCCAAGCTTTTTATTAGCGATAAAACGGCATGATGAACAGGCGGACGATAATCGCTACAATCCCAATGCCGATCGCCCACGCACCGAGTGTTTCGGCGCCGCGCCGGCGGGCGATAAAACCGACAATAATGCCTGCTGCTCCTAATAAGACAGGCCAAATAAATAAGGAAATAATGGAAAGGGCAAGTGCTAGCCAGCCTAACCCTGCTCCATTTGCTTCTTCGTCCCGTTCATCATAACGGCGGACTGGCTCGGCAATTTCTCCCGCCGTTTCTTCCATAAAGTCGTGTTCTGGTTCATCTTTTCTTATCGGTTGCACGTAGCTTTCGTTATATGTGCGGTTGCGATCATCCACCATGTGCTTCCCTCGCTTTCCTTAAGTAAGGAGCATTTATTAGTATGCAAATCTTATGCGAAATTATAGATGTGAATATTTTCTATAGATGTGAAGATGATGGCAACTAATTGGATGGCAAGCCTTTGGTATGCCTTGATCACGCTTAAAGCGTTGTGCTTGGCTGATTTCAGTCAAAACGTTGCATATATTATTGGTTTATCGATATTTCTAAAGTTTTACCTAAGGAGTGCGGAAACAAACATGAAAAAACGGCTTGGAATTGATATCGATGGAACCGTTACCTGTCCGAGTACATTTATTCCATATTTAAACGAGTCTTTCCGAAAAAATTTGACGCTAAAGGATATCACCCAATATAATTTAGCTCCGCTGTACGATACGACCGAAGAGGAAATGGATCGCTGGATGGAGAAATATGAAGCCATGATTTACGAATGCGCCCCGTTGGCCGAGCACGCGCTGGAAGTGATCAACAGCTGGAAAAACAAATACGAATTGTTTTATATCAGCGCGCGCGGTCGGCATTTATATGACATAACTGAACAATGGTTTCAAAAAAACGGCGTCCATTATCATCACATCGAATTAGTCGGCTCTCATAACAAGATTGAAGCAGTAAAAACATATGGCATTTCCGCCTTTTTTGAAGACAAATACGATAACGCCTGCGATATTGCCGAGGAATGTCATATCCCCGTCATTTTATTTGATACGCCATATAACCAAGGTCCGCTTCCAAAACAAGTCATCCGCGTCCAAAACTGGCTGGAAGCAAAACAGCATGTAGAACGGCTTTTATCAACATAAAGGAAAGGGATATCTCTGTTTTATATAGAGATATCCCTTTGACATTCTGGACATTTTCCATATATTTCAAATTTATGATCAGATATTTGATAACCTTGCAGCTGCTCTGCCAGCCCATCCATCGGGCATGCAGAAATTTCCTTTGTTTTTCCGCATTGTATACAAATAAAATGATGGTGATGATGATAAGCATCGCACGCGAAACGAAAATGTTTTTCCCCTGCCAACTCCGTCATTTCTAAAATGCCAAGCTCCACAAACAGCGATAAATTGCGGTAAATCGTGTCAAAGCTTAATCCCGGATAATCATCGCGCAGCGCTTCTAGTACATCTTTGGCCGTTAAATATTTATCGGTGTTTGCAAATAACTGCAGCATATCTTTTCGCTTATCTGTATGTTTAAATCCTTTTTCCTTCATCAAGCGAATGGCTTCTGCGACATTCATTCTTTCTTATCCCCTTCTCCATTTTTTCCATATTATTACGGAAAGCAAAATGACCACGGCAAGCATCACAATCGTGCCACCAGGAGCCAAGTCGAGCTGATAGGAAAGCACCAATCCGACAACGACCGATATTTCTCCAAATAAAACAGAGTAAGCGATCGCCTGCTTAAATCCTTTGGCAATGCGAATGCTCGCCGCCACCGGAAGCGTCATCAACGAAGAAATAAGCAAAACGCCAACGATCCGCATCGACGCGGCGATCACCAGCGCGACTAACACGATAAATACAAAATGGATCAACTTGGCACGAATCCCAGAAATGATCGCATATTCTTCATCAAAAGAAAGAAGAAACAGTTCTTTATACAACAATAAAATCATGCCGGTTACAATGCAGGCGATGGCAAGTACCGTCCATACATCCTGGCGGCTAACGGCGCTGACACTGCCGAACAAGTAGGAAAACAAATCCGTATTAAAGCCGTCTGCGAGAGAAATAAAAATGACGCTAAGGCCAATGCCGCCAGAAAGAATGATCGGAATTGCCAGCTCTTGATAATGTTTATAGACTGCCCGCAACTTTTCAATAAAGAGCGAGCCAAGGACAGAAAACCCCATTCCGATATAAAGCGGATTCCAACTTGCAAAGTAAGCGAAATTTTTGCCAAGCAGCAAACTTGCGGCAATCCCGGCAAGCGTCACATGGCTGAGCGCGTCGGCAATAAGCGACAAACGGCGCACTACAATAAATACGCCGAGAAGCGGAGCGGCAAATCCAATTAATATTCCGGCGATAAACGCGTTGCGCAAAAATTCATATTGCCAAATTGCTTCGAGCATTGTCTCATTCCCCCATCAGTGTTGATGAGAAAGCACATGAAGCGAATGCCCGTAAAATTGCGATAATGCGTCTTCCCCGAGCTTTTCAAATTCTTCGGCTTTCCCATGGAAATATAAATGTTTATTTAAACAGGCAACATGTGTCACTTTTTCGGTGATCGTTCCAACATCGTGTGTGACAAGAATGAGCGTGATGCCAAGACGTTGATTCAATTCATCAAGCATGTTGTAAAAATTTTGCACATGGTGAATATCAACGCCAACCGTCGGTTCATCTAAAATAAGCAGCTCCGGCTTGCTGACAATCGCTCGGGCAATAAAGACGCGCTGCTGCTGGCCGCCCGATAATTCGCCAATATTCCGCTTGGCAAATGCGCTCATGCCAACTGCCTCAATCGCTTCTAATACCGCTTGTTTATCGTTTTTCGTAAAGAAACGAAACATTCCTCGCTTCGCGGTCAGCCCGCTTGCCACTACTTCATAAACAGTGGCAGGAAATCCACTGTTAAAACTGTTGGCCTTTTGCGAGACAAAGCCGATCCGATACCACTCTTTAAACGATTCAATCGGTGTTCCGAACAAAGAAATATGGCCTTGCTGCGGCTTTAACAAGCCTAATACGCATTTTAATAGCGTCGATTTCCCCGAACCGTTTGGGCCGACTAGTCCTAAAAACGCACCCTTTGGTACGGCTAAATGAATATCCTCTAATACATTTTCTTTTTCATAACGAAACGATACATGTTCCATTTCCAGAACGTATTCTGTTTCCATCGCGTTCTCTCCTGTTAATCAGAATAATTACGATTTAGCTACGAACGTAGTATAGCGGATTGAACGCCATTTGTAAACATTAATGAATCGCCGATTTAAACCGTGCTCCTCTTACTTCATGGGTATCCATAATCGTAATAAAGGCCTCAGGATCAATTTCATTGACGATCGACTTAAGCTTCGTTACTTCCAAACGCGTCACTACGGCGTAAATGACTTCTTTCTGCTCATCCGTATAGCCGCCTTTGCCAAGCAGTTTGGTCGTCCCGCGTCCTAGCCGGTGTAAAATCGCATCCGAGATCTCTTCATAATGGTCGGAAACGATTAAAGCCGCCCTCGTTTCATCTAATCCTTCAATGACCGCGTCGATCGTTTTAAAGGCAATATAATAGGTCATCACCGAATACATCGCTTGTTCTATGCCGAACACGAATGCCGCCCATCCAAAAATAAAGACGTTAATAAACATGACAAATTCTCCGACAGAAAATGGAAGCTTTTTCGTAAGCAAAATTCCTAAAATCTCCGTTCCATCCAACGATCCGCCATGCCGAATGACAAGACCGACGCCAAGCCCTAGCGCCAACCCGCCAAAAACCGTGGCTAAGATCGGCTCTTTTGTCAACGGCGCAAAATGGTGAAAAAACCGTTCCGCCACTGCCAGAAAGATAATGCCGATAATCGATGAAAGCATGAACGTCTTGCCGATTTGCTTGTAGCCGAAGTACATAAAAGGGGCATTAAGGAGAATAACAAGCGTGGCAAAATTTAAAAACGACCATTTATCCGGGATTAAATAATCCAAGATCAGCGAAACTCCGATTATTCCACCGTCAATCATTTGATTTGGTATTAAAAGCCGTTCAATGGAAAACGCGGCCAGTGAAGCGCCCAATAAAATAAAAAAGAGGCGATAAATAACACGGCTAAGTCGCTCCTTTTTATGCTGTTTCTGCGCCAAAATACCACCCTTTCTTTTTATTTCATTATACCATACACTTTTCCATCCTTCATTTCATATGATGCATAGCAAAGAGGAGGGGTCACAATATGAACCTTTATCAACAGCTCATTCAACAAAAACTGAAAACCATTACCCCCGAGGAACTCGTGTCATACAGCCATGACTATAACATTCCGATCACCGTCGAGCAGGCAAAAAAAATTCTCCACATTGCGCGAACCAATAAAATCAATGTGTTTGATCCTCAGGAAAGAAAAAAATGGGTAAAAGAGCTGGCGAAAATTACATCGCCGCAAGTGGCGAAAAAAGCAAATGAATTATTCTTAAAATTCATCAATAAGAAATAAAAGGGCATTATTTCTGCCCTTTTACTTTTCTTCTATAATTTTGCTTAGCACATCTTCATCAAATGTTTGTGCGCGCAACATGGCAATTTCGTGCTTGTACGGCGGTTTTTTATGATTTTTGTCCTCACCGACATATGGCGTCTCTAAAATTTTCGGAATATCGTCAAGCTGCGGATGATGAACGATATAGTTTAACGCAGCAAAGCCGATATGCCCAAAACCAATGTTTTCATGACGGTCCTTCCGGCTTCCACGCGGATTTTTGCTGTCGTTAATATGCAGCACTTTGAGCCGATCTAGTCCGATAATGCGGTCAAATTCCTCCAATACGCCGTCAAAATCCTCAACAATGTTATAGCCGGCATCATGCGTATGGCATGTATCAAAACAGACAGATAATTTTTCGTTATAGGCCACGCCGTCGATAATTTGCGCCAGCTCTTCAAAGCTGCGGCCGCATTCCGAACCTTTTCCCGCCATTGTTTCTAGCGCAATTTGCACTGTTTGCTCACGCGTCAACACTTCGTTTAACCCTTCGATAATTTTGCGGATGCCGGCTTCCGGCCCCGCTCCGACATGCGCGCCTGGATGCAGAACGATTTGCTTGGCGCCAATCGCTTCTGTCCGTTCAATTTCTGAACGCAAAAATTCTACGCCAAGACGAAATGTATCAGGATTTTTCGTATTGCCGATATTAATGATGTACGGAGCATGAACGACGATTTCTTCAATGCCATGCGCTTGCATATGGGCAACGCCTGCTTCAATATTGAGCTCTTCAATTTTTTTGCGCTTTGTGTTTTGCGGCGCCCCGGTATAAATCATAAACGTATTCGCTCCGTAAGAAACAGCTTCTTCGCTGGCGGCAAGCAGCATTTTTTTTCCGCTCATCGATACGTGTGAGCCGATTTTTAGCATTTCTCTTCTCCCTTTCCGTTAATTACTGTTTCTTTAAGCGGCGCAACCGCTTTTTTTGTTTTTCTATTTCGGCGAGCAATTTTTTCTTATATCCCGGCTTCACTTGTTTCGGCTTTTTCATTTTCGCAAGCAGCGGCGCGATCTCCTCATCTTGTTTGGCCCGTTTGCTGCGCCGGTTCCAAGGCGGCAAATCAACCCATTCGCCGCGCACAAGATCGCGATGCAAAAACTCAATCCCCATTTTTTCTAATTTTGTAATCGCATCCTGATCGGACGGTTCATAAATGGTTGCCGCGATACCAGTGTAGCCGGCGCGTGCCGTGCGTCCGACACGGTGAATGTAAAACTGCAAATCGCGAGGCAGCTCATAGTTGATGACGTGGCTTACCCCTTCAATATCAATGCCGCGCGCCGCTAAGTCGGTCGCGACAATATATTGAAATTCTAAATCGCGAATTTGTTTCATCATTTTTTTCCGTTCGCGCGGCGACAGATCGCCATGTAAAATCCCGATTTTTAATCCCTTTTCCGCCAGGCTGTCCGCCAATTCGTCGGCCATTTTTTTCGTATTCGTAAATACAATTGCTAAATACGGGTTATAGGCAACGAGCATATCGTGCAGCAGCTTCACTTTGTCACGGCTGCGAAGCGGCACGAGGACATGTTCAATCTTTTCTGCCGCCACCTGCTTTGGCGCAACATGAATATATTTCGGATTTTCCATGTATTTTTTCAAAAACGGCTTTAATTTTTCCGGAATCGTCGCCGAAAAAACGAGCATTTGCAATTCTTTCGGCATGCGTGCCGCAATTTGGTCCACATCGACGATAAACCCCATATCAAGCATTAAATCAGCCTCATCAACGACCAGCATCGTCGCCGTGTGCACATTTAAGGCTTGCTCGCGAATAAGATCATTGATTCTTCCCGGCGTTCCGACAACAATATGCGGCTGTATTTTCAGTTTTTCTAGTGCTTTTTGCTTATCGGTTCCGCCGATAAAACAACGCGCCGCAATTTGCCGTTCGGCCGGACAAAATTTTATAATTTTTAACACTTCATGATAAATTTGCGTGGCAAGTTCGCGCGTTGGCGCCGTAATCACCGCCTGCACCGCCTCGCGCTCCGGATCAATTTTTTCGATTATAGGCAGTAAATAAGCATGGGTTTTCCCTGTTCCAGTTTGCGACTGGCCAATGACGCTTTCCCCGCGAAGGACGCTTGGAATAACTCGTTCTTGAATTTCTGTCGGTTTATAAAAACGAAGCTCTTTAATTGCTTCCATAATAAACGGCTGAAAGTCAAACCGTTCAAATAACGTTTCTTTCATTCCCCATTACTCCCTTCTGCTCCGACTTTGCCGAAAGCCGAATAGCTCGATTCATCATTATATCTAATTTTTGCGTGGTGCTGCAACTTCAGACGATAAGAAGAAGAGAAAAACATTTCCCATTTTTGTCGCATACTTTATGAAAGAGATATTCTCTTACTTTAGCCTAGAAAGGAGGAAAATACGATGATCTACAACCGGCCACCGATGTTTCCTTCTTCCCCGATGCCGCGCTCTTTTTTAAGGATGCCGCCTTCTTCCTTTCCTGCCATGAGGGCACCCGCTCCTCGTCCAGGACTTGGCGGCTTCTTATCCCGTTTGTTTTCAAGGGGGCAGCCGATCGCTTCGCCATCCCCATGGATAACGCCAATGGTGCAAAACACCGCCGCTAGCGCTGGCGCCGCCACCAACACAGGTGGGGGATTTCTTGGTCTGTTGACGAACGTGCAAAAAATGGTTGGCGTTGCACAAAACGTCATGCCAATGGTGCAGCAATACGGCCCGCTAATTAAAAACCTTCCCGCCATGATCCGCATATGGAGAGAATTAAAACCAGCGGATGAAGAAGAGAACGAAAAAACAGAAAACAAGGAGAAAAAAGCTGGTCAAGAAAACAAGAAAAAAACAGCGTCTTCGGCAAAAAAACGAACGATACCGAAAGCAAAAAGCGACGAAAATAAAGAGGCGGCAGCCGCAAAAACGCCAAAGCCATCCACACCAAAGCTATATATTTGACATTTTTCCCAAGAAGGCTTCCGGTGCAGCGCGTCAAATAGAAGGAAACCGTCTTCTTCTACGCGTCAGCTTCTTTGCTAGAGATGATAAGAGTCTCCCACCTATCAAGATTCATCGCATGGTTATTCTTTGTATTCCCCCTTTTTCTCCGATATAATGTAAAGGAAAGCAATTGCTTTTTACATGTCGGAGTTTAGGAGGAAACAAAATGGAAGTGATTAAAATTACCCCGCGCGGCTACTGCTACGGGGTTGTCGATGCGATGGTTATCGCAAGAAATGCCGCCTTAGATCCTACATTGCCACGACCGATTTATATTCTTGGAATGATCGTTCACAATAAACATGTTACCGATGCATTTGCCGAAGAAGGAATTATCACGCTAGACGGGGAAAACCGGCTAGAGATTCTCGAAAAAATCGACAAAGGAACCGTCATCTTTACCGCGCACGGCGTATCTCCTGAAGTGAAAAAACGGGCGCGCGAAAAAGGGCTTGTTACGATTGATGCGACCTGTCCGGATGTAACAAAAACGCACAATTTGATCCAGGAAAAGCTAGCCGACGGATACGAAATTATTTACATCGGCAAAAAAGGCCATCCCGAACCGGAGGGAGCGGTCGGCATTGATCCAACACGCATTCATCTTGTCGAAACGGTTGAAGATGTAGAATGTCTGGCGATTCAAAGCGACCGCGTCATGGTCACAAACCAAACGACGATGAGCCAATGGGACGTTGCCGATATTATGGAAAAAGTAAAAGAAAAATATCCGCATGTCGAAATGCATAAAGAAATTTGCCTCGCTACCCAGCTCCGTCAAGAAGCGGTGGCGGAACAGGCGAAAGAAGCCGACGTGACGATTGTCGTCGGCGACCCGCGCAGCAATAACTCTAACCGCCTCGCCCAAGTATCGGAAGAAATCGCCGGCACGAAAGCATATCGCGTTGCCGATGTAACGGAAATTGACATTAACTGGATTAAAGATGCAAAAAAAGTGGCCGTCACGGCAGGAGCCTCGACTCCTACTCCTATAACGAAGGAAGTCATCGACTTTTTAGAGCAGTTTGATCCAAACGATCCGACAACATGGAAACGTGAACGAAACGTACCATTGCAAAAAATATTGCCGAAAGTAAAGGCAAAGAAAGAAACAAAAAAATGACAAAACAAGGCTGACCCCATCGGCACGGGGCCAGCCTTCTGTTTTATACAAATGTAAACGGGTCGGTATGCACTTTCGAGACATAAATGGACGCTGCAAACTGCCGCTTTTCCAATTCAGCTTCTAAAAAGCGGGCGAGACCTTGTTTCATGACTTTCTCTACGTTATGCCCTGGGTCCACTATATTTAGCCCCAGCATCATGGCGTCATGTGCAACATGGTAATAAACATCTCCGGTGACATACACGTCCGCTCCAACCGATTTGGCCTGTGAAATGTATTTGTTTCCGTCTCCGCCCACTACCGCGACTTTTTGTACCGTATCTTGCAAATTGCCGACAACACGGACAGCTGGTACGTCCAACGATTTTTTTACATGCTCGGCAAACTCATCAAGCGTCATTGCCCGTGGCAAGCGGCCAATTCTTCCTAGTCCAAATATTTTCCCTTTATTTTCAAGCGGGTATATATCATACGCTACTTCTTCATATGGATGCGCATGCAACATTGCAGCAATCACCTTGTTTTGCAAAGAAGCGGGCACAATGGTTTCAATACGGACTTCTTCTACTTTTTCCAGCGCCCCCGCCTTTCCGATAAACGGATTGGCTCCTTCTAAAGGCAAAAACGTACCGATGCCACGACCGTTAAACGTGCAATGGCTGTAGTTGCCGATGTGGCCCGCCCCCGCGTTTCCGATTGCCTCCCGCACAAGATCGGCGTGTGTTTCCGGAACATAAACGACCAATTTTTTCAGTGGTTCTTCATATGTTGGAACGAGTACTTCTACTTGCTCCAATCCTAGCGCTTCCGCTAGCCAGTCATTGACTCCTCCATCGGCAATATCTAAATTCGTATGGGCGGCATAAATAGCAATATTATGTTTTAGGCATTTTTCTATCATGCGCCCTTGCGCCTGATCGGTAACGAGCTGCTTTAACGGACGGTAAAGCGGCGGGTGATGAGCGATAATGAAATCGACTCCTTCGGCGATCGCTTCATCGATGACATCCTCTAAAACATCTAACGCAATCATCACTTTTTGAACCGGTTTATTTAACGTCCCAATTTGCAGACCGATTCTGTCACCTTCCATTGCCAAATGTTTCGGGGCAAACTGTTCCAACAGCTGAATGATTTCGTAACCGTATGGAATTTTGCTCACTGCAATGCCTCCTCCACAAGCTTGATTTTTTCTTCTAGCTCTCGTTTTTTTGCCGCTGCAGACTCCGTTTCTGCTTTTTCCGTTAATTGGCGGACAATTTGCTTCCAATGGGCGAGTTCATTATTCCATTTTTCGAGAAACACATCATTCTTTTCCTTTAATAAAAATGGACCTAATAACAGTTCTGCCTCGATATTAGCATACGGCTTTTTCCCATCGCCTTTTTCGGCGACCAGCACTTCATAAATTTTCCCATCCTCTTTCAATATTCGTTCCGCAATTAATTCCCAGCCGTTATTCATCAGCCATTTACGCACGACATCCGCCCCAACGTTTGGCTGCAAAATAAGCCTTTGGACACCCGAGAGCTTGTCCTTTCCAGCCTCTAAAATATTCGTAATCAATGTTCCTCCCATTCCGGCAATCGTAATACAGTCGACTTCTCCAGGAGAGAGGACTGCCAAGCCGTCACCTTTGCGAACGGAAATGACATGTGAAAGCCCCGCTTTTTCGACCTGCTGTTTCGCCGAACGGAGCGGACCATCTGCCACTTCTCCTGCTATTGCTCTCGTAATATATCCATGCAAATAAGCATAGCACGGCAAATACGCATGATCAGAGCCAATATCGGCAAGCGCCGCCCCTCTTGGAATAAAAGAAGCGACGGTTTCTAGGCGCTTCGATAGATGGAACTCATTCATCGCTTCTATTCACATCCCTTTTCTTCTTCTGTCTATTGTATCATAAACAAAAAATCCCTTCACCGAAGGCAAAGGGATTTTCATGTTATTTCAATTGAGAGAGCCATTTCGCCATTGCATCGGCTTTATCCGGCGGGACAAGACCTGAAGGCATATTGCCGCGGCCATGTTGAATAATGTCTTTAATTTGGTCAAGCGAAAGCTGTTTACCTACTCCTTTTAATGATGGACCAACCCCGCCTTCATAATTTTGCCCATGACAGCCGCTGCAGGTTTGTTGATAGAATTTTTCTGGTGTGAACTCGGCAGTTTGTTCGGTTTTCGCGCCGCCTTTTTTCTCTTTCGCGAGCTCCTTCGCGTCGCCGAGCCCTTTAAATGAAAGGGCTAGAGTAAGTCCGATCCCGAACACCATAATGATAAAAAACGGGACCAACGGGTTTCGATTCATCTTTTTTACCTCCCTTATGTATGACCATTGTTCAAAAAATAGAACCGCTGCAAACAATTTTATTTTACTGTAAATTGTTGTGAAGGAAAAGCCCCAAAATCTGATGCTCTAGGCAAAATCGCCGCGCAAACGGGCTAGCGTAAAAGAAAAACAATTAAAATTCCTGTCCCAATTATACCTGATAAAAGGAAATAAAGTAAATGGAATCGTTTTCCCATGAATATCCATAATAAGCAATTGGCGAAAACCGTTAAGGCCGTAATTGCTTTTTGTTTGGGAAAATAATATTCGCTGACTTCCATGGTTGAAAGAAGAAAAATCCATGCACCGCTAATAAGCGGAATATGAAACATATTTCGTCTTTCCTTCCACCTCCATATCGCAATAAGACATATAAGAAAAAAAAGGGCGAAAAGGAGCATTTGCAAAACGAATGACAATTCAGTAAAATAAATGACAAGAGCACTTGCTGGCAACAATAGACAAATTATTCCCGCAAGAAGAATGGTGAACACCGTTCGTCGGCGGCCTGAAACGCGATCATGCGGACGTTTTTTATCATCGCCTTCCGTATATAACGCCAGCAAATAATTACAATATTTTTCTGGAAGGAGGCGAGAACGCTTCCAATACTCAATTTCCCGCACAATTATTTCACGTCTTCGTTCATCCATACTCATCCGCCTTTCAAAAAGAAAAAAGAAAAAATAGTTTACTTCTCAAGGAATATGAAGAAGTAAACTATTGTAAAAAAGATTACTCTAAAAAGTCTTTCAGCCGTTTGCTGCGGCTTGGGTGACGCAACTTGCGAAGCGCTTTTGCTTCAATTTGCCGAATGCGTTCGCGTGTGACGCCGAAAACTTTTCCAACCTCTTCCAATGTTCGTGTTCGGCCGTCATCTAATCCGAAACGCAAGCGCAAAACGTTCTCTTCACGGTCAGTCAGCGTATCTAATACATCTTCTAGCTGTTCTTTTAACAGCTCGTACGCGGCGTGCTCAGATGGCGATGTCGCGTCTTGGTCTTCAATGAAATCGCCTAAATGCGAATCGTCTTCTTCGCCAATCGGCGTTTCCAGAGACACTGGCTCTTGAGCAATTTTTAAAATTTCGCGCACTTTTTCTGGAGTTAAATCCATTTCTTCGGCGATTTCTTCCGGGGTTGGTTCACGTCCAAGATCTTGGAGCAGTTGCCGCTGCACGCGGATCAGTTTGTTAATCGTTTCGACCATATGCACAGGGATGCGGATCGTCCGTGCTTGATCGGCAATGGCGCGCGTAATCGCCTGACGAATCCACCATGTCGCATAAGTGCTGAATTTATACCCTTTACGATAGTCAAACTTTTCAACTGCTTTGATCAGCCCCATGTTTCCTTCTTGAATTAAATCAAGAAACAGCATCCCGCGGCCGACGTAACGTTTCGCGATGCTGACAACAAGGCGGAGGTTGGCCTCTGTTAAGCGGCGTTTCGCTTCTTCGTCGCCTTGCTCAATTCGTTTCGCCAGCTCGATTTCTTCTTCGGCAGACAAGAGCGGAACACGACCAATTTCTTTTAAATACATGTGCACCGGGTCGTTAATTTTGACGCCAGGAGGAACCGATAAATCATTTAAATCAAATTCTTCTTCTTTTGTTAAATCGTCAATGTCAGGATCTGCTTCTAAATCAGATTCACTAATAACCTCAATTCCTTGGTCAGCCAAGTATTCGTAATATTCGTCCATTTGATCCGAATCAAGATCAAAGCCGGACAAACGTTCAGCGATTTCTTCATACGTTAAGATACCGCGTTTTTTGCCAAGCTCGGTTAGCTGTTCCTTTACTTGTTCAAGGGTTGCGTCTGCATCGGCTTGTTTCGAACGAGCTGGTTTTTCAGCCATTTCACTACCTCCTTTTTAAAACTTATATCACCATGTTATGAAGAAGATAACATCTTCTTCATATCAATAATTTCTTTCGCAATGCGCGCAGCAGTTAGAAAGTCTTTTTTTCGTTCTGCTTCTGCCTTTTCTTGCTCTTTTTCTTTTAGCATTAACCATTTCGGATAATTCAACACATGCCTTATATAATCATTCAGCTCCTGATCCGAAATTTCGTCAGTAATCAATAATAGCGAAAGCTCGGTTGCCAGCGGCTTCAAGTCATCAGGCAGACGCGAAAGCAACAAGCTGACATTCGGTTCATTTCCTTCTTCGTAAAAAGCGTAAATATAAGCAGCAATCGCTCGATGTTCTTCGAGATTGAATCTGCCTGCGATCTTTTCCTGAACAACCATCGCGACATCACGATTTTGCAGCATATGGGCAAGCAACATTCTCTCCGCATTTTGAAATGCAGGAAGAAGCTTTTTTTGCAGCAGCGGTTTTGGTGCTGCTTCCCGGTCTATAGGATCAGAATGCTTGACTGCATCTCTATAGCGGTTTAACTGCTCCTGCAAGGCGGTCAGCGAAAGGGAAAACTCATCGGCCAACTGCCGTAAATAGTAGTCCCATTCAATCGGATTCGGCAGCTTGCTGATTTCACGAAGCACTTCCTCGATATAACGGATTTTATCATTTTCATTCTGCAAGTTTTTTCCCTTGCGAAAATACATCATTTTAAACGTCATCAGCGAGCTGCTAGCATCAATAATATCACGCTGAAACCGCGCCGCACCATATTTCCTTATATATTCATCCGGGTCGAGTCCATCGGGAATTGTGGCGACTTTCACATGACAGCCTGCATCCGCTAACAGCTTTGCGGCCCGGAATGTCGCTTCTATTCCCGAAGCATCGCCATCATAGCAAATAATGACTGTATCGACATTGCGTCGAAGGATGCGCGCATGCTCTTCTGTCAATGCCGTGCCCATCGTTGCCACCGAATGGGCTACACCTGCCTGTACGGCGGAAATAACATCCGCAAACCCCTCTAATAGGACGGCTTCTTGATGCTTTCGAATATGTAGGCGCGCTTGATGAAAATTGTATAAAATGGTTCCCTTATGAAAAATGGGTGTTTCTGGGCTGTTTAAATATTTCGGCTGACCTTCTCCGAGCAGTCTGCCTGAAAAACCGACTGCATCCCCATGATGATTATGAATGGGAAACATGATACGATGGCGAAAACGATCGACATAGCCGCCGTTTTCTTTGCGGATGATCAACCCGGCTTTTTCCATCAGGCTAGGCGAAAAGCCGCGCCCTAACAAAAGTTTGGCGGCAAAATCCCATGAGTCAGGCGCATAGCCGATTTCAAACTGATCGATCATCTCCCTTGTCCATCCGCGCGCCTGCAAATAATCAAATGCTTCCTGCCCTTCCTTTGTATTTACAAGCAAATGATGGTAAAATTTTTTCAAAAGCGCATGCGCTTCGATCATCATTTTTGTTTCGCCTGCGTCGGTACGATGGGGTTTATCGCCATCGTCCAGCTTGAAAGCGGACAAATCCACGTTTGCCCTCACGGCCAGCCGTTGAACCGCTTCGATAAAGGTGAGACCTTCTATATCCATTAAAAACGAGAATACATTTCCTCCGGCACCGCAACCGAAACAATGAAAAATTTGTTTTTCTGGAGAAACCGAAAACGATGGGGTTTTCTCCCCATGAAACGGACATAATCCAAAGTAATTACGTCCTTGTTTTTTTAACTGGACGTAATCGCTAATCACATCCACGATGTCGACGTTACGGCGAATTTCTTCAATCGTTTCTTCGGGAATACGATACCCCATATGAACAACTCCGTATCTTATTATTCTCGGATCTGCGTCTATTTTCCTTTGAGTTTCGACAAAATTTTTTCGAAATTTTGCCGAAAGAGACGACGATCACGATCGGAAAACTGCTTCATTCCTTTCGGGTACACCCCTTGCTTTCGCATTTTGGCATGAAGATAACGATGATGAAGGGCATTTTCCATCTCTTCCTCTTTATACACCTTTCCGCGTGGAGAGATGACATGCACACCGCGGTTCACCAGCATGCTTGCCAACCCGATATCTTGCGTCACCACCACATCTCCGCTTGCCGCATGGTTTAAAATATACAAATCCACCGCTTCCTTTTCGGCATCGACATATACCCACTTCATCTGCTGCAACGGAGAAAAGTGGTTGTACGAAGAAATAAATACACTTGGTACATTATATTGCGAAGCAATGGAGAAAATTTCACTTTTTATTGGGCAAGCATCCGCATCTACAAAAACAGTTGGTCCCACTGTCTCTATCTGACTGCTATCGCCATCAGTCGCGTTCCTGACTTGGATAGGGCTAATCGAGCAACCAGACTTACACCTCCTATTATTCTACACCGTTCTTGAAAATCCTTCTTTTCCCCCCATATAATGAACGAATTTTGTCGAAAAAGATTTTGCACTTTCTCTTGACAAACAACTTATAAACTGTAGATGAGCAAATTCACTAACATAAATTTACATCCATACAAAAAAGGAGACATGAACCCGATTCCTTGATTAGAATAGATGTGTCACCAAACCATTCTCAAGGAGGTTCATGTCTCATGAATAGACTACCACATCACCAAGGAATCGACAAGTTTTTCGCAATGTTGGGGCTGGCCCTTTATTTCTCTAAGCCGGTCATGAAGCATCTCATTCATATTATCGATGCGCTGACAACGAAAGGATTTGCGGGAACCTTGACCGATCTGCATCACGAGAGCTTTCATCCCAACCATCGAACGACACTGAGCCATTTTTTCACGAAAAGCCCTTGGGATGAAGAAATCTTGCTTCGCAAACTCCAGCAGTGGATGCTTCGTCATGTGGAACGAACGGCCAAGCGAGAGAATCACCCCATTTTTGTTTCGATCGATGATACGATCTGCCGAAAAACGAAGCCTTCGTCACAGGCGAAACACGCTATTGAAGGGTGTAATTGGCATTATTCTCACGCGGACAAAAAGTCGATTTGGGGACACTCTCTCGTCTGGCTCATGGTTCATACGATGACGCAAGCCTTTCCCTTTGCGTTTCGCCTCTACGACAAGGCGGATGGGAAAAGCAAGGGTCAATGGGCCATCGAGATGCTTTCTTCTTTGGATGTGCACGGTTCTGTTTATGTGCTGATGGATTCTTGGTACCCATCGAAAACACTCGTGGAAGCCTGCCTGAAAAAAGGATTCCACGTCATTGCGATGCTCAAGACGAATCGGGTTCTCTATCCAAAAGGCATTGCGATCCAAGCCAAGCAGTTTGCACGCTACATCGAACCGAAAGACACCCATCTCGTCACGGTGGGAGAAGAGCGTTATCGCGTGTATCGCTACGAGGGAGCGCTGAAAGGTCTCGATGATGCCGTTGTGTTGTTGGCTTGGAAAGCCGATCAGCCGATGACACCTGAACATCTTCACTGCGTCTTGAGCACCGACCGGGAGCTAAGCGATGAAGAGATCTTGCGCTACTATGCCCAGCGTTGGTCGATCGAATGCTTTTTTCGACAAGCGAAAGACCAGCTGAAGCTCGATGGGTACCGCGTTCGTCAACGTCGGGCGGTGAAACGGTATTGGATCTTGGTGCAACTCGCTTATGTGTACAGTATGGTCGAATCCAACAGCGATTTCTCTACCGGGCTTGACTTCCTTCGAAAGAAGAAAGGACATAGCCTCGTGGAGTTTATTTACGATGCAGCCAAACAAGATATTCCCATTGATGTCGTTAAAAAACAGCTTCATGTGGCATAAGGGGTACTCCGTTTGTCTCTTTTTACATGGTAATTATTGTAATGAAAATTGCTCAACTACAGTTATAAATAGTTTAATCGTCTTTTACTCGCTCTAAACCTATATTGTGCATTTTCCCGCAATTTTTTATTATAATACAAATGGTGAAAATACGCTATAAAAAAGTAAAAGCACAGTTCACATGACTGTGAATGTGCTATAGTTTTCTTTTTTTCATAATAATGCTTGCTGTCTCTTCCACTGCTTTATTCGTCACATCGATTACATCGCAGCCGATTTTCGCGATGATCTCATCAAAATAAGCCAGTTCTTCTTTAATGCGGTCCATATTGGCATAAATAGCCTAGTCGTTTAATCCAAGCGATTTTAGACGCTCGCGACGAATCGAAAGCAACTTTTCCGGACTAATTTTTAAACCAAAACATTTTTCGCTCGGCACTTGGAAAAGCTGCTCCGGCGGCTCGACTTCCGGTACGATCGGCACATTGGCCACCTTTAGCCGTTTGTGGGCCAAATATTGCGATAGCGGCGTTTTCGAAGTGCGCGATACGCCAATTAAAACGATGTCAGCACGCAAAATTCCCCGTGGGTCGCGCCCGTCATCATATTTGACTGCAAATTCAATCGCTTCAATTTTCTTGAAATAATCCTCATCCAATACACGCACTTGTCCCGGCTCATATCTTGGTGTCAATTGAAACAAATCGCTCATTTTTTCAATTAGCGGTCCGATAATATCATATGCCATCACTCCTTCGCGCGCCGCTTCCTCAATAAGAAACTGGCGCATCTCCGGAACAACGAGGGTAAAGGCGATAATTCCTTGATTCATTTTCGCTAGCGCCACCACGTCGGCCAGCGTCGTTTTATCTTCTACATACGGTACACGTTTGATCTGAATATGGGTGCTATAAAACTGGCTTGCTGCCGCTCTTACTACAAGTTCCGCCGTTTCCCCTCCTGAATCGGAAACAACATAAACAAGGCGTTGATCCATCTTTCTCCTCCTTTTTCTCCTATAACAAATCGTCTTTTGCTAGCGCAACAAACGCCTTTGTCATATTTGTTTTCGTTATTCGCCCAATGACTTCATAACCTTTCTCCGTTTTCCGCACGACCGGCATAGCGTCGATTTGCTTTTCAATTAGCCGCTCCGCTACTTCAATAAGAGGATCGTCTTTATAACAAACCGCTATATTTGGCATTCTCGTCATAATGATATTGACAGGTATCGTCGTCAACTCCTGTTTGCCAATGCTTGCACGAAGCAAGTCTTTCCGTGATAGTACACCCACTAGCAGTGATTCATCGTCAACGACAAACAATGTGCCAACATCTTCGAGAAACATCGTCACAATCGCATCATATACGCTTACATTTTCATTGACAACAACTGGAATCGACTGGTAATCAGCGACCTTTATCTTTTTTATTTTATCGGCCAGTAACTGAGATCCTGTTTTTCCTGTATAAAAATACCCCACCCGAGGCCGTGCTTCCAAATAGCCCGCCATCGTTAAGATCGCCAGATCCGGACGCAATGTGGCCCTCGTTAAATTCAATTTCTCGGCAATGCTCTCTCCCGTAATCGGGCCATGATCTTTCACAATCTGCAAAATTTGCTCTTGGCGTTTATTCAGTTCGATCGTTGCTCACCACCTTACGCAAAAGCTATATCAGTTTAACTCGAAGATTAGACCTCTGATCATAAGAAGTTGTCATAGATTTTCGACTGTCACGCTAATGCGTGACAGTCGATGATCCTTTGATAAAAGCGCAAAGGATGGAACGCCAGGTTACATCATTATTATACTACACTCCGTTTCTAAGGAGAAAATTTTGTATGCGGAAAGATAACTAATGATCGCTTGTATTTTCGTTGTTTTCATTACGGTTTCCCGTGTTTGGGCCAGATGAACTTATCACTTTTAATTCATCAATTTGCTTTAAAAAACGTTTCGTTTTCAGCGACAATCCGGAATATTCGTCATAATAGGAAGAAATGACGGTACGAAGTTCTCGCTTCGTTCTTTCTTTTACAGAAATAGTTCCTAGCCTTGATATATCGATGTAATAAAACAAGCGCAACAGTCGGACAGCGGCTGCAGAAAGCGGAATGCGGTGCGGATCGGCAGCCTCGCAACGATGGCAAAGAAAACCGGCTTCCCTCACTGAAAAAGAAAAATTTCCTTCCGTTCGGTTGCATATTGCACAACGATCTAATGTCGGGGGAATCCCCATCACTGATAACATTTTCACCTCATAAATACAAGTGAGAATCTCTAAATCGCGCCCTTCGTTCATATATTGTAATGTCTGCAGGAGCAGCTCAAATAAATACGGATTGCGCTTTTGCTCCTCGGTGATTTTATCAGTCAGCTCTACAATATAGGATGCATATGCTGCAGTGAAAATATCTTCGCGGATGGTGCGCATCGAATCAATGATCTCCCCTTGATGCAGCACTCCAACCCCGCGGCTTCTGCGGATTAAGTAGTGGCCATATGTAAACGGTTGTGTAACAGCAGAAAGGCGGCTGCTTGGCTTTTTCGCTCCACGCGCCATCGCAGCCACCTTTCCCCATTCTCTCGTGAAGAAGGTAACGATTTTATTTGTTTCGCCATAATCGACTGTACGGATAACAATTGCTTCACATTTTTCAAACAAGCGTATCACCACCGATTTACGAGAACACCCATCAAAAAATAGGCTGATCGACTTCCTCTAGTTCCGTTTCCTGTTTATCGCCGCTAGGCTGTTGCTCTCTTTCCAGTTCTTTAAAAAGAAGATATGTGTCAATATTGCCCGTTTGGCTAAATAATTTCCAAGTAAATTCAATCATGGAACCACACCTCTTTCCGCCTTGCAGCATTGCTTGTTTTCCCGTCTAATCATAGATTGACTCCGACATCAAATGTTTATGTTGCGTAAAATTTTCTAATTAATACTCCTCTTCCCGGAATCCGAAGTCACGCAACTGGGCGAGACGATTGCGCCAATCTTTTTGCACTTTGACCCATAGCTCCAAAAATACTTTTGATCCAAGAAGAGCTTCAATATCCATGCGCGCCCGCTGTCCAATTTCTTTTAACATCCGTCCTTGCTTTCCAATGATGATCCCTTTTTGCGAATCGCGCTCTACGATAATGACGGCACCGACATAGACGGTGTCACTATCCTCGCGCCGCTCAATTCTTTCCACTACGACAGCAATGGAATGCGGAACTTCTTCACGCGTTAAGTGAAGCGCTTTCTCACGAATCAACTCCGCGATAATAAACTGTTCCGGATGATCGGTGATTTGGTCAGGCGGATAATATTGTGGACCTTCCGGCAAATATTTTTTAATTTGCAGAACCAAGTTCTCTACATTGTTTCCTTGCAATGCGGAAATCGGAACAATCTCGGCGAACGGATAAAGGTTTTTATATTGATCGATAAGCGGCAATAAATCATCCGGATGAACTTTATCAATTTTATTCATTACTAGAAACACTGGGGTATTCACTTCTTTAAGCCGTTCAATAATAAATGCGTCGCCGCGTCCAAATCCTTCTTCGACATTAACCATAAACAAGATAAGGTCGACTTCCCTTAACGCGTTCAACGCCACCTTCATCATAAAGTCGCCAAGCTTATGTTTCGGCTTATGCACTCCTGGCGTATCAATAAAAATAATTTGCGCATCATCCGTCGTGTAAACACCTTGAATTTTATTTCGTGTCGTTTGCGGCTTATCGCTCATAATTGCGATTTTTTGACCAATGACACGGTTTAAAAACGTGGATTTTCCTACGTTTGGTCTTCCGACAATCGCTACGAATCCTGATTTATATCCTTCCTTATTCATACATATCCTCCGCTGAAAAAGCTTGTGGTAATAGTTCTTTCACCGTTAGCTCCATGATATCGCCGTTTAAATTAGCCAAGATTACTTTCATATCGCTTGGACATAGCTCAGAAATAACTTGACGACAGGCGCCACAAGGGGGGACTGGCCGGGGCGTATCGGCAATCACCGCCAGAGCGGCGAATTCCTTATCCCCTTCCGAATACGCCTTAAAAAGCGCCGTTCGTTCCGCACAATTGCACATGCTGTAAGCAGCGTTTTCAATATTGCAACCGCGGTACACTTTTCCGTCTTTGGTTAATAAAGCGGCGCCAACTTTAAATTTCGAATAAGGAACGTAGGCATATTCTCGTGCTTTTTTTGCTTCTTCGATGAGTTCATTCATTTTCAACATTTCTCTTCCTTTCTCGACTTGGGAGACAATTTACCTCTTTCTTTTATTTTACAAAAAATCTTTATAAATTTCATCATCTTACATAAAAATATAACAGAAAAATTAGAATTTTCCTACTTATCTATATCACATGCGGCAGAAAGATGATGATTCCAATGATAACCGCGACAATAGCGGCGAACAAAACAGCAGCCGCTGCAATATCTTTTGCCGCTTTGGCCAGCGGATGGAAGTCGGTTGTCACTAAATTGACGGCACGCTCGATCGCCGTGTTGATAAGCTCTAATGTAATTACGCTCCCGATGGTCAGTAAAAGAACAAGCCATTCCCATTTGGAAATGTGAACGATGACAGCGGCAACAATGACAATAACAGCTAAGGCGATATGAACACGCATATGCGCCTCTTCTTTCATCGCCGTCATCATTCCTTCCCATGCGCAAGCAAAGCGTTTTCTTTCCCTTTGCCAATTCATAGCTATCTTGTTAACCCAAATCGATTTAAAATCTCTTCTTGTTTGGAAAACATCGTTTTCTCTTCTTCCACCGTTTTATGATCATACCCTAACAGATGCAAAAAGCCATGCACCGCCAAAAAGCCGAGCTCGCGCATGAACGAATGCCCATATTCCTCCGCTTGTTCTTTTGCCTTTGGAATCGAAATAATAATATCGCCAAGCAATGGCGGAACATCAGCGCCGATAATGTCAATTTCCCCTTCTCCTTTTTCCTCAAGCGCGAAGGAAATCACATCGGTCGGCTGGTCTTTTCCTCGGTAGTCGCGGTTGATGATGCGAATTCGCTCATTGTCGACAAAGGAAATGCTCACTTCTGCCCCTTGAGGGACTCCTTCCATTTCCGCCGCATAGTTTAGCAACTGCTCAATCATCGTTATTTGTTCTTCCGTCACTTCATTCGTTTCGTCGATAAAATCAATGTAGAGAATCATGCGTGCTTCACCTTTTCCTTTCGTATCTCTGGATATTCGATGCGCGAATGAAATACACCATTTAGCGTCTCACAAAGCGTGCGGGCAACGATTTCTAATTCTTTTAATGTAATATCACATTCATTCAATTGATTGTCTTGCAATCGATCCGCAATAATCGAGCGGACAATTTTTTCGATTTTCTCCTTCGATGGATTGGAAAGCGAACGTACCGCCGCCTCGACGCTATCGGCAATGCTAACAATCGCTGCTTCTTTCGTTTGCGGCTTCGGCCCCGGGTAGCGAAATTCCTCCGGTGATGCATCACCTGTTTGCTGTAGCGCTTTATGGTAAAAATATTTTAATAGTGTCGTACCATGATGCTGTTCGGCAATATCAATGATTTCTCTCGGCATGCGATGCTTCTTTAACATCGCTACTCCATCCGCCACATGGGCAAGGATAATATTTTTGCTTAACTGCGGCGATAAATGATCATGGGGATTGCCGCCGATTTGGTTTTCAATAAAATAGCGCGGCCGTTTCGTTTTTCCGATGTCATGGTAGTAGCAGGCGACACGCGCCAAAAGCCCGTTCGCTCCGATCGCTTCGCAAGCAGCTTCCGCTAAATTGGCAACCATGATACTATGATGGTACGTTCCCGGCGCTTCGGTTAAAATTTTGCGAAGCAGCGGGTGGTTCGGATTGGATAACTCGATTAATTTCATTGGCGACAAAATGCCGAATCCTGCTTCCAACACCGGCAACAGCCCAATCGTTAAAATTGACGAAAAAACGCCAGAGGCAAGCGCCATTAACAGAAACATTCCCATCTCCGAAAACGAATAATGGCCATTTTTCAGCAAAACCATGGCTAGCATCACAACGATATTGATAAATGCGACAAATACCCCCGCCTGCCAAATTTTTGCCTTGCGCAACTGGCTAGACAAAAAGAAACTGCCTGCCAATCCGCCTGTTAGTAAGTAAATCGCCAACGAGACTTGTATCGTGCCGTTTGCCCCTATTTCTTCATTAAACATCAAGCTTCCGCATACAGCGCAAAGAATGGCTGTCATCACCGCTATTCGCTCCCCAAGCAAGATGCGGACGAGCATGGCAGCGAAAGCGACCGGCACCAAATAGCCCGTGGAAATCGTATTCCCTTGCGGCAAAAGACGGACAAACACCATCATCAGCATAGTGATCGTAAATATTGTAGTGAATAGAAATAAATCCTTGTTTGTCCGTTCGCGTCCAAAGTAATAAACAATCGGAGAAAGCAAAAGTAACACCAAAAGGAAAAAGCCGATCAGCGGCTGGAAAGAACGGTCGTTTTGCAATAAACCGACAAGCTGCAGCTGGTGATAAATTTCATTCGTAATAAACTGCCCTTCCTCAGCAATCACTTGTCCTTGCAAAATTCTTACCGGCTTGATTTCATCCATCGCCTGTCTCCGCTTTTCTTCCGTAGCCGTCCGGTCGTAAATCACGTTTGGAATGATCGCCTGTTTGGTAAGCTTTGTAACAATTTCTTTTAATGGCTGCGAAAGCATAACGTACTTCAATTCATCCGTTACTTTCTCTCTTGCCTTGTCTAACTCCGATTGCGTAATCCGCTCCGCCATAATCGAATGGACGGCCGTTACCGCTGCTTCTTTCGCGTTTTTTATATCTTCTGGGGCTGCATGAAGCAACGTTTTCCACTCATTGACCGACAAATAAGAAAACCATTCCGGCGGCAGCCGCTTCTGCAACGCATCCACCATGTCCGTTTGCGCTTCGCTCTCTTCTTTGGCCTTGGCTTGTATGTCCATAATCGTCGTAAATAAGGAAGAAATTAAATCGACGCGATTTTCCGCGTATTCCTTCTTTAATGTATAAACATCGGCTACTTTATCTGCCGCTTCCCTTTTTAGTTTTTCCGTCGCCTCCTTATCTTCGATCGTAATCGGCGACCGAATTGTTTCTTTTGCGATGTCAAATAGGCGCAGTTCATATTGGTGCGGCTTCACTTGCCAGTAAAGAACCGCAAACAGCATCAGCCCTAAAAACAAAAATAAAAGATAGCGGACAAAACGAACATGGCTCGTATGCTCTAGAAAAAAACGAATCCTTTCCACCGGTTTTTCCCCTCACTTTAAAGAAAAGACCCTGCGGAAAACGGGTCTTTTCACTCTATATGCCTGCTTGGTCATACGCTTCAATAATTTTCGCCACGAGCGGATGGCGCACTACATCCGATTGCTCGAGAAAAACAAATGAAACGCCATTAACGGTAGACAATATTTCTTTGGCTACGGCAAGTCCTGATTTTACTCCCTTCGGCAAATCCACTTGCGAAATATCGCCGGTAATCACCATTTTTGAACCAAATCCCAACCTTGTTAGGAACATTTTCATCTGTGCCGGGGTTGTGTTTTGCGCTTCGTCTAAAATGACAAAAGCATCTTCCAACGTTCTCCCGCGCATGTAAGCAAGCGGGGCAATCTCGATCGTTCCGCGCTCAATGAGGCGCTGCGTGTGGTCTACTCCTAATACATCATGCAGCGCATCATAAAGCGGGCGCAAATATGGATCTACTTTTTCTTTTAAATCTCCCGGTAAAAATCCTAAACTTTCTCCCGCCTCCACCGCCGGACGGGTCAGAATAATGCGTTTCACTTGCCCATTTTTTAGCGCACGAACAGCCATGACCACCGCCAGATATGTTTTCCCGGTTCCGGCTGGACCGATTCCGAACACAAGATCGTGCTGCTTGATGGCGGTTACGTAGTGCCGCTGTCCTAACGTTTTGACGCGAATCGATTTTCCTTTTACATTTTTCGTTATTTCTTCCTCATATAAGCTGATCAAATAGTCGAGCGCTCCTTTTTTCGCTAACTGCACCGCATACATCACATCCCGTTCGCTAACTGCAATTCCTTTGCGGATGATGATCAATAAGTGGCGCAACAGGTCGTCAACAAGCTGTACCTGCTCGGGAGTACCGGAAACGCTCACAGTTTCCCCTCTTGTGACAATGGAAACCCCTAATTCCTCTTCCAATCGTTTGAGATGGGCATCATGAATACCGAACAGGGCAATTGCTTCGTTTGCGTTTTCCAATTGTTGACTAATCGTTACAAACTCCTCTGACATCCTCAATCTCCTTGAACGATAGGTTGTGGTATTGCAATATTTTCAATCACTTGATAATGCAATTCTACCCTTACTTTATCATTCTCTTTCGTCTGATGCAAAACTTTTTCACCTTTTATGGAAGCATCATCGGGCAGTTTTTCTTTTAATTCCTCACGGGCAAGTTCCTTCGCCTTCGCAAACGCTTCGTCCCACGTATAGCGTCGCTTTACTTCCGCTGTCTCCCGGAAAATGACGCGCTCGTAATATAAGGGCAAGTCCCATCGCAAAAAACGAAACGGCCTTTTCTGCACATCGATTTCATAATTCGTAAACTTCGGCTTTTGCCATCCCCATATTGGAATGGAAATATTCCCGATCGTTATATAATGTTTTTCCATATATTTTCCCGTTAATACGCGAAATGTCGCATGAAGCGGCAGGACAACGGTAGACTTGTACCATGTTTCGCCAAAAACTTTTCCCCTCGCCGGCACTAATTTTGTTTTCCCCTCTTTTCCGATCATTCCGGACACAAGCAGCTGTCCTTTCGTAACATGGTCATGAACGGAAACGATCGGTTGCCCTTCTTCGACAAACATATCTGTAATAATCGCCTTCTTTTTCGCCACTAAATGACGCGCCCCTATTGGTTTAGGCTCGTCGGGCTGTTCTTTTTCCGCCACCCGAAAATAAAGCGTCGTCCCTTTCAGCTCTACGCCGACCCATGTAATTGCATCAATGCGGTCGGTTAGCTTTTTTTGGATCGTTTCCGGGTCATCGATAAGAAATTGAAACGCTCCTTCTTCCACTCCCATTTGTTTCAATTCTTTCGATATGCGATATTCTGTTTCCGGCTTTGCTCCTTTGATTTCAATCCTCCATATCATATTGGAAAGCAAAAAGACAATAGTGAAAAATAGACACATGCCGACTAAAAACCCCGTGTTCGTTACTGCTTTCCGCAAAAAAAATGGAAAACCTGTTTTTTCTACAAAATAAAGTTTGCACTCGCTTCTTCGGGCGACAATGCGCAAACGCTTCACATCGCTTAGCTTAATAAAAAACGTCGCAATATGATCGCTATGCTTTTTCACATTCCAAATGGCAATATCATTGCGCACACACGCGTTAAGCAATCGTTCCACACCTTTGCCTTTGGCTTTCACCCTTACGCTGCCGATCAGTACGTTCATCCATTGGTTTTTCATCGCCTTTCCTCCCATGAACCGTTATTCATCTATATAAATCACTTGGCTGATTTTCCCTTCCAATAAAATTTCTTCTGGCAAAATCGTTTTGATGACAAACTTTTCGCCGCGGACGAGGAGTTGCCCTTGCTTTAAAAGGAGGCGCAGTTCTTTATCGCTAAACGTCAATAGTCCCTGGTGATTTTCAATATAAATATGTATTTGCCCAACCATTGTAATGCGGGGAAGATCCATCATAATATCAGCGGGAAGCTCCAATTTATCGGTTATCCATCTTTTCATCTGCTGGCGCCACTTTTTCACCATAAAAAAGAACCCCCTTTCATCTCATATGTATGAGATGAAAAGGGGTTATAGCACCTGTTTTGAAAAAACAAAGGGTGCTCCGCCATACGGAGCACCCTGTTCATCATTGCGAAAGTTGTTGTTGGACAAGTTTATTGACGAGAGAGCCATCCGCTTTTCCTTTTACTTTCGGCATGATCGCTCCCATCACTTTCCCCATATCCGCTTTTGAGGAAGCCCCTACTTCGGCAATCGTCTGCTTGATGATTTCCAAGAGCTCTTCCTCTGTGAATGGCTTTGGCATATATGATTGAACAATTTCCAGTTCCACCTTTGTTTTTTCCACAAGGTCGGCACGGCCAGCGTTTTCGAATTCTTGGAGGGAGTCTTTACGCTGCTTTAATTCGCGAGAAAGAACGGTTAGCTCTTCGTCTTCCGATAATTCGCCTTTGTTAAGTTTAATCGCTTCGTTTTGCAACGCCGCTTTCAACATGCGAAGAACGGAGAGTTTCTCTTTTTCTCTGTTTTTCATCGCCTGCTTCATATCGTTATTTAAACGATCGAGAAGACTCATATATACACCCTCTTTTAATGTTTGCGCTTTCTAGCCGCTTCAGACTTTTTCTTCCGTCTGACGCTTGGCTTTTCATAAAATTCGCGCTTTCTTACTTCTTGCAGTGTACCTGTTTTGGAAACGGCACGCTTGAAGCGACGAAGAGCGTCGTCAATCGATTCGTTTTTGCGAACGATGGTTTTTGACATCCTACTTCCCTCCCTCCGAGCAACAACCATTACATTTTGTTACTATGCGTGTACTTGTCAATTATAATACATGCTCGCGCCAAAGGTCAATAAAAAACTGTCATTGTTATCCTTCCTTGCCCATACAAATAAGATGAAAGGGGGAAGGACAAGTGGTGCAAATACTCATTTGGTTCTCTGTATATACCGGTATTTTTCTTCTTGGCATGTTTATGATGAAAGCGGGATTCTACGCTTTATCCGGACACCGTCTGAAGCGGTGGCTATTACGCTTTACAAACACCCCATGGCAAGGATTTCTTACCGGGACAGTGACTACCGGCCTTATGCAAAGCAGCTCTGCCGTGATGGTCATTACAGTGGGGCTCGTCTCCACCGGATACCTTACATTCCGGCAATCGATCGGCATCATTTTGGGGAGCAATATCGGCTCTACCATCACGACAGAAATCATGACGCTTCACGTCGGCGACAACGCCATTCCATTGCTTTTCATTGGCGTGATTCTTGTCTTTTTTGGGCGTTACCGTCCTGCCTATAGCATAGGAATGATTCTGGTCGGACTCGCTTCTTTATTTTTTGCCATGAACGGGTTTAGCCAATTGGCAAAGCCTCTAGCCGCTTATCCGATCATTGACGAATGGCTGAAAAAGACTGCCCATTCTCCTTTTATCGGAATAATGATCGGCATCATTTTTACAGCCATGATCCATTCAAGTGCGGCAACGATCGGCATTGCAATGGGTTTTTTAAATGAGCATTTATTAACCTTGCCAGCCGGCATTGCCATTTTGCTTGGCGCGAATATCGGCTCCTGTGTAACCGGCCTTCTTGCCAGCATCGGCTCCACCTATGAAGCGAAATTAACCGCGTATACTCATTTATGGTTTAATGTCGTTGGCGTTGTCATCTTTTCTTTTTTTATCGGCCCGCTCGCCTCCATAGCAAGCAGGTTGAGCACTTCTCCAGACGTACAGTTGGCCCATATCAGCGTCCTGTTTAACGTCATTTGTTCGCTAGCGGCGCTGCCATTTACCCGTTGGATCGAAGCGGCTATATTATTTTTCCACGGCAGGCGTCCTTAATAATCAGTGCGTGTCGTTTTTCCTTCGACGATCGCTACGCCGGAACTTGTCCCGATGCGCGTGGCCCCTGCTTGTATCATGGCGTTTGCGCTTTGCACGTCACGGACGCCACCGGAGGCTTTCACACCGATGTTTGGTCCGACTGTTTTGCGCATTAAAGCCACATCTTCGACTGTCGCACCGCCGGTAGAAAAACCGGTCGACGTTTTGACATAATCCGCGCCTGCTTTAACGGCGAGCTGGCAGGCGCGGACTTTTTCTTCTTCGGTAAGGAGACACGCTTCAATAATCACTTTCACAAGCGCTTTTCCTTTTGCTGCGTCGACAACGGCGCGGATATCTCGTTCCACAAGCTCATCGTTTCCATCTTTCAGCGCGCCGATATTGATCACCATATCGACTTCTGCCGCCCCATTTTCAATCGCGTTTTTTGCTTCGAACGCTTTTGTTTCCGGCGTATTGGCTCCGAGCGGAAAGCCGATTACCGTACATACTTTCACATCCGTGCCTTTTAACAATTCGGCCGCGGTTGCCACCCATGTTGGATTGACGCAGACGGAAGCAAATCCGTATTGTTTTGCCTCCTCGCACAACTTCACAATTTGCTCCCTTGTTGTATCCGCTTTCAGCAACGTATGATCAATCATTTTTGCAATGTTTTTTTCCATCTTAACAAATCTCCCTTCACAAGCCATATAGAAGTCTGACATCTATCATCATACCATTACTTCCTCAAAAAAGCTAGTTTACACCACTTTTATTATAAACAAAAAACCCAGCTGCAATAGCTGGGTTATGAGCTTAATTTTACGGATTGAGGGGCGCCGTCGGTAACAACGCGGACAAATTCCCCTTCATTATACGGATATCCGGCTTTTGTAATTTTTACTTTGACGATTTCGCCGATCATTTCTTCGGTAGCCGGGAATTTCACTTTTAGATAGTTATCGGTGTAGCCCATATACAGGTCGCTTTCCGGATTTTCTTTGTCGCGCTCTTCCGGAATCACTTCCAGCACTTGCCCTTCAAATTGCGAGGCGTATTCTTTCGCCAATTGGTCGGACAGCGCAATTAAGCGGCGGACGCGGTCATGTTTTACTTCCTCGTCCACTTGATTTGGCATGCGCGCGGCCGGCGTGCCTGTCCGTTTGGAATACGGGAAGACGTGGAGTTCGGAAAAACGCTGTTCGCGCACAAAGTTGTATGTTTCCATAAACTCTTCTTCCGTTTCGCCCGGGAATCCGACGATCACGTCCGATGTAATCGCCAGTTCAGGGAACACTTCACGCAGACGTGCTAGCCGCTCGGCAAAAAATTCGGTTGTGTATTTGCGGCGCATCCGTTTTAATACGGTATTGGAGCCCGATTGAAGCGGAATATGCAAATGGCGCACGATCTTATCGGAACGGCGGAGCACGTCGATCACTTCGTCGGTAATTTGGCTCGCTTCAATCGATGAAATGCGAAGCCGTTTCAGACCGACAACTTGCTCGTCCAAATCGCGGAGCAGCGCAGCGAAGCTGTAGTCTTTCAAATCGGTACCGTAACCGCCTGTATGAATGCCCGTTAACACAATTTCTTTATAACCGGCGTCGACCAGCTGCTGTGCCTGGCGGATGATTTCTTTCGGATCGCGGGAACGCATTAATCCGCGCGCCCATGGAATAATGCAAAACGTGCAAAAGTTATTGCATCCTTCTTGAATTTTTAAAGAGGCACGCGTCCGGTCGCTAAACTCTGGAACGTCCATTTCTTCAAACACGCGTGTTCTCATAATGTTGTGAACGGCATTAATCGGCTGGCGTTCACGTTGAAACTGTTCCACATATTCTAAAATTTTTCCGCGGTCTTGCGTGCCGATGACAATATCTACCCCCGGAATCGCCATTACTTCTGCCGGTGACGTTTGCGCGTAGCATCCCGTTACGCATACAACCGCATCCGGATTCCGGCGAATGGCGCGGCGGATGACTTGGCGGCTTTTTTTATCGCCTGTGTTCGTTACCGTGCAAGTATTGATGACATACACGTCGGCACGGCTTTCAAAATCTTTCCGTTCATAGCCCGCTTTTTTAAACAATTGCCAAATCGCTTCCGTTTCATAATGATTTACTTTACATCCAAGCGTATGAAATGCAACCGTTGGCATTGCTCTCACCTCACTGTAGTTCAAATTGGTACGAAGCGACCGCTAACAAATAAAGCGGCGCCGTTTCGGTCCGCAAAATCCGCGGGCCAAGGCTGCAGGAAAAAAAGCCATGCTGCTTCAGAAGTTCAACTTCTTCGTCGGCAAAGCCTCCTTCTGGTCCAAACACGGCAAGGAGAGATTGGCCACGCTTCATCTGTTGAAAAATAGCAGCAAGCGTTTGATGATTGCCTTGCTTCGCCTCCTCTTCATAGGCAACCATTCGGTAATCTATCGTTTTCGCAAACTCAATCAGCTCATGGATCGTTAGCGGAGCGTGCACATCGGGAATTTGGCTGCGATGCGCTTGCTCTGCCGCCTCTTTTGCGATTTTTTTCCAGCGGTCTATTTTTTTCTCCATCTTTTTTGCGTCCCATTTGACAACAGAGCGAGCCGCCAGAAAAGGAAGAAAAGCGAAAGCACCAAGCTCCGTTCCTTTCTGAATCACAAACTCCCATTTATCTCCTTTCGGCAGCCCGTGGGCAATATAGATGTGAATCGGCAGTTCCGTTTGTTCTTCTATCCATTCTACAACACGAGCTATTACATTCTCACTGGTAATTTGTTCAATTTCGCACCGAGCTGTTTTGCCGCTCGAAAGGACGCAAATCAATTGGCTTCCCTTTCCCATGCGCATCACGCGGACAATATGGTGGTAGTCATCGCCGCCAATGGCAATCCGGTCGCTTGTCTGTTGATTATCGGGAACAAAATATCGCTGCAACACAATCCCTTCTTTTCATCGTTTTTTGGCGATAAATGCCACCCAATCTTCCATCACTAACGTTTCCTCAATGACAAACCCTGCCGCTGTTAAGCCGTCTTTGACTTCCTGCTTCTTCGCTTGAATAATTCCAGACGTAATAAAATATCCGTCTTTTTCAAGAAGGCGATACGCATCATCAACGAAGCGCAAAATAATTTCCGCCAAAATATTGGCAACAATAATGTTTGCCCGTTCGTCGATGTGGTCAAGCAAATTGTTTTGCGAAACAGTCACGATATGCTGCACCTTATTTAGCTTCACATTAAGCTTTGCACTATCGACGGCCACTGGATCCAAGTCAAGAGCGCGGACGGATTTGGCGCCTAGCATTGCCGCGGCGATGCTTAAAATGCCGGAACCAGTGCCGACATCAATGACCATATCTCCAGGTCTTACATATTTCTCCAGCGCCTGAATACACATGACTGTCGTCGGGTGGGTCCCCGTGCCAAACGCCATGCCTGGGTCCAATTCAATAATCAATTCGTCGCTCGACACTGGCTCATAAACTTCCCACGTCGGAACAATCGTAAATTTCTCTGATATTTTCACAGGATTATAATATTTTTTCCAGGCGGTTGCCCATTCCTCTTCATTTACTTCGCTGATCGTAATCTTATTTTTTCCAATATCAATGTCGTACAATAATAAATTGTTAATCGCCTGTTTAATTTCTTCCACCGTTTCGCCGAGAAAGCTGTTGACCGGCAAATACGCTTTAATAATGACGCCTTCTTCCGGATAATCGTCCGGATTCAGCTCATATATTTCCCCAAACCAATCTTCTCTTTCTTTGATTAAATCATACGGGTCTTCGATCACGACCCCTCCCGCACCTGCTTCGTGCAAAATATTCGAAATCGCCTCGACTGCCTCATGCGTCGTATGAATGCTGATTTCTGACCATTTCATAAAATTCATGATTCTCCTTTAAACGCTTTTTTTACCTTATCAAAAAAGCGGTCATGTGGTTCATGATGCATGCTCGAACCGCCTAATTGGTCAAATTCACGCAATAATTGCTTTTGCTTCTCCGTCAGTTTCGTCGGTGTCACAACACGGACAATGACATGCTGATCACCATAGCCGTAGCCGCGCACATTCGGCACTCCTTTTCCTTTTAAGCGGAATCTCGTTCCTGTTTGCGTACCTGCCGGGATTTTCAACTTCACGTTCCCGTGAAGGGTTGGGACTTCGATCTCATCCCCAAGCGCGGCTTGAGCGAAGGTAAGCGGCACTTCACAATAAATATCATCGCCGTCACGTTCAAAAAATTCATGCGGCTCCACATGAAAGACGATATATAAATCTCCTGGCGGTCCACCGTTAATCCCCGGCTCTCCTTGACCGGCGACGCGCAATTGTTGTCCTTCATCAATTCCAGCCGGGATTTTCACATGGATTTTTTTCCGTCGTTTTACGCGGCCTGTCCCGCCGCATGTCGTGCATTTTTCTTTAATATATTGCCCTGTTCCACCGCAATATGGACATGTGCGGCGATTGACAATGCGCCCAAACGGAGTGGACTGCTCCGTGCTGATTTGTCCTGCCCCATGACAATGCGGACATGTTTCCGGCTTTGTGCCTGGTTTTGCTCCGGTGCCATGGCAAGTGTGGCACGTTTCTTCACTCGGAATCTCAATATCGGTCTCTTTGCCAAACGCCGCTTCTTCAAATGTTAATGTCATCGTATATTGCAAATCGGCTCCGGCTCTAGGAGCATTCGGATTACGCCGGCGACCGCCGCCAAAAAAAGTGTTGAAAATATCCTCAAAACCGCCAAAGCCGCTAAAACCGCCAAAATCAAAATCATCGCTGCGGAATCCACCGAAGCCTTGATTTGGATCGGTGTGGCCAAATTGATCGTAATGGGCTCGCTTTTGATCATCGCTTAACACTTCGTAGGCTTCTTTAATTTCTTTAAATTTCTCCGCCGCATCGGGCTCTTTATTCACATCTGGATGATACTTTTTCGAAAGCTTCCGATACGCTTTTTTAATCTCTTCTTTTGTCGCGTTTTTGCTGACTCCGAGAATTTCATAATAATCTCGCTTCGCCATGATGATCATCCACTCCCGATTCACTCACATAAAGGTAATTTTAGCATTTCTCTCTTTTTGATTGCAATAGATTTAAACTGGCATCTTCTTATTAGCAAAAAAGTCAAAGCCAAGACAGGCCTGACTTTGACTTTTTTCACCAATGTATTATTTATCATCTTTTACTTCTTCGAATTCTGCATCAACTACATTATCATCTTTCTTCGTCGTGCTGTCAGCTCCCGCTTGCTGATTTTGCGCTTGCTTGGCCGCTTGTTCGTATAGCTTAATCGATAGCTGCTGCACTGCTTCTTGCAACGCTTCTTTCTTTTTGCGGATTTCATCGAGATCGTTTTTCTCGAGCGCCGCTTTCAGCGCGTCTTTTGCTTCACGCGCTTTTTTCACTTCTGCTTCGTCTACTTTTCCTTCCACTTCTTTTAACGTTTTCTCCGTCGTAAATATTAGGTGGTCGGCCTCGTTGCGCAATTCGGCCGCTTCTTTCCGCTTTCTGTCCGCTTCGGCGTTTTCTTCCGCCTCTTTAATCATGCGTTGAATTTCTTCTTCGGAAAGACCGGATGACGATTTAATCGTAATCGATTGTTCTTTGTTCGTGCCTAAATCTTTTGCGCGGACATGGACAATACCGTTCGCGTCGATATCAAACGTTACCTCAATTTGCGGTACGCCGCGCGGTGCAGGCGGAATATCCGTCAATTGGAAACGGCCAAGCGTTTTGTTATCGGCCGCCATCGGGCGTTCCCCTTGCAGCACGTGAATGTCGACCGTTGTCTGGTTATCTGCGGCCGTCGTGAAAATTTGCGATTTGCTTGTTGGGATCGTTGTGTTGCGTTCAATTAATTTTGTAAATACGCCGCCCATCGTTTCAATTCCGAGCGACAGTGGAGTAACGTCAAGAAGAACGACGTCTTTCACTTCGCCAGCGATTACACCGCCTTGAATCGCCGCACCAATCGCTACCACTTCATCCGGGTTGACCCCTTTATGCGGCTCTTTTCCGAGTTCGCGTTTAATCGCTTCCTGTACAGCCGGAATGCGCGTAGAACCGCCGACAAGAATGATTTTGTCAATATCCGCTGGTGTCAAGCCCGCATCTTGCAATGCTTGGCGAACCGGTCCCATCGTGCGTTCGACAAGGTGGGCGGACAACTCTTCAAATTTTGCTCTTGTTAATGTCGTTTCTAAATGGAGTGGGCCGCTTTCATTAGCGCTGATAAACGGCAAGGAAATTTGCGTTTGCGTGACGCCGGAAAGTTCTTTTTTCGCTTTTTCCGCAGCGTCTTTCAACCGTTGCAGCGCCATTTTATCTTTGGATAAATCGATGCCGTGCTCCTGCTTAAATTGGTCGACTAAATAATCGATAATGACTTGGTCAAAATCGTCCCCACCAAGATGGTTATCGCCGGCTGTCGCTTTTACTTCAAACACGCCGTCTCCAAGTTCAAGAATCGATACGTCAAACGTACCGCCCCCTAAGTCGTAGACGAGGATCGTTTGATCTTCTTCTTTATCCAAACCGTACGCAAGCGCGGCAGCCGTCGGTTCGTTAATGATGCGTTCTACTTGTAAACCCGCAATACGTCCGGCATCTTTTGTCGCTTGACGTTGTGCATCATTAAAGTAAGCCGGAACGGTAATGACAGCTCTTGTCACCGGTTCTCCCAAATACTCTTCCGCATACGATTTTAAGTATTGCAAAATAATTGCCGAAATTTCTTGTGGAGTATATTTTTTGCCTTCGATTTCTACTTTATAGTCTGTTCCCATATGGCGTTTAATAGAGATGACGGTATTTGGGTTCGTAATTGCTTGCCGTTTCGCTACTTCGCCGACTAAACGTTCTCCGTTTTTAAACGCCACAACAGAAGGAGTAGTGCGGCTTCCTTCCGGATTTGGAATGACTTTCGGTTCACCGCCTTCTAATACGGCAACGCAGGAGTTGGTCGTTCCTAAGTCAATACCGATAATTTTGCTCATCATGATCACCCTCCTATACTCATTTATTGACTTACTTTCACCATTGCCGGACGAATGACACGGTCTTTCAGTTTATAGCCTTTTTGAAATTCTTCCACGACCGTGTTCGGCTCATAATTGCTGTCTTCTACTTGCATCACCGCTTGATGCAAATGCGGGTCGAACGGTTTGCCAACCGCTTCGATCGCCTCGACCCCTTCTTTTTTTAAGGCGTCTAATACGGAACGGTAGACCATTTCCATTCCTTGTAAAATAGATTTCGCCTGTTCGTTATCCGCCTCTATTTTTAACGCGCGCTCAAAGTTGTCCAAAGCCGGCAATAGATCGCTCACTAAACTTTGGGCGCGGTACTTTTCTGCCGCTTCCATTTCCTGACGTGTGCGGCGACGGAAGTTTTCAAAATCGGCATATAAACGAAGATAGCGGTTTTCCATTTCTTTTATCTTCGCTTCAAGTTCCGCAATTTTTGCGTTTGCCACCGCCAGCTCATCGTTTTGTTCCTGCTCCGCTTTTGGCTGTTCTTCTTTAGGTGCTTCTTGCTGCTCTTGCGTATTATCCTGCTGCGTGTTTTCCGCGTTTCCTTCCTGCGGTTCATTTCCGCCGCGCTCTTCTGCTTTTTCCTCTTGCGGCTCTGGCTCTTTCCACTCTTGTTCATATGTAGCTTTTTCTTGAGTTGCTTTTTGTTCTTGTTCCATCGGTTTCACCTCCCTTTAAAGCAGCCTGTCTATGTATAAATAGCCACAAGGAAAGGATGGATTGCACCCATCCATCCATTATCCAATATGACCATTGCTAACTATTTTGATACCATTTTGTTAACGCGGTGGATAAATCGGAAGCCATCCTGTTTAAAATAGTAATGACGCGCGAATACTCCATTCGTGTCGGTCCAAGAATCGCAATGGTACCCAACTGCTCATCGCCAATCGAATACGTCGCTGTAATCAGGCTGCAGTTCTCCATTCCGCTTAATTGATTTTCACGGCCGATCGTCACTTGAATGCCTTTACGGTTGTGTTTGCGCAACAAACGGTAAAAATCTTTTTCCTGCTCAATCATTTTCATGAGCGGCCGAATTTTTTGAATGTCGCTAAACTCCGGCTGGTTCAGCATATTCATTTTCCCGGCAAAAAACATTTTTTCTTCCTGCGGGATGTCCAGCGTTTCGACAATCGTTTTCAACATGCTATCGTAGTTATGAATATGCTTGCGCAGCACATCGGCCACTTCTTTATAAATTTTATCCTTTAAATCAATCAGCGGGACGCCAATTAGCCGTTCATTTAAAATATTCACCATTTTTTCTAGATCCGACGGATTCACCGAAGCAGGAACGGTAATGACATGGTCTTCTACATGTCCTGTATCGGTAACAATAATCGCCACAGCGGTTTGCTGATTCAACGGAATGATTTGGATTCGTTTTAATTTGTTCTCTTTCACCGCCGGCCCAAGAGCAATCGACGTATAATTCGTCAAATCGGATAAAATTTGCGCTGATTTTTGCACCACTTTCTCCAATTCATAAATTCGCTCGGCAAAAATAGACTTGATTTTTTGAATATCCTCTTTCGTCAAACGCTGCGGCGATAACAAATGATCGACGTAATAACGGTATCCTTTTTCCGATGGCACCCTGCCGGAGGACACATGCGTTTTTTCAATATATCCAAGCTCCTCTAAATCAGCCATTTCATTGCGAATCGTCGCCGAACTTAAGGCAATTTCATGTTTTTTTGATAACGTCCGCGACCCGACAGGCTGTCCGGAGCGGATAAAATCATCAATAATCACTTGCAAAATAAGCAATTGGCGCTCCGTTAACACGCTCATCACCTCTGTTAGCACTCAAATACCCCGAGTGCTAAATCTATTATTAAGGTATCAAATCCATATGCTAATGTCAATGTTTACATTCCGGTGAGAAACGCTTGAAACACCTCATTGCCAAGGAGACGTCCTCGGCGGGTCAGGCGCACGTGCGTATCTGTTTCCTCAAGCAGCCCCTTTTGCCGTTCGGAACGAATGGCTGCCCCGAACACCTTATGCACGTCTCTTCCAAACTTTTCGGAAAAGCGTTGTTTGGATACTCCTTCTGTTTTTCTCAATCCCAAAAACATTTCTTCTTCCATTTGTTCCATCCGTGTGACCCGATGAATCTCGCGATACGGCAGCCCTGTTTCCTGTACTTTGGCGATATATTGTTTGATCGGACCGATATTGGCGCGGCGAACGCCGTTCACATAGCTGTGGGCTCCTGCACCGATGCCGTAATATTCTTCATTATTCCAATACGTCAAATTATGTCGGCTTTGAAAGCCGGGACGCGCATAGTTGCTGATTTCATATTGCTGATATCCGTGAAGTTCCATCTGCCGCATCGCTTCCTCATACATTTCCGCTTCTTCCTCTTCACTCGGTAACGGAAGCGTTCCTTTTCTCCACAAATTGTAAAAAATCGTTTTCGGTTCAATGATGAGAGAGTAAGCAGAAATATGCTGAATATCAAGGGAAAAGGCAATGTCCAAGTCCGCCTGAAACTGCTGTAGCGTCTGATTGGGCAAACCATACATTAAATCAATGCTAATATTGTCAAAGCCGACTTCTTTCGCTAATGAAATCGTACGTATGACATCATCATAGCGATGTGTTCTTCCTATTGTCTTTAATAAGGAATCATGAAACGTTTGTACCCCGAAACTTAGGCGGTTGACTCCCGCACCTTTTAGCAGTTGCAGCTTTTCCCTTGTAAGTTCATTTGGATTCGCTTCAAATGTAAATTCCACTTCGTCTTTGGAAAAACGAAAGTGTTTATAAATGCTTTCCAGAAAAAAATCAAGCTGCTTCATTTCTAAAACAGTCGGCGTCCCGCCGCCGACAAACAAAGTGTCAAGCCGCTCGGCAGGGAAGGCTTCCACCGTTTTTTTCATTTCTTGCTCCATCGCCTGCAAATATTCATCCACCGGTTGTCCTTGGAAAAACACTTTATTAAAATCGCAATAGTAGCAGATTTGCGCACAAAACGGGATGTGGAAATACGCGGATTTAACCAACTTCAACATCCTTTCTTATAAATAAACAAGGCTATCCCAAAAAAGGAAGAGACAGCCTTGTATCATACAGATTATTTTTTATTATCATCGATTTTTAAGACCGCCATAAACGCCTCTTGCGGAACTTCGACCGAACCGATTTGCTTCATCCGTTTTTTCCCTTCTTTTTGCTTTTCCAACAGTTTGCGCTTCCGTGACACGTCCCCGCCGTAACATTTCGCTAACACATTTTTCCGCAACGCTTTGATGGTCGAACGGGCGATAATTTTATTGCCGATGGCCGCTTGCACCGGCACTTCAAACTGCTGGCGCGGGATTAAGTCTTTTAATTTTTCGACAATCACTTTCCCCCGCTCGTACGCGGCATCGCGGTGAACAATGAACGATAGCGCGTCAATTTTTTCACCGTTTAAAAGAATATCCATTTTCACCAATTTTGACGGCTTATAGCCAATCAGTTCATAATCAAACGATGCATATCCTTTCGTGCTTGACTTCAGCGTATCAAAGAAGTCATACACAATTTCCGAAAGCGGAATGTCATAAATTAACGTAACCCGTTTTTCATCTAAATATTGCATATCGACAAAGTTGCCGCGTTTCGCTTGACATAGCTCCATCACTGGCCCCACATAATCATTCGGCACCATAATGGTCGCTTTGACGTACGGCTCCTCGACATGGTCAATTCTTTGCGGTTCCGGCATATTGGACGGATTATCCACTTCTACTTCCGTTCCATCTGTTAAGTACACTTTGTAGACGACGCTCGGCGCCGTTGTGATTAAATCAATATTAAATTCACGTTCAATGCGCTCTTGAACAATTTCCATATGCAATAATCCGAGGAAGCCGCAGCGGAAGCCAAACCCGAGCGCTTGCGACGTTTCCGGCTCAAAATGAAGTGCCGCATCATTTAATTGCAGCTTTTCTAATGCTTCGCGCAAATCGTTATAGCGTGCTGTATCGATCGGATACATACCGCAAAAGACCATTGGGTTTAGCTTGCGGTATCCTGGCAGCGGCTCGGAAGCCGGATTTTCTGCATCGGTGATCGTATCGCCGACGCGCGTATCGCTTACATTTTTAATGGAAGCTGTCAAATAGCCGACATCGCCGACCGTTAATTCGTCGACAAGCTTTGGCTTTGGTGTAAACACACCGACTTCGACGACCTCAAACTCTTTGCCGGTGGACATCATTTTAATTCGCTGCCCCGGCTTTACCGTTCCGTCAACAACGCGAATATAAGCGACAACGCCGCGATAGGAGTCGTACAGCGAATCAAAAATAAGCGCCTTTAACGGTGCGTCTGGGTCGCCGGATGGCGCTGGAATTTTCTCTACAATTTTTTCTAAAATTTCTTCAATGCCAATGCCGACTTTCGCCGAAGCCAGCACCGCATCCGATGCGTCAAGCCCGATCACTTCTTCGATCTCTTGGCGAACGCGTTCCGGTTCGGCGCTTGGCAAATCGATTTTATTAATGACCGGTAAAATTTCTAAATTATTATCGATCGCTAAATAGACGTTAGCCAACGTCTGTGCCTCAATGCCTTGGGCCGCATCGACAACGAGAATCGCTCCTTCGCAAGCGGCAAGGCTTCGCGACACTTCATACGTAAAATCGACATGGCCAGGCGTATCGATTAAATGGAAAATATATTCTTCTCCATCTTTTGCTTTATACTTTAACTGAACCGCATTTAGCTTAATGGTAATGCCGCGCTCCCGCTCCAAATCCATCGAGTCTAGCATTTGCTCTCGCATTTCCCGTTCGGAAAGCGCGCCTGTTTTTTCTAAAATACGGTCCGCTAACGTCGATTTTCCATGGTCGATATGAGCAATAATGGAAAAATTGCGAATTCGCTCGCGTCGTTTTAATCTTTCTTCCCGATTCATCTCTCTCACTCCTACTATTTCCCGAAACTACACTAGCTTTGATTATAGCAACAGAGCAGACAAGATTCAATGACATAGTTTTGCAAAGCTCCCCCTAGAAAGAAAAAAACATTGGCAAACCGCTTTCCTACGTTTCGCCAATGTCCTTTTGCTTCCCGGTTTGAGACCGATCGTCACTTCTCGAACAGTTTTGCTAAAAATGAAAGCATCTGTTTCATCAACGTCTCGACGGCGTTGGCAAATTGCTTTCCAAGCTCGGAAAATAAGTTGAATGTCTTAATATTTTCGATTTTCTCCTTTTTCTTCTCGAGATCATCTACCGCTACTTTTTTTCCTAACACTGAAGCCTCGATGGATCCGCTTTTGTCTTTAGAAACATGAAATACCGACGGGAGTGATGCATCATCATATCCCCTCATCTTTTGCAGTCCCTCATTTGCCTGCTGCATGCCAAGCAATACGCCAAAAAAGAGAAGCAGCACGGCAAAGCAGAACCGAACAAGCAACTTGACCATGCCACTTTGCTCCTTTACCGTTTTTCTGCCGGTGCGGGTGCCTGAACTTTTTGTGCCTGCCAATAATATTCGCTAAACACATCGGCAAGCGCGGATGCAGACCGGAACAGTTCTTCAAATGTATTGTCCACTCCACCGATTTCAATTAAAATCGCATTTTCCGATAAATCCTGATTAAACTTTCCGTTTGTTCCCGCTCCCATTTTCTCAATCACGCCTCGACTAAGTCCTGGGTATTTTTTTTGCAGTAAATGGTGTAATTGCGCAGCAAGCTGCAAATTTTTTTCATACTTTGCATTTTCGCCGCCAATAATAAAGGCAACGCGGGCATAATCGACGCCGTTAATCGTGACAGTTGTGTATTTTCGTCGGCGCGAATCGCGATGAATGTCGATAAAATATTGCAAATCACGATCATGGTTCATCGCTTCGACAACAAATTGTCTTGACATATCGTACGCTTGGTAATATTTCATGCCTTTTTTCTGTAGCTCTTCTACTATATCGGTCGTACTTACTTCCGCGCCAATCCCCCGTTTTTTCAATTCTTCCGCAAGTTTTTCTCCCACTTTCGTAACATTCACCGTACGATGGAACGCTAAATCAGGATCAGTAACTCCTTTTAAAGCAGGCAAGTATGATTCACGTGTATGCGTAAAGTAAATATAGACGACTTTTCTTCCCCCTGTCGTTTGTGACGGCGGAGGAACTTGTTTTTCTTCATTCTGTTTGTCTGATTCTTCCAAGCTCTCTAAAGAAGCCTGCCGTTCTGCAAGCATTACGTCCAGCGGCGGAGCAGATTCGTACGGCATGTTCGTGTAATCAGTGCCTTCCCCAGCAACGATAATTTTGCTGTCATAGAGCGCAAATCCCGGAAGCTCGCTGCCAAGCAAACTGCGCGGGTCATCCGGATTCACGCTTGTTGCCATGCGAAACAACAGAGCGGAGTAATTCACCCGTTGCCGCTCCTTTGGCAGCATTTGCGTAAAATAATGGTTTTCAAAACCAAATAAGCGGACAAACGTCTCATGCGGAAAATGATTCGTTACATTGTTCACAGACGAAGAGGAAATACGGTATTCCGGCTTTAAGGAAGTAATCGCTCCTACTAGCATAAACATCATCATGCATCCCAATACTACTAAAATCATGATTTTTTTTAGACTGGCGCCTGGAACTGCAACGATCATTTGCGGGGAACGCCACTTCTTCATGTTCTCACCCTTTCCCAGCTTGTCTACTAATTTAACCTATGGCCAAGCGGGAAAAGATAGAACTTCTTTTTTCCCTACTAATGGGTGTAAGAACCGGTATTGTGTTGATCCACCTGCTCGTGCAATGCCGCATTCAGCCCGCTCGCCAATAAATTAGCCATATCGCCGATAAACATATCGACTTCCTTTGGCGTCACCATTAAATTATGGCCAAGCGGGGCAAGCACTTCATAAATCAAGCGGCGCTTTTCTTCTTCCTCGAGCGTTCCAATCATGCCAAGAAATGTCGAACGCTGCTCCGATGACGGCATATCCTCTTCAGTAAGCCTCTTTTTCTTGCCGAAAGTCCATCCAGCTATGGCAAGAGCGCTAGACGGACGATTTCCTTCGCGCATTTCTCTGCCAAAATGCTTCAAAATAAAATCAATCGTATCGCTTGTAATCGATACCGCATCAACCACAGTCGGCACACCGATGGAAATAACAGGGATGCCCAATGTTTCTTTGCTTAATTCTTTTCGTTTATTTCCCACCCCTGAGCCTGGATGGATTCCCGTATCAGAAATTTGAATCGTTGCATTGACACGTTCAATGGAGCGGGAAGCTAAAGCATCGATCACAATGACAAAGTCCGGCTTTGTTTTTTGGACAACTCCATCGATAATGTCGCTCGTCTCAATTCCTGTTGTTCCCATTACCCCCGGAGCGATCGCACTTACCGGACGGAACCCTTCTTCCACGCTTTCTGGCTGAAGATGAAACAAATGTCTTGTAATCAGCAAATTTTCTACTGTCAACGGCCCTAACGCATCCGGAGTCACGTTTGAATTGCCCAGGCCAACAACGAGACAACTCGCTTTTTTCGCAATATTTAATCGTTGCAAAAATTGGATTAACTCCTTGGCGAATATTTCTTGCACTTTCTGCTGTAGTTCCGTATTATGTTCGCGGATGCCTTGCGCTTCAATCGTTACATAATTTCCCGGCTTTTTTCCAATCGATTTTGCTCCTTCTTCCGATACTTGCACATACGATAATTTAATCCCATCTATTTCGCGGTCTTGAATAACGACGCCCTCAATCGGGGAGGCGCTTTCCTTTTTCTGCTGCAGGCGTTCCTCAACAGCTATTTGGTGGGCTTCAATCGCCAAATCCGTCCGCACGGAATACATGCTTAAATCCAATGGTTGGTTCATATCGCTCCTCCTAAAACATATCGTTTTTCTTTTATTGTCGCCGCTTTTTTTATTTCTCATTCGTTTTTTGCACCGTGAGTAAAGTATTTTTGCTTGAATACTCTTGCATAATTAAATCTCGTTTGATAGAATTACACTTGTTCTTACTGTTCTTTTATCGGAAATTAAGGACAGAGATGGCAGAATTGACGGAGGTGAAAGAACGTGGCAAATATTAAATCGGCCATTAAACGTGCAAAAACAAGTGAAAAGCGCCGCGCTCACAACGCTTCGATGAAATCGGCCATGCGCACAGCGATCAAAAAATTTGAGGCGTTGGTTGAATTAAAAGATGTAGAAAAAGCTCAAGAAGCATTTGTTATTGCTTCCAAAAAGCTAGACAAAGCGGCAAGCAAAGGCCTCATTCATAAAAATGCAGCTAGCCGTCAAAAATCCCGTCTAGCGAAAAAGCTAAACAGCATTATCGCATCGTAATAAAAAACGACCTGATGGCAGGTCGTTTTTTTGTTGGTAAAAATGGATTATTCGGCTTTACGAAACATTCCTTCTTTCCAGCGCATTAACAGCAGCTCCATTACCAGCTGCCGGTCCATCGCTCCGCTTTTCATCTTATAGTCCGCCTCGGCGATTTGGCGCATGACCGCCGCCAGCTCTTGTTCGGAAAACATCGCCGCTTGCCCCATTGCCAGTTTGATGCGAAACGGATGCACTTTTAAAATAGAAGCGATTTGCTGCTGGCCATATCCTCTCGACATCAGCCATTTCACTTGATATAGAAGACGGAATTGGGTGGCAAGGAGCGCCAAAATTTTCAACGGCTCCTCGTTATTTTCGAGCAAATCGTAAAACACCTGCAGCGCCTCGGCGATTTGCCGCTTCGTCACTTTTTCCACTAGCACAAACACATTTTGCTCCAACGTGCGGGCAACGAGCATTTCTACCGTCTCCTGCTTAATCGTTCCCCCCGGGCCAACAAATAAAATAAGCTTGTCCAATTCGTTGGCGAGCGTTGTTAAATTCGTTCCCGCCAGCTTTAACAAAACATCAACGGCGTTTTCTTCGAACGTGACGCCGCTTTGTCCCGCTCTCTCGGCAATCCATTCATGCAGCTCTTTTTCAGCGAGCGGCGCGGCGACAAGCACTTCCGCATGTTCTTTGATTAATTTTGTTACTTTTTTCCGTTCATCTAATTTTTCATACAGTCCCATGAAAACGACAATTGAAAAAGGGGAAGGCGACATTATGTACGATTCTAATTTTTTTAAGTCATGCTCCACCTCTTTTTCTTTCTCTGCCGTAAAAAAGTAAGGATTTTTAATGATAATGATGCGCCTTTCCCCTAGAAATGGAAACGTTTCTGCATCTTCTAATGCCGTTTGCACCGGAGTCTCTTCACAATCGTACACCGCCACGTTCCATTCCCGTTCTTCTTCCGTCAATACGGTGCGAATTAAAAGTTCGCACGTCTCCGTTAATAAAAATGATTCTGTTCCGTATAATAAGTAAAGGGAAGACAAACGTCGTTTTTTGATTTTTCCCCAAAAGTCAACCACCATTTTTCTCTTCTCCATTTCTGTCGACAGTATTCCCTGTTGCAAAGATACAATGTTTTTCTTATTTTTACAAGGGAATCGGTTAGCGGGAAAACCGATTCCCCTTTATATAAACGTTGACAAATAAGTCCTAGGACCTTATTTGTCAACGGGTTATCTTTATATTTTCCCGAGTGAAAAAAAGTATTTGTGTTAACTGTTGTCAGCGAAGGAAATGGACAAGAGGATATAGATTTTTTTCTTTTTTTCGTCTATACTAAAAATGATTGCACGAGGAGGGGTAGAAGATGAACGTATTTGAAAAAGACGTACAAAGCAAACGCAATGATGCCGTTGACTCTGCTGTTGGTTTTATGGTTTCATTTGGTTTTTTTGCAACGCTCTTCATTATTGCCACATTAATTAAATTTTTCGGATCGTAAAGAGATTGCTTACATAAGCAGTCTCTTTTCTTTTTCGTACTATATGTTATGGCAACATGACAGAAAAGGTTCCGTGATTTTTCACATAAGTAAAGCGCACGGCACCATGCTGATCCGTCCGTAAAATAAGCGTATTTCTCTTTTGCAAACGTTCGATCACGGACGGAGAAGGATGGTGGTAACGATTATGTTCGCCTACCGAAATGACCGCTATTTTCGGCTGTATTTTGTCCAAAAATAATTCGGTTGTCGAAGTGGCGCTCCCATGGTGCGCAACTTTTAATACGTCCGCTTTTAACCGCGGGAACGCGCCGATCAGCTCTTTTTCCCCGGCTTCTTCCAAATCTCCCGTGAACAGCCACGACAAACCGCCTATTTTCGTATACAACACAACCGAATTATTATTATCATCCGGATGCGCCGTAGATGGATGAAGCACATAAAAAGAGATTCCTGCTTTGCTCCATCGGCTGCCTCTTGCGATTTCCCGCACGCTGACTTGGCTTTGCCGGGCGATTTGCATTAGTTGTTCATATATTACCGAATTTTTTTTCATTCCATTGCTGACCAACAACTGCTTGACGGTAAACCCGCGCACAATTTCCTCTGCCGCGCCAATATGATCGACATCTTCATGGGTAGCAATCAGCTTGTCAATCGTTCTCACTCCGTTCGATTTTAAAAAGGGAATGACAACGTTTTTGCCGACATCCCAGTTTCGATTGCGTTGCTGCCACGGTTCTTTTTGCTGTGGCAATGTTCCCCCGGTATCAATTAGATACACCGCTTGGCGATAGGGCAATTCGATATAAATGCAGTCTCCTTGGCCGACATCCAAAAAAACAACCTCGCCGTAACGGTCGACATACGGACTTAACGCGTGGAACGTGATTACGGCAACAACCCACCCTATGCCCCAGTAGCACCGCTTCTCCATTTGTACAAAGGCGGCACAAATTGCTGCCGTATAAGCAATAATCAGCCAGAACGAAGGGCGCCCGAGCACAAGGGAGAGCGGAAAGGCAGAAGAAAAAAAGAGAACGGCCTTGCTCGACAGCACGATTACTTTTTGCAACAGCCAAATAAAAGGAGCAGAAAGAAGCGGATGAATGGCACATGCGGCAACCGATATAAACGAAAGCGGCAAAAGAAAAGAATAAAGCGGCACAAAAATCATATTAAGCACCATGCTCCACAGTGAAATTTCAAAAAAATAGTAGATGAGAAATGGCAATGCGCTCAATTGGGCAATGAACGTGGTAAAAAATAGGCGCCATAACGGGGAATGATGCGACATGATGAACGGTGAAGATAAAATTAAGGCGAACGTCACCGCAAACGATAATTGAAAGCCGACATCCCACAGCATATAAGGATCGGCGATTAACATGATGACAAACGCTATACTTAGCCCGTCAAGCGGCGGCAATGTCGCCTTTCCGTAATTCGCCGCCAAAAAGAGCATCGCTGTCAAACAGGCGCGGATGACAGAAGGAGAAGCCCCTGTTAGCACTATATAGACAGGCAAAAAGATCAACATCATCATCGTCGCCGCTTCCTTCGTCCAAAAGCGAATCAATAAGGAAAATAGCGCACCGACAAGTAAAGTGACGTGCAACCCGGAAATAGCTAATAAATGGATTAAACCAAGCTTCTGATATCCTTCCAGCAGCGGCTCATCCAATTGTGCACGTTCCCCATATAACAGCGCCTGCACAATACCAATCGATTCTGCAGGAAAATGGGTTGCAATTTGGCGGATTCCTTTTTCACGAAGGGAAAGAAGCCGTTCGTATATGGTAAGGGAGGACGGATGGCAGTCTTGCAATGAGATGGATTGTGGGGTTAAAATCCAGTGAATATGATGAAATCGTAAATAACGACGGTAATCAAAAGCATTTGGATTGCGTGGCAACGCCGGGCGCTTCAATGTTCCCTTTACTTTGCATACAGCCCCAGGAGCCAGATGCAGGGCAAGTGCTTGTTTTTCTTCCTGCGACTTGATGTAATATACAAGCTGAAGCTTTTCTCCATCCACGTTAACGACGGCTTGCAGCCGATCTCCATCTACCGCAACCGGTGTGGCCAAGCGAAACAAAAATTCTGTCATGGCGCTTGATAATCGCGTCTTATTATGCTGATCCACGTAGGTGAAATATGGATAGAAAAAACAAGCGGTGATGACAGAAATAAAAAAGAGGCGCCTTTTGCGGACGAAAAGGAATAAAACGTAAAGAGCCAGAAACACGAAAGCGGCGCTGGACTGCGCATAGGCAGCCGTTATGGCGAAAATAGCGGCTACCGCTATATAAACAACATTTCCCCTCATGAGTGCGCCCCTCTCTAGCTAAGCTTCGAACTGTCACTTTTGCAGCAGCGACAATATTTCTTTGGCAAACGGCACCTGTTGTACGTGGACTTTTGCTTGTTCAAACAGCTCGAGCGCATACGGATGATTTTTATAATCCTGCGCATAATATACGGCGCGAATGCCGCTTTGAATGATCGCCTTGCAACAATGCAAGCATGGAAAATGCGTGACGTACATTTCCGCTCCCTCGGTCGGGACGCCAAATTTGGCGCATTGCAAAATCGCGTTCATTTCCGCATGGATAGTGCGAACGCAATGCCCATCAATCACGTAGCATCCCTCATCAATGCAATGGGCGCCGCCAGCGATGGAACCATTGTATCCCCCGGCAATAATCCGTTTATCGCGAACGATCGTAGCGCCCACCGCCAGCCGTGTACATGTGCTGCGCAATGCTAACAAATGGCTTTGCGCCATAAAATATTGATCCCATGTAATCCGCTCCATATTCTCTCCTCCGCTTGTCCATTGCAAGTCAATTCTTTGTTTTTCTATATAAGCATATTTTTAGTGTAATGGCACAGCTGGCAACACGTCAACGACATTATGGTACAACAATATGCTCTTTTATTTTTTCCAGCGTCTTTTCGCCAATGCCCGTCACGTTTAATAAATCTTCTACTCTTTGGAAAGGCCCGTGCTCTTGGCGGTACGCAATAATCGCCTGTGCTTTCGTTTTTCCAATCCCGGGAAGCTGCAATATTTCTTGCTCCGATGCGGTATTAATATAAACTTTATTTGAATCATTCGCTTGGATCGATGATGCAGCGGCGGAAGGAACGTTCGTTTCCCCACGTGCCGGTACATAAATCATCATTTCATCATATATTTTCGCCGCTAAATTCACCTTTGTCTCATCCGCTTCTTTTGTAAACCCCCCAGCCATGGCAACGACATCATTGACCCGCGCCGCATCTCTTATTTCCATATACCCCCGGGTGAACAACGGCCCCTTTTATATCGACCATAACCGTCTTTTTTTCTCCTTCTACTTTCCTTTCTTCTGCTGTTTTCTGAACGCTTGCTGCTTTCGGAACGCTTTCTACTTCTACGATCGGTACTTGCTCTTTTTCTGTTATTTCATTATTTCTAAGCAATATCATGATCACAGCGGCCAACACAACAAAAAGCAGAACATACCATCTTTTATCATACTTTTTGATCGTTTCCCACAACGGACATCATCCTTTCGAATTAGTCATAAAATAGATAAAGCGCTCATACATATCGTTGAAGAGATATATAGGTAATGCTAGGGAGGGGGGAAGTGAAGCATGAAAATTGGCGTTATTGGCACGGGAAATATGGGAAGGATTTTAATTGAGGCATTTCTGGAAGCGGGTGCCATCAAGGAAGATGAGCTGATTATTACGAACCGCACGTTGGAAAAGGCGTTAAATATAAAGCGGACTTATCCAGGCGTATGCGTTGTTGCCAGCGCCGAAGAGGTCGTGCAGAAGGCAACAATCGTATTTTTATGTGTAAAACCATTAGATATTCACCCCCTTTTGCAACAATTGTCTTCCTTTTGGACAAAGCAACATTGTCTCGTATCGATCACAAGTCCGATTAGCGTAGAGCAGCTTGAAGCGGTCGTGCCTTGCCAAGTTGTTCGTGTAATTCCGAGCATTACAAACCGCGCGTTTGCCGGCAGTACGCTGATCACATTCGGAAAACGCTGCTCTTTGCACTATCGAAACTATATTGAAACGCTATTCCGCCACATTTCTACACCTTCTTATATTGACGATGAAATTACACGGGTCGCTTCTGATATCGCAAGCTGTGGCCCCGCCTTTTTTAGCTATTTGTTGCAGCGTTTTATCGATGCGGCCGTTGCAAAAACCGCGATCACAAAAGAGCAAGCGACAGCATTGACCACGGATATGATCATTGGATTAGGAGAATTGTTGAAACGTAATCTTTACACACTTCCGACGCTGCAGGAGAAAGTTTGCGTGAAAGGCGGCATTACCGGGGAAGGAATTGCGGTGCTTGAAAAGGAAATGGATGAAGTGTTTGAACGCGTATTTGCGAAAACGCATGAAAAATTTAAAGATGACATCGAAAAAATAAAAAATCAATTTAATCCTTGAATTCGCCAAGAAACAAAAAAAATCCTGCTTAACCGCGAAAAATGTTTTATGAAAATGAAAAAATAAGCTTTTCTGTCAATGCCCGAGCACCATTTCGGTATAGAGCTTTGACAGAAAAGCTATAGTTTTCTAGGGACAGGATGCGTTCTCTCCATCATGCATTTTTTTGCGCAACAAAGAAAATGCGTTCAGACATTTCGGTCGGCGCTTCGTCGGTAAAATCCGCTGTGATTTCGAGCACCGTAAACCCCGCTTCCGTTAACCATTGTTGATACTGAATCATCTCATAAGTGCGCTGCTGATGCCATTCATCATATCGTTCATATTTTCCATCTCCGCCGCGGACAAAAAACGTTAGTTCATGCTCCACACTATGCGGAAAGGAAAGCGGATAGCACGACCAAATATAACTGATTTCTTCATCATTGCTAGTAAACACGGCATCGCGAAAAACGCGATCCATCTTATACGGCGAATGGACGTCAAATAACAGCAATCCGTCTTTGCGCAGCAGTTCATAAACGCAGGAAAACGTTTGCTGCACTTCCTTTTCTTCCAATAAATAGTTAAGAGAATCACAAAAAATCGTCGCACAGTCAAAGTCGGAAAATCCTCGTAGCTCCGTCATGTTTTGCTGAAAAAATTCAACTGTTACCTGCTGCGCTTCCGCTTTTGCTTGTGCAATCGAGAGCATATTTTCCGACAAATCAACACCAGCAACGACAAATCCCGCTTTTGCCAACCGGACCGCCAACTCCCCAGTGCCGCACCCAATATCAAGAATACGCGTTGCACCGCGACGCCCATACTGCTGAAGTTTACGTTGCACAAATGATTGCCACGCATCGTATGGCGCTTCTTCCATTAACAGATCATACCAATACGCAAATGACTCATATGTCATTGCTGCAACACGCTCGCCACATCTTCGAGCGGTGCGTCTCCCCATAAGCGCTCTAAATTATAATAACTGCGCTCTTCCTTATCAAAAATATGGACAACGATATCTCCTAAGTCCACTAATACCCATTTCGCCTCATGAAACCCTTCGATTCGTTTCACCGGGATATCGTGTTCTTCTGCTTTTTCTTTTATTTCCCGCGCAATCGCCTGTACTTGTTTTTCCGAATTACCATGGCAAATAACAAAATAATCTGCGACAAGAGAAATTCCTTTCATATTAAGGACAACGATATTTTCCGCTTTTTTATCATCTGCTGCCCGAACGACTAAGTGCAATATTTCCTGCTCTGTCATTTTTCCCATTCCCCCTTTATTTCCATGATTAAAGAATTATAAGTATGAATCGTATCTGGGTAAACAAGCTGATTTTTTTTCAGCAAAAATTGAATCGTGTTTTGCAGTGCTTTGATTAATGCTTGATTCAAATCTTGCTTGGCAAGTTCGCGAACTTCCTCCACTCCCGGGAATACGCGTCCAGGTTCAATATAATCGGCAAGGTAAATAACTTTTTCCAATACTGTCATATTAGCGCGTCCAGATGTATGATAACGAATCGCATTTAATATTTCTTCATCGTCAATGCCAACTTCCGTTTTTACCAAATAGGCGCCGACTGGCGCGTGCCATAGTTCGGCATTATAAGAAAGCAAGTCTTTTGGCATATTTTGCTCCAAAATGATTTGTTTCATTTCTTCTTTTGGACGGAACTTGGCATAATCATGAAAAATCGCCGCCAATTCTGCTTTTTTTACATCAGCCCCATACCGTTTCGCCAGCGCGATTGCTGTTTCCATGACGCCAACAGTATGCTGATAGCGGTGTTCGGTCAATTGCTTCTTAACGATAGTTAACGCTTCTTGTCGCTCCATATAACTTCCTCTCCTCAATATAAAGTCTTACACACTCCGGCACTAAGTAGCGAATGGTTTGTCCGTTCCTTACCCGTTCGCGGATTAAGGAAGAAGAGACAGAGAACTGCGGCACTTCTACCTCAATAATTGGGTAAGATGTTTCCATGGAAAAACCCGGACGTTTGACGCCGACAAATGTCACCAATTCGATCAGTTCGTCGATTTTATACCAGTTTGGCAAATATTCGACCATATCTGCACCAATAATAAAATAAAACTCATCATCCGGATGCATAGAAAGAAGTTGACGCACCGTATCATACGTATAAGAAGGTCCTTCTCTTTCCAGCTCGATCGTTTCAATATGAAAACGCGGATGACCGGCAATTGCTAATTCCAACATGCGTAAACGATCTTCGCTTCTTGTCACTTGTTCATGTTGTTTATGAGGAGGGATGTGGTTTGGCATAAACCAAATTTCCGACAACTGAAGGGCGTGCAATACTTCGTTCGCCATTAATAAATGCCCGCAGTGAGGTGGGTCAAACGTCCCTCCGAAAATGCCTATTTTTCTCATCGTCCTTCCCTCCGCCGTATCTATACGCGGCTTTGCCATTAGCTCGGTAACACAATTTGCTTGTTTTCTTTTGATTCTTTATACAATACAATTGTATTCCCAATTACTTGTACAAGTTCCGCTTCCGCCCCTTGTGCGAGCTGGCCGGCAACAACATGGCGGTCCTCTTCGCAGTTTTGCAGCACGCTTACTTTAATTAGTTCGCGCGCTTCCAGCGCATCGACAATTTGTTTAATCATATTTTCGTTTACTCCGCCTTTTCCGACTTGGAAAATTGGTTTCAAATGATGAGCTTTCGCCCGCAAAAAACGCTTTTGTTTTCCTGTTAACATAAGCTACCTCCTAAGCTGTTCCATCACAATTTTTTTCATCCGCTCCACATCCGGAAATACTCCTGTCCATTTTTCAAACGCCAACGCGCCTTGATAAATAAACATACCGACGCCGTTTTGCACAATGGCATTGCGCTCTCGTGCTTCCTTTAGCCATTTTGTTTCTAGCGGATTATAAATAATGTCGGAAACAATCGTTCCTTCTTTCAGATTGGCAAGCGATAGCGGCATTTCTTCCGTGTTTGGATACATACCGACCGACGTTGTATTAATTACAATATCATATTCCCCTAAACGTTGTTCCGCTTCATTTAAAGAGTAAACGCCCGATGGAACCGCAGCATCGCCTTCCTCAATAAGCTGTTTTGCTCTGGATACCGTGCGGTTGCAAATATCGATCTGTTTGGCCCCCCGATCGATAAGGGAAAAATAAATTCCTCTTGCCGCTCCACCGGCGCCGATGAGCAAGATACGCTTGTCCTTGATTTCGACGTTTGTTTCTTCTTCGAGCGCCCGGACGTATCCGGAGCCATCTGTATTATAACCGATTAAGCGCCCATTTTCATTGACGATCGTGTTCACGGCGCCGATGCGGCGCGCCTCTGCATCGATATCATCAAGCAATGCCATAACAGCTGTTTTATGAGGGATCGTTACATTTAACCCGGCAATCCCGAGAGCCCTCACTCCGGCGATCGCATCCTTTAAGCGCTCCGGTTCTACATGGAAGGCATGATAATGAGCAGCGATGTTCAGGCGCTGGAATGCATCGTTATGCATAAGCGGCGACAAGGAATGATGGACCGGACAGCCAAATAACGCGTATAATTTCTCCATTTTCCCCTCTCCCCTCTATGTTTCTTGTGCAGCACTAAATCAATGATTTTCTGATTAAAATGTCAACTCCTTTTGGAGCGTAGGCAGTCACTTGCGCCCCTGGCTCATTGCAAGTCACCCAGCCGAGCCCGGAAAATACAATATCGGTTTTTCTTTCTTTGATGGTAAAAGTGTGGGCCTCTAACGGCGGGAATTGCTCGGCGTAATGTCTGTTTGGCGGCGAAAGAAGTTCACCCAATTGGCTCGCATATAAGGCATCCGCCTTTTCCAATTTTGTCCGATGGATGAGTAATTCATTGGAAAAATAACAGACGAAAGATCGCCGCCCTCCTTTGATGTAATCAAGGCGAGCAAGACCGCCAAAAAACAGCGTTTGCCGTTCATTCAACTGGTATACTCGCGGATGGATTTCCCGTTTTGGAGTAATGATTTTTAAATCTTTTTTATCTACAAAATGCGCCATTTGGTGATGGTTGATAATTCCTGGCGTATCATAAAGCGTCGCCCCATCGTCGAACGGGATTTCGATGATATCTAACGTCGTTCCCGGAAAATAAGAAGTAGTAATAACATTTCCTTTTCCTGTCGCCTCTTCAATAAGGCGATTAATAAACGTTGATTTTCCTACATTCGTGCACCCAACGACATACACATCTTTGCCGAACCGATACGTTTCGATCGCTTCCATTACTTTCGCCATTCCGATTCCTTTTACCGCGCTCACTAAACAAATATCAACCGGCTTCAAGCCAAGATCGTTTGCCGTCTGCTTCATCCAGTGAATCAATTTTGGATATTTTACTGATTTTGGTAGCAAATCCACTTTATTACCAACAAGCAAAATCGGATTGTTGACCGCAAATCGATGCAATCCTGGAAGCCAGCTACCGTTAAAGTCAAAAATATCAACAATTTTGACGACTAGTGCTTCCGATTGCCCGATGCGGTGCAAAATTTTTAAAAAATCGTCATCAGTCAACGGAATGTCCTGTACCTCATTATAATGTTTCAGACGAAAACACCGCTGGCAAATAATTTCTTCCTTTTCCAGCACGCTTTTTGGAGCATATCCAGGTTTTGTTTCATCTTCCGACTGGATAATCGCACCACAGCCAATGCAGCGAATTTGTTGTTCCACCATCATTCCTCCCAGTAAATCATGCCTTTTTTTCGCATCATATTTAAAATTTTCCGTTCCATCTTACGGTTGAATCGAGTCCACAGCCCGTCTGTCTGCGCGACAGGAACGACTAAAATCGTATTTAATCCTAGGCGATTGCCGCCCAATACGTCTGTCAGCAATTGATCGCCAATGACAACCACTTCGTCTTTGCCTAATTGCATCATCGCCAACGCCTTTTGAAAAGCACGCGTTAACGGCTTGCGCGCTTCGAAAATAAAAGGAATGCCGAGCGGCTCGGCAAAAGATTGCACTCGTTTTTGGTTATTATTCGATACAATCATGACCTTAATGCCTTCCCGCTTCATTTTTTCAAACCATTCCGTTAGCTCAGGAGTAGCGCTTGGTCTGTCCCATTCCACAAGCGTATTATCTAAATCCGTAATGATTCCTTTAATTCCCTTCTCTTTTAGCTCGCTAGGAGTAATGTCCAAGACCCGCTTGGCAAATTGACTTGGCAAAAAATAATGAAGCACAACGATCACCTTACCTTTTGGCCGCTGTTTTTGGACCTTTTTTCTGCCTTTTCTCATCATACCTAATTTTTGCGCACGGTTCAAAACAAACTTTGACAAATATATACAAGAGAAAAAATTTTTTCGACAAAATTCGTTGTCCGCAAAATTGTGGATAAATTTTACCCACATCATACACAAGCTTATCATCATACTTCCACAATCTTATAAACATGTTTTCCACATGTTATCCACTGTTCATTGTGGATAACAGAACGGTTGTTCTATTCCACAAATCATGGTACAGTTAAAGTAACTTACCATTATATGTATCGATTACAAATTATATTCCATTGCTGAAGGAGGTTTTCAGCATGAAACATCTATCCGATGAGTTGTTAATCGAATCGTATTATAAGGCAAAAGAGCTAAATTTAAGCCCTGAATTTATTGAGCTCATTGAAAAAGAAATCCAGCGCCGCGCGTTAAGTCATAAAATCAAGCTTTCATCCTGATTTCACCTCAGGATTTTTTTATTTTAGGTACCCAAGCCGTTCCCCAACTTTAATTCCCATTGGCACGACAATTCGTTCATCAAGCTCAATGCTGTCTTTTTCAAATAATAAAACGACGGTAGAGCCAAAAGAAAAGTAGGCAATTTCCTGTCCTTTCGTCAGCTGTTTGCTTACATGAGTAAGCTCAATACTATTCACAAACATCGCTCCTATTTTTACAATTGCGATGTGCTTCCCGTTTGCACATACTTCTGTAATTACGCGGTAGTTTTTTGATAACGGCCGCTTCCCGTATTTCATACCGAGACGATTAACGGGATACGATTTTTTTCCGAGCGTCCATTGCTTTTGCACGATTCCAGATATTGGACTGTGAATGCGATGATAATGGCTAGGGCTTAAATACAAAATAATAAATAATCCATTTAAATATTTTTTGGCGGCTTCGCTGCTGCCAAGCATTTCGGCAATCGAATACGTTTTGTCTTTCACAACGATCTCGCTATTTTCATGAATGGTGCCAATGTCTTCAATAATGGCATCCACTGGGCTAATCACACTGTTTTCGGTTTCGTCAATCGGTCTTGTCCCTGCTTTTAGCCTGCGAACAAACAATTGTTGCAATGTTTTATAATTTTTTAAGTTTTTTTCCATTTCTTCTTGATTAATATTATAAATTTTTGCATACGATGGAATAAGTACCGCACTAAAACGGGACTTCGTAAAAATGGCAATTATTTTTGACGAAAGCCAATGATTCGTTAATTCAATCATCAATCGATACAACCATTTTAACAAAATATATTCCCTCCAGTTTATGGCGATCAAGTTTTTTGCTACCTTTCATATTATAAATAAAATGAGTATAATGGTAGTAGATTTTGTTTGCTGCGTTTTCCGTCAAAAAGGAGTGAGGAGAATGTTTTTATCGGATTATTTAGATTACACATTAAAAAAATTAAAAGCAAATATGGCAAACATTTTAACGCTGACGAATTTATCGCTTGGGGGCTTCTCTGTCCTAACGACGTTGAAAGGACAGCTTCATGTCAGCCTGCTGCTTGTTTTTTTAGCAGCTTTCGTTGATCGCTTTGATGGAGCTGTCGCCCGCAAGCTGAACATCGAATCCGAACTTGGCAAGCAATTGGACTCGATGAGCGATATCATATCCTTTGGCGTAGCTCCCGCTTTGTTAATGTATCAAGGCTTGCTGTACGAATTTGGCGCACCTGGTGCGTTTTTCACGATTCTATATATCGGCTGCGGTGCCTTCCGTCTTGCGCGGTTCAATATTACAGAAAATAACGGCTATTTTTCCGGACTTCCCATTACGGCAGCAGGAGTGCTGTTGACGTTAAGCTATTTAACAATTGATTACTTCCCCCCACAATTTTTTATTTTCCTCATGATCACCTTATCGTTTTTAATGGTCGGAACGTTTAAATTGAAAAAAATATAACACATACAAGGCTGTCCTTTCCAATGGCGAAGTAATAAACGGATTGGGCAGCCTTTTTATTTCCTTATCACACCATTTTCCCTTTTCAATCTTTGTTATTAATTATATGATAAATGTGGATTTATTATAAAGCACAAATCGATATAGCTTTCTTAGATGTAACGGGGGGATTTCATTTGGATAAAACATCTATTATTGGCATTCTTCTTGGCATTATCGCGATTGGCGTTGGAATGTACTTTAAAGGCGTCCATCCAAGCGTATTAATTAACCCGGCGGCGATTTTAATTATTATCGTCGGAACGATCGCTTCTGTTACCATCGCGTTTCCAACCCGCGAAATTAAAAAAGTGCCTAAACTATTGGGGGTCATTTTTAAAGAGCAAAATATTCCAACGATTGAAGAGCTGATTCCTTTGTTTGTCGACTGGGCGAACGTGGCCCGCCGCGAAGGATTGCTCGCTTTGGAAGCAAAACTGGAGGAAATCGACGACCCGTTTTTGCGGAACGGCTTAAGCATGGCGATCGACGGACAAACGCAAGATTTTATCCGCGATGTCATGACCGAAGAAATTGAAGCGATGCAAGAACGCCATGAAGCAAATGCAGCTATCTTTTCACAAGCAGGTACATATGCGCCGACGCTTGGGGTGCTTGGAGCGGTCATTGGGCTTATTGCGGCGTTGGGCAATATTGATAACATCAGCGAACTCGGCAAGGCAATTAGCGCGGCGTTTGTCGCGACCTTACTCGGGATTTTCACTGGATATGTACTATGGCACCCGTTTGCCAACAAATTAAGAAGAAAATCCAAAGAAGAGGCAAAAATACGCCAAGTGATGATTGAAGGGGTGCTTTCTATTTTGGAAGGACAAGCACCGCGAACGATTGAACAAAAACTTGCTTCCTATCTGCCGAAAACAGAGCGCAAGAAACTTGCAGAACAGGGAGAACAAAGCAATGAGTAAGAAAAAAAAGCAAAAACAGGAAGAACGTATTAACGAATCGTGGCTAATTCCGTACTCGGATTTATTAACGTTATTGCTCGCTCTGTTTATCGTTTTGTTTGCAAGCAGCCAAATCGACCAAAAAAAGTTCCAGCAAATTGCTCGTTCCTTTAACACAGCGTTCGTCGGTGGAACAGGGGTGCTTGATTTCGAAAGCCCAATCGAACCAAAGCAGCCGCCTGCGCAGACAAAACAGGAAAACAAGCAACTACAAGAGAAAAAGAAAGAAGCGCTTGATAAACAAGACCAAGAAGAACTGCAGGATGTAAAAGAAAAAATTGATGGGTATATCATGCAAAAACATTTAAACGGGAAATTGCAAACTTCTCTAACGGACGAAGGATTGGCGATCACGATCTTAAACGATATTTTATTTGATTCAGGGAGTGCGGAAGTTCGGGTAAAAGACCGGCGCCTCGCAAAAGAAATTTCCGAGCTGCTCGTGATGAATCCGCCTCACAATATTATTGTTAGCGGGCATACGGATAACGTGCCAATTCATAATGCAAAGTTTGCTTCCAACTGGGAGCTAAGCGTCATGCGGGCAGTAAACTTTATGAAAGTATTGCTGGAAAATCCAAAGCTTGATCCACGCTCCTTTAGCGCAAAAGGATATGGGGAATTTAAACCAGTGGCGTCAAATGCCACTCCCGAAGGGCGAATGAAAAACCGGCGCGTCGAAATTTTAATTTTGCCGCGTACGGAAACTTCCCGATAGCCCATTTAACGTGCTGTTTCCCGTGAAATGAAACAGGCTGGCATAGAGCCAGCCTGTTGTTGTTACAGCTTAAAAGAAAATTTAATCACTCCGGCCTTTATCATCGTTTCCGCGTCCGCTTTAGACGATAATTCACTTGCAAATGCTGAACGGCCGGCTCCAAGATTAAGGCCGTCGCTAACGCCAAGACAAGCGGCACGCTATATGGCAGCAAAAATAACACTATAGCAAGAATAAAAGCAATGATAATAAACTTTTTCACTATCTTACCCCATTCAATTGGATTTTACTGCGCAGTCCCTATCATATGTTTTCGCTAAACGCTATTAGGAGCCTCTTTACGCTTCCCCTCGTTCCGAGGGCGTTCTTTTTATTATAGCACAATGCCCTGTGATGCTGACTGGCAAAAACTCGATCAATCTTGAATCACCCCTAAAATAAATGCTTCTTATTTCCCTTTCCGGATCATTACGTCCGTCTGCGCCGATATACTTGTATGCCGATATAAACGATGGTAGCGGCAACCGCGGCAAAGATAATCGGCCGCAAATACGGGTGGGCCATTTCATTAATTTTTTGCCAGTGGCTTCCTAACCGTTCTCCTAAAAAAATAAAGAAAATCGACCACGGAATAATCGCGCACGTTGTATAGAAAGTGAATTTTTTCCACGACATTTTCGCAATGCCTGCCGGGATCGAAATAGCATGGCGAACAACCGGAATGAACCTTGCAGTAAATATGACGCCTGGACCGTATTTTTCAAACCATTGTTCTGCTACATTAAGATGTTTCTTTTTAATCAACAAATATTTTCCGTATTTGTCAAGAAACGGTCTGCCGCCATAATGTCCAATCCAATAAAGAAACAGCTGGGCGATCGTTCCGCCGATCGTTCCCGCTATCACCGCCCCAACAAAGGATATTTCTCCACGCGATACTAAATATCCGGCATACGCAAGTACAATTTCGCTTGGAATAATTTCAATCATTAATGCTAAGGCAACTCCAAAATATCCTAAATTAACCAAGAAGGTAAAAATCGTCTGTACCAAATCGTGCATGGCTCTCCTCCTATGTATATATATTTGCCAAGCTATTCATTACAACCTTATTCCGCAAAAAATTATACTATACTGTTCGAAAGAAAAAAAATAAATTATCCATGTTATTTTACTAAAAAATCCATGAATAGTATTCGCATGCACAGTCCGCTAAGCTTTTGGATAGTAGACATCGGCAGAAAAGCGGCTCAAGATCTGATGTTTTTATTGGTCATCCACACGCCTGAATTTATCTAATAGAAAAGCTGCCCGTTTGGATCGGACAGCTTTTTTCCATTATGCACTTTGTTGCAGTTCAGAAATATATTGTTTTCCTTTTTCTTCGTTATATTGTCCTTCCCATTTGGACATAATGACCGCCGCCAGCGAGTTGCCAACGACGTTGACAACCGTGCGGGCCATATCCAAAATGCGGTCGATTCCGGCGATAAACGCCAATCCTTCTACCGGGATGCCAACCGTTCCTAACGTTGCGAGCAACACGACAAACGAGACGCCCGGCACACCAGCGATTCCTTTCGATGTTACCATTAACACAAGCAAAAGCGAAATTTGTTGCGAAATCGGCATATGAATGCCGTACATCTGCGCGATAAAAATGGCAGCCAGTGCCTGATATAGAGTAGAACCGTCTAGGTTAAACGAATAGCCTGTCGGAATGACAAATGATGTAATTGCTTTCGGACACCCGAACTTCTCCATTTTCTCCATGATTTTTGGAAGAACGGTTTCGGAACTTGCCGTACTGTACGCCAAAATCAATTCATCTTTCAAAATCTTTATAATATTAAAAATATTTATACCGGCCAGTTTAGCAACTCCGCCAAGTACTACAAGAATAAAGAAGATCATCGTACCGTAAACAACTATAACAAGCTTGCTGAGCGGAATAAGCGACTCTACCCCAAATTTCGAAACCGTTACACCGATCAGCGCAAACACGCCAAACGGCGCAAACTTCATAATTTGGTTTGTCACATAAAACATCGCTTCCGCGGTGCCTTGGAAAAATTGCAATACCGGTTTTCCCTTCTCGCCAATTGCCGCTACCCCTAAACCGAACATAACCGAGAAGAAAATAATCGGCAACATATCTCCCGTTGAGAGAGATTCAAAAATATTTTTTGGGACAATGTTGACGACCGTTTCAATCATCGAGTGGTGCTTCACTTCGTTGGTTGTGTCAATATAGCTTTGAATATCTGTTTTCTCCAACGATTTCATGTTCACGCCGGCTCCCGGCTGGAAAATATTCGCCGCCAATAAACCGACGACAATGGCGATCGTCGTGATAATTTCGAAATAAATAATTGTTTTTCCGCCTAGTTTTCCAAGTTTCTTCAAATCCCCTACATTGGCGACTCCAACAACAAGGCTAGAAATAACAATTGGAATAACAATCATTTTTATTAAACGGAGAAAAATATCTCCAATTGGCTGCAAATAAGTGGTAACCTTCGGATCCCCATAAAAAATTGCTCCCACGACAACCCCAAGAATGAGACCGATGAAAATTTGCCAAGCTAATCCGATCTTTCTCATTCATTCGCCCCCTTTTCATGACATTTTTAGACAAAAAGTGACAAAGTTATTTTACTATATATATTTTCGTTATGTCAAGAATATTCATATAATATTGTCATTTAATTCCATTTTTTTTATGTCCAAACACGTACAACCCCGCTTCAGCATATACATGAGTAATAGGCGATTGCCTAAAACCATAAAGGGTGGGGGTAACAAAATGTCCGGTATTTTATCCGCGTTCACATTCCTCATTAAAGAATTAGCGTTTTTAGTATCATATATTAAGAACAACGCATTTCCCCAACCGTTAAGCGCTAAAGAAGAAGAAAAATACTTAGAACTGATGGCGAAAGGAGATGAACAAGCCCGCAATATTTTAATTGAGCATAATTTACGCCTTGTTGCCCATATTGTAAAAAAGTTTGAAAATACGGGCGAGGATGTAGAGGATTTGATTTCCATCGGCACCATCGGCCTGATTAAGGCAATCGAAAGCTATTCCCCTGGCAAAGGGACAAAATTAGCGACATATGCCGCGCGCTGCATTGAAAACGAAATTTTAATGCATTTGCGCTCATTAAAAAAAACGCGAAAGGACGTCTCTTTGCACGAGCCGATCGGGCAGGATAAAGAAGGAAACGAAATTAGCTTAATCGATATTTTAAAATCAGAAGGAAACGATATTGTGGATGAAATTCACCTAAACATGGAACTTGAACAAATAAAAAAATACATCGATGTGTTAGATGAGAGGGAAAAGGAAGTAATTATTAGCCGCTTCGGCCTCGACATGCAGCAAGAAAAAACACAGCGTGAAATCGCGAAAGAGCTCGGCATTTCCAGAAGCTATGTATCGCGGATTGAAAAGCGCGCATTAATGAAAATGTTTCATGAGTTTTATCGCCATGAAAAAGAAAAGCGGAGATAGCCTCATACCTTTGCAAAATAAAAGGAGCAATTTTAGGTAATTGCTCCTTTCCGACTTTGTCGACAAACTGAGTTGTCCGGAAAACTTCGGACAACTTTATATTTATAAATTAAATTTCCTTACCGCTTGTTCAAGTTTTTCCGATATTTTCCCTAACAATTCCGTCGAAGCGGCGATTCCTTCCATTGCTTTCATTTGTTTTTCCACAGATTCCGCGACTTTCATGGCGTTTGATGCAGCCTCTTTAGTTAAGAAGGCCGATTGCTCAACGGAAGCAGAAATTTGTTCAGATCCAGCAGCCATTTCCTCCGTAATCGCAGAAACCTCTTGAATCTCATTATTGGATTGGTGAACCGCCTGAAAAATAGATCGGAACACTTCTTCTACTTTATGGACAGCTTTTGTCCCTTTTTCAACTTCTTGGGTCCCCGACTCCATTTCGCGAACCACATTTTTCGTCATGACTTGGAACTGTTGAATCAATTCAGCAATTTTTTGTGCCGAATGCTTTGCCTGCTCAGCAAGCTTTCTCACTTCGTTGGCAACGACGGCAAATCCTTTTCCATGCTCTCCAGCTCGTGCCGCTTCAATGTTTGCATTTAACGCAAGCAAGTTGGTTCGTTCAGAAATCTCCGTAATGGTCGTAAGAATTTGTTCAACCTCTTCAATCCGGTTGCCTAACTCCGTGATTTTAATGGATGTTTCCATAACAGCCTGTCGCATGTCATCGATTTGCTTTATTGCTTTCTCAATTTCTTCGTTTCCTCTTTCCACTTGTTTCATCACATCATTTGATGATTCCGCAATAAGAGACGATGACTCGGCAATTTTTTGAACGCCAATAGCCATTTCCTCAATCGCATTAGCTGTTTCATTCATGCTTGTCTCCTGTTGCTGTGCGCTCGAAGACACCGTCCTAATCGCCATTGTAATTTGCTCACTGGAATGTTTGGCACTCTCAATATTTTGACTTAATGCTTTAAAGGTTTCCAGCATTTCGTATGCACTTTTCGTAATATCTGTCACCATCTCGCGCATTCCCGTCATCATTTGCTTAAACGATTGAGATAGGCTAGCAATCTCATCTTTCCCCTTTATTCGTATTTTCCCTAATAGATTTTGCGCTTCGTTTAACTCCCCTGTAGCGATTTTTTCAGCCACTTCGTTTAATGTCTCTAGAGATTTTAATCGTTTGCGAATGTAGAAAAAGGAAATACAGCTAATGATTCCGATACCCATCACAAATAACAATATAAAATTCATCAATTGTTCTTTTATTACTTTTTGTTGAATAGAACCAACCTTTTTCGCGTCAATATCCACTCCAAGAATCCCGATTACTTTTCCGTTATTCTTGATCGGAGCAAAAGCAGAGAGATAATCTCCATATTCGGAATCATGTAGAATTTTCGTGCTGTTTGTACCTCCTTTTAACACCGGAAACACGTCATCATAAGTCGTGGTGCTAGTCGGTTGCCCAAGTTCAGACGCGGCATCCGATCCTTTCGGTTGTCCGTCAATTAAAATTTTTGGGTGCTTTTCTTTTTCGTCAACTTCTACCGTATAAACATAAAGCGCTCCCGTTTTCTCTCTGAAATCATTTAATTCATTTCGCAAAGCCCAATATGTATCGTTTTCTGACTTTTCCTTTAAGAATTTTTGATACTCCGCAACATCTATTTGTTTCGCAATATTTTTCGCAGTTTCAATGCTGTATGAGGAAATGGTATTTTCTACAGAAAGTCTCATCATTTCCAAAAATAGAACAACGCTAAAAGTTAATAAAATAATCATTAAACTAACAATTAACAAAGAGATTTTCATACTTAAACTTTGAAATTTTGTTTTCATATAAATCCTCCCTTGTGATATAAAGGTATAAACACTCATATACGATATCAAAAGAAAATTTTATATTTTCTTACAAAAACTTTATATTATATAGATGGTGTTGCAAAACTAAAGTAAAAACTGTATATAACTCCCAAGGTGGTGGATTTTTTATGTACATTTGTTCATTCGTTATGTGTTTTGCAACACTTTCGATGATGTATAAAATTTTGTGTAAAGCATTTTACTAGATCAAAATAAAAAAGGTAGGGTATTCTCTGATTGAACCCAAACATTCCAGAGAAAGGAGAACCCTACCTATGTCTAAAAGTATACCGAATGTCGACTGGGCAAATCAACTGGAAAGTGTCATTCGTCAGTTTGTAAAGGAAAAATTAGAACTGATCATGCGGGAAGAAATCAAGAATTTCCTCGAAATAGAACAGGCCGGAACATCAAATATGAGAAACGGCTACTATCAACGAAATCTAGATACGCAATATGGCCGGATTGAAGGTCTTTTGGTCCCTAGAGACCGAAACGGAGAATTTCAAACACAGTTGTTTGCCCCTTACCAACGGCACACCGGCTGGCTGGAGGAAGCAATCATTAGGATGTACCAAAGTGGCATGAGTACACGGGAAATTGGCAAGTTTATCGAACGAATTCTAGGAAGCACCTATTCTCCTGCGACGATCAGCCGTATTACCGATGTCGTGAAGGAAGACATCGAGAAATGGCACACTCGTCCACTGCACAAGCGTTATTCCGTCTTATATTTGGATGGTTTATACGTAAAACTTCGTCGCGAAACCGTGGAGAAAGAAGTCATTTATGTGGTGTTAGGGGTGAACGAAGAAGGATATCGCGAAATTCTTGATTTCTTTGTGGGAGGACAAGAAAGCGCCTATGTATGGCAGGAAATTCTTCAACACCTCTACCAAAGAGGCGCCAAGGAAGTGCTTCTGGGCATATTCGATGGACTACCAGGGTTGGAGGAAGCCTTTAAGGCGGTTTATCCGAAAGCCGATGTGCAGCGTTGTGTCGTTCACAAAGTCCGTAACACGCTCCATCGTGTTCGGAAAAAAGACCAATTTGAAGTGGCCGAGGATCTCAGGCTGATTTATCGCGCGCCGAATAAGGAGATGGCGTTACAGATGTTTCAACAGTTTGAGTCGAAATGGTCAAGCAAGTATCCGAGAGAAGTTCAATCTTGGGCCAATGAGTTGGATGTCCTCCTTACATTTATGGATTATCCAAGCAGTATTCGAAGTGTGATTTACACGACGAATGCCATTGAACGAACGATCAAGGAGATTCGGAAACGTCTAAAGCCGATGAACAGTTTGAATAGTTTAGAAGCCGCTGAAAAAATCGTATATTTGACCATTCAAGATTTTAATGAGAAATGGGCAGGGCGAAAGTTGCGAGGATTTGCCGAAGCACAGGAAGCCCTCGAGCGAATGTTTGAAGAACGTTATCATTAACCAAATACTGTAAATAAACAAAATAGGGGGATTCTCCCTTTCCACACAGGAGACTGAATATTCAGTCTCCTGTGTGGAGGAAACTAGTTCCCTATTCATTCCAAATCCATTTCAGAGAAACCCTACCCCCATTATATTACACAAAATTCTTGACGGTACCACACTTTCAAGTATATAACAATTTTTATAAAAGAAAATACCAAAATCACCTTAATATTCCTCAATGGAATATAAATACCTTCTTATTACTTAAATCTTGATGATGTATAAAATTTTGAAGTATTGAACTAGGACAAATAAAAAAGTAGGGTATTCTCTAGACCAAAAATCTTAGAGAAAAGAGAACCCTACCTATGTCTAACCGAGACCGGGCTAATCAACTGGAAAACGCGATTCTAAATATTTTCCATGGGAGCTTAAAAACATTGTTTTGAAACTCCCCATTTCTTTTTCTTAACTTTAAGAAGAGAATGAGCGAAATAATAAAGTTTAACACGCAACTAATTATAAAAAGAGAAGTGAAATATTTGCCTCCTACTGTCGGAGAATTAGAAACCATTGTCTCCAATAAAAGAAACATAATACCTAGGCAAAAATGAAAAACCATTAGCTTTTTTGTATTGTATTTTAAAAGTAAATAGCCACTTAAAATGAAAATATAAATAAGGCTAAACATCATCAACATAGGAAATATTGGTTTAAATTTTGCCGCATATATAAAGTGGTCCAATTGTGAGATATCGGAACTTTCCGTTACTTCACCATTGAACATTTTTGAGAAAAATGCGGAATATTTCCATTCCCATGGTATATCTCTTAATTCACTTCCTTCATACCATGAAGCAAATGTAGAGAAAGCTAAAAGCATAAACGCTAATACATATTGAAATATAAATAACATTCTGTTCATCCCATTTTTACCTCTTTTTTCCTGTTTTTTTTAATTTTATCACATAGGTCTTATTCAATAAACCTGCTCTGTTTGCCGAACAAGAAAATGAACATCATTCTTTAACAGTATCCATTATTCCTTGTTCGCGTTCCTTAAATAGTAAATATAGTCTGTAGATATTCCCTGATAACCCAATTGTCTGATCATAGCTGAAATATTACCACGATGATAAGTTCCATGGTTAACTATATGGTAAATAATTTCACGGATACTGTTACTAAAACGTTGCCCTTTCGTGTTACTATAAACGACCGTTCGTTCCAAATCATCTTCAAGATTGAGAAATTCTAAAATCTCCTTATGCAAATGGGTAAATGCATCATTAATTTCTTGTATTGTCTTAAATTGCTTCGATTCGATGGAATTCACACTTTTTCCTTTTATCCTTAAAAACCATAATTCATCCACGGCATACATATGTACAAAGGTTTGTGAAATGGAAGGAAAAACGCTATTTATTTCCTTATTAATGATTTCTTTTGGCAACTTACTTAGATGTTCCATAAGTTGTTTGTTTGCCCACGAGTGATAATAAAAAAATCGCAATGTTAACTTTTTCATTTTTTATCCCCCCTAATTTTTGCGATATACAACAATTCACTTAATTTTACGAAATTTCCTGCTACATATCCCTATTATTTTGCTCAAGTAAAACTGCCTGTAGCAGCTTATCTCTAGAGGAGATATAAAAAAAGCGGAGATAAATATGCAAAAGGTGCCCCAAGACTACGGTTGGGACACCTTTCCTTGTTCTTATGTTAATTTTGCGCTTCCACGCTTACTTCCGCTGTTATAATCAATGCTATAGATGCAGTAATCACAATCCCCATCACCATGGCGAACATCCCTTGTTCCCTCCTTGTCATTCTTCATCTTTATTTTACACGAAGGAACAAGCGATTTCTTCGCATGGTTTTGAACAATTTATGAAACTCCATCGCAAAACGCGCAACATGTTCGTAAACCGCTTTTCGGCAAAATAGTCAAAAACCTGCCTCTCCAGCAAGAAGAGGCAGGTTTATTCTTCCGCTTCCCGCAATAAGCGGATATATTTGACCGCACGTTGAAAAAAGTAAAACGCGCCTATTAACAATATCACAATGAAATAAAGCAAATACACCTTTTTCTCCGGTGCAGCCGTAGGAAGAAGCGTGCCAATATACAAAAAGACACTTACCGCCAGCAATACACCGGCAAACATTTTATAATCGGCCGCTTTTTCCTTCCACTCTTTCTTTTGCCGTTCCATCGTTATCCCCCTCTCCATCCTTAACTGTACCATAGTGGATGGAATCGGTGGGGATGTAATTTTAACCATGCAATGCTTGTGCTAAATCTTCGATTAAATCTTCCACATCTTCCAAGCCAACAGAAATGCGGATCAGCCCATCGGTAATTCCTAATTGTTCGCGGCGTTCTTTCGGAATGGATGCATGCGTCATTTTCGCCGGCAGCGAAATTAAGCTTTCGACTGCCCCCAAGCTTTCCGCGAGTGTAAAATAGCGGACGCGGTTTAACACTTGATCGGCTTTCTCCGCGCTTCCGACATCAAAGGAGACCATGCCGCCGAAACCGCGCATTTGTTTTTTGGCAATCTCATAGTTTGGATGTGTTTCCAATCCTGGATAATACACTTTTTGGACCGCTGGATGGTTCGCTAAAAATTCAACGATTTTTCTCGTGTTTTCTTCATGCTCCTCCATGCGCACGCCAAGCGTCTTGATGCCGCGCATAAGCAGCCATGAATCGTGCGGGCCTAGAATTCCTCCGGTAGAGTTTTGAATGAAATGTAGTTTTTCTGCCAACTCTTCCGAATTGACAACCGCTAAACCAGCGACAACATCGCTGTGGCCGCCTAAATATTTCGTCGCGCTATGGACAACAATGTCGGCGCCAAGGGCAAGCGGCGTTTGCCAATACGGGGTGCTGAACGTGTTATCGACGATCGTAAGCAAGCCATGCTCCTTGGCGATGGCGGAAGCAGCCTGAATGTCCGTAATTTTTAAAAGCGGATTGGTTGGCGTTTCAATGTAAAGGGCTTTCGTATTTGGCTGGATATGTTTTTCAATATTTGCAAGGTTGCTCGTATCGATAAACGTTGCTTGGATTCCTAGACGGTTGAGCACTTTCGTCATGACGCGATAGGTGCCGCCATACACATCGTCCGTTAAAATGACGTGATCCCCGCTGTTAAATAACATCATGACCGCTGTGATCGCCGCCATTCCGGAGCCAAACGCAAATCCAGCATAACCTTCCTCTAAATCTTTAATAAGTTCTTCGAGTGCATGACGGGTCGGGTTGCCGGTACGCGAATATTCAAAGCCTTTATGGCCGCCAATTCCTTCTTGTTTATACGTGCTGACTTGATAAATCGGAACAGAAACCGCTCCCGTATGCGGATCGCCTGAGATGCCACCGTGAATGAGTTTCGTTTTTCGTCTCATTTAAATCCCACCTTCATAAATATTTTTACTTAAATATCGCTCGCTGCTGTCAGGAAAAACAACAACAATATTCGTTCCCGGTTTCGCCTTTTCCGCCTCCAGCAATGCGGCATGAAACGCAGCGCCTGAAGAGCTCCCGACAAGCAGCCCTTCTTTTTTGGCAAGTTCTTTTACCCGCTTAAACGCATCTTCATCGCTAATCGTATGAATCGCATCAAAATAACTTCGGTCCATATAATCCGGCAAAAATTCCATTCCGATTCCTTCCGTTTTATGCGGTCCTGGCTCCCCGCCGTTTAAAATTGATCCTTCCGGCTCGACAATCACCGTTTTAATCTTTGGATTTTTCTCTTTCAAAAACGTCGCCGTCCCCATAAACGTTCCGCCCGAACCGGCTCCGGCGACAAATACATCGATTTGTCCGTCAAGGTCTTCCCACAATTCCGGACCGAGCGTTTTATAATATGTTCTTGGATTGGCAGGGTTGGCAAACTGCTGTGGGCAATAAGCATTTGGAATTTCCCGGGCAAGCTCTTGCGCCTTGCGGATCGCTCCTTGCATTCCTTCGCTTGTTGGCGTATGAATAATCGTCGCGCCGAGCGCTTTCATGATTTGCTGCTTTTCGATACTGAATTTCTCCGGAACGCAAAAAATCACGTTGATGTTTTTGCCAATCGCCGCCAGCGCCAGCCCAATACCGGTATTTCCTGCCGTCGGCTCAATGATCGTTCCGCCTTCTTTTAGCTTTCCTGTTTCTAACGCGTCGCGCAATAACTCTTGGCCAAGCCGGTCTTTAATGCTTCCTCCCGGGTTGAAATATTCCAATTTCGCAAATACGCGAACACCTTCCGGCAGCGAAAATTGCGTAATTTCCACAACTGGCGTATGTCCAATCAGCTCGTGCACATTTTTGGCCACTCGCATTCTTGTCACTCCATTTCTACAAACATAGAAAGAGGAAGGGACGCCTTCCTCGTTTATTTTTGCAATAATGACAGCATCGATACGACTAAGTCTGCGGAATGTTTCGCCGCCGTATCTAAAAATTGTTCAAATGATACATCCGATTCTTTTCCGGCAATGTCAGAGAGTGCACGAATAATGACAAACGGCACGGCAAATTGTGTGCATACTTGGGCAATCGCCGCCGCTTCCATCTCGACAGCGCAAAGTTCTGGAAACTTGCCGCGGACAAACTCAACACGCGCCGGGTCGTTCATAAATGAGTCACCGGTGGCGATGAGTCCCGTCACGACTTGTACACCGTTAATTTGCTGTGCAGCGCGTTTGGCAATGTCTATTAATGTTTGATCCGCTTGATAACGCGCCGGCATTCCCGGCACTTGCCCATACTCATAGCCAAAAGCCGTCACATCGACATCATGATGCACGACTTCACTGGAAATAACGATGTCGCCAACGTTCAACGTCGCTAAAAATCCTCCCGCTGAGCCGGTATTAATGACGTAATTCGGACGGAACCGTTCCAGCAAAATCGCCGTTGCCATTGCCGCATTTACCTTGCCGATGCCCGATTTCAATAAAATGACATCGATGCCGTTAAGCCGGCCCGTCGAAAATTCGCAATTGGCGATGACCGTTTCTTCCCGTCCCTCCATTTGGTCCCGTAAAATGGTTACTTCCTCTTCCATTGCCCCTATAATCGCTACTTTCATGTTTCTCCCTCTTTCTATTTTTCCTGTTTCACTGCTTCCATCACCCATACAAATGCATTTTTTTGTGTAAATGTGACGGAAAAGCCGTGTTCTGTAAATAGTTTCGTCAATACGTCCAAGGTTGTATAATACTCGCGTTCGAGGTCGTCGGCCAAGTTATGGAAACCGCGCGCTCTTGCCTCCTGTACGGCTCGCTGAAACGACTGTTTGTCACGAAACGCCGTGTCAGCAAACACTATTTTATCACCTTTTTTCAATAACTCGCCATACTTAGCAATCGCTTCTCCTTTTTCCTCATCGGTAAGATGGTGAAAAGCATATGTGCTGACAATCGTATCGACCGGCTCCGGAGGGAGTGGAAACTGCAAAAAGTCCCCGTCCACAATCGCCACATGCGCCCCTAGCTTTTCTTGCGCTTTTTTCCGCATCGGTTCAGACGGCTCAATACCGTATACCGTTTTTCCTTGTTCCAACAACTTTTTCGTTAAATTTCCCGTGCCGACGCCGAATTCGAGCACGACATTCCCCGCTTTGTCGGCGACTGTATTTAAAATATCGTCATAATTCGCAAACACTTCACGGTATTCTTCATCATATCCTTCGACAAATTGGTCATATGAATCCGCCCATTCTTCAAATAAATCAAGAAACTCTCTGCCCATGATGTCACGCTCCATAATTTTTATAATTCCTATAAATATAGTATGTTTTTGCCTCAAATCTGTTCTCAATGTATCATAAGTTTTTATTTTCTTCAACGATAAAATTATTTTCGCTTTACATAGACAAAGAAACCCAGCTTGCGCCAAAAATCGCAAATGTTTTCTGTGCTTCTGAATAGATGATAGCGCAAAAATCTGCTACACTTGGCGATGAAAGGAGGATGGAACCATGAACATTTCTCTCGATCTCATTGAAGATAAAATCGAATTTTTTGAAGCTGACGATTTGCAGACGCTCGAGAAAAAAATTAACGAACAAATCGAACATAATAAGGCGCTTTTGCTTCACGTTCACCACGTTTCCCACCAAATGCATGTAGCGGAAAACGGCAAACGGTTTTACAGCGCTGTCGTCCACTTTAAAGCAAAAAAATAGGCGGATTTCCATAAACATAGGAAATCCGCTACCTTCTTAGCTTTTGCACTTTCGTCGGTTTCCAGCCTTGATTTTCGACCCATTCGATATATACCTTGTATCGTTGTGTTCGATCTTTCGTAGAAATGGTGGCCACCGCTTTGTTCGGTCCGTTATTGCCGATAAACCACACGATCATATCCGATTGGGAAAGGCCGGTCGCGTAACTAACCGCGTCGAGCATTTCCTTCCAATCCACCGAATCTTCTTTAAATTGGGTGACATGCGGCTCCGACTGTGTCGTGCCAATCGGTTGCCATGCCGGATTCACGATTTCTTTCTCGATGTTGGAACCAGGGGGGCCTGGCGTTTCGATCACTTTTTGTTTCGCTTCATCGCTATTATTCGCTTCATCACCATTATCTGATGGATTGCTTTCTTTCTCTTGCTGTTTATTGCCAATTTCTACTTCCACTTTTTTCTCGTTGTCGCCTTTTTTCTTACTGTTGCCTTTTTTTGCTTCTGTTTTTACCGGGGCGTCAGCTGCCTCGCTGCCTGACCCGCCGCCGGAGAACAGATTCCAGGCAACGACGACAATCAGCAAGATGACTACAGCAATGGCTGTATTGAGAATGCGATTGATTTTCCGGCGCTTTGCCCGTTGTGCGAAACGCGGTCCAATTTCTTTTGCCAACCGTTGACAACCTCCCTCATTTAGCTGCTTCTATTGTATCATGGCGACCCTTTCTAATAAACTGTTTCGTCGTTATTCCGATTTTTTGTCCTGTTTGTCAAACTCATATATTTTTTGTACGAGATCGAAAAAGATATCGTTCGTTACCGTCCGTGAACTGTGGCAGTCCAGCTCGACGACGACAAGCGCGTATTTCGGGGCATCGGCAGGGAAATAGCCAGCAAACCATTTATTCACAAGTTCTTCATTGGCAAGTTTTTTTCCGGTTTCTGCCGTACCCGATTTTCCGGCAACCGCATACGGAAGCGATTGAAAGCGCCGTCCCGTCCCCTTTTCATCCGTCACTACTTTTCGCAATAGCTCCTGCAATCGATGAGCGGTATGCGGCGAAATTGGCTGTTCTTCGGAAATCGGCTTCTGCGGGAATGTAAAAAAGGTGGTGCCGTTTTTATATAAAATTTCGCTTACCGCCCTTACTTGCCTTGCCTCCCCATTGCGGGCGATCGTTGCCATCATGTTGGCCACTGCCAGCGGCGATACACGCACGTCTTTTTGTCCAATCGATGTTTGCGCAACGGCAAGTGGAACACGTTTATCGCGCTCATCATGCCATATCGTTCCTTTCCGTTCCTCCGGAAATTGTTTAAAATCCTTTTCATGGTAGACATCTCCTTGCCATCCGGCGAGCGGATATAAACCCAATTTTTTCGCATACGTTTCTAAAATGTCCGGTTCTTGCTCGACAAGCTTTTTGCCAAGCGTCGCAAACGCATTGTTGCAGCTGACAGCAAAACTCTCTTCAAAACCTAGCGTTCCGTAATCATGATTTCGGTCCGGTGTGATGCCATCAATTTTTTTGCTGCAATCAAACGTTGTTGTTGACGAAACTATCCCTTTTTCCAACGCAGCGGCGGCAACGACTGTCTTAAATACGGAGCCCGGGATTTGTGGCAACACCATCTGGTTTTCCGCGCCGTGGTTTTTATATGGGTCGCTTGGATCCATATCAGGACGGCTGACCATCGCAAGAACGCTGTTTGTTGGAATATCTAATAATACAATGCCACCTTTTTTTAAATGGTGCTCATCAACGACCGTTTCGGCAATTTTTTGCAAATCGCGGTCTATCGTCGTTTTTACAGAAACAGGATAAAATGGGTTGCTTGGGTCACTATACTTGACATCAAGGCCAAATAAAGGACCGCCTGTCGCATCAACATGATACAACAGCTTTGTTTCTCCTTCCGGAATTAAAAATTCATCAAATGCCTTTTGCAAGCCTTGAACGCCTACTTCCGTATGCGGAGAAAGATGGCGTTCCGGGTAGCGGGAATGTAAAAGGCTGCTGTCCGCGCGGGTAAATCCGATTAAATGCGGCGCATATACTTTTTCAAGCGGATATTGTTTCTTTACCGCAAAGACGCCGGGAATATGTAATTGATTGATTTCTTGCATTTGTTCTTCGCTCAACACAAATGGATGGCCATCCATGGTCAACGTAAACGGTTCTTTTGCTTTTTGCAGTTGATCGATGATCGCATGCGCCGAAATGTGAAGAATGTTTGCCACTTGTTCTACCGGCCACTTCATCGTTTTTAAAAACGGAAATAGCACAAGCGATGGGATATATTGTTTCGTTAGCGGTTTCCCACTCCGGTCTATAAATATTCCCCTTCCGTCATCAATCATTAACTCTTGTGTCCGCTGTTTGACACTCTCTTCAATCAAATTGACGTGTTTTTCGGAAAACGACTCGGTGCTAACCAGTTGAACTTGAACAAGCCTGCCAATCAGAAGAAAAATGCCGGTTTGAATGAGAGCAAGCACTACTATTACTCGTTTTTTCCACATAAATAAAACACCTCATCTTCATTTTCGACGAGGTGTTTTATTTTGAAACCTATTTGACAGCAACAATTTTTACAACCATTTCTCCGCCTGGCGTTTGCACAGTGACTTCTTCGCCAACTTTTCTTCCAAGCAACGATTTGGCAATTGGGGAGTCGTTGGAAATTTTTCCTTCAAACGGATCGGCTTCGGCACTGCCAACAATCGTATACGTTTCTTCTTCTCCATCTGGCAGTTCAATAAACGTCACCGATTTTCCTAAGGAAACAACATCAGGATTTTCCTTGTCTTCTTCAATGATCACCGCATTGCGAATCATATTTTCTAATGTTTGGATGCGAGACTCAACAAATGCTTGTTCATCTTTTGCTGCGTCGTACTCGGAGTTCTCCGACAGGTCCCCGAACCCGCGGGCAATTTTAATGCGTTCGACTACTTCCTTCCGTTTTACTGTTTTTAAATATTCAAGCTCTTGTTCCAGTTTCTCTTTTCCCTCTTTTGTCATTGGATATTGCTTTTCATTTGCCATCATCTTTCACTCCTCTATCTGTTTCTTTATTTTTTTTAGGTATGTAAAACGTACGAACAACAAGAAAAGTTGTTCGTACGCTTACTTGTTTAATAATATTTATATTGTTTTACTGTAGTTGAGCAATTTTAATTACAATAATTACCATGTAAAAGAGACAAACAGGGTACCCCTTATGCCACGTGGAGCTGTTTTTTCACGGTATCAATGGGAATATTTTGTTTCGCTGCACGGTAAATGAACTCCACGAGGCTATGTCCTTTTCTCTTGCGCAGAAGATCGAGCCCATCAGAAAAATCGCTGTTCGACTCGAACATGCTGTACACGTAAGCAAGCTGCACCAAGATCCAGTAGCGTTTCACCGCCCGACGTCCGCGAACGCGGTATCCATCGAGTTTCAGCTGGTCTTTCGCTTGACGGAAAAAACATTCGATCGACCAACGCTGGGCATAGTAGCGCAAGATCTCTTCATCGCTTAGATCCCGGTCGGTGCTCAAGACGCAGTGAAGATGTTCCGATGTCATCGGCTGATCGGCTTTCCAAGCGAGCAGCACCACGGCATCATCGAGACCTTTGAGAGAGCCTTCGTAGCGATAAACCCGATAACGCTCTTCTCCCACCGTGACGAGGTGAGTGTCTTTCGGTTCGATGTAGCGGGCAAACTCCCTCACCTGAACCGCAATGCCTTTTGGATAAAGAAGCCGATTGGCCTTGAGCATTGCGATTACGTGGAATCCCTTTTTCAGACAAGCTTCCACGAGCGTTTGCGATGGATACCAAGAGTCCATCAGCACATAAACAGGACGGTGTACATCCAAAGAAGAAAGCATCTCGATCGCGAGTTCCCCCTTGCTTTTCCCAGCCGCCTTGTCGTAGAGGCGGAACGCAAAGGGAAAAGCCTGGGTCATCGTATGAACCATGAGCCAAACGAGAGAATGTCCCCAGATCGACTTTTTCTCTGTGTGAGAATAGTGCCAATCACACCCTTGAATGGCGTGCGTTGCCTGTGACGAAGGCTTGGTTTTTTGGCAAATCGTATCATCGATCGAAACAAAAAGGGGTTGACTCTCCTGTTTGGCGATGCGTTCGACACGACGAAGCATCCACTGTTGAAGTTTGCGAAGCAGCGTCTCTTCATCCCAAGGGCTTTTCGTGAAAAAATGGCTGAGTGTCGTGCGGTGGTTCGGATGAAAGCTCCAATGATGAAGATCGGTCAATGTTCCCGCAAATCCTTTGGTGGTCAGCGCATCCACGATATGAACGAGATGCTTCATGACAGGTTTTGAAAAATAAAGGGCCAACCCCAACATCGTGAAAAACTTGTGGATTCCTTGATGATGTGCTAATCTATTCATGAGACATGAACCTCCTTGTGAATAGTTTTGGTGACACATCTATTCTAATCAAGGAATCGGGTTCATGTCTCTTTTTTTGTTTGGTTGTAAATTTATGTTAGCGAATTTGCTCATCTACAGTTGTTTTATTTACGCTATGCTATTATAAAAACGATTTTTGTTCAAGAATTGTGCGAATTTTTGTGACCATTAAATCAATGGCGACATGATTTTGCCCGCCTTCTGGAATAATGATATCGGCATAACGCTTCGTCGGTTCCACAAATTGATTATGCATCGGGCGGACGACGGAAACGTACTGTTCGATCACCGACTCAAGCGTACGGCCACGTTCCTTAATATCACGGAGCAGGCGGCGGATAATGCGAATGTCGGCGTCCGTATCGACATATACTTTAATATCCATTAAATTGCGCAAACGTTCATCCTCTAAGACAAGAATCCCTTCTAAAATAATAACATCTTTTGGCTCCACATGGATGACTTTATTTGATCGCGTGTGTAGTTTGTAGTCGTATACCGGTTTTTCAATCGGCTCATACCGCAATAATTTATGAATATGCTCAATTAACAAATCATTATCAAACGCAAGAGGATGGTCGTAATTCGTCTTCAACCGCTCTGCAAGCGGGAGATGGCTCTGATCCTTATAGTAATAATCTTGCTCGAGCACTAAAATCGAGCGGTCGCCAAAGTGCTCGTAAATTGCCCTTGCCACGCTCGTTTTCCCCGAGCCGGATCCGCCGGCCACGCCGATGACAACAGGCTTCTTCCCCATATTAGTTCTCCTTTCTCATCATGTTGTACGGGAAGACTTCGCGCTCTACTTTAAATTTGACGATTTGTAGCGGGTGCCGCGCCGCATCCAATTCATTTCCATCCTCATCCCAAATTTTTTCTACTACTTGCGTGAAATTTTCAATTTCCGGTCCGAAAAATTCCACTTCATCGCCCGGCTTAAAGAAATTGCGCTGCTGCAATGTCACCATTTGCGTCTCTTTATCATAATCGAGAACAAGGCCAGCAAATTCATGAGTCGTTTTGCGGCTGTGCGAACCATACATATGATCGCTATACCCTGGCATTCCGGTAAAGAAAGACGGAGCTGTATCACGGTTGGCACATTTATCCAGTTCTTTAATCCACTCCTCGCGAATGACGAAATGGTCAGGGTCCGCACAATACGCGTCAATCACTTTGCGATACACGCTTACGACCGTCGCCACGTAGTGGATCGATTTCATTCGCCCTTCAATTTTTAAGCTATCCACCCCTAATTCAATCATGGCTGGAATGGCGCGAATTAAATTTAAGTCTTTGGCGCTCATCGCAAACGGAGCATCGTTTTCATCAAACAGCGGCACTTCTTTATCTCCGTCTAATTGATATAAGTCGTAATCCCAACGGCATGACTGGCAGCAGCCTCCGCGGTTGGAATCACGCGCCGTCATATGGTTGCTTAATACGCAGCGCCCTGAATATGCCGAACACATCGCTCCATGAATAAACGCTTCAATCTCAATATCGACTTTTTCCTTAATTTCGCGGATTTCTTGCGCGCTCGTTTCGCGGGCAAGCACGACGCGCTCCAGCCCTTCTTCTTTCCAAAATTGCACCGCTTTCCAGTTTGCGATCGATTGCTGCGTGCTCAAATGCACTTCTAGCTTTGGCGCCACGCGGCGCGCTGTTTCGATAATAAGCGGGTCGGCGACAATAATGCCGTGAACGCCAGCCTGCTCTAACGCCTGTAAATACTCCTCAAGGCCGGGAATGTTTTCATTATGGGCATAAATGTTGGCCGTCACATAGATTTTCGCGCCGTATTGATTGGCAAACTGAACACCTTCTCTAATTTCCTCGATCGTAAAGTTGTCAGCGTTCGCGCGCAAGCTGTATTCTTGACCGCCGATAAACACCGCATCCGCGCCGTAATGCACGGCGATTTTTAGCTTTTCCAAGTTGCCGGCCGGAGCAAGAAGTTCGGGTTTTTTCACAATTACGCGTTTGCCGTCAATGATTTCGGAAATTTTATCATTTTTTAGCAGCATCCGCTCATTCCTCCCTCTATAAATGTTGATATATCAACGGTTGTAGCCGTTTCAGGGGTGTCAAAAAAATATTTTTCGACAAAGTTTCTAACATTATTTCTTAAATATGTGTATATCTTACATTGACTGGGTACGCTTCGCGGCCACTACTGGTTAAATTTGGTTGTAGTGGGGGAAGCGTATGGGATGCACCGTGGATCTCTGCATCGCTGATGATGACGAACCCTCCCATGTCTCTTGGCATCCTTGTGCCTACATTCCTTCGTTCGGTCTAGTCATCAGGCAGAGGCCGGCTAAGCTCCTTTAGGGACTCAAGGTCGAATGGATGATATCGCGCCAGCTTCTCCGTGTCATCCTTGTTGTCTAGAGAATCCAGACTATAGGCATCAAGCAGCCGTTTCGAGGCCAAAGATGTCCTGCATCATTCGCTTCACGTCAAACGCCTGTCGTTTCGTACACACCGCATGCAGTACCTTCAGTAATTTTCCGCATAACACTACAATGGATTGCTTCTTCCGCAACGGATTATCAGGACGTGTCGTGTAATAGTCGTGCAGCTGCCGAAACGCTTCGTTGTGACGGATCATCGGCATCATCACCCGGAACAGAAGGGCGCGCAACCGCCTTCTTCCACGCTTGGAGATCCGTTTTTGCCCTTTGTGTTGGCCGGAGGAATGTTCCCGCAGCGTCAGGCCCGCTAATTTGATAAGCTGCCGCGGATCCTGATAATGGGAGAAACTCCCGATCTCTGATAACAGTTCTACGATGGTCGCATCGCCTAAGCCCGGAACGGTCTTCAGCCATTCGTATTCGACGGAGGTTTGAACTAGTTCAATCAGCTGTTCTGTCAATGCCTCGATCTCTTTTTCCAGCTGGCGGTACCGGCGGACAAGCGTGGCAATTTCGATACGGGCCATCTGTTGTCCTTCCGTTACGCCAATGGAGTGTTGGGCCAATTCCATCAACTTCTTCGCTTTCGGCTTTTGTGGCGATTGTAATCCCTCACTTTGCCGGTAAAGGGCCAGCACCTCTTCTAGTTCTTTTCCTGCCAGATCACCCGGAAATGGCGTATATTCCAGCACCGCGAGCGCCATTTTCCCAAATGACGGGAAGACTTGGGAAAACTCCGGAAAATATCGATCAAGCCAGCGAATCATTTGATTTCGAATCGCTCCCTGTTCTTCCACCAATTTGGAGCGAAATGTCGCTCCCACGCGCAGATCCGCCTCCATCCCTTTCAGAATACGCGGATAGCTGAATCGGCCGTCTTTCACTAACCGGGCAATGACGAGCGCGTCTTTCGCATCATGCTTGGTTGGAAGGTTATCGTCCAGCTCTTTGGATCGCTTCACGTGCATCGGGTTTGTCATGACGAGAGGGATGCCTTTCTCATCAAGAAAATAGGCGAGATTCAGCCAATAATGTCCCGTTGGCTCGATGCCAACGATCACCTCGGTTTTTCCAAATTCCTTCATGGCTTCCACGATGCACTGGTACAACCATTCCAATCCTTCTCTCGATTGCAGAACGGGAAACGGCTTTTTTAACACCCTCCCTCGCTCATCCACAAAGCAGGCATAATGTTTTTTCTTTGCAATATCCATCCCAACCACCAGCGTTTGATCGGTGACTTGATTAATCTTCTTGTTTGAGATAGAATTCATGTATAGTCCTCCTTGGTATCCAAATTAGGGGTCAATTCGTGCGATTGACACCCCCGAATCATACCAAGAGGGCTTTTTTTATTCAAGTCCCCGAAAAAACTTCTAACAGGAATGCTCCTTTTCTTATTGTCTAGCGAAATGCAACGCACCGGGCGTTATTGTTGTTAGTAAACCGTTTCTTTAAAGAAAAATCCCGTATCCAATGGACGATGTTTCGGCTGAATCGCTTCGATTTTCGCCAGCAGCTCGTCCTTTTCTTTTTCATATTGCGCACGGTTTTCCGCGCATAAATCAACGGCGCGGCGATATAGTTTTGTCACTTCGGTAATGTAGTTTTGTTCATGCAGCACTCCATCGATTTTAAAGCTGTCAATCCCCGCGTCTACCATCTCGCTCAATTCATCAATGATGCAAATATCGTTTGGACTCATAATATGTGTGCCGTTTTCGTCTTCGAAAATCGGGTATTTATTGTCGCGTTCTTTATCGTATAAAAACATGCCTTTTTCATATTTTTTTCGTTCGATTTCCATCACTTTTCCTTGATATTCAAAATAGTTGCCGATCAGCGAACGTTTCGACTGGTACATGCACGTCATCCCGTGCACTTGTACTTCGATTTCTACTTCGGCGTGTTCTTTAATTTCCAAAATCGCCTCCATATTTAATTCGCGTGCGAGAACGGCGCGCTTTGCTCCCTTTCTTCCCCAGTAGTTGCACGTATACCAGTTTGTCGCCGTCGTTTCCGTATTCCAGTGCAGCTTCATATGTGGAGCGACTTCGCGCACGGTCATTAACACAGCCGGATCGCCAAACTCGATCGCATCGGCGCCGACCTCGGCAAGAAAGCGAATGTAATCTCCTAGCTCATCCACTTTATCGTTGTGAAAAATCGCATTCATGGCCACATATACGTTCATGCCGTATTGATGCGCCGCTTTCACCGCTTCTGCTACATCCGTGCGGGAAAACTCCCCGGCTAAACGAAGACCGTAGCGCTGTTCGCCGATCATCACCGCATCGGCGCCGGCTTTAGCTAAATCATGTATATGGGAAACGCTCGTTGGCGTCACTAACAATTCTGGTTTCTTCATTGCTTTTCACCTCGTTTTCTTGATATTGCCACCCCGTCCCCAACCGGAAGAATGATCGTTTCGTAATCGTCCCGGCTGGCAAGCCATTCATTATAGCGGCGAATTTTCGCCACTAACTGGCGAAGCCGTTTATTTTCAATCGGCTCTTCGCTTGCGACAAGCCCTTTAAATAGTACGTTATCGGTAATGATCAGGCCGTTTTCTGCAAGCAGCGGCTCATACAGTTCAAAAAAGCGCTGGTATTGTCCTTTTGCCGCATCAATAAACAAAACATCAAATGGGGCAGCTTCCGCAACATCGCTATAGACGTGGAGCGCATCTCCGAAAATGACGCGGATTTGCCCGCTTGTCCCCGTTTTCTTTATATAAAAAAGGGCGCGTTCATATCGCTCCTTGTCTCTTTCAATCGTAACAATTTCAGCATTGGGAAGCGCTTTAGCCATGCGGATCGCCGAATATCCTATCGCGGTGCCGATTTCCAAAATCCGCTTTGGCCGAGCGATTTTTAATAGCTGCAGCATCGCTTCTATTCCCGTCGTTTCCATAATGGGGATATCATATGCTTGCGCGTAACGTTCCATCTCTTTTATTTGTTCATCCCGCTCGGGAATAAGCTGCTTAATATATTGGGCTACTTCTTTCGAGATCAAAAGAGCTCCTCCTCGCAAAAATAAGAGTCACTGAAGGACTCTTATTACAGGATGGCAGTTGATAACTTTATATATACTACCATAAAACATGCGAAATGCGAAATATTTTTGCCTGCCGCCCAGCAATTCATATCCGATTCTATTGTTTTCCAATATATTTCTCCTTTTGCTGGTTATGTTCCGCTAATGTTTTGGTAAAAATGACATCCCCAGCCGGAGTGGCAAGAAAATAGAAATAATCGGTTTTCGCCGGTTCGAGCGCCGCCTTAATAGACATTTCGCCGCTGTTGGCGATTGGCCCCGGCGGAAGCCCTTTATGAATATACGTATTATAAGGAGATTGTACTTCCAAGTCTTTGTACGAAACGCGATCTTTATGCTTGCCAAGCGCATATAAGACAGTCGGATCCGTCTGCAGCGGCATGCCTGCGCGCAGCCGATTGTAAAACACGCTCGCAATTTTTTCGCGATCCGCTTTTTCCGTCGCCTCCTCCTCGATTAAGGAAGACATGGTTAATAGCTGATGCACAGGCATGTTGTTCGTCTTTCTGTCCCGTTCATATTTCGCTAATACTTCTTCTGTTTTTTTCAGCATCTCCTCAATAATATCGGAAAGAGGAGGCTTTCTTTCCTTAAATGAATACGTAGCTGGAAACAAATAGCCTTCGAGCGGATAGCGAATGTTTTTATTGAAAATGTCCTTTGACAGCACCTTAGGATATTTTTGCATCAAATGCTCAAGATAGGCCCGGTCATTTAACTGCTTCAGTACATCTTCTTTCTTATATCCCGTTTTTTTGGCAATGATGGCGGCGATTTGCGTAATTTGCGTCCCTTTCGGAATCGTCAGCTTTAGTCCGCCTTTTTCCGTTACTTTCCCTGTTTTTAGAACTTCAATGATATTTTCCATCGGCATGGACCGATTTAAATCATATTCTCCCGCCTGAAAATTGACATGGTTTTTAAATTTTACATAATAGCGGAACACGGTCGCGCTTTTAATTAGCCTCTTTTTTTCCAGCAGATCGGCAATCTCATTCACGGAAGAACCGATAGGAATCGATATATGAACAGGCGTTTTATCCTGAGGATCGACTGGCTGTAATGCCGATTTGATATAGAAATAGCTTCCAGCTCCTATCGCTATACAAGCAATCAATATAGCAGCGCAAACGAGCAACACGATTTTTCGCACAATTTGTGTATCTTTTTGTAAAAATTGGTTATTGTTCATCAGAAACCTCCTTTCACTCGTGATATTATACTACAAATTTTTGCATTTTTCGCTATTCGTTTATCTTTTTTCAATAAAAAAGATGGCCCGCTATACCGGCCATCTTTTTCATCCTATTCCTCTAATTCCTCTTGTTCGGCGCAGAACGTATTCCATACTTCTTCAATCATTTCCCATTCTTCTTCGGATTCAATTGGCAGCAATTCCCCTTCTTTCTCTCCTTCGCCGGGAATAAATGCCGACACGTGAATTTCTGTTTCTTCGTCATCATCCTCAAATTCCGCGCCTACCGGATAATAAAACACATATGATTTTCCAAAGTCCTCTGATTCAAACGTAAACAATATTTCACATAATTGCTCATTGCCGTTTTCATCGACAACGGTAATATGTCGATCGCCGTGCTCCATATTCTCTCCTCCAATTCACTGTTTACTATCCAAATATGACTGCAAAATGACGACAGCCGCCATTTTATCGATGACTTGTTTGCGCTTTTTGCGGCTAAGATCAGCAGCGATTAACATCCGCTCCGCTGCCATGGTGGATAAGCGTTCATCCCATAGTACGACAGGAAGCGAAAATTCGCGCTCCAGCAGTTTGGCGAAGCGCTGGCTCGCCTCCGCCCGCGGACCAACAGTTCCATTCATGTTTTTCGGAAATCCGACGACGATCGTATCGACTTCATAGTCGTCAATAATTTCGCGAAGCCGCTCTAACCCGTATTCTCCGCGTTCTTCGTCGATCGCGATCGTTTCCAGCCCTTGCGCCGTCCAGCCAAGTTCATCGCTGACCGCGACACCAAGCGTCTTTGTGCCTAAATCAAGCCCTAGTATTCGCATCGGTTAATCCTTTCGTTGCCCCTGTAAATAGAATTTCACCAATTCTTCAATTAATTCATCGCGTTCCACTTTTCGTATCAGCGCCCGAGCATCTTTATGGCGAGGGATGTAAGCAGGGTCGCCAGATAATAAGTATCCGACAATTTGATTGATCGGATTATATCCTTTTTCTTTCAGAGCGTCATACACCGTCAGCAACACTTCGCGAATATTCGTCTCGGCTGGCTCTTCCGAAAAATGAAACTGCATCGTTTGATCAAACGAGCTCACCGTCTCCACCTCGCTCTCCGTTCTGGCATCCCTATCTTACATCCATTGTACACTATCTTTATCGATTATGAAATGGATTTTATCCATTTTTCGACATATTGCAGCGCTTCGCCCACTTTGCTTGGATCTTTTCCTCCCGCCTGCGCCATGTCAGGGCGACCGCCGCCACCGCCGCCGCAGCGGGCCGCTACTTCTTTAATTAACTTGCCAGCATGGTATCCTTTTTCCACTAAATCGTTCGTGACACCGGCGATCAAGTTTACTTTTTCCTCTTGCACAGCGGCTAATACGATAATCGCCGATCCTAGTTTTTGTTTCAGATCGTCCACCATCGTCCGCAAATGATTCATATCCGTTGCATTGACTTTGCTAGCCAATACCGGAATGCCGTTTACTTCTTTGACTTTATGGACAAGATTAGACGCTTCTAAATTGCCAAGACGGGCCGCGAGCGATTCATTCTCACGCTGCAATTGACGGATCTCATTCATTAACGCGTCCAAACGCCCCACTATTTCTCTCGGGTTCGTTTTTAATTTTTGCGCCACTTCTTGCAAGAGGGCGATTTGCTCATTCATAAAGCGGTACGCCGCTTCGCCTGTAACGGCTTCAATCCGGCGGGTGCCGGCACCGATTCCGGACTCGGAGACGATTTTAAACAAGCCGATCGCCGAGGTGTTTGGCACATGGCAGCCTCCACAAAGCTCTAAACTATAATCGCCTACTTTCACGACGCGGACGATATCCCCATATTTTTCACCGAATAAAGCCATCGCCCCCATCGCTTTCGCTTCCGCAAGCGGCTTATAGAAAATATCGACAGGAATGCTGCGCCAAATTTTTTCGTTGACAATCGCTTCAATTCGTTCTAACTCCTCCGGTTTTACTTGTCCGAAATGCGAAAAGTCAAAGCGCAAGCGGTCTGGGGCGACTAACGACCCTGCCTGGTTGACATGAGGCCCGAGCACATCTTTTAACGCTTGATGCAACAAATGGGTCGCTGTATGGTTTTTAATAATATTGGCCCGTTTTGCCTCATCAATTTGCGCTGTATATGTTTCTCCTTTTCTCAATGTTCCTTTTTCGACGACGACGTGATGCAGATGCTGCCCGTTTGGCGCTTTTTGCACGTCTTTCACAAACGCTTTCGTCATTTCGTTTTCCATCCAGCCTTGGTCAGCGATTTGACCGCCGCTTTCCGCATAGAACGGGGTTACATCTAATATAATTTGCGCTTCTTCTCCTTCTTTCACTTCATCCACAAGCTGGCCGTCTTTGACGATAACGGAGACAGTAGATTGTGTATGAAGCTGATCGTAACCAACAAACTGGCTTTCTACTTTGATATCGCCAAGCACACCGCCTTGTACCTGCATCGAGTCGACGTCCTGTCTAGCAGCGCGAGCGCGCTCACGTTGCCGTTCCATTTCCCGTTCAAATCCGTCGTGATCGACTTTCATTCCTTCTTCTTGCGCGTATTCTTCCGTCAGTTCAATTGGAAAACCGTAGGTATCGTAAAGGCGGAACACATCTTCTCCGGAAATGACATCGCTTCCGCGCTCTTTTTCTTTTTGAATGACGCTCGCTAAAATCGCCAAACCTTCATGAAGCGTTTCATGGAAGCGCTCTTCTTCATTTTTGATCACTTTCTGAATGAATTCGGCTTTTTCTTTTACTTCCGGGTAGAAATCGTTCATGATTTCGCCGACAACCGGCACCAATTCGTACATAAACGGTCGCTCGATACCAAGTTGCTTAGCATAGCGAACCGCGCGGCGCAATAACCGGCGCAATACATATCCGCGCCCTTCGTTCGACGGCAGCGCGCCATCGCCAATCGCGAACGTGACCGCGCGAATATGGTCAGCGATCACTTTAAACGCCACGTCTTTCTCCTTGTCCACGCCATATTTTTGTCCGGAAATTTGCTCGGTCGCGCGAATGATCGGCATGAATAAATCGGTTTCAAAGTTTGTCGGCACTCCCTGCAAAATCGAGCACATCCGCTCTAATCCCATGCCTGTATCAATATTTTTCTTTGGAAGCGGAGTATACGTGCCGTCTGGATTATGGTTGAATTGCGAAAACACCAAGTTCCACACTTCTAAATAGCGGTCGTTTTCCCCGCCCGGATACAATTCCGGGTCATTCGGATCGTTTCCGAATTCTTCGCCGCGGTCATAGAAAATTTCCGTATTTGGTCCGCTCGGTCCTTCGCCAATATCCCAAAAATTTCCTTCCAACCGAATGATTCGTTCTTCCGGAATGCCGATTTCTTTATGCCAAATTTCAAACGCCTCATTGTCTTCCGGATGAATGGTTACCGACAATCGGTCCGGATCAAAACCAATCCATTTTTCGCTTGTTAAAAATTCCCATGCCCAATGAATTGCCTCTCTCTTAAAATAATCGCCAATCGAAAAGTTTCCGAGCATTTCGAAAAATGTATGGTGACGTGCCGTTTTTCCGACATTTTCAATGTCATTGGTACGGATGGATTTTTGCGCGTTACAAATGCGTGGATTATCCGGAACGACACGACCATCAAAATATTTCTTTAATGTTGCAACACCGCTATTAATCCACAACAATGATGGATCATCGACAGGAATGAGTGACGCGCTTGGTTCAACGGAATGGCCTTTCTCCTTAAAAAACTCTAAAAACATTCTCCTTACTTGTGCAGAAGTAAGCTTCTTCATGATGATCCTCCCTTTCTAGCATCGTTTTATGGTTGAATATAAAAAACTCTCATCCCCCTTCAGGGACGAGAGTTATGCTCGCGGTACCACCCTGTTTATGAACGGCAAGGCGTTCATCACCTCATTGGCCGTAACGTGGCTTGGACGTCAGGTTTCGCCTGCGCTCCGGATTAGCGTTCTGTTACCCTTCATCTGGAATTTCTTTCAGCCGCGGAAATTCCTCTCTGTGCGCGAATTCGCGCTTTAAGATGGACTGTAACATACTCGATCCGTCATCGCATTATGTATTCACTTTTTCATTGTATGATTATAGACAAGCCTTATCGATTTGTCAACGCGACTGGTAATGTTCTTTCCAATGAAGCAAGGCCACCTTCAATACCGCAAGAAGCGGAACAGCAATAATAAGGCCAATCACTCCGGCAATTTCCCCGCCAAAAAACAAGGCAAACATAATCACGAGCGGATGCATATGCAAACTCTTCCCGACAATCATCGGCGATAAAATATTTCCTTCCAAAAATTGAAGAAGAAAAATAATAGCAGCAACGATCAACACCATTTTCAAGGAAACCGTCACCGCCAGAATGATGGCGGGAATGGCGCCAATCACCGGGCCAAAATAAGGGATAATATTGGTGACGCCAATAATGCAGCCAAGCAAAAGCGGATAATCCATTCCGACAAGCCACAAAGCAAGCGCGGCAACAGAGCCGATCACGGCTCCTACCAACAATTGCCCACGAATATAGTTGCCAAGCGATTCGTCGACATCTTTCAAAAAGGCCATCCCCGGCTCCCGCCACCGTTTCGGCGTCATATACCATACCGCTTTTTTCAACAACTCAATATCCTTTAGCATGTAAAATACAATAAACGGAATAAGCAAAAACAGCATGGCGGAATTCACAAACCATTTTACGCCGTTCATCACCATCGTTACGGCATCAGCAGCTGCTCGTTCCACTTGTACCAACATCGTTTCGATTCGCGTATGAATTTCCATCGGCCATGTCGATGTCTGATTATGAATGCCCTTCGCCCAATTCCGGTATGTTTCGATTAACGCCGGCAGGCTTTCGCTCAATTGCTTTAGCTGTTGAATAAACAGCGGAATGCCTTTATAAAGTCCGTAGCCGATGCCTCCGAAAAAAAGAAAATAGATCAATAATATGGCTATCCAGCGTGGGATTCCCTTTTCATGAATGTATTCCACCAACGGATGCAATAAATAGGTAATAAAAGCGGCAATGATAAATGGAATCAATGCGGTAATCAATAAATCGACGGCAGGCAGCCATACTTCTTTCATGCGGATCACTAAATAGATAATAACCGTAATAAGCAGCCATTTGCCAATCCGGACAATCGACAGCCACTGCTGTTCCCCCATCGTAACACCCCCTACCGTTAGTGTAGGAGAAGAGGGCGGAATTATACAAAAAAGTGCCAATCCCCGTCAGTTTGCGGGAATTGGCACCAGCTTTTAGCGAATGGCTCGGGCCAAACGACGGCGCATTCTTTTCATTGTGCGGTTGTTCATCCAGTCATTGCGCTGTGCTGCTCGATAGGCGGCAATGCCTAATCCTAACGCCAACAGCGAGGTCATTGTCCGATTCATGCTCGTTTCCTCCTAAAATTGGATCGTGCGCTCATGTTCATCAAATAAATCATCCAACGAACTTAACGTCCCGTCTTCCTCGACTTGATGGGTATGAATAATCCCTTTTGACACGGACAATTCAATAAAGCAATCCCAACAATAGTATTGGTTCACACCAATTTTTCCTAAATTTTTGCTTTTACAATTCGGGCAAATGAGCACGAACAGCCACTCTCCTTACATTGTTGTGTTTACAATAATCGCTTCTTCCCCAACGGTAAAAGGGGCAGCGCCGATTCGTTTTTTTCCTTCCGTCAAATCGGCAAAAAAACCGTCTGTAATCTCATATCCTCCGATTATGCCCAATTGCCCGTGAAAATATACATCCTCTAATAATCCCAGCTTTTTTCCATCCGCTGTAATCACCGGTTTGCCGGCGATTCCGCGTTCGCTGTAAAGAGAGTAGCCGGTTTGAACCGAGGAAAATGGCTGTAAACACGCAGCGTCCTTTATGATAACCCCATCTGTTCCAACTGCTTGCACGGCGGAAAACGGGAGATAGCGCTGGCGGGCAAACCACCCTTTGCTTTCCAACGCGAATCCTTGCACTGTTCCATTATTGGTAAAACAAATATCGCTGATTTTTCCAATTGTCTTTCCCGTTTTTTGTTCATATACGGGAAGGCCTTTCATATGGGAAAACGTCCGCAAAGATCTCCCCACCTTTCCAGCCACGCTTAGCTTGGCTAGTTGTTCATAAAATCATACGGTGAAACGTTTTCCATCCCTACGTTCGCATCTTCCATCGGCAGCTCTCCTTCGGTAAATGGAGCAAGAGACCGTTGCAATTTCTCCGTCAGCGTCGTCTGCCGCGCCCCGTCATCGCTGCGGTTGACTCCGAGCCGAAACGCTTCTTCCTCCCCGCATAAAATTAAAAACTTCTTGCTTCTTGTCACGGCGGTATATAGCAAATTTCGCTTCAGCATGCGGTAATAGCTTTTGACAACAGGCAAAATAACAATAGGAAATTCGCTTCCTTGCGCTTTATGAATCGAGCAGCAATAAGCATGGGTGATTTGCGACAAGTCTTGCCGCGAATACGTGACCTCGACGCCATCAAACGAAACAACGACTAAATCCTGCTTTTCCGTGTTTTCTTTCGCGTAAAAAATGGCGACAATTTCACCGATATCTCCGTTAAACACGTTATCGTCCGGCTGATTGACAAGCTGCAGCACTTTGTCGCCGACCCTGTACACGACATCGCCGACAGAAAGCTCCCGCTTTTTTTCAGACTTCGGATTAAACAATTCTTGCAGCACTTGGTTCATCCGGTCAATTCCGGCAGGTCCGCGGTACATTGGGGCAAGCACTTGAATATCTTTTACGGCAAAGCCTTTTTTGCGCGCGTTATCGGCAATTTGCCGCACTACTTCGGCGACTTGTCCTGTCTGGCAGCGGATAAAGGAGCGATCCGCTTTTTGCGCCGTTAAATCGGAAGGAACGAGGCCGTTTTTCATCTGGTGGGCCAATTCAATAATCGATGATCCTTCCGCCTGCCGGTACACTTCGGTCAGGCGAACGGTCGGTACCACTCCTGCCCTCAGCAAATCCTTTAACACTTGCCCCGGCCCGACCGATGGGAGCTGGTCTTCATCACCAACAAGAATCACTTGCATGCCGTCAGGGATCGATTTAAACAGCTGATTCGCCAGCCACGTATCGACCATTGACATTTCATCAACAATTAAAAGCTTGCCGCTAATCGGTTCATCCTCATCATGAGTAAAACCTTCCGCACCGTTCCAGCCAAGCAGCCGGTGAATCGTCACAGCAGGAAGCCCCGTCGCCTCGCTCATTCGCTTTGCCGCTCTTCCCGTTGGTGCGGCAAGCAAGATCGGAAACGGATGGTCTTTCGTATAGTCTTTCGGATCAAGGGAAAGGCCATGCAAGTCAGCAAATATTTCCACGATTCCTTTAATGACCGTCGTTTTCCCTGTGCCGGGACCGCCGGTTAAAATAAAAAGCGAAGAAGAAAGCGCCTGGCGAATCGCTTCTTTTTGCAGCGGAGCGTATTGTACGGACAAACGCTCCTCCAATCTGCCGAGCGCCAGCAAAAATTCCGATTCAGGAAACGTCATGACCGCTTCCTTTTGCTGCAGCAAACGTTTTACGTTTGTCACAATTCCTTTTTCGGCAAAATAAAGTGACGGAATATAAAACCTTTCCTCCTCTTCAATGAGCTTGCCTTCCTCGGCAAGCATGACCAACATTTGCTCAATTGTTTCGACACGGATCGTTTCGCTGCGCTTTGCTTCTAAAAGCTGCTTCACATATGCCGTCAGTTGATCTTTCGTCACATACACATGTCCCTCTTGCAGGCAGTCATGTTCTAGCGCAAATAAACAGGCGGCGCGAATCCGCGCCGGGTGGCTTCCGGAAATGCCAAGCTGGTATCCTAGCTCATCGGCTCGGCCAAATCCAATCCCTTCAACATCTTCAACAAGCTGGTATGGGTTTTGCTGAATAATGGAAAGCGTTTCTTCTTGATACACTTGATAAATTTTCATCGCTAACTGCGGCCCAAACCCAAATTGCGAAAGGGCGATCATCGTTTGCTCTAATCCTTCGTGGGTACGCAGCGTTTCATACAATTCTTTTGCCTTTTGCTTCGTTAATTTCGGAACGCCGTCTAATACGCTTGGGTCCTCCAAAATTTTAGAAATCGCATTTTCCCCAAGCGTTTCGACGATGGCCGTTGCCGTTTTTTTTCCGATTCCTTTAAATAAATCGCTCGCTAAATAATGAATGAGGCCCTCTTTCGTATTCGGGAACTGTTTGCGAAAATGTTCGACCACATACTGCCGGCCGAACCTCGGATGGTTATGAAATTTTCCATAAAAAATATACGTATCCTGTTCGTTCATTTTCGGAAAATATCCGGTCACTACTACTTCTTGTTCTTCGCAGGCTTCATTCGTTTCTTCGACACGGACGCGGATGACGGAATAAAAATTTTCTTCATTATGGAAAATGGTAGCAACACACGTTCCTTTAATAAATGACGCCTCGTCTAATGCAAACGATTCCTGTTGTTGCAATGGGAATCCCCTGCCTTTTTATTGTTGTAGCTTCTTTTCCATCATCTTTTTTCCATATCCCGCCAACAGATGGTCCGGCTGGATTTCCAAAGCGGTCGCAAACATGTCGTGGGCGGTTTGGATATCCTCTTTGTAGGCATATATCACGCCTAAATTATAATAGGCGTCAGCATGACGGGAATCTAGCTGAATCGTTTTTTGGAAATAATTCATCGCTTCGTCGACCAATTCGAGATGGGCAAGGCATAATCCTAGTTGAAACACAGCCTCCACGTCGTTTTCTTTCAATTCCACGGCCCTTTGTAAATACGGAAGCGCCAGCCGTGGCATCTCCAGGTGGATGAGCGACATGCCGAGCATAAAAAAGGCGTCGGCATCATGTAACCCTTTTTGAATCGCCTGTTCAAACATGTTCTTTGCCTGGGCAAATTGCTGGCGTTTGTAATAGACGGAGCCCATTCCGTAATAAGCGGCGGCGGCATGTCCATCCAGCTCGAGCGCTTTTTGGAAAAACTGCAGTGCTTTTTCCTCTTCTCCGGCTGCGGCTAACACTGTTCCAAAATTAATGTAGCCGACTGGATCTTCCGGGTTTTCTTCGATCGCATCATGGAAACATTGGATCGCTTTCTCGTAATCTCCTTGCTGCATATAGGCAATTCCTTGTTGATTTTTATCTCCCACTGTTTTGTCACTCCTTATCCTAATTTTAGCACATATGTTCGCAATTTTCTATCATTTACAGAAACACCTCAACTCCCGCAAGAGTTGAGGTGTTTCCTGTTTGCCGTCGCTTTTTCATTTTCCAAGTTATTCTTTAACCGACGTACCAAAGCTTTTCGCCATCGCGGAACACTTCATCGATGGTTCCGCCGCCAAGGCACTCCTCGCCGTTGTAGAAGACAACTGCTTGCCCCGGCGTCACGGCACGAACTGGTTCGTCAAACACCACTTCGACTCTTCCGTCATCCATCAGATGAACGGTAACGCCGGTATCCGGCTGGCGATAGCGGAATTTTGCCGTGCAATGGAACGATTGCGCCGGTTTGCGGTCTGACACCCAATTGACGTTGGTGGCAATAAGGGAAGTGGAATACAAATATTCGTTGTTAAATCCTTGCGCCACATACAAAATATTTTCCTTGACATCTTTGCCGACGACGAACCACGGCTCGCCGCTTCCGCCAATGCCAAGGCCGTGGCGCTGCCCGATCGTGTAATACATCACTCCGTCGTGTTTTCCTTTTACTTCACCATCCAGCGTTTTCATTACACCTGGCTGGGCAGGCAAATAATTGCTTAAAAACTCTTTAAAATCCCGTTCTCCAATAAAGCAAATTCCCGTGCTGTCTTTTTTGCCAGCCGTTGCAAGCCCCGCTTCCTTCGCAATTTGCCGCACTTGCGCTTTTTCGAGATGCCCGATCGGAAACATTACTTTCGACAGCTGCTCTTGTCCGAGTTGATTTAAAAAGTACGTTTGATCTTTATTTGGGTCGACGCCGCGCAGCATTTTATATTCGCCGTCGCGATACGCCACGCGCGCATAATGCCCGGTCGCTACGTAGTCGGCACCAATCGATAGCGCATGCTCTAAAAACGCTTTAAACTTAATTTCTTTGTTGCACATCACATCCGGATTTGGAGTGCGTCCGGCTTTATACTCGTCCAAAAAATACGTAAACACTTTATCCCAATATTGTTTTTCAAAATTGACAGCGTAATATGGAATGCCGATTTGATTGCAGACGCGCACCACATCTTCGTAATCTTCCGTCGCCGTGCAGACACCGTTTTCGTCCGTATCATCCCAGTTTTTCATAAAAATCCCGATGACGTCATAGCCTTGTTGTTTTAAAAGCAGAGCAGCGACGGAAGAATCCACGCCGCCGGACATGCCGACAACAACGCGTGTATCTTTTGGTGCTTTGTTCATGTTGTTTCACCACCTAGTTGATTTATTTGTTAATCTTTTCACGATTTTTACCGTTTCCGTTGCCGCCCGCTCAATTTGTTCTTTCGTCGTACCGAACCCAAAGCTAAAGCGAATTGAGGAACGAATTCGTTCCGACTCTTTTCCGAACATGGCAACGAGCACATGGGATGGATCAATCGAACCGGCGGTGCATGCCGAACCACTCGAAGCGGCGATTCCTGCCAAATCAAGATTCACTAACATCGATTCCACGTTTGTGCCCGGAAACGCCACATTGACGATATGTGGCAGTCCGTCTTCGCTTCCATTTACCGCATAGTCAATGCCTGATTCAGCAAAAATAGACAGCATCGTATTCCGCAGCAGACGATACTCTTCCTGTTTCTGCTTCATCGTTTCTTGGGCAATTTCCACTGCTTTTGCGAGCCCGACAATGCCGGCGACATTTTCCGTTCCGGCGCGGCGTTTCCGCTCCTGCTCCCCACCGTAAAAAAGCGGAGACAGCTTGACCGTTTCGCGGGCATATAAAACGCCAACCCCTTTCGGCCCGTTTATTTTATGGCCCGAAATAGACAGCAAATCAATATGGTACTCATTGATGTCAATTGGCACGAGTCCGTAAGCCTGCACCGCATCCGTATGAAAATAGGCTTGATGCTCTTTTAATAGTTCCCCGATTTCGCGGATCGGCTGCAGCACCCCTACTTCATTATTGGCAAACATCACGGAAACAAGAATGGTGTCATCGCGAAGCGCCGCTTTCACATCGGCTGGTGAAACTTTTCCTTGCTCATCTACCGGAAGATAGGTGACATCAAACCCTTGTTTTTCTAGATATTGACATGCGCGCAATACGGCATGATGTTCAATCGTTGTTGTAATGATATGGCGGCCGCGGTTACGGTTTGCCATCGCCGTGCCGAAGAGTGCCATATTATCCGCTTCCGTTCCGCCGCTGGTGAAAATGATTTCCGTTTCTTTCGCTCCAATGCTTTTTGCCACCAAAGCTCTTGCTTCATCCACGGCATGGCGGCTTTGTCTGCCAAAATAATGAATGCTGGACGGGTTCCCAAATACTTCGGTCATAAACGGAATCATGCGCTCGACCACTTCCGGATGAACCGGCGACGTAGCGGCATGATCCAAATAAATCCGTTCCAATGATCATTCTCCTTTCCATCAAATGTAAAACATATATGCCTCATTATCACCTTCGCTATATTTCGCCAAATCTTCCAGTGTCGTGCTGTCGAGCACTTCTTCGACCGCATCGCGAATACGAACCCATAACTCCCGCTTGGCCGGCTCTTCTTCCTCGAGTTCTTCGACAGGCGTGATCGGCCCTTCTAGCACGCGGATGACATCCCCGGCAGTAATTTTCGCCGGATGATCCGCAAGCACGTAGCCGCCATATGCCCCGCGGATGCTTTTGACAAGCCCGGCATTTCTAAGCGGTGTGACAAGCTGCTCCAAATAATGTTCGGACAAATTATTCGCTTTGGCAATCGAGCGCAGCGAAATCGGGCGATCGCCATACTTTTTTGCTAACTCAATCATAATCGTCAACCCATATCTGCCCTTTGTCGAAATTTTCATACTATTCCTCCTATCGTCTTAAACCATGCGTTTCTACATGAATTGGTTCCATGATACGCTCGGTGATTCTTCGGCATTGCGGGAGGGCAATGCCAGCCACCGATCCGATCGTCACGCAAAAAATGAGCGTCCCAATCGATACCGGCCCGCCTAGCAGCCAACCAGTCAATAAAACAAAGGCTTCCATCGCAATGCGAATATACTGCACTTTCCAGCCGGTTAAATCCATCAGGGCAAGCATCAAACTATCGCGAGGACCAGCGCCAACATTTGCAGAAATATACAGCCCCATTCCATAACCGGCAATAACAATGCCAATCAGTAGCATCGCAAATCTTCCTACTATTGTAGCAGGAGTTTGCAAATACGGAATCATCATATACATATCGATAAATATGCCGACAAAAAGCATATTCAAAAAAGCGCCGAGTTTCGGCCGCTGTTTGACAAGCAGGGAAGACAACGTCAAAATCACAATGCCGACAATAATCGACCATGTCCCAATCGTCAACCCGAATTTCCGGTACAATCCGATATGCAATACATCCCACGGCGCACAGCCAACATTGGCCTTAATCGTCAATACAATTCCGAAGGACATCACTAATAAGCCAATAAAATAAACTGCCCAGCGGAACAAAGACGCGTATTTATAGTGAGAATGGGACATAGGCTCCCTCCATTATGAACAAAGTAAACAAATCGATTGTCATTATATCATAAAATTTTGTTTCCTTCATTTTTAAATATCGTGTTGCTTTTTTAATTGTTCCAGCCTCTCATATACTTTCGCGTAATACTTTTCCTCCCCGTGTTCTTTCGGCACATAATATTTTACATCTGCCAACTCCTCTGGCAAATATTGCTGTGCTACCCAGCCGTTTGGATAATCGTGGGGATACCGATATCCCTTTCCGTGTCCAAGCACGCTTGCACCATGATAATGGGCATCTTTTAAATGATCGGGAATATCGCCGATCTTTCCGGCTCGCACATCGGCAATTGCCGCATCGAGCGCTTTATAGGCAGAGTTTGATTTCGCGCTTAAACACAGCTCGATCGTGACGACCGAAAGCGGAATTCTTGCCTCCGGAAGCCCTAATCGTTCTACCGCGTTGACCGCTGCTTGCACTTTCACTCCCATCATCGGATTGGCAAGTCCGATATCTTCATAGGCGATGACAAGCAATCTCCGACAAACGGCGGCCAAATCCCCGCCCTCGAGCAGTCGCGCCAAATAATGAAGCGCCGCATCGACATCGCTTCCTCGCACGCTTTTTTGAAAAGCCGATAGGAGTGAATAGTACGCATCCCCGTTTTTATCGTGAGTAAACCCCCGGTTTGCTGTACACTCCGCTATCGTCTCCTCTTCGACATAAATTTGCCCATCCACTTCGCGCGAAGCATAGACAGCCGCTTCTAACAAGTTTAGCGCAACGCGCGCATCCCCACCGGACGCGCGGGCAATGCGGAAAAGCAACTGTTCTTCAATCACGATGCGGAAATTCCCTAACCCTCTGTCTGGATCTTTTAGGGCACGCCGCAAGAGGATAACGATATCATCAGGCATAAGGCGCTTCAATTGTTGAATTTGCCCACAGCGGCTGCGGATCGCTGGATTTACTTCGTGAAACGGATTTTCCGTCGTAGCGCCGATCAGCGTAATCAAACCATTTTCCACATGGGGAAGCAAATAGTCTTGCTGTGCCTTATTAAAACGGTGGATTTCATCGATAAATAAGATGACGTTGCCGATAAGCTTCGCCGTCGCCACTACTTCTTCAATGTCCTTTTTTCCCGACGTCGTCGCGTTAATGGCAAAAAACTCGCGCTCAGCCGTCCCAGCAATCGCATAGGCAAGCGACGTTTTTCCTGTCCCCGGCTCCCCGTACAGCAATAACGAAGGCACATACCCTTTTTGAATCATTTTGTACAAGGCGGTATGCGGTCCAATAATATGTTTTTGTCCGACGATCTCATCAATGTTCCGCGGTCTCATGCGAACAGCAAGCGGTTCCGCCGTAAAAAGCATGAAACGATCCCTCGCTTATGAAAATATCCTTGTTCTTTAAGCCGGCAGCGTAACAAAGGTTGCAACAAAAGTTCTCTGCAGCCGACAGAGAACTTCTACCTAATCAAAATAACGATCTATTGCTGCCTTTAATTCATCATAGAAAGGCAAATCCCATTTTTCTAAGTAAAGCAGCAGCGCTTCTACCATAAACGGCCGTGCTTCTTCTCCTTTTTTCATCTCTTGTTTTAACGTTTCTAATGAGTGACGTACATTCTCTTCCACGTCCCCATTTGCCGGCAGGGTGGCGATCATTTGGTCAAGATAGGTGAGAATTTGTTTCTGCCTCTCCTGCTGATCGGTTTGTTCCGCAGAAAGATAATCATACATCGTTTCCATCGTTAATAACGGTTCCTCCTGTCCGGCCATGCTAGCCACTATCGCATCGAGCCTCCGGAGCAAAAAAGACGCCAGCTTAGCTAAAGGCAGCTGTTTTCGGTCAATCGCCATATAAAACAAATATTCTTTGAGCATGCCATTGAGCATCGTCGCACAATCTAGCGAAAAACGGCGCACCTTTTCTCCGTATATTTCTTCGATGGCCCGGCGGTACCAGTTGAGTGTTTTCGCGCGAATGCGAAACACGAGCCGATGGACTTCATCATTGGCTTTTACCGTTTGTTCGCCCATAAGCATTTGGACTAGTTCTTTATGGCGGGAGAATTCCTCGATTTGCACAGACAGCTGTTTTTCAAACTTTTCCCGCGCTGACAAATCGCCATCATCGGCAATATCTTTCATTTTGCGAAAGAGAATATCGTAATGATAACGAAAAATCGACACCGCCACTTCTTCCTTCGATTTAAAATAATTATAAATCGAACCTTTCGCCATCCCGCTCTGCTCGGCAATTTCTTGCATCGATGTGGCATAATATCCTTTTTGCGCAAACAGCTTCATTGCCGACCGAAGAATTTCTTCTTTCCGATTCAATGTCTTCTCCTTCCTTATTCCTTGTTTATGACTATTATAATAGATTCTTTGGACGAAACAAAAACGATGGATGGCCCATTGCAGCACGGGCCATCCTTTCATTTACTGTTTCATCCGTTCTGCCTTCGCCTGACGAATAAAGAATAACTCATACATCACAGGAATGAGAATAAGTGTTAACAAAGTGGAAGAGGTAAGACCGCCGATCACGGTAATCGCCAATCCTTTGGAAATCAATGTACCTGACTCTTTTGTCAGCGCCAATGGGATCAGCGCTGTCACCGTCGCAAATGCCGTCATTAAAATCGGCCGCAGCCGTGTTTTGCCTGCTTCCATAATCGCGTCGCGAATCGTCATTCCTTTTTGTTCACGGTTTTGTCCAATGCGGTCGACAAGAACGATGGCGTTGGTCGTGACAATTCCAATTAGCATTAATAGCCCGATCATGACGCTGATAGATAACGGCTCTTTTGCGATGTATAACCCGAGGAGCGAGCCGATCGGCACGAAAATGAGCGAAGACAGAATGACAAACGGAATGCGCGCTTTTCCAAATGTGACAAGCATCGTAATATAGACAAGGCCAATGGCAACAAGCATCGCGATGCCAAGCTCCTGGAACGTTTGCACCGTCTCATCGCTGCCGCCTCCTCCCTCTAGTGACACATCATCCGGAAGGTTCAGATCATTTTTTACATGGCGGATGACATCGTTGGTCACTTTTTGGATGTTATCGCCAACGATTTGCGCGGATACACGGGCAAACACTTTTCCGTCCAGCTTTTGGATCGATGTATACGTATCTACTTCGTTGACAGATGCCAGTTTGGAGACAGGAACAAGTCCTCTCTTTGTAAAAATCATCGTATTTTTTAGCTCATCTACCGATTGCAGATGCTGATTGTACGATAATTGAACGGTCCGCTCTTTTCCGTTTAGCGTCAATGTTCCGACGTCTACCGGCTTCGTGGCATCGGCAATCGTCCCTAAAATTTGAAATCCAGAAACGCCATAAGCGGCCGCTTTTTCCGGATCAATATCGACGACGATTTGTTTTTGCTTGTCGGAAAAGTTGTTCGTTACATCTTTCAAATCATGGCGTTTATTTAAATAGGTTTCTACTTGTTTTGCCGCTTTTTGCAAGGCAGATAAATTGTTGGAATACAAGTCAATATCGATGTTGTTATTTGTCGGCGGGCCGCCGCTGTCCATCTCACGAACGCCGATCGTTGTCCCTGGTGCTTTTTCATTGACGATTTGTTCCATCTTTTTCTCTAGCTTTTTGATTAATGGTGCAACAGCAACATCTTCTTTTAAATTAATAAAATAGTTTGCCTGGTTTTGGCGTTTTAGCCCGCTGCGATAATCACGGCTGCCGACGGCTGCGGTGACGTTTTTAATTTCTTTCTGCTTGGCGAACATATTTTCCAATGCTAGTGATACATCATTTGTTTTTTCCAGCGATGTCGAAGGCGGAAGTTCAATGCTGGCAACCAACGTTTTTTGCTCTTCATTCGGCAAAAAAGTAAACCCTAGTGCCGGAGAGAGGGCAAATGAACCGACAAGCAATGCAACCGACAGCAGCAAAACAATCGCTTTATGGCGAAGCGCCCAGGCAATGATGCGTCCGTAAACACGCTGCAGCGCGCCTTCTTTTTCTTCCGGCGGAACTTTTTTAAAGGAGAATTTCGCCAAAATTGGTACCACCGTAACGGCAACAACCAAAGAAACTAACAGCGCGAACACAATCGTTAAAGCAAACGGCAGGAAAAATTCACCGGTAATTCCGCCGACGAAACCGAGCGGTAAAAAGACAACCACTGTCGTAATCGTCGATGAAGTAATCGCCTTGAGAATTTCTTTCGTCGAATCTTGAATGAGTTCGTCTGTTATTCCCGTTTTCGCCTTGCGCACACGGCGGAAAATATTTTCGATCACGACGATGCTGTCATCCACGACACGACCTACCGCCACGGCCATCCCGCCAAGTGTCATCACATTTAGCGAAATATCCATTCGATTGAGAAAAATGGAAGCGACCAATAGCGAAAGCGGAATAGAAACGATCGCAATAACCGTCGCGCGCACATTCCGCAAGAAGAGAAGCACCGCGACCGAAGCGAACAGCGCCCCCAGCAATCCTTCACGCACGAGCGATTCGACCGATTTTTTAATTCCTTTCGCGGAATCAAAACCGATCGAGTAATCGAATTTGTCCTTATACGAATCCAATACTTTGATCACTTTGTCCGCCACTTCTACCGTGTTTGCATCTTGCTTTTTCGTCACTGCCATCGATAGCGCTTCTTTCAAGTTATAGCGCGTAAACTCGCTTTGATCGGTGACCGTTTCGATGTTGGCGATGTCTTTTAACTTAATCGCCGGCTTTGTTTGTGTTGCGGCAGGCATGGATTGCTGTGATGGCGATGTCAGCGTCATATTTTCTAGATCTTTCACCGTTTTTAACTTTTCCTGCACACGAACAGGAATTTGCAACGTATCGGTATGGATATTGCCAACTGGAAAAGACATGTATTTTTCATTGATTTGATCTTTAATCTGTGATAGCGTCAATCCTGCCCGCAGCGCTTTTTGTTTATCGACCGTTATTTTTATAATTTCTTCCTTTCCTCCGCCGACAGAGATGGAGTTAATTCCGTCAATTTTATTTAACTCAGGAATGACTTGTGTTTCTAATATTTTTTGTAAATCAACGTCTTTCTTGGCGAATAAAGAAATATTAAAAATAGGGATCGTTCCAAACGAAAACCGGTTGACTTTCGTCTGTACATTTTCCGGAAGGTCGGTGTCGTTAATCAGTGTATGAACTTGACGTTCCACTTCATCCATATCGGTATGAAACGGAAACTCTAGATTAATCACCGCCATATTTTCGTATGAAGAACTTTGCATTTGTTTTAGTCCTTCGAGAGATTTGAATTTTTCTTCCAACTTCGTCGTTACTTGGTCGTTTATATCTTGCGGCGATGCCCCCGGATAAACGATTTCAATCGATAATTGCGGAAACTCAATGTTTGGAAGCAAATCGACTTTCAACGATGAAAACGAGTATGCTCCTAAAATAATCAGCAAAAAAGAAATAATGAATACGGCAACTGCATTTTTTAGGCTAAACTTTGTTAAAAAACTCATCTTTCCACCTCTTTCCGGTCGTTTTTAACCAATCGTTCAGGAATTTTTACAACCGACTGGTCGTAACAAATATAGATTCATTATAGAAGATTATTGGCAAACTTTCAATGAAATGAAAAATAGAAAGTTTAAATTTGCTAATAAGAGGAAAAACTATCATCTATCTAAATTTATTTGCGGGGTGTGACAACATGAAAATAAGACAAGATGCTTGGTCTCACGAGGAAGATGTCGTGTTGGCGGAAACAGTGCTACGATATATTCGCGAGGGGGGGACGCAGCTTGCCGCATTTGAAGAAGTCGGCAATCGCTTGAACCGGACGGCAGCCGCATGCGGGTTCCGCTGGAACGCCGAAGTGCGAAAACGATATGTTGAAGCGATTGAACTGGCGAAAAAGCAGCGTAAAGAGCGGAAGCGCGCACTAGAAATGGCCAAAAAACTACAGAAAGAAAGTATTTCACCATCAGCAAACATTTCTTATCAAGGGTCGTCGCCATTTCTCCCTGCTTCGCCGCTCACCCTTGAGCAGTGCATCGTTTTTTTGCAAACGCTAAAACATGACTACGAACAGGTCGAAGCAATGAAAAAAGAAAATGAACGGTTAAAACAAGAACAAGTACAACTGCAAAAACAGCGGGAAGAATTGCAACAAAAATTGGAACGTCTCGAAGCGCATCAATCCACTATTAAAGAAGATTATGAGGCATTAGTAAAAATTATGGAACGTGCCCGCAAACTCGTTGTGGAAGAAGAGTACGGGGGACCACCAGCCCATATTTTCCGTATGGATAAAAACGGAAATTTAGAACATATTGCCCGTTCTTAAAAAAACGTCGCAGACTATGGGCTGCGACGTTTTTCAATCTTCTCCGACCCGGTAAATTTTAATATCTTTTAAAAGTTCCCGCACAACGTATGACGCCATGATCAGCCCTGCCACCGACGGCACAAACGCGTTGGAAGACGGCGGCATTTGCGCCTTGCGGATCGGAGATTGATCATTGCCTACCACTTTGCGGACATCTTCGCGAATAACAATCGGCTTCTCATCGGAAAACACAACAGGAATGCCGCGGCGAATGCCTTCTTTGCGCAATTTGGCGCGGATGACTTTCGCGATCGGGTCCGTGTGCGTTTTCGAGATATCCACGATGCGAAAGCGCGTCGGATCCATTTTATTGGCCGCTCCCATGCTAGAAATAATCGGAATATTGCGCTTTAAGCATTCTTTCATTAAGTGCACTTTATAGATAATCGTATCGGAAGCATCGATGACAAAATCGAGATCATAGCTAAAAAATTGCTCATACGTCTCTTCCGTATAAAACATTTGCAGTGCAATCACTTCACATTCCGGATTAATATCGGCGATCCGCTCTTTCATCAATTCAACTTTCGGACGGCCGATCGTCGAAAGAAGTGCATGAATCTGCCGGTTAATATTCGTGATATCGACATTGTCCCGGTCAACAAGAACGAGACGTCCGATGCCGGAACGGGCCAGCGCCTCCACCGCAAAAGAGCCGACTCCCCCAACGCCTAGAACCGCCACTGTTGCTTGTTTTAACTTTTCAAGCCCTTCTTTGCCGATTGCCAATTCATTGCGTGAAAACTGGTGTAGCATCGATATCCTCTCCGTCGCTTTAATGTGATTTCCATACCGCTTTTTATCCTACAATAATCGGCGCTTTATTTTCAATCACATTTTTATGCCAGCAAAACAAAACCCTATGTAAAGAACAGCCTTTACATAGGGAAGTAGTCGAGCATATATAGCAAAGCTTGTTATGTCAGTCCCAATCGTGCCGTCGATGCCTTCGTTTTGAACCCGCTCCAAGCAGGTGGGTGCCCTGTCCCAAGGTTTGCACTTCCTCGCACGGGGAGGCATGTACGCCGCTTGGAAACCCCGGGCTCCCGTATAACTTATTGTTCGGTCAAAACAATAGGTTATACGACGAACACATCAGGACTATTTTTATTTCTTTCATTGTATCATATATTTTATCACTTGTGAACCTTCCCGCCTACACGCTTTTTTATAATTAGAGCAATAAAACAGCCGCTGCTTACTCTTCTTTTTTCCATTGGACCGCTAAATGCAATTCTTCTAGCTGCTGCTCGCTGACTGGGCTAGGCGCTTCGGTAAGCAGACAGCTAGCGCTCGCCGTTTTTGGAAACGCGATTGTATCGCGCAAGTTGGACCGTCCCGCCAGCAGCATGACAAGGCGGTCTAAGCCGAGCGCAATGCCGCCATGCGGCGGGGTGCCGTATTCAAACGCTTCAAGCAAGAAGCCAAACTGCGCGCGCGCTTCCTCTTCAGTAAATCCTAAGGCGCGGAACATCTTTTCTTGCACTTCGCGCTCAAAAATCCGCATCGAACCGCCGCCAAGCTCATAGCCGTTGAGAACAAGGTCATACGCCTGTGCTCTTACTTTTTCTGGATTCGTTTCAAGTTTCGGCAAGTCTTCCCGCACCGGCATCGTAAACGGATGATGGGCTGCGTAATAACGCCCTTCTTCCTCGTCATACTCAAGAAGCGGCCAATCCGTAATCCAAAGGAAATGGAGCTTCGTTTCATCAATTAAATTTAAATCTTTGCCAAGCTTCAGCCGCAGGGCGCCAAGCGCATCGGCAACCACCGCTTTTTGATCGGCGACAAACAGCAATAAATCTCCTTTTTCCGCTTCTAGTGTTTTTGTAAGTCCTGCTTGCTCTTCTTCGGTGAAAAATTTCGCAATCGGCCCTTTCAGTCCGTCTTCCTCCACTTTCAACCATGCCAGCCCTTTTGCGCCGTAGCGGGCGACAAATTCGGCCAACCCATCAATATCCTTTCGGGAATACTGATCTGCCGCGCCTTTTACATTGATCGCCTTTACTTGTCCGCCGTTAGCGACAGCTCCAGCAAACACTTTGAATGAAGAATTCTTCACAATTTCTGATACATCGACAAGCTCTAAACCAAAACGTGTATCCGGCTTGTCCGAACCGTAACGGCTCATCGCCTCATCATACGACATGCGCGGGAACGGAAGAGAAACATCGATTCCTTTTGCCGTTTTGACAACGTGGGCCATCATTCGTTCCGTTAAATCCATAATCTCTTCTTGGCTCATAAACGATGTTTCGATATCGATCTGCGTAAACTCCGGCTGCCGGTCGGCGCGCAAATCTTCATCGCGGAAACAACGGGCAATTTGATAATACCGCTCAAATCCGGCAACCATTAACAATTGCTTAAATATTTGCGGCGACTGCGGCAGCGCATAAAATTCGCCTGGATGAACGCGGCTTGGCACTAAGTAGTCGCGTGCGCCTTCTGGCGTGCTTTTCGTTAAAATCGGCGTTTCCACTTCTAAAAACCCTTCGCTGTCTAAAAAGTCGCGGATCGCTTTCGTCACCCGATGGCGAAGCTGCAACGTGCGGAACATCACCGGGCGGCGCAAATCTAAATAGCGATACTTCAAGCGCACTTCTTCAGCAACGTCTGTTTGGTCAGAAATAACAAACGGCGGTGTTTTCGCTTCGTTAATGACCGTAATTCGCTCTGCTTGAATTTCAATTTTGCCGGTTGGAATGTTCGGGTTGACGGTTCCTTCCGCGCGGGCGACGACGGTGCCCTCTATGCTCAATACATATTCGTTCCGCACTTTTTCCGCAACAGCCAGCGCTTCCGGCGATACTTCCGGGCTGAAGACGACTTGCACGATGCCCGTTCGGTCACGAAGATCAATGAAAATGAGCCCGCCAAGGTCGCGGCGCTTTTGCACCCAGCCTTTGAGCACCACTTTTTCGCCAATCGCTTTTTCCGTGATTTCCCCGCAATAATAGGTCCTGCCAAACATGCTCATGCCCCTCCTATGCTAATCGTTCTTTTAAGAAATCGATCAATGACGGCAACGGTACTTCCGTTTGTTCCCCTGTACTCATTTCTTTTATATTGATGACATTTTTGGCGAGCTCATCGTCGCCAAGAATCGCCACAAATTTTGCGTTTAACCGGTCAGCCGCTTTCAGCTGCCCCTTTACTTTCCGGTCTTGGTAGTCTTTATCGGCGATCATTCCCGCTTTGCGCAGTTGATTTACTAATAATACAGACTCTCCTTTTGCCTTTTCGCCAACAGCCACGACATAACAATCAATTCCTTCACGAACCGGCAAAGCGATTCCTTCCGCCGCCAACGCGGCCAGAAGCCGCTCGATGCTAAGGGCAAAGCCAATGCCCGGCGTTTCCGGTCCGCCGATTTCCTGCACGAGCCCATTGTAACGGCCGCCGCCGCATAATGTCGTAATGGCGCCGAACCCTTCGGCATCGCTCATAATTTCAAATGTCGTATGGTTGTAATAATCCAACCCGCGCACAAGGCGCGCGTCTACTTCAAACGGAATGCCCAATTTCGTCAAGTACGATTTTACTTTTTCAAAATACTGGCGCGATTCCTCGTTTAAATAATCAAGGATGGACGGTGCTGTCGCCATCAACTCATGATCTCGGTCTTTTTTGCAGTCAAGGATGCGAAGCGGATTTTTCTCGAGACGCACTTGGCAGTCTTCGCAAAGTTCATGAATCCGGCTTTGGAAATGATCGATTAACGCTTGGCGGTGCGCTTTGCGGCTTTCGGCATCCCCAAGGCTGTTAATCACTAATTTTAATTGCTTTAATCCTAATGTTTGGTATAGTTCCATCGCCAACGCAATCACTTCCGCGTCCATCGCCGGATCATTGCTGCCGAGCGCCTCGACGCCGAATTGTACAAATTGGCGGAACCGTCCAGCCTGCGGCCGTTCATAGCGGAACATCGGCCCTATGTAATACAGCTTCACCGGCTGATTTGGATCGCCATACATTTTATGTTCCACAAATGAACGTACAACCGGCGCCGTGCCTTCCGGACGAAGCGTCAAGCTTCTTCCGCCTTTATCTTCAAACGTATACATTTCTTTTTGCACAATATCGGTCGTATCGCCGACCCCGCGCAAAAACAGCTCCGTATGTTCAAAAATCGGCGTGCGGATTTCATGATAATTGTAACGCTCGCAAATATCGCGGGCGATCTTTTCAATATACTGCCACTTTTCAACTTGACCAGGCAAAATATCTTGCGTTCCTCTAGGAATTTGAAAAGCCATAACAAACCTCCTTTGCCAAAATAAAAACGCCCTTGTTCCCTATAAACGATAGGGACGAGAGCGTTGTTCCCGTGGTGCCACCCTAATTGAAGCAAAAAAAGCTTCCACTTGTTACCGATAACGCGAGATCGCGTTCCCTTTTACTGGCGCCATGCACGTTCAAAGGGAAACCTACGGAGTGTCTTTCGTTAAGTCATCATGGAGAAATGCTTCCAGCCTCAGGCATTTCCTCTCTGGCCATGTGTATTCTTAACTACTTTTCTCCGTCATTGGTTGTTCATATGTATAATTTTTATAACTTATGTTACGAATGAAACGGCATTTTGTCAAGGAGAAATTCATTGTTCTTAGGAACGAAAAATTTGTTTTTTAAGTTTTTGTACGTCTCTTAGCGTCAAACCAAACTCAGACGCTAATTCAAAGGCGGTATATTCCGCCTCCTTTCTCATAAATTCGTGAAAATCGACATGAAATAATTCGCTTGCCTTGCGATGGGCAAACTCTCCTTTCGCGCTATGCCGCATTTTCTTCATCCTTCCTCATTGGAAATTCGTCGCGTCCGTTTGTTTTATTCTTTCCTATTTCGGCAAAAAATAAAATAAAAAAACGGGTGAACATTATTAGTTCCCCGTTTTTTCCTTGCTTTCGACAATGAGTGTCACCGGACCGTCATTAATGAGTTCTACTTCCATCATTGCACCAAATTTTCCTGTTTCGACGCGAATCCCTTTCTGCCGCAGCGCCTCGTTCAGTGCTTCGTACAACGGCAGCGCATGATCTGGTCTTGCGGCTTCCATAAAATTCGGCCGCCGCCCTTTTCGGCAATCGCCGTATAACGTAAACTGCGAAACAGATAAAATATCGCCGCCGATATCCAACACAGAAAGATTCATTTTTCCCGTTTCATCTTCAAAAATACGCAAATGGGCGATTTTATCGGCGATAAAGGCGACATCTTCGATCGTATCGCTATGGGTGACGCCGACAAGCAGGACAAGACCGTGCCCGATCGCCCCGACCACTTCTCCATTCACCGTTACTTTTGCTTTCTTCGCTCGCTGCACGACTACTTTCATAAACCGTTTCCTTTCTAGTTATTCATGATTCGCTGTACCGAGTAAATATCTGGTATTTGTTTAATACGGTCGACCACCTTTTGCAAATGGCTGACATTGCGAATCGCAATCGTCATATTAATCGTGGCGATTTTATTGCGGTGATCGGATCTGCCGGAAACAGCCGAAATATCTGTTTTTGTTTCATTCACCGCCTGCAACACTTCATTGAGCAGGCCGCGGCGGTCAAAACCGGTAATTTCAATGTCCACGTTATATTCGCGGCTTGTGTTTGCGTCGCTTTCCCATTCGACCGAAATTAAGCGGTCGGCCGCTTCTTCCGTCTGCACGTTAGGACAATCGACGCGATGGACGGAAACGCCCCGTCCTCTTGTAATAAAACCGATAATTTCGTCGCCGGGAACCGGGTTGCAACAGCGCGACAGGCGGATCAGCAAATTGTCCATCCCTTGAACGCGGATGCCGAAATCACGTTTCTTTCCGGCCGGCACTTTTGTTTCCAATATCGTCTCCGCCAATTTTTTTTGCTGTTCTTCTAAATCACGCTGCTTCCGCCATTTATCTGTTAAACGGTGAGCAATTTGCGCCGCGGTAATCCCGTGATAACCGACAGCGGCGTACATATCCTCTTCGTTGGAAAAATTGAATTTCTCCGCAACGCGCTTGACATTTTCTGCCGTTAAAATTTCTTTTACATCAAACCCAAGGCTGCGGACTTCTTTTTCGACAAGCTCTCTTCCTTTTTCAATATTTTCTTCCCGTCTTTGCTTTTTGAAAAACTGACGGATTTTATTTTTCGCATGGGATGTCTGCGCCAGCTTCAGCCAATCTTGACTTGGTCCGTATGAGTGCTTCGAAGTCAGAATCTCGACAATATCGCCTGTCTGCAACTTGTAATCAAGCGGCACCATTTTGCCGTTGACTTTGGCGCCGATCGTTTTATTGCCAATTTCCGAATGGATGCGGTAAGCAAAATCAATCGGCACCGAGCCGGCCGGCAATTCGATGACATCTCCTTTTGGCGTAAACACAAACACCATGTCGGAGAATAAATCCATCTTCAGCGATTCCATAAATTCTTCCGCGTTGCTTGCATCGTTTTGCCACTCTAAAATTTCCCGGAACCAGGAAAGCTTTTCTTCGAACGAATTTGGTTTGATTGTCTTCCCTTCTTTATATGCCCAGTGAGCGGCAATCCCAAACTCCGCGATTTGATGCATCTCAAATGTGCGAATTTGCACTTCAAGCGGCTCGCCTTTTGGACCGATCACGGTCGTATGGAGCGATTGGTACATATTCGGTTTTGGCATCGCAATATAATCTTTGAAACGACCCGGCATCGGCTTCCAGCAAGTATGGATAATGCCTAGTACGGCGTAGCAGTCTTTAATGCTGTTGACAATAATGCGGACGGCAAGCAAATCGTAAATTTCGTTAAACTGTTTGTTTTGCATGACCATTTTGCGGTAGATGCTGTAAATATGCTTCGGCCGGCCGGAAATTTCACACGGAATCTGAACCTCGTTCAACCGTTCACGTACTTCCTGAATCACTTCTTCCAAATATTGCTCGCGTTCGGCCCGCTTTTTCTTCATTAAGTTCACGATGCGGTAGTATTGCTGCGGATTTAAGTAGCGAAGAGCGGTATCTTCCAGTTCCCATTTAATTTTGGAAATTCCAAGGCGATGGGCCAACGGTGCGAAAATTTCCAGCGTTTCATTGGCGATGCGCCGCTGTTTTTCCGCCGGCAAATGTTTCAACGTCCGCATATTGTGAAGGCGGTCCGCTAATTTAATTAAAATGACGCGGATATCTTGCGCCATTGCTAAAAACATTTTGCGATGGTTTTCCGCTTGCTGTTCTTCCTGAGATTTATATTTAATTTTTCCTAGCTTTGTCACCCCGTTGACAAGCATCGCCACTTCAGCGCCGAATTCCTGTTCCAAATCCTCTTTTGTCGCCTCTGTATCCTCGACGACGTCATGGAGAAATCCAGCAGCGATCGTGGCAGGATCCATTTTTAGATCCACTAAGATCCCTGCGACTTGAATCGGGTGAATAATATACGGTTCCCCCGATTTGCGATATTGATCGCGATGGGCATGTTTCGCAAATTCATACGCCTTTTTAATAAATTCGACATCTTTTTCCGATAAATAACAGCCCGCTTGTTCAAAGACTTGCTCCGCTGTCAATACTTGTTCATTGGCCATAGGATCCTATCACCTTTACGTATAATAAAAATCATGTATTGATTACTATTATCATGAAAAATTTTTTTTATGTAAAGAGTTATGCAGTACCGTCCGTTTCCATATATAGGAAAAAACGTCTAATAAGAAAGAGCACTCAGAGAGTGCCCTTTTTATTTATTGTAGCGAAAGAAGCCAATCATGTCGATGGCTAGAATTGCATGAGCGTTAAAACATCATAGCCTTCTAGCTTTTTGCGTCCGCCTAGCTCGGTAAGCTCGATTAAAAAGGCAATGCCTGCTACGATGCCGCCAAGCTGTTCAACAAGCTGAATCGTGGCGCGAATTGTTCCGCCTGTCGCCAATAGGTCATCGGTAATCAGCACCCGCTGCCCCGGCTTAATTGCGTCTTTATGCATGGTCAGCACATCTTTTCCATATTCTAGACCGTATTCGACACGAACTACCTCCCGCGGCAATTTGCCTTCCTTGCGCACTGGGGCAAATCCGACTCCAAGGGCGTACGCAACCGGACAGCCGATAATAAATCCGCGTGCTTCCGGACCGACAACAATATCGATTTTCTTTTCGCGCGCATACTCCACAATTTGGTCTGTCGCATATTTATACGCTTCGCCTTTATCCATTAACGTCGTAATATCTTTAAACATAATCCCCGGTTTTGGGAAGTCAGGAACAATCGTAATATATTGTTTTAATTGTTTTAAGTCCATTACACATTTGCCTCCTCGTATGTTTGCGACCCTTTCATTTCGAAAAGACAACGCTTTAATTGTTCGTAAGTTGAATATAAAAGCACGTTTTCCAGCTCCAGCTGAGCTTGTTTCAGACGATATGTCGGCGATTCGTTTAAGTCACGCTTTGCCGGCTGCGGAACAAGCGATATCACGCCGTTATGCTCGGTAATAAATCCGAGCTCTAAAAATACTTTTGCCATAAAGTGGACAGTTTCTTCCGTCCATCCACGTGCACGTGCCAGTTGGCCGCCATGTTTGGCGATATGAAACACTCCTTGCTTTCGTAAAAATGCATAAAACCATTTAAAATGGTCGCGCGTCGGCAGCGTGCGGAAAAAATGAATCTCCCTTTGATAGAATACAGCATAAATGCGCGCAGGTAAACTAGAACGTAACAACATTTTTAACATTTGTAATGACGGAGGCAGATCCAATAGCACGACGTAGCAGCCGTCCAAACAAAGAGTTTCTGCTTCTTCGCCGGAATGAATATAATGCAATTCGTCCTTAAATGATGCAATATCGGAAATTTGCTCCGTTTCTTTGCGAAACGTAATAAGCAGCCGTTTTTCTTTTGGAAGCGATGCAATGAGGGAACGAATATCCCTTTGGCCGCGAACGTCAAATAATTGGCATTCACTTACAGCGGCGTCATAAATCATCAGCTGCGGCTTGCGCAACCCATTCCATTCATTCACAGCTAATTCGCCGACAACAGATACTTTTGCATCTGGAGCGATTTCATTATATAGATGACCAAAGCCAAACCCTATGCCATCCACAGTGGCGCCATTTTGGGCAAAAACCGCCTTTAAATGAGATTGATCGGCGCCAATGCGGCGCATCATTTCCACGGAAACATTTTCAATTAAAAAAAGCGGCTTCGCATTGCCAACGCCAAACGGCGCGAATTTTTCCAGCTGCTCGGCTGCTGACAGCGTTAAATCAGAGACGGAACAAACCGCATCGATGACCGTAATCGGGGTGAAATCATCGTCAGACAACGTTTTATCGGCAAGAGCGTTCAGACGCTGCCGCAATTCGTCAATATGATCGATCGATAATGTCATTCCGGCTGCCATTGGGTGGCCGCCAAAATGCGGCAAAATATCACGGCATGTCGATAAGCTGGCAAAGAGGTCAAAACCATGGATGCTTCGCGCCGAGCCTTTCGCCATTCCTTTTTCAGCATCAATGCTTAAAACGATCGTTGGCCGGTAAAATTGTTCGACTAACCGGGAAGCAACGATGCCAATGACCCCCGGATTCCATCCTTCTTTCGCCACGACAAGCACTTTATTCTTGGCCGGCGGAAACTGTTTGCGGACGATTTGCGTCGCTTCTTCCGCTATTTCCGCTACTAGCTGCTGTCGTTCGCGATTAAGGTCATCCATTTCTTTCGCAAGCCTTTTCGCTTCCGCTTCATCCTCGGTCATGAGCAGCCTTACAGCTGGATCCGCCCCGCCTAAACGTCCAACTGCATTCATCCGCGGCGCAATCACAAAGCCAACCGTCTGTTCGTTGATTTCCTTCGCTTCTATCCTGCATTGCTGCCATAAGGCGCGCAAGCCAATGCGCTTTGTGCGACGCAGTTCGTCAAGTCCTTGCGCAGCCAGCAAGCGGTTTTCTCCAGTTAGAGGCACCAAATCAGCGATCGTCCCAATTGCGACGACATCCAATAAATGACGCGGGACATCCCCTAGCAATGCATGGGCAACTTTAAACGCTACCCCTACACCGGCTAGCTCACGAAACGGATATGTACTTCCAGGTTTTTTTGGATGAATAATTTCGTACGCTTCCGGCAACACCGGCCCCGGCTCATGATGGTCAGTAATAATAACGTCCATGCCAAGCTCATTGGCAAGAGCCACTTCCTTCGCCGCCGCGATGCCATTATCCACCGTAACAATAAGAGAAACACCTTGCTCCTTCGCGCGGCGAAAAGCGTTTTCATTCGGACCGTATCCTTCGGTAAAGCGATTGGGAATGTAAAAGTCAACGACAGCTCCGGCTTCTTTTAAAGCGCTAAGCATGACCGTTGTGCTGCATACACCATCTGCATCATAGTCACCGTATACTAAAATAGACTCGCCTTGCCGTATTGCCTGCTCTATCCTCGCAATCGCTCGTTCCATTCCATCGAGCAAAAATGGATCATGAAACGGCTGCTTGAGCGGATGCAAAAAGGCGTCTGCCTCTTTCGCCGTACAAACGCCGCGATGCACAAGAAGCTTGGCAATCAGCGGATCGATGTGCAACTGTTCTGCTAAATGTTTAACGATCTGTTCGTCAGGATGCTTCACATCCCAACGCGTTTTTGCTGTTAGCATGTATCCCACCTCAACTCTTCCTATTATACAAAAAGGAAAAAAGGGTGGGCAATGAAGTTACGAGTTTTTTTCCGGACGATAAGGATTGATGTGCACCATCACATTTTCCACGCGCGGAAGCGCCAGCAGTTTTTCCTTCACTTTTTTGCCGATGCGGTGCCCTTCTTCAACGGTAATAAAAGGATCGACAGCAATTTTTAAATCGACAATGACGTAATGCCCATGTTCGCGCGCATGCAATTCATGAATTTGTTTGACATCGGGGAACGACAATACGGCCTTGCGCAAATATTCCGTTTCCTCTTCATGCAATACATGGTCGATCGCCGTATGAGTCGATTCCTTTCCTAACTCCCATGCCATTTTTAATACGAGAAGAGAAACGAACAAACCGGCAATCGGATCGGCATATATCAGCCAGCCGATCCCCCATCTTCCGCCTGTGATCGCCGCGCCAACGCCGATGAGGGCGGCAATCGAGGAGAAAACGTCCGAACGATGTTCATAAGCGTTGACGATAATGGCGTCGCTGTTTAATTTTTTTCCTAGGCGATATTTATAGCGAAACATCGCTTCCTTTACCACAATTGAGATGACTAACACATATACCGCGATCATTTCCGGCGGCCTGAGCGGCTGAAAAAAAGCAAGCACGGCCGATCGTCCGATTTCTATCCCAATGATAAATAAAAGCACCGCGACAACAATCGCCGCAATGGACTCGGCTTTCCCGTGACCATATGGATGATCCTCATCCGGCGGCCGCCTCGCCGCGCGCAAACCAATCCATACCGCGAGCGATCCGGCGACATCGGAGGCGGAATGGACGGCATCGGCAAGCAGCGCCTTGCTGCTGCCTAACACTCCCGCCACTCCTTTAACAACGGCCAGCGCAACATTGCCGACGATTCCAACGATGGCGGCAAATTCCGCTTGATGAAAACGTTCTTCCTTTTTCACGCCCCCACTCCTTTCTATTCCATGTCTGCTTTCTATAGTTTATAGTTTATCCGTTTTTTCGCCCCCTCAATAAAGAAAGGATATTTTATCCGCGAACATTCCCTCTATAAACGAAAAAGTGCTCCGCTTCTTTACGGAGCACTTTTTAATGAATCCCGCCAATGATTTCAAGCTTATACTTGCGGTTCCAGCTCTTTCGCGGAGCTCTTTTTCCCTTTTCCTTTTTTCAGCTGGTTTCCTTTCCAAACTACCCATAATTGCGACGCAATGCATAGCGAAGAGTAAACACCGCATACAAGCCCGACAAGCAGGGCGATATTAAAGTTGAAAATCGCTTCGCTGCCAAAGATTAAAAGAGCGACAACGGTAAAGATAACCGTTAATACCGTATTAATCGAGCGGGTAAGCGTTTGTTGCAGCGCTCTGTTGACAATATGTTTCAAATCGTCTACCGTTTTCACTTTCCGCTTTTTCATCAAATCGCGGATGCGGTCAAACGTAACGATCGTATCGTTGATCGAGTAACCGATGATCGTCAGCACCGCGGCGATAAACGTCAAATCCACCTCCAACCGAGTCAGGCTGAAAAAGGTGATGATGAAAAACGCATCGTGAAGCAGCGCGATAATCGCCGCCAGCGCCATATATAGCTCAAAGCGGATCGTCACGTAAATAATAATTCCAAGCGAGGAAATCAGCACAGCAATAAACGCGTTGCGCGCCAATTCTTTTCCAACGACCGGCGACACCGTGCTTACGTTCGGCTCAGAGCCGTACTTTTGTTTAAAATGCGTTTTCAGCTCGGCAATCTCTTTTTTGTTTAATACGCCGATAAAACGAGCCACGCCAATGTTATTGCGGTCGCCGGACAACACAACATCCTCCGGTTTCAGCCCCAGCTGCTGGAATTCTCCTTTTAGCTGTTCCGCATTGATCGGCTTGTCGCTCATCACTTCGACGCGCGTCCCGCTCGTAAAATCAATGCCAAGATTCAGCTTCATCGTCAGCAACGCAACAATTCCGGCTACCGTTAACAATCCGGAAAACAGGAAAAATTTTTTGCTATGTTTGACAAAATCCCAGCGGTCGAATTTGGTCGGCACTTCCGTATCATCTGTGGTTTCCGCGATATTTAAGATTTCCGATTTTTTTACGCCAAAATAGCCTGGTTTATTGTTCAGCCAACGGCTGTGAACAAGCAGGCCGAGCAGCAGGCGCGTGCCATACACCGCCGTGATAAAGCTGGCTAAAATGCTGATGATGAGCATCGTCGCAAACCCTTTGACCGAGCTTGTCCCGTAAATGAAAAGAACGACACCAGCAATAATCGTCGTGACGTTCGCGTCCAAAATCGTCCTAAACGCCCCTCTATTTCCTGAACGGAACGCCGACATAATTGACTTGCCGAGCTTAATCTCCTCTTTAATCCGCTCATACGTAATGATGTTGGCGTCTACCGCCATTCCGACACCTAAAATAAGCGCGGCGATTCCCGGCAGCGTCAACACGCCGTTCATCCAATCAAAAATAAGAAGAATCAAGTAAATATACACCAACAACGTGATGACTGCGATAACCCCCGGCAGGCGGTAAAATAAAATCATAAACAGGAAAATAGCAACAACACCGATAATGCCGGCTAAAATCGTTTTTTGCAGGGCGTTTTGGCCAAACTGTGCTCCGACCGATGTCGAGTAAATTTCTTTTAACTCGACTGGAAGCGCGCCAGCATTAAGCAAATCGGCTAATTGTTGCGCCTCCTTAACGGTGAAATTGCCTACGATGGAGACATCGGTTTGGTCAAATACCTGGTTTACCGCTGCTGCAGAAATAAATTTTGGATGGGCCTTTCCGGCCTCTTTTCGATAGGAGTCTTTTCCCTCTTTAAAATCAAGCCAAATGACCAACAAGTTGTTTGGCGGTCCCATTTTATATACTTTTTCTGTCACTTGTTTAAATTTATTCGCATCTTTTAATTTAATCGCGACACTTGGTTTTCCGTTTTCATCGAACGACAGCTTTGCTCCGCCTTGGACAAGATCGCTTCCATCCATTAACACGTTGTCATTGACGTCGCGGAACGTTAATTTGGCTTGCGTCGATAAAATTTCGCGCGCTTGATTTTGGTCCTTAACCCCAGCAAGCTGAACGCGAATGCGGTTTTTTCCTTCGATTTGAATGTTAGGCTCGCTTACACCGAGCACGTTAATCCGCTTGTTTAACGCGCTGACCGTGCTTTTTAGCGTTTCTTGGTCGATCTTATCGCCCTTTTTTGCCGGCTTTACTTCATAAAGCACTTCAAAACCGCCTTGCAAATCAAGGCCTAATTTCATGTTATGTACAATTCCTTGAATCGTCGGCCCCATCACTCCTACAAAAAGCAAAAGCAACAGGAAAAACGCGACAATGCGACTGCGTTTCACCATCGTGAAAAAATCCTCCTTCAGCTCATCTTCCCACTAAGGGCCCGTCTCACTCCGCCAACGGGAAAAATCATTGTTACAGATTATCTGTTTCGTTTGCGACAGCTAGTTTTGTATCCGCCGGCATCAAGATATCTCTCAATATCCCCATTATGAAACAGCAAACGAAAACTGTCAATTTCCTACATCACTATAATAATTCCTTCAACATGGCTTCTAAATCATCATCACCCGCCAAACGCTGTTCTTTATAGGATTGCATCGTAATAAATGACATATATTCGCCGATTTGTAGCGATAAAATATCACTGACAAGCTCATATAATTTTCTTTCTTCCCCATTTTTCCACTTTTTTTGCAATAGGCATTCCCATATTTGTTCCATGGTCACTTGCTTGTAGCCAAGCAAGCGAAATTCGTCATACTTGCATTGCAACGCCGGCATCAGCAGTTCACGCAATTCCTTTTGTTTTTCCTTTTCCATTTTCTCCTTTTCTCCCCCTGCGCAATCGCCCACAATACTTGTCATGCTTGTTTATATGTACTGCATATAGTTAATTGTATAAAAGATTATGGCATTTGAGAAGGTAGGGAGAGGCGATGTCTAAATTTTTACAAGGAACGATGATTTTAATTGTTGCCGGCTTCATTACAAGAATACTTGGCTTTGTCAATCGCATTGTTGTTGCACGCGTCATCGGCGGAGAAGGCGTCGGCTTATATATGATGGCGATGCCGACATTAGTGCTTGCCATTACTATTACGCAAATGGGGCTCCCTGTTGCCATTTCCAAACTCGTCGCGGAAGCGGAAGCCATCGGTGACCGAGAAAAGGTGAAAAAAATTCTCGTCGTCTCGTTAACGATTACCGGTGCGCTTAGTGTAGTCTTCTTCCCTGCGATGATCTTGCTCGCCCCGTTGTTAGCACGAACGTTATTCACCGACCCGCGCACCTATTATCCATTAATCGCCATCGCTCCAGTCGTCCCAATCGTCGCCATTTCTTCCGTTTTGCGCGGGTATTTCCAAGGGAAACAGCAAATGAAACCATACGCCTATTCCCAGGTTTTGGAACAAATCGTCCGCATCAGCTTAATCGCCATATGTACGAAAGCGTTATTGCCGTACGGCATTGAATACGCCGCTGCCGGCGCCATGTTCTCCTCGGTAATCGGCGAATTGATGTCGCTAGTATATTTGCTTTGTATGTTTCGATTGAAGAAATCGATGAAACTGCGGACAAAATTTTTCCATTATGTAAAAGCCGAAAAAGAGACGTTTGCCAGTTTAATGCGCATTGCTTTACCAACGACAGGAAGCCGCCTCATCGGTTCGCTTTCCTGGTTTTTCGAGCCGATCGCCGTCGCCAACAGCCTGGCCATTGCCGGGGTGGCAACGAGCCTGGCGACAAAACAATACGGCCAGCTGACCGGTTACGCGCTCCCGTTATTAATGCTGCCTTCCTTTATTACGTATTCGTTGTCGACTTCGCTCGTCCCCGCCATCAGTGAAGCGATGGCGCAAAGGCAGATGCTGCTAATGGAGCACCGCATTCAGCAGGCTATGCGCCTTTCGCTTGTGACAGGCGGTCTTTCTGTCGCCGTTTTATACGTATTTGCCGAACCGCTGATGCAATTGATGTATGGAACAAGCGAAGCGACGATGTTTGTCAAAGTGATGGCACCGCTTTTCCTTTTCTATTATTTTCAAGGTCCGCTGCAAGCCGTGTTGCAAGGTCTTGATTTAGCCAATGCAGCGATGATCAACAGCCTGATCGGTGCGGTGGTAAAGCTCGCTTGCATTTTCGCACTCGCCACCCAGCCTCGTTTAGGAATTATGGGGGTGGCGTTAGCGATTGCCATCAATACGGTGCTTGTCACTCTGCTTCATTTTGCAACAATGATGAAGGTGGTGTCCTACTCCATTTATGTCATGGAATATATGAAAGCATTTTTATCGATTATTGCCGCAGGGGTTATCGGATATGTATCCTTTCACTATTCTTTCGCTTCCCTCCCGCTTTCGCTGCAAACATCGGCATCTATCATCGTTACCATTATCGTTTACTTGCTTCTATTAATCATTTTTCAATTAATTAAGCGGGAAGAGCTTGCCTATATTCCGGGAGTCAGCCTTTTCGTTGCGAAAAAAAACCGCAAATAGACTTCTAAACATGTCCGCAGCAGAATATACTTTGGTGAAATGGATTATCGGCGACGGGGGGAGAAAGATGTCAAGGTTAGGAACGGCTGTTGTTTACGGCATCGTAACTATTTTCATATTGGCAGCTTTTATTAGCTTCTTTTTATCCCTTATACTCAAATGGACCGACATACAAGAATCTTCGCTAACGTGGGTTATTTTTGCTGGATCGCTTCTTTCCATGTTCATCGGCGGGGTGGTAGCCGGCGGAAAAGGAAAAGAAAGAGGCTGGCTAACCGGCGGGATTACTAGTTTATTATTTACCGTCATCGTATTTCTTTTTCAATTTTTAGGATTGGAAAAATCTTTCACCTTGGAACAATGGATCTATCATCTCATCTTTTTCGTCGCGGCGGCACTCGGCGGCATCGTTGGCGTCAATCTGAAAGCATCGCGCGGCTAAAAGAAAAACGGCTACCTCTCCTATTGGTAGCCGTTTTTCTTTTATTTTTTATTACTTTCCGCCACTACTTCGCGCACCGCTGAGCGGTCATATGTAAGACGGGTGCCATCGCCTGCCCGAATCACGACTTTGTCTTCATCGACGGAATCGATGATCCCATGCAAACCGCCAATCGTGATGATTTTATCTCCTTTTTTCAAGTTCGCCTGCATTTGCTGAACCGCACGCTGCCGTTTTTGCTGCGGCCGAAGCAACAAGAAGTAAAAAATGACAAAAAACAGGATAATCGGCAATAAATTTGCAATCACTGGATTCATCCGTTTCCCTCCTTTCCCGATCGTTAAAAGTTTTTCGCGTTTGGTTTATTGAAACCGTAACGTTCGAAAAATTCCTCGCGGAAATCACCGAGACGGTCTTCGCGAATCGCCTGTCTCACTTGCTCCATTAATTTTATCAAAAAATAGACGTTATGGTAAGAAGTTAAACGAATGCCAAACGTTTCTTCACATTTGATGAGATGGCGAATGTACGCGCGTGTATAATTGCGGCAAGTGTAGCAGTCGCAGTTCGGATCAAGCGGCGAAAAATCGCGGGCGTATTGCGCGTTTTTAATGACGACCCTTCCTTCGCTTGTCATCACGGTTCCGTTGCGGCCGATCCGCGTCGGAAGCACGCAGTCAAACATATCGATGCCGCGAATCGCCCCATCGATGAGCGAATCCGGCGAGCCGACTCCCATCAAATAACGCGGCTTATTCGCCGGCAAGAGCGGCGTCGTAAACTCGAGCACCCGGTTCATTACTTCTTTCGGCTCGCCGACGGACAGGCCTCCAACCGCATACCCTGGAAAATCTAACGACACCAAGTCTTGCGCGCTCTGTCTCCGTAAATCTTCAAATTCCCCGCCCTGCACAATCGCGAACAAGCCTTGTTCATTCGGACGCTTATGCGCTTTTAAACAGCGTTCCGCCCAACGGCTTGTCCGCTCTACGGACTTCTTCATATATTCATACGTAGACGGATACGGCGGGCATTCGTCAAACGCCATCATAATATCTGAGCCAAGCGCGTTTTGGATTTCCACCGCCTTTTCTGGTGACAGAAACAGCTTATCGCCGTTTAAATGGTTGCGGAAGTATACCCCTTCTTCCTCGATGCGGCGAAACTCGCTTAAACTAAACACTTGAAAGCCGCCGGAGTCGGTAAGAATGCCGCGGTCCCAGTTCATAAACGAATGGAGGCCGCCCGCTTCTTTCACGATATCCGGCCCTGGGCGCAGCCAGAGATGATACGTGTTGCTTAAAATCACGCCGGCGCCCATTTCCTTTAATTCTTCCGGTGATAACGTTTTTACGGTCGCCAACGTCCCGACCGGCATAAACATCGGCGTTTCAAACGAACCGTGCGGCGTATGGAGAATCCCCAGGCGCGCGCCCGTTTGCTTGCATGTTTTGATAAGCTCGAAACGAATCGGTGATGTCAATCGAACGTTCCCCTTTCTTAAATAATCAGCATCGCATCGCCAAAGCTAAAGAAACGATAGCGCTCTTTTACCGCCACATTATAGGCATGCAAAATATTTTCGCGGCCGGCGAGCGCACTGACAAGCATGATGAGCGTGGATTTTGGCAAATGGAAGTTGGTCACCAGCCCATCAATTCCTTTAAATTCATAGCCTGGATAAATAAAAATATCGGTCCAGCCGCTTTCCGCGACAAATTTGCCGTCATGTCTTGTCGCAACCGTCTCTAGCGTACGCGTTGATGTCGTGCCGACAGCGATAATACGTCCTCCTTGCTGTTTCACCTCATTTAACAGCTGTGCGGTCTCCTCGGACATTTGATAAAATTCCGCATGCATATCATGCTCTTCAATGTTTTCAACGCTTACCGGACGGAACGTGCCAAGCCCGACATGAAGGGTAATAAAGGCGATATGCACCCCTTTGGCGCGGATATCGTCCAAAAGTTGTTCCGTAAAGTGAAGGCCGGCTGTCGGCGCCGCTGCCGAGCCGACTTCCCGGGCATAGACGGTTTGATAACGTTCCGGGTCCTCCAATTTTTCTTTAATATACGGGGGCAGCGGCATTTCCCCAAGCTGTTCGAGCACTTCGTAAAAAATGCCTTGATAGGAAAATTCCAAGACGCGGCCGCCATGCTCTAACGTATCGATGCATACCGCTTTCAGCCGGCCGTCGCCAAACGTAATTTCCGTGCCGATTTTTACGCGTTTCGCCGGCTTCACTAACGTTTCCCAACGGTCCCCTTTCAATTGTTTCAAAAGCAATACTTCAATATTGGCGCCCGTATCTGTTTTTTCGCCATAAAGCCGCGCCGGCATGACACGCGTATCATTCAGAACCAGGCAGTCCCCTTTGCGTAAATACGAGATAATATTGCGGAAAGTTTCATGACGGATTTCTCCCGTTTTTTTATTTAACACCATCAGCCGCGAAGCGTCGCGGTTTGATAGCGGCGTTTGCGCAATCAATTCTTCTGGAAGTTCAAAGTCAAACAAGTCGATTTTCATGCTGCTCTCCTTTCTTTAGCGAAACCTTCCTAGCACATAGAAAATAAGCGACAGCACCACGCTTAGCAAAATTGACGTGACAACCGGAAAATAAAACGTCACATTTCCTTTACGGATCACAATGTCTCCAGGAAGCCGGCCTAGTTTAATAAACTGCATGACAAAGCCGATGATAATCAACACCACGCCAATTGTCATAATGAATTTAGGCAGGCTGTTCATCGCTTCGGAACCTCCATTCCAAAATGTTCATAGGCAATCGGCGTCACAACGCGGCCGCGCGGCGTTCGCTGCAAAAAGCCGATCTGCAGCAAATACGGTTCATACACGTCTTCAATCGTCTGCGTCTCTTCGCCGATCGTCGCGGCAATGGTCTCAAGGCCGACCGGCCCGCCGGCGAATTTTTCGATAATCGCTTTCAAGAGCTTATGATCGATATGATCAAGGCCCAATCGGTCGACTTGCAGCAGCTCGAGCGCTTCTTCCGCCAGCGGAAACGTAATCGTCCCGTTCCCCCGCACTTGCGCAAAATCGCGAACCCGCCGCAATAGGCGGTTGGCGATGCGCGGCGTGCCGCGCGAGCGCCGCGCGATTTCCGCCGCTGCTTCCGGCGCGATCCCGACCTGCAAAATTTCCGCTGTCCGCATCACAATTTGGCTAAGGTGCTCTACATTATAATACTCTAAGCGGCTGATGACGCCAAACCGGTCGCGAAGCGGAGCAGATAAAGCCCCCGCCCTTGTCGTGGCGCCGACAAGGGTAAACGGCGGCAAGTCAATGCGAATGGACCGGGCCGTCTGCCCTTTGCCGATGACAATATCTAAACAATAGTCTTCCATCGCCGGATACAGCACTTCTTCCACCGTACGGTGCAGCCGGTGAATCTCATCAATAAATAATACATCTCCTGGCTCTAACGATGTTAAAATGGCCGCTAAATCGCCGGGGCGTTCAATCGCCGGGCCGGAAGTGGTGCGCAAATGGACGCCCATCTCATTGGCAATAATCGCCGCCAGCGTCGTCTTGCCCAGGCCGGGAGGGCCGTATAATAGGACATGGTCCAGCGTTTCTTCACGCATTTTCGCCGCTTCAATAAATACTTTTAAATTTCCTTTCACTTTATCTTGTCCAATATATTCATGCAAAAACTTTGGGCGGAGGCTGTATTCAAGTGAAACGTCTTCACAGTGGACGTCACCGGAGACGAGGCGTTCTTCCATCTTCCACCCCTCCCTTTATTTCAGCAGCTGCTGCAGCGCGCGCTTCACATACTGCTCGGTAGATAAACTTTCTTTCCTTAGCGCCGGTATCACTTTTTGAATTTCCCGTTCCCCGTAGCCGAGCGCCTTTAATGCCTCGATGGCCTCCTCAAGCGCAGCGGCATAAAGCGATTCCGCCCCCTCCTGATGGGGAGCGAGGCCAGCACGCGGCGTAGGCGCAATCGCCGCCAGCTTTCCTTTTAAATCGAGAATCATTTGCCGGGCCGTTTTTTTTCCGACCCCAGGAAACTTGCATAAAAACGCTTCATTTTCTTGTTCGATCGCTTCAATCAGCTGCTCTGGCTGTCCCACGGCTAAAATCGCCAGCCCTCCTTTAGGGCCAATTCCGGACACTTGCAATAGTTTGGCAAACAGCATTCGCTCCTCGCGGGTGCGAAAACCGTACAAAGCAATGAGATCTTCACGTACGTATTGATATGTATAAACCGTTACGATCGTATCGCGGTTTTCTTGAAAAGAAAACGGATTGGGCGTAAAGATTTGGTATCCAACGCCATTGTTGTCGATGACAATATATTCCGGACAAACGTAATCCACATACCCGCGGACAAATTCAATCAACGCTTTGCTCCTCTCCTTTTCCTTCTGCCTTCTCATTGTATCATACCATTACATTATAGCAAAAAGCGAATGTATATTCCTGTTTCAAACATAAAAAAAGACTTACCTTAAGATAAGTCTTTCTATCGGATCACCGCAAAATGGCGATATGTTTCAATCACGTCTTGATATTGCGATTTGGAGAGGACGCGAATTCCTTTTTTCAATTGTTCTTGCTGACGGCTTTCCAGCTTTTTCACATCAATTTGAAAGAAAGATTGGATAATCTTATTGGAACGGGTCGGTTTTCCGTTAAAAATCGACAACGTCCCATCTTCCGTAATTCCGAAATAGCCGTTTGCCTTTAAGAGCGGGGAAATATCGTTTACCGTTTTGCGGAATACAATCGTTCGATCATCCATATTAATCAGCTGCCAGTCCTTATATTTTTTCCATATCTCTTTCAGCGAAACAACCGTTTCTTCTTTCGTTTCTTGGCTCACCTCTCCATCAAGGTATTGCTGTTGCAAAACCACCGTCATTTTTACGGAATCTGATGCGGCAGCAACATTGCCAATAGGCAGCGCCGATAACAACATCACCATGAAGAAAGCGGCAAGAATTCGCATCTCCTTTTCCTCTCTTTCAAGATAAAATGAACCATATGTCTATTTCTATTTTCGCCTATATGAGCAATTTTATCCATTTTCTCCCCTCCATTCTGCCGTTATTATTTTCGCGAATTGGCATTTCTATGTAGCATTTATCGAATAATGGCGAAAAAAATCCCGATGTCTCAAGACATCGGGATTGGGTTTCATTGTTTATTCGTCCTCCAATACGGACTCGTCTAAATTATGATACACTTCCTGGACATCATCGTCATCTTCCAGCGTATCGATCAGTTTTAACATTTTCTTCAAATCATCACCGGCAAGCGTCGTATACGTTTGCGGAATCATCGTAATTTCCGCGCTGGCAAACGTAAAACCTTGTTGCTCTAATTGTTCCTTTACTTCTTCAAATGTTTCCGGCGTTGTATAAATTTCAAACGAATCTTCCGTCGTTTCCATTTCTTCCGCTCCCGCTTCGATCGCCTGCAGAAGCATCTCATCTTCGTCAATGTCCAGCCCTTCGCGGGCGATAACGAGCAGCCCTTTGCGCTCAAACAAATAAGAAACGCAGCCGGTTTCGCCTAAATTGCCGCCGTTTTTCGAAAAGGCCACGCGTACGTTCGAAGCGGTACGATTTTTATTATCCGTTAAGCAAACGACCATCACGGCAACGCCGCCAGGTCCGTATCCTTCATAGCGAATTTCTTCATAATTTGTATGTTCTTGGTTTCCCGTTGCTTTTTTAATCGCGCGTTCAATATTTTCGCTTGGCATATTGGCGGCTTTTGCTTTTTCGATCACCAGGCGCAAGGCCGAATTCGACGCTGGGTCGCCTCCGCCCGTTTTTGCCGCTACATAAATTTCTTTCGCCAATTTCATAAATAATTTGCCGCGCTTTGCGTCTTGCGCGTTTTTACGGCGTTGAATATTCTTCCACTTCGAATGTCCAGCCATCGAAATTTCTCCTCTCATCGCAACGAAATTTCCGATACTACTATACCAAAAAAAGAGGAAAATGTCATATAACAAAAAATAACCGATTCTTCTCCCGCCCAGCTGCTTTGCTCGTTGAACCGGAAATATCGGCTATGTTTCGCTAAAAATGGGAACACCTTTTCGGTTGTTCCCATTTTTTCACTATTAGCGGGTGTTGGCCGGACGTTCATTAATTTTTCCATCAATAAAAATCGTTTTTAAATCGCGTTCGATTACTTCCATCGGACGGCCACGGCGGATATCGTTATCGATGGTACGGACACGGTGGTACATGCTCGGGTTGGAAACGACGCGCACCTGTTTGCCTTTCGTATATGGCGCTACCGCTTGGGCGACAAGGCGCTCCACGTGATCTGCGTATTTGGAATTGGTCGAAATCGCAACAAGCACCTGGTCACGGTACACAAGCGTCCGCGCATCGTTGACTCCTCTTACTGCATTGGCGCGGCGGGAAACCGTCTCGGCTAATTTCCCATCATAGGCTCTATAGTAAGAAGGATATGTTTTGCTTTCCATCGAATTTAAATGGCCATGGTAGTTGCGGTCCGCATCGCCGAAATCTGTATTGCGCGGAAGTGCAGGCACATCCGTGTCAAAACGGGTAACTCCCGGAATGCCTGTGCGGTTGTTGTCTGTAGCAAAGTAGTCCGTTACCGGTCCGCGGCGGCTGAATATATAATTATTGTCATAATTATTTACATTGGTCCCATAGCGGCCGTAACGGAAATCATCAGCAAAACGCTCCGTGGAATAATAGCCGATCGGACGCGTCGTGTCATTGTAGCGTCTATTATCGTTGTCCGCGTAATTGGCGCATGCGGCCATCACGCTTAAAACAGAAACAGCCCCGATAATTTTCATTGCGTTTCTCAATGGAAAAACCCCCTTATTTTCCTTCGCACCAGGCCAAAAAACTCTCGGCCTTATCATTAGCTTGGCGAAGGAATGGGGGTTTTATGGCTGTCAGTTAGCGGCAAAATCAAAATTTTGGTGGCGCAATCGCCAATTGCCGTTTATGATGTGAGCGTTTATGTAGCCGTTCAATAATTTGCCGGTCTTTTTCCGGAATTTCTTCCCCTTTTAGATACTTATCAATCATTTCGTATGTCGTGCCCATCTCGTTTTCGTCTGTCTGTCCTTCCCATAATCCCGCGCTTGGCGCTTTTGTAATAATTTCCTCAGGAACGCCAAGAATGCGTCCCATTTCGCGTACTTCGCCTTTTGTAAAATGAATGAGCGGCACTAAATCGACTCCGCCGTCCCCGTATTTGGTAAAGTACCCGGTATGCCACTCTGCGGCATTATCCGTTCCGACAACGATATAGCCATAATTATTGGCGACGGCATACAACGTTGTCATGCGCAAGCGCGCTCTCGTGTTGGCATCTCCTAACCGCGCCGTTTCTTCATTCCATTCCCCTTTTTCTTTCAGTTGTTTTTCCACTTCCCCAAATAACGTATTGTGCGTTTCCGTTAAATCAATAATAAAATGTTTAATGCCGCAGCTTTCCACTACTTTTAATGCGTCTTCCACATCTTTTGGGTTGCTTTTGCACGGCATAATCAGCCCAAGCGAGTTATCGGGAAACGCGCGTTTAATTAAATGGGCGACCACCGCGGAATCAATGCCGCCGCTAATTCCGACAATCGCTCCGTTCAATCCGGCATTCGCTACTTGTTCGCGCAGCCATTGAATCAGTTTTTCAATCTTTTCTTCCATCATTTTTCGACTTCCTTTCTCCAAAAATGACATATGTTTATTTTAGCATATTTCCAATATTACGGACAAACTGTTCCCGTTTCTTACGCTCAATCAAAAGCATTCTTTTGTATTTCAACGCCAAACGCCATTCCCGGAAAATATCGGCTGGAAATAAAAGCGCGTGTAAAAACCACGGTTTGGCAAGCCAATCGGAAAAAGGAGAAAAACGGGACAAATCAGAAAAAGACCATTGCAAATGCGGCAAAATCCGGCTCGCATACTGCAAATAGTCGATGCCTGGAGAAGCAATGGCAGCAGCATCATAGTCGATTAAGTATACTTTTCCCTTTTTCGTTCGCAAAAAATTATGGGCGGCAACATCACCATGAATGATCGCTACTCTTTCCTTTGCCAACCGTGATATATAGTTGGCGCAAGTGGAAAGGCAATATTCGGCATATTGCATCGTAAAGGCGATATCTTCTTTCTCCATAATTTGCTCAATAAGCGGCAAATGAATGTAAAAATCATGATAATGGCGCTGCCATTTTCTATATAAATGGTAATACGGGAGCATCGTTCGCCATAAAGGGTGGTAAAGAAGCTTGTCTGTAATGGAATGATATGTTTGCAATAATTGCAGTCCGGCGGCAATATCCTGTTTTTCTGTAAAAGCTAGTGCTTTCGCATTGAAAATATAAGTTTGCATAAGCCAAAAATGTCCGCCAAAGAAAAATACACCATGCTGCCCTATAGCCGTATATACCGCAGGAACATGGTGAAATCCCATTTGTCTTAACGATTGCATAAGCATCGCTTGCTTTGTCGCTTCCAAAAAGGTGTGGTATTTTTTTACCACCCAGCACCCTTCGCGTGCTTCGACCATCCACACGTTATGTTTGATCCTGTCTATCCTTTTTACATCCAAGCCATACTCGCCTTTCAGAAGAAAAAAGAGACGACCAATGATATCGTCTCTTGCTTGTTTATTGCTCATCATAATTCTCCTCGTCTTGCGGTTCGGTAAACCTCCACCCTTCTGCATGCGGAAATGGAGCTGCCGTTGGTGTGAACGGGTATATTGATCCTGGCATATATGGTTGCGGCGAATACGGATAATAAGCGGCTGGAGCTGGCGCATAGTAATGATGCGCAACTGGCGGCAACGATGGGTAGACCGGCGGACACCATCCGTATCCTTGTACCATTGGCTGCGGCGCATACGGTCCAGGATAGGAGGCAGGCGCATATGTTGGAGCCGGCGAATAACCAGCAGGTGGAATATGGGCCGCTGCCGGATTTTCTTCGCTGCTTTCTCCGGTATATCCCGGCATTGGAGGTGCTTCACCTGATTCGATGCCGCTTTCTTCGATTCCCGGAAACACATGGGAACTGCTTTCCATCCACCCGCTAGTAAGCGGCTGGGTGTAAGGAGGATAATGAATCGGAACAGCTGGCATGGACGGGAAATAACATCCAGGATCTAGGAATATCGGTGCTACCGGTACGTAATGCTGCTGCGATATTGGCGCAGTCGGAAATGCCCCTGGCGAATACGGCTGTTGCATGATTGGAACATACGGAACTTTTGGCAGCTCTGGCGGTGTATTATCATCTTTGAACGCTTTTTCTTTTTCTGTCTCGGCAGGACTTTCGAACTCTTGTTTCATAATCCCCGGCAAAATATTTTTTGGTTTTGGTGGAATCGGCGGAACATTAGGAAGAACATTTGAAAAGTTAATATTGACATTTGGCGTTACCGGAGGGATCGTATGTGATAATGGCGGAATGTTGATCTGTTTTTCTGGTGCTTTTGGTGCTTCGTTGATCGGCACATTCGGTGCTTCATTGATCGGCACTTTTGGGGCCTCATTGATCGGTACTTTTGGTGCCTCATTGATCGGTACTTTTGGCGCCTCATTGATCGGTACTTTTGGCGCCTCATTGATCGGTACATTCGGCCCTTTGTTCACCGGCGCTTTCGGTGCTTCTTCCACCGGTGCTTTCGGTGCTTCTTTCGCCGGCGCTTTCGGTGCTTCATTGATCGGCACATTCGGCCCTTTGTTCACCGGCGCTTTCGGTCCTTCATTGATCGGCACATTCGGCTCTTTGTTCACCGGCGTTTTCGGGGCTTCTTTCACTGGCGCTTTTGGCCCTTCATTTACCGGCGCTTTTGGGGCTTCGTTAAACTCCGCTTCAATGTTCACCGATACAAACGGCTTTGTATTGGCATACGGGTGCTCTATATTTTCTTCTTTTTTGGGAGCCAGATTAATTTTTGTCTCTTTTTTCGGCGCTTCTTTTTTTACGGGAACTCCTGCTGTCGGCACTTTAATTTTCATTCCTGGCATAATCATATTCGGATCGCTTAAATGCCCGTTTATCTTTTTCAATTGTTCAAAATCTACTCCGTATTTTTGGGCGATTTTCCAAAGCGTATCGCCCTTTTGAACAATGTGGATTTTCACTCCGTTCCCCTCCTAACCCGAAACTGTTCGCATTCTATTTCAGCCGCTGCTTGTTGTCACCATCATCCTTCAACACAATCTATGATCCATCTCATTGTTTTATGATAAAAAAATCATTCTGCCCTGCAGCCCAATGCTGCAGGACAGTTTTTATGCAAGCGCCAGCATGCGGTCAAGCGCCTGCTTTGCATCTTTGGCAATTGCTTCGGGAACAGTAATTGGATTGACGACGATTCCTTTTTCGAGCGCTTCAAGCGCCCATAATAAATGCGGCAAATCGATGCGATTCATCGTAAGACATGGGCACATATACGGATTAAGCGAAATGATTTCTTTGTCTGGATGTTCACGCATCAGGCGATTCACCAAATTCATTTCCGTACCGATCGCCCATTTGCTGCCGGAAGGGGCATTGCGGATCGTTTCGATAATATATTTCGTCGAACCGGCATAATCCGCCTTTTGCACAACGTCCCAGCTGCACTCTGGATGCACAATAATATTCATATCCGGCTTTGTTTTGCGAATATGCTCAATCTGGCGGACAGTAAAATTTTCATGGACAGAGCAATGCCCTTTCCAGAGAATAACCTTGATTTCGCTCATATCCCCTTCGTAATACAGACGATCGGCATGCGGATCCCATATCGCCATCTCGTCTAACGAAACCCCAAGCTCATACGCCGTATTTCTGCCTAAATGCTGATCTGGCAAAAAGAAAATTCGCTCTTTTTGCGTAAACGCCCATTCGACCATCTTTTTCGCGTTCGAGGAAGTAACGGTCGCGCCGCCGTGGCGTCCAACGAACGCTTTAATGGCCGCTGTCGAATTCACGTATGTTAACGGCAAAATCGTGCTGCCAAACAGATCTTGTAATATCGGCCACGCTCGCTCCACTTGTGTAATGTCCGCCATATCCGCCATTGAGCATCCGGCGCGCATATCCGGCAAAATTACCTTTTGCCGATCACTTGTTAAAATATCGGCTGTTTCGGCCATAAAATGCACGCCGCAAAAAACGATGTACTCGGCTTCCGTGTTTTGCGCCGCTACTTGCGCAAGCCGCAGCGAATCGCCTGTCGCATCGGCAAATTGAATCACTTCGTCTTTTTGATAATGGTGCCCCGGAATAAATAGTCTTTTTCCAAATCGCTCCTTGATGGCGCGCACGCGCGCTTCCATCTCTTCCATGCTCATTGTTTTATAACTTTCTGGCATATCATCAAGCCGTTTCATTTGTTCTAAAATGCCCATTTACTCTTCCCCCGTTTCCGTTATTGTAAATTGAAGCTAATATCCAGCGCGGCGGCCGAATGCGTCAGCATGCCGAGCGAAATATAATCCACCCCTGTTGTTCCGTATTCCGCAAGATTTTCAAGCGTAATACCGCCGGACGCTTCCGTTATGATTGGTTTCGGGACGAGTGAAACAAACTCGCGCACTTCATCCGGAGTGCGGTTGTCGAACATAATCACATCTGCCCCCGCACGAACGGCTTCTAATACTTGCTCTTTCGTCTCCGTTTCCACTTCAATTTTGACCATATGCCCAAGCTTCTCGCGCACCGCCTGCACTGCTTTCGTGATCGAACCGCAAAACGCAATATGGTTATCTTTAATCATGACGCCGTCATATAAGCCAAAGCGGTGGTTGTATCCGCCCCCGCAGACAACGGCATACTTTTCTAGCATTCGCAGCCCTGGTGTTGTTTTTCGCGTGTCGCAGATGCGAGTATGGCTGTTGTTTAAAATCGTAACCGCCCGATGTGTTAAAGTGGCGATGCCGCTCATGCGCTGGAGAAGGTTTAAAATCACGCGCTCTCCTGTCAGTAATGAGGCAACCGGTCCGGACGCAACGGCAATCGTTTCCCCTTTTTTTACTTGTTCGCCATCACGTTTATAAAGCGTTACATTGATGTGTGAATGCAAAAGACGGTAACCTGCCGTAATAACATCCGTACCCGCCAACACTCCATCTTCTTTTACAGTAAATGTTCCTGTCGCCCATTCATTGTCTGGAAAAATCGCTTCACTCGTAATATCGCGTTCGCCAATATCTTCAATGAAAAATTGTTGCAACAGCTGTTGTAATTTGAGTTGGTTCATCGTCTTTCCCCCGTTCTTCCGGTGTGGATACTTTCGCTACACTATTACATTTAGCTCGCTCTTTGTCCGCCAAATCCGCCGCCGTTCCCATTGCTTCCGCTCAAATGGATAATCGGAACGGTAATGTCCTCCTCGGCTTTCCGTACGTTGCAGTGCTGATGTCGTTACCAGCCAGCCCGTTAGCAACATATGAATAATTGCAATTTCATGAATGGAAAAATGATCAAGAGAGCTGTTCGCAAAATATGACAACGGAAATTGTTCGAACCATTTTTTTGCATATTGCAATCCTTGTTCATCACGAACGATGCCGACATATGTTGACATGATCGTTTGAATCTCCGATATATCCGGCAAGCCGTTTGCATCCCTTTTTTCATCGGCCAGTGCGTGATGCCCTTTTTGCCGAAACGGCGTGAAAGATGCAGTTTCGTTTTGAATCGCCTTTGCTGCTCGTTCTCCGAATACCATTCCTTCAAGGAGAGAATTGCTCGCCAGCCGGTTGGCGCCGTGGACGCCAGTACATGCCACTTCCCCGACGGCATATAACCCTTCGATCGATGTCTGCCCGCGATCATTCACATGGATGCCGCCCATCAAGAAATGGGCGCCTGGAACGATCGGAATCCTCCCTTTATCGATATCTATCCCGTATGATTGGCATCGTTTCGCAATTGTTGGGAAACGTTCACGAAAATGGGCAATCATCGAAACATCTAAATAAACGCGATGGCCGCGCTGGATTTCAGTGTAAATCGCGCGTGCGACAATGTCGCGCGGCGCTAGATCCCGTAATGGATGAACGGACTCCATCACCTTTCGCCCGTCTTCCGTCACTAACACTGCTCCTTCGCCACGCACCGCTTCCGAAATTAAGCCGACCGCTTTTCCATCAGCCAATAACATCGTTGGATGAAACTGAATGAATTCCATATCGGCAATTTTCGCGCCTGCCCGGTACGCCAACGCAACTCCATCGCCCGTCACCGTCTGGGAATTAGAAGAAAAAGCATAGATGCCCGCACATCCGCCAGCAGCAAGCACGACAGCGCTCGCGTAATGGAACGCGATTTGCCCTGAACGGTTTTTCGTTTTTATCCCGACGCACCGCCCCTGTTCAACAAGCAGTTCCATTACATATTCATCTTCAATGATCGGCACTCGTCCCGCTAGCTTTTTGAACAAAAACGCAACAATCTCTCTCCCTGTTTGGTCGCCTCCCGCGTGCAAGATGCGCCGTTTTCCATGCCCCCCTTCACGCCCGAAGTGGAGGCTTCCATCTTCCTTTGTATCAAACCGCAGCCCCGCCTCTATCCATTCGCGAATTCGTTTTGGCCCTTCGCGGACAAGCAGTTCCACCATTTTTTCATCGTTATGGCAGCAGCCAGCCGCAATCGTATCATGAAAATGGCATTGCCAATGATCTTCCGTGGAAATGGCAGATGCCACTCCACCTTGTGCCAGCCATGAGTTGCTCTCTTCTTTCTTCCTTTTTGTGAAAATTATCACATTTTTATGCTCATGCAAATAATAAGCGGTAGTTAAGGCTGCGATGCCGCTGCCGACAATAATGACCTCATTTTCCACCATGACAAGCGCCTCCTAATTTCATGTGTCTTGACACATATATTGACATATATTTAAACTAATGACAAGGGTTTTGTTAACATTTTGTGAATAAAAGGAATGATTTTGATGATTTATCTTGATTATGCCGCTACAACACCGATGAGCAAAGAAGCGCTAAATGCCTACGTAGAAGCAGCTACCACTTGTTTTGGAAACGCAAGCAGTTTACACGATGTCGGAAGCAATGCCGAACGGCTTTTAACCATTTGCCGAAAAGAACTTGCCGCGCTTATTGGCGGGGAGGAACGGGGGATTTATTTTACAAGCGGAGGAACAGAATCCAATATTCTTGCCATTCGTTCGCTCATTAACGCGCATCGCCATCGCGGCAATCATCTCATCACAACCGAGATTGAACATGCTTCTCTTTATCATCTATTCCAGCAATTAGAAAAAGAAGGATTTGAGGTCACTTATTTACCGGTTAACCGTTTTGGACAGATTGATATCGGTGATTTACAACGGGCGATTACGCCAAAAACGATTCTCGCTTCGATTCAACACGCTAATTCAGAAATCGGAACAATACAGCCAATTGCCGAAATTGGACAGCTACTGCGGCGTCACGGAGTAATCTTTCATAGCGATTGTGTCCAAACTTTTGGTAAAATACGAATTGATGTGAAAAAGATGTTTATCGACAGCCTTTCCATTTCTGCTCATAAAATTTACGGACCAAAAGGGGTCGGGGCGGTATATATTGACCCGCGCATCAATTGGCAACCATGTTTTCCTAATGCCACCCATGAATATGGATTTCGTCCAGGGACAGTCAACGTGCCTGGAATCGCTTCTTTCATCACCGCGGCACAGCACATTTGTGAAAATATAGATGACGAACAAACTCGTTTCGAGCAGCTGCGCCGTTACTTGCTGGCGCTTATTCGTGAAAAAGGCTTGCCTGTTACGGTGGAAGGACATCCTAATGTTTGCCTGCCGCATATTATCGGGCTTTCCGTTCACGGGATCGAAGGGCAATATGTCATGTTGGAATGCAACCGCGATAACATCGCCATTTCAACTGGAAGTGCGTGTCAAATTGGAAAACAGGCTCCGTCGCGGACGATGCTGGCAGTTGGAAGATCCGCAGAGGAAGCAAAACAGTTTATACGTGTTTCATTTGGGAAATGGACGACGGAAAAAGACATTGACCAACTCGTATCTTCCCTTGAGCGAATCAGTCAGCACAGAAAGGAGTTTGAATGAGTTGAAAGAAGAGAAAAAAATTCTTGGAGAACAGCGGCGCCAGCTCATTTTGCAATGGCTGAAAGAAAACAAAAAGCCGATCACCGGCGCCGAACTCGCGGCAAAAACGAACGTCAGCCGCCAGGTGATCGTGCAGGATATTTCGCTCTTAAAAGCGCGCAATGAACCGATTATCGCCACAAGCCAAGGCTATTTATATTTGACGCCAAACATTCCGGCACAGACGTATACGCGCACGATCGCCTGTTTCCATACGCCCGAACAAACAAAAGAAGAATTATATATTCTCGTCGACCACGGCGTCACCGTTAAAGATGTGAAAATCGAGCATCCCGTATATGGAGATTTAACCGCTTCTGTGATGGTCAGCAACCGGCTGGAAGTCGATCAATTTATTCAAAAAATTGAAGAAACGAAGGCATCGTATTTGCTGCAGCTGACAGACGGCACCCATCTTCATACGATTGAAGCGGACTCCGTCGCCAAGCTTGATGCCGCTTGTCATGCTCTCAAAAAAGCTGGGCTGCTCATTGAATCGTAGAGATTCGTCCCTTACAATAGATGGTAAGGGCTCTTTTTTTATTTTTCGAAACAACACAACAGAAAGGAAAAAATGTATGGGTTACATTGAAGAACTGCGCGCCCTTGTCGGCCATCGCCCTGTCATTTTAGTCGGCGCACTGGCAATCATCAAAAACGAAAAAAACGAAGTATTGCTGCAAAAACGCAAACAACCGCATGGATATTGGGGACTTCCCGGCGGATTAATGGAGCTTGGGGAATCAGCTGAAGAAACAGCGAGACGGGAAGTATGGGAAGAAACAGGACTCACCATCGGTAGTTGCCGGCTTCTCGATGTCCTTTCCGGACCAGGCACGTACGTGAAAGTTCCTAATGGAGACGAATTTTACGCCGTTACGATCGTATATGAAACGGATGAATTCTCCGGTGAAATCCTCGCAAATCCAGAGGAATCATTAGATGTGAAGTTCTTTCCAATCAATCGGCTTCCAGAACAAATGATTCAAAGCCATTACCGCGTCATAAAGAAACATATAAAACCATCCTCACCGCTATAGTGAAGTGACCAATAAAATTAAGACAAGAAAAAACACCTCCTGAATCGAATGTATAACTCCGCTCGATTTTTGGAGGTGTTTGTCATATAAGGACAAGAGTGCATTATCCAAAAGAGACAAAGCAGAAAGCAATCGAGATGAAACAAAATCTTCCATGTCGAGTTTTCCGAAGTAAATACGTTAACGAGTCAGAATATGAATGGCCACCGCAGCGCTTCCGCCATTTAGAAAACCGCCCGCATTGTGCGTCAATCCGATCTTAACTCGTCCTGGAATTTGTCTTTTTCCCGCATGCCCCCGCAGTTGCCATACTATTTCGGCAATCTGGGCAATCCCCGTGGCCCCTACTGGATGACCCTTGGCAATCAACCCGCCGCTGGGATTGACAGGAATCCGTCCCCCGATTTCGGTGGCTCCGGACTCCACCAGCCGTGCCCCATCCCCTGGAGCGCAAAACCCTAAATGTTCATACGCCCAAAGCTCGCCGGGAGCCGCAGCATCGTGGACTTCCGCCACCTGTACATCCGATGGCTGGATTCCAGCCAACGCATAAGCTTTAGCCGCTGCCCTTTCGGTGTTGGAAGGACCCATATCACCGCTGGAGTTACTCGAATAAACCACAGAGCTTGCGACAAACACCGGATCGTTAGTCAGCTGTCTGGAAATTTTCTCACTGCAAAGGATGGCAGCAGCCGCTCCGTCACTTAACGGCGAACACATGAGAAGGCGCAAGGGATCGCTAATGATCCGCGACCCCAGAACATCCTCGAGCGTTTGTTGTTTTTGATACTGAGCATTGGGATTCAAGCTTCCGTTACGGCTGTTTTTCACCGCGATTTTGGCGAAGGTTTCCATACTCGTTCCATATAGTTCCATATGTTTACGAGCTTCCATCGCATAGTAATCCATAAACAAACTCTGATTGTTCCTATCCTTACCGCCTCCTGGGAACTTGTCAAGCTCTTCCACGTCTGCGGCCCCTTTCAAAGCCTGAAAGGCTCTCGTACGATCGGGATGAATCATTTTTTCGGCACCCAAAGCCAGTACCACATCATACATCCCAGAAGCAACAGACATCCACGCCATATGGAAAGCGGAAGAACCGCTGGCACAAGCATTTTCAACATTAAAAATAGGAATCCCTTCCAAGCCTGTTCCTGACAACATTACTTGTCCGCGGATGCATTCTTGTCCTGTAATGATACCGGCCACCGCATTTCCTACATAGGCCGCTTCAATCTTCGAAAGGCTGATCCTTGCTTCTGTTAACGCACCATGAAGCGCTTCCCGTGCCAATTCTTTCAAACTTCGGTCTGGATATTTGCCGAACCGGGTCATGCCCACTCCCAGCACAACAACTTTTTGCATTTTGCTCCCTCCCACAATTAGTTTATTTGCCGCTCCTTACTGCCCCAGAAAGGTGCCCGCAATGCCTTTTTGTCAATTTTTCCATAGGCGGTCAAAGGAAGCGAGTCGACAAATTCAATCGATTTTGGCACTTCATATTTGGCTAAACGTTGTTTACAAAATTGAATCAGCTCTTCTTCACTCAGTCGGCTGGCCGGATCTGCCACCACAAATGCTTTTACCGCTTCCCCCCATTTTTCGTCAGGAACCCCGATCACCGTCGCCTGACGAACGCTCGGATGTTCAAACAGGGCTTTCTCCACCACCGTGGTGTAGACGTTGAATCCACCGCTGATAATCATATCTTTCTTGCGGTCCACTAAGTAAATGTAACCTTCCTCATCCTGATATGCCATGTCTCCGGTATGCAGCCAGCCATTGCGGATCGTTTTTTCGGTTTCTTCTTCCATCCTCCAATAACCTTTCATCATATGCGGACCCCGAGTAACGATTTCTCCGACCATTCCCGTTGGTACCTCCCTGCCTTCCTCGTCAACAATTTTCACCTGGGACATGATGATCGGACGGCCACAGGAAGACAGCCGCTTTTCTTCATCCACAGAATAAGTCAGATGATCCGACTTAGTTAAGATCGTTGTTTGGTTAGCCACTTCCATTTGTGAATATACCTGAATCAAAATGGGCCCCCAAGTTTCTAATGCCTGTTTGATGCGGGACGGAGCCATCGGCGCAGCACCGTAAATCAAGGTACGAAGACTGGATAAATCATATGATGGAAGATCCGGAAAATCGAGCAGTGAATAAATCATGGTGGGAACGAGGAAAGCAAATGTCACTTTTTCCTTTTCCACAGTCTCGCAGAACTTCTTCGGATGAAAACCTTGCTGGAGAATATGCGTCCCTCCGCGCAGCAGACCTGGCAGGATCATGAAACCAACCGCATGGGGCAGCGGCGCCACATGCAGCATCACCACCCCGCGTTCCAGTTCAAACTCAACGATTTCACTATACATGAGGGAAATCGTTGATTTGTGCGTATGCATGACCCCTTTAGAACGGCCGGTCGTGCCTCCCGTGTACATGATTGCTGCCAAATCTTCGTATCCAACCGCAATCTTCGGAGGCTCAGGAGAGGCCTTCTCGATCAAAGACTCCAGGCTGTGTTCCCCTTCGTTTCCCACCGTGATTACCATCGGCTGCGCGGAGGTTTGTTGCAGGATATTTTGCACACGCTCCATGTATTCACTGTCACATATCACCGCTTTGGCCCCGGCATCCTCCAGCCGGTAAGCCACTTCCGCATCACTTAAAAAGGTGTTCAGCGGCACGCGGACAGCCCCAAGTTTGGCAATGGCAAAATCGCAAACAATGTATTCAATGCAGTTTTGCATCCATAAGGCTACACGATCTCCGGGCTGTATCCCCTTTTGAAAAAGAGCGTTTGCACAACGGTTGACTTCTTCCCCGATTTCCGCGTACGTGATGCGGCGGCGTTGGTCTTTTACCGCGATTTTGTCCGGATATTGTTTCACCGCTTTATCGAACAATTCGCCGATTGTCGTTTCCAACACCGTTTCTCCCCTCCCTGTCTAATTGATATTCCGGCTTGCCAAATCCCAGTAAGGCTTGCGCAGCGCTTTTTTGTCGATTTTTCCATACGGGGTTAAAGGCAGTGCATCGACAAGTCGGATTTCCTTCGGCCACTTGTATTTGGATAGTTCCTTGGCGCACAGTTCCCGAATGCTTTCCTCCGTCAGGGAATGGCCTTCTTTTGGCACAATGATAGCCATTACCGCTTCTCCCCAGTCCGGGTGGGGAACTCCAATTACGGCAACCTGGCTTACTCCGGGATGCTTTTGAATGGCATTCTCGACTTCGGTCGTATACACGTTCATTCCGCCGGTAATGATCATGTCTTTCTTGCGGTCCAAGAGATAGACATACCCGTCTTCATCCATCATTCCCACGTCCCCCGTATGCAGCCAACCGTCTTTCAATGTTTCAGCAGTCTTATCTGGCTGCTTGTGATACCCGATCATATTGTACGGAGTCCATGCGACGATTTCGCCCTTCTCTCCGCGCGGAACTTCATTGCCTTCTTCATCCACAATTTTGACCTGGGCCATCGCTACCGGTTGTCCGCAGCTTCTTAACCGTCTTTCATAAGAGGGATCCATCGTGTGATCTGATTTTTTCAAGCGGGTAATGAAATTCGGCGCTTCGGATTGTCCAAACAGCTGCATAAAAACGGGCCCAAAGATTTCAAACCCCTGTTTTAGCCGTTCCACTGTAATCGGCGCTGCACCGTAGAGAATGGTTCGAAGCGAACTGAAATCATATTCCCGCCCCTGGATTTGGTCCATGACGCGATAAATCATAGTTGGCACCATAAATGTTAAGGTAATCCTGTTCTTTTCCAGATGATCGAGGACCCCTTGCGGATCGAATTTGCGTTCAATGAAATTGACGGTCCCTTTGATCAAGCCAGCCGATAGAATAAAACCTGCACTATGCGGCAAAGGAGATGTTAACAGTATTCTTTCATCATCCTGCAAACCAAGCTCAATGATATGTGAAAACAGATTTATCACAATGTTCTCTTGGGTATGTACAACCCCCTTGGGCAAACCGGTTGTCCCCCCGGTATACATAATCACGGCCAAGTTTTTCGAAGAAACGTTGACATCCACGTTGGTTTCCGGTTCATTGGCTTGAAAGTCTTCCCACGAAACAAAACCGTCCGGGCACTGTTCCGCCGGAGCAATCCCCACGATCTTTTTAAGTTCCGGTAAATCATCCTTGATTTTGTTCACAACATCGAAAAAGTTCCTGCCCACGATCACGACTTCCGCATTCGAGTCCTTTAATATATAAGAAATTTCTTTTTCTCCCAACATATCATTCAAAGGAACTTTTGCAGCACCAGCTTGAATGATGCCCATATCACTCATGACGTACTCCAAGCAGTTCGACATCAGCAATGCCACCCGGGTATCCGGTTTCACCCCGCAGCGAATCAATGCCCGGGCCACACGGTTGGCGGATTTCAGCAGTTCTCTATAGGTAACCGATTTCCCTTCAAATACTACGGCTATCTTTTCGCCATGTTGATAGAGCGCTTTTCGATAGAGACTTTTCAAAGTTAAATAGGGGTTGAACATAGTTGTACCTCCTTCTGGTATCGTCCACAAACCAATCCCTATGCCATTCGTTTTAGAAAAGAACCTCGTGACCCAGATAGGTCACGAGATTATGGATGGTTTCAAAATTCATTATGACCGCAGCTTTTGCAACTGGGACAGAACCATTTCCGGTTCAGCCTCTTCCGGAATTTCCCCATAAGCAAACCCACTATCGGAGAGTGGGGGCACATTTTGCTCACCCGACCAGAAGTCCCTGTTTAATCCCCCACCGATATTGAACCCCTTCTCCCAATAACCGCTTATTGCTGCTGGGTCTGCATTTGACATGAGATAGAAATCGACTTCATTGTCCCCTTCAGAAAACTCTACCGTCGCTCCGCTTAGGGATATTCCCACCGACCATTGATAATGGTTTGCCAGATTTACAATCGGCTGATACAGGGGGATCGCTTCCTTGTGCTGAATAACCGGATCAGCAGGTTCTTCCAACACAACGGCCGCCAAACCTGAGGTGGAAAAAGCGCGTACATATTCCGCTAAATACATGGCCGCAGCTTCCACATCATCGCTGTTTATAGAGATCTCTTGTCCCGGACGAACCTTTGTGTGCAGCCATTGAAGCCATTTTTGGGGAGAGGGGAGCGTTAAGACAATGGGCTGAACTCCCCGGTAAAGATTTTGCAATCCGGCTAACACTTCCCTCAAAAACTCCCGTGGTTCGTCAAGGGCAAGAAGCTTTTTCAAGGAGAATGTCGGTCTCTTTCCTGCCCATTCTTCAACTAAACCGGATTCCCGCTCCAATAGTCTTACATATACTTCACCTACAGGAATATTCAGTACGTCCGACCGCAGCAATCCCTGACCTTGGCTATAGACAGATAAAAAGGTATCCGGATTTTGCCAAATATCATTTCTTCCACCGGAAAACAGGCGTTTTGCGTAGGGAATAAAATCCAGCCACACCTTTCTTTTTAAATCCATTTGAATACTCCCCCCTTGCTGACTTGTTCGTTATTGTTTTTGTTTGTTTTTCAAGGCCTCCAGTTCCGCCTCCAATTGAGCGATTCGCACATCCTTCGGATTCGGCAGCCATACGGCCTTCAGGTTGCCTTCCGTCATTTTGTTGTCAGGCGATCCGGCATAGATCACTTCTCTCTCCTTCCAGCAGCCATAGAACGGAAGATGGGCAGGCGGTTCATCCGTTACCCAATTCTTCACGAATTCACGATAAGGAACACCGCGTTTTTTCCGTGCTTCTCTCTCCTGCCTCCGTGCTTCTTCGGTTTTTTCTACGTCCAGTACCAGTGTTTCCGGATCATAGAATACCTTGTAAATGTTATTGGCGGTTTCTTGCGAGATCAGATCTTCCTCCACGTCCTTAATCACCAATTTCGGATCACGGTCGAGCACGTCTCCGTATCCGCCGCCTGCCCCTTGCGTATAGATATAGATTTCGCCTTCTTCGGCCAGTTCAAACTGCATTCCGAAGTGATGCGTGGTGTAGGTGGCGTTTTCGAACGGACGATTGTTCATGATCTCTTCGGTTGTATAGACCATCTTTTCCGGTTCATTTTTCATAATCTCGAAAATATTGACGCCCTTGATTTTGCACAGCGGGTATGTCGGGCAGCCATAACCTCCAAAAATCCCATATGTGGACGGATATTTGGAACCGATGGTCGTTGACATGAACCCGAAGAAATCGGAATCCTTTTGCGTGATAAACATCTGATAACCCTGTCCGCCGCGATACTTCCCGAATCCTTGGTTGTCTTTCATCAAGCGGCGGGAAAGCTGCATAATCGGCACTTCTTCCTCAATCAGCTCTTGCTCCCCTTGCTCCGCCATCGGGGCAAAGATCGGCGCAATGGCATGCTCGCCGTCGAGGCCTTCCCTTGCTCCGCCCGGCATCCCGTTCAAGTCTGCGCACAGATTCCCCACGGTTTCCCCATGTTGGGTGACCCCACCATAGATACAAGTTCGAATCATGTTGTACCAAGGAGCCACAACCTTCGTCGCTTTTTCCGGGCTGCTGTACAAGAATTTGGCCAAAGCCGCCTGCGTTACCGTAAACGCCGGGAAGAAGGTCATCATACTTTGCGCGTTCGGAACGTCGTAGGAAGCATTGTAGATCGAATGTTCATCAATGATAAACTTCATCGGAGCCAATACCGCTTGGTTTCTTGGAAGATCCGGCCAGACAAAGGAAAGGAACAACTGGGCGAGCATCCCCTTCATCGCACTGGTGACCGAGTTGTTGGGGCGGTTGGCGAACTCGGGGGATGAGCCACGGAAATCAAGCGTGAGTTCATCTCCTTTTTTGGTCAGCTCGAGATTCACCTTAATCATCAGGTTTTCACGCAAGGTGCTGTCCGCAATTCCCATCATCCGCACTTTTCCATCTGGCCATTGGGAAATGCGGCGCTTGACTTCTTCGACCGTATCGTCCAAGGTTTTTCTCAATACCGCAATCACCGCATCCACGCCGTATTCCTCAATCGTTTCCTTAATGCGCTGTTCAATCCGGAGGGCGGCATGAAGCTTGGCTTTCATATCCACCAATTGCAATTTCGGCTCACGTACCGAGTTTTGGAAATACGTAACAAGGTCTTTGTAAAACTTATAATTTTCTCCGACCTTAACCGGTGAAATCATCAGCCCTTGGTCATACACCTGTTCGGCAGCGGATGGCATCCCTCCCGGTTCAATCGCTCCGTTTTCCCCTTCATGGACAACCGTAACGATCCAAGCGATTAACTCTCCTTCGTGGAAAACCGGCAAAATCAGGTTTTGGTCGGTATTGTGGACCCCGCCATAGCGGGCGTCGTTGTAATAAAAGATATCGCCTGGTTTGACGCCTACCTCAGGATCGTTCAACCAGTTTTGCACAATATATTTAACCCCGTATTGGGTACATCCGGCGAAGATGAGAACCCCGCCAGAGCTGACGATGGACAAATCCCCTTTCGCCGTAAAGATCCCGCAAACCAAATCACCCCATTTCGCGCCGGGTGCGGCCCCGATTTGCTCGAGCATTTCGAAAGCTTCGTTGGTTCCGGCCTGCATCTTGCTGCGCGCCACACTAAGCACGGAAGGATTGTTGACCTTGCGGATGGCTTCAATTTCCCTTTCCGTAATCGGAGCCAGAGTATGGTCTTGCATCAATTCCGGCGTTGGACCAAGGAAAAGGGTGGTTTCTTTTAAAAATTTCTCTACCAGCTCTTGTTCGCGTTTGTTCACATCAATAGCCATCGTTTCACACTCCCTTTTTTAATTTTTGGACAGCGATTCGAGTTCCATTTTTTCCCCAAGACTGTCCTTCCGGGTTCTGACGATCCAGGCCGAGTTTTGTTCACCCATCACCAATTTCCAACCCAGCTCAATCAAATACGTCGTGCGCGGCGATTCGACCAGCGCAGGTCCTTCGATCACCGAACCAGGTTCAATCGTTTGCGTGCGATACACATTGGTCAATACGGGACCTTCGATATCGACAAAGTAGCATTTACGTTGGCTATGCGGCTTCGGTGTTTTCGCTGGGCCTTCCACCGGCTTTTTGAATTTGACCCGATCTAGCTCGACGTAGGACAGGACACGAATCGTATTGATGCGAATCCCCGCTTCAGGCTGCTGGCTGCCTTCCCCAAAACGTTCACCATAGTTGACGCTGAAAGCCTCAACCAGTTGCAGCACATCGGACATGTTATTCAAGCGGTTGACGGGTGAGATAACGGAGGTCTGGGTCAATTGGTTTCCGTACCGCATGTCCAATTCCAAACGGTGCTGGATGGCTTCCGCTGGAATACCCTGGCGCAGCAGCTCTTCTTTTCCTGCCTCTTCCAATTCCTTTACATATTGATTGAAGCAGTCAAATTCGCTAAAGAGACTGCGCGTATTGGAATCATAAATGTTCATGAAAACGGATTTTTCATGAATATTGACGAGATTCATGATCCCCGCTCCCACTGCCGAGAAGATCGGAGAGAAAGGCGGAATGAGAATCTTCTCCATCTCAAGTACTTTGGCAATACCGCAGCAGTGCAGCGGACCGTTACCGCCATACGCCAGCAACGTGAAGTTTTTCGGGTCATATCCTTTTACGCCGAGTTCCTTGAAAATGGCATGGGCCATATTGGTGTCTACTTTCTTCTTGATCTGACGAGCCGCCTCCACCACATCGATATCCAGCTCTTCGCAAATCGCTTCGCGAATGGCAAATTCAGCGCGTTTTTTGTTCAAGCTGATATGGCCTTCGGCGTAATACCCCGGATCCAGATAACCTAAAATCAGGTCGGCATCCGTAACCGTCGGATTCGTTCCGCCGCGGTCGAAGCATGCCGGACCGGGATCGGAACCGGCGCTGGCTGGTCCTACTTCAATGTGTTTCAATGTTTTATCATAACGCGCGATGGAACCTCCGCCGGCACCGATAATCCCCAAATGGAGCATCGGGACGCTGACCAGCCAGCGGTCAATGACCGGGTTGAAATCATAGAAGCGGATCCCGCCGCCGACAACGATCCCGATATCGCAGCTTGTTCCCCCCATATCCATGGCCACCAGGTGCCCAACCTCAAATTCCTCCGAAAGGTGTTCAGCCGCATTGATCCCCGCAGTCGGACCGGAATGGATAGTTTGCAGGGCATGGGTGGAGTTCAGCTGAGCCATACCGCCGATATTGTGTACGACCAGCATCGGTTTGTTATAGCCGTATTCTTTCAGCGTCATTTCCAGCGAGCTCAACGCGTGATACATTTGGTCATGCAGGTAGGCATCCAAAATCGCGGAGGTGATGCGCACATACTCCCCTTTGCGTTCAGCAACCTGATGGGACAAAATAACCGGAATCGCGCCTAACATATGTGTTGGATATTCTTCGAGAATAATTTCTTCCACGCGGCGTTCGTGCACCGGATTGACGACGGAATTCATCAGACCGATGACGAACGCCTGGGCCCCGCGGTCAACAAGCAGGCGGATCTGCTTGCGAAGGTGTTCTTCATCGAGCGGCATCACGATCTCCCCTTTATAGTCGATCCGCTCGCGAACCCCTGCGATCATGGGAATCGGCACGATCGGTTCCGGACGCCGAGCGGCGGGCAAATCCTGCTGCTCCAGGGGGGTCAAGCCATCGCCATATCCACGGCCGCGGCTTAAAGGAACCTGACTCTCATACCCCGCTGTGGTCAATAAACCGATTTTCGGTCCTTTACGTTCGATGAGGGCGTTCGTTCCCAGTGTCGTTGCATATCGGACGGAATCCAATTGGGAAAGCACGGTACGAATGTCTTTCCCGAGCTCGTTGCACGCTTGCTCAAGTGCGTCCATAAAACCAAGCGCCAAATTGTGGTGAGTTGTTAACGCTTTCGTTTCCAGATAAATGTCATCCCATACCAAAAAGCAGTCGGTAAAGGTTCCACCAATATCCACACTTACTTGCTTCATGGCTCATTTCCCCTTTCTTGTTAAATAGCGCTCTTTTAAGGCATCGATATCAAATTCCATGTCATGAATCGGCGGATGGCCCGGCGGCAGATACTCCACTTCAACTTGGGTAGCGCAATTCGGGCAATAATACTCGAGGATTTGGCACCAAGTCGGATCCGGGGCGAAGGTAAATTCATACCAGTCCGGATTAATAATCGGTCGATGAATTTCCCGCGGGTCGCGATTGTACACAAGCAGACCTTCTTTATAGTTTTCGCGTGCCGGCGCTATCTCGTGATTGCACTTGCGGCAGCACCACAACTCTTTTTCCAGATCGATTGCCAAATACTCAGTCATATTGATTTTCATTACGATTTCCTCCCTTCATCATGGAGAAAGATGTCCTTGTTCTCGTTAATCCGGAATGTCCAGCCTTCCAATATGCGGCACGTGAAATATTCATCTTCAATCAAGGCCGGGCCAACACCGGCAGCACCTGGCTGCAAGTCATCGAAGCGGTAAACAGGAACCTCAACCGCTTGATTGACTGCATGAAGGATCGATTTCTGATAAGCCGGTTGCGGCTTGTAGTCTTTCAGTTCCTTGTTCTCTTCCAACTTAAAGTGAGAGATTGGCTTGACCACCTTCAGATGAAGTCGAATATCCGACACACCTTCCAAAGCGACATTCAATCCGTCCTTCTTATCAAAATCTATGGTTTGGTACTCGCCTTCACGGAAAAAGCTGAGATGGGTGTGAATCGTACACTCGGAAATGTCAAACCCTTCGGCAAACATATCCCGTTTTGCACGTTCTTCCAACTGGTCGAGTTTTTCTTGCAATACCTGACGGTTCAGTTCGACAATGTTCGCTTGATATTCATGTGCAATATCACTGAAGGTAATTCCGAAAGCACTGAAAACTGCAGCCAAGCGAGGTACGATAATCTGTTTGATTCCTGCCGCTCTCGCCACACCGCAAGCGCTCATCGGTCCGGCACCGCCAAAAGCCAGCAAGGTCACTTCATCCGCTTGATTTTGATAGACCCTCAATCCGTCAGCGATTTTCTTCACATATGCCTGTTCCATTTTTAAAAGAGCATCTTCCAGGCCGATCCCCAACGGCTTCGCGATTTTTTCCTCAATTGCCGACTTGGCACGGGATTCATCGAGAACCATGCTGCCGCGGAAATAAGAACGGGAATCCAATACTCCCATGAGAAGATAAGCATCCGTAATCGTAGGTTCCGTACCTCCACGCCCGAAGCATGCTGGCCCAGGTGCTGCCCCTACACTTTCCGGCCCCACCACAATCTCTCCGTCGACCACCTTAAAGATCGAGCTTCCTCCTGCACCTACGCTAATCAGGTCGCATAACGAGAATGGTGTGGAAATCCCTTCGATCCTTCCGTATACATCCTCCTTAATCTGGCCTGCCTTTACCAAACCAATATCGGATGTCGTTCCTCCAATATCCAAGGTCAATAATGCCGGGATCTTGTAGTGTTGGGCTAAAGCCTTCGTCCCTTCCATTCCTCCACGCGGACCCGACCCATAGGTTTTGATCGCTGTGGTTTTGGCCACTCTCGCCGAGTTTCCATCATTGTGAAAAATAAGCATCGGGTTTTTCACGCGGTATTCCCGCAAAAAGTTTTCCGCATTATACAAAAAGCGTTCCATCCCCGGGTGAAGGAAGGAATTGATCAAGGCTCCCCATGTCCGCTTAACGTCATCTTGGTCTTCCACCAGTTCATGGGAAAACAGGACTGGAACCGCTCCTAGCAAGTGGCGTGGATACTTGCGCAGAATGATATTGCGAATTTTCCCTTCGTCTTCCACCATTGTAGGCCCGCCCAGACTGACCACCAGCCGGTTGGCACCCTGTGACAGCAATCGGTTGACGGCCTCTACGACTCTCGCTTCCAGTTTGCTTTGCTCTTCGTTGACGTCGATTCCCACCACCCGATCATCCACCATGGCCGCAAACATCTCTCTCTCTTCCTGACCCTCGAGGAGAAAGGCCGGGTCCACCCCTTCGCGCAAAATCAAGCCAAGACGTGGGCCTTTTTTCTGGACGATAGCATTCGTGCCCGCCGTAGTGGAATAGCGGATATAGTCTGTCTCTGCTAAAAGCTTTTGCAGGTTTTCCTGTCCGTACAGCTCCTTTGAACCCGCTTTCAAAACTTCAATGAAACATTTGGTCAAATCATAAGGTGTTGTCAATGTCTTGGTGCGGACTACTTGCTCTCCGGCCACGAGGCAAACGTCCGTGAAGGTTCCGCCGTTGTCGATGTTGATTAATATTCCCACATTGGATTCTCCTTTCTTTTTCTGTTTTTTGTGCGCAATAGCCTGCTAATGGTTGCTAACGCTTGATTCCCCCCTTTTTCTCATTTCTGCTTTTTTATATTGCAAGAAGTGTGCCAACTTAGAATGATGATTAAATTGTCTGAAAATAACAAAAAAAGAGGCATTTCTGCCCCTTTTTGTCTTTTTATCATCCTTTTTGTTACTTTTGTGACAAATGTGACACATGTAACATTTTTTAAATTTGTGACAATTAAAATATTTGTGACAATTTGAATATCCGATGAACCTTATTCCAAACCAAATTCTTTCAGTTTGCGGTAAATCGTCATCCGGGACACGTTTAGCAGCCGCGCTGCTTCCGATACACATCCATTTGTTTTCTTCAGAACTTCGATCAAAATTTCCCGGGTCAGCTTCTTTTTTCGCCCTGCCCATTGGCTGGATTCGTAGGTTTTGTTTAAATCCGTTGATGGTTTTTCCATTCCCATCAGCAGTTCCTGTGGAAGATCATTGATCGTGATGACCTGGCCATCGGAATGAAAAATGGCTTGTTCCACTACATTTTTCAACTGCCTGATATTCCCCGGCCACTGGTAAGAATGGAAAATCCCCCATACCTCATCCTCGATTTGCGGACAAGTCTTCCCTTCACAGGCGTCGCGAAGAAAAGATTCAACCAACAAAGAAATGTCGCCGCGCCGCTCTCTTAATGGAGGAACCGATAAGGAAATGACATTCAGCCTATGGTAAAGATCTTCTCGGAAATTACCTTTTTTGATCTCTTTTTTCAAATCCTTATGCGTAGCGGCAATAACCCTTACATCAATAGGAATCGGCTCCGTTCCGCCAATAGGGAAAACCGCGCGTTCCTCTAGTACCCGGAGAAGACACACTTGCGCATCCAACGGGAGATCCCCAATCTCATCCAGAAAAATAGTTCCTTTGTCAGCGAGAAGAAATTTTCCCTTCTTTCCTTGTGATTTTGCCCCAGTAAACGCTCCTCCCTCATAACCGAATAATTCGCTTGCCACCAGTTCCTTGGGGATCGCGCCACAGTTAACTCCAACAAACGGACCTTGCCGTCGGGGGCCATAGGCGTGGATGGACTGTGCCAGAACCTCCTTGCCCGTTCCCGTTTCACCGGTAATCAACACCGTTTTATCGCTGAATGATGCTTTTCCTGCCAACTTGATCAATCTGATCATCGACGGTTCCTTCGTCAGCAGATGGTTAAAGCAATACCTGGTGCTATTGCCCTTTGGGCGGACGTGTATGGACGTTTTGCTGCCGATCTTCTGAAAAATGGCCATTCCCCCAAACAAATAGGTCCCCATTTTATACGGTTGGATGCGGATCCGCCAATCCGTTCCATCTTTTCCGCGAAACAACGCCTGCATTCCTTTGTTCGACAGATCCTTCAAATCTTTCTGGTAAATCGGGGCATCCATGTAACTTTCTATACGTTCTCCTATTTTAATTCCGAGCAAAAATTTAGCAGCATCATTATGCCGGGTGATCCTTCCATCCATGTCAAAAATAACGAAAGGGTCATGAATGGTATCCAACACAGATTTAAACGAGAAAATATTTTGCTGCATGAGATGGAATCCGATAGCTTGCTCGATCTTTTGCGCCTGGCTGACGACCCAAAAGATATCGTGGGCTTGTACCAGCTTTTTCTTTCCTGTCATATTTAATACACCAATAATCTGCTCTGTAAACGGGTCACGGATAGGAGCGGCAGAGCAAACCCACGGATGCCAACCTTGGCAGAAATGTTCAGCCGAAAAAATCTGCACCGGCTTTTTCTCCATCAGCGCTGTTCCAATGGCATTCGTTCCCGCTACTTGCTCGTTCCAGTCCGCACCCGGTTGAAATCGGATACGCTCTAACATGCGCTTCGTATTCTCATTGGCTTTTCCTTCAAGAATGATTCCATCATGATCACACAATACCACCATGATGTCTTCATCATTGAAATAACGAAACATCTCTTCTATATAAGGTCGTGCAAGATCAAGCAAAAATCGGTGCTGTTCCTTTTTTGCAAGCAAGGAGGAGTTCTCGTAAACCATCCTCGCTTCTTTTTTCAAGGGATCTACCTGGTTTCGTACGCAGCGCTCCCAAGAAGATGTAATGATAGGTCGGTAACCATATGGCAATACGCCGTCTACAAAAAAGCGCTCCCAATTTTTTTTGAGAGTTTTCTCCAAATGGTTAAAATCATCAAACCGGCTCAAAACCCTTTCAGGCATACAAGTCCTCCCCCCCTCATCTGCTATAAGACAATTATCCTATTTCTCTTTTGTCAGAAACAGTCGCACCGTAATTCAGTCGAGGCCAATGCCGGTCTTGCAACGAAAACAAATGCGATGATGAGACTGGAACAATCTCTCATCTTGTCGAAACCACCCTTTCGTTTTTCGATCAACTTGAACAAAAAGAAACATAACACCTCCCATTCCTGAAAGTTATCAATGCTAAACGATTGTATATGTATTAAATATTATAATAATTAAAAATAAATTGAAAGTTCTGTATTTAAATTAGTCTGAAAATACTAGCAAATAAAAACGAGGCAAAAAAAAATGACACCTGAAAAACAGGTATCATAATAAATAACATATTGAGCTATTTTACGTTTTTCGCTTCCTTTGTAATCGAATAATACGGATAACTTCCTAACACTTGCACAGAGCATCCGAGCGCTTCGATTTCCGCGATGGCTCCGGGGATGAGCACCTCATCCATCTTTTGGTCAATATCAATGATAAAAAAGTAGTTTCCTAATCCCGTTTTGGCAGGGCGCGACTCAATTTTCGTCAAGTTTAATTTGCGCCACGCAAACGCGGACAGCACCTGGTGCAGCGCGCCGGGCTGATCTTTTGGAAGCATGACGACAATCGTCGTTTTATCGCCCGCGTAAAGCGGCGAATCGATATCCAGCGGCTTATTTTGTTTGCGGACGACGATAAAGCGCGTATGGTTATAATCGTAGTCGTGAATGTTTTCGCGCACGATCGTCAGCCCGTACTCTTGTGCCGCTAATCGGTTGGCGATCGCTGCAATCGGAAGGTGCGGGTGCTCACTGACAAATTTGGCCGCCGCGCTTGTCGATGTCATATACACCTGTTTGGCGTTTTTCAAAGACGTATGCAAAAATTTATGACATTGGGCGATCGCGTGGGAGTGCGAATAAACTTCTTTTATCTCCCTCCAATGATGGGCGTGGTACGGATGCACCATTAAATGCTGCTGAATCGGGGCGATAATTTCTCCGACGATCGGCAGCAATTGTTCATGAATTAAATAGTCCAACGTTAAATTCACGGATCCTTCTAACGCATTTTCCAGCGGCACGACGCCGGCATCGACCTTTCCCTCACTGACGGCATCGATGCATTCTGGAATCGTATCGTATGGAATTTTTTCACTATGCGGAAACATCGTCGTTACCGCTAAGTCCGTAAATGTCGCTTTTGGTCCTAAATAGCCTATTTTCATTATCTTGCCTCTCCCCTTGCGTTAATACACTCCTGAACCGACAATCTCTACCTTTTCGACAAATTCGAGCCGCCGCAATTTCGAAAGCAGCTCATTGATATCTTCTTTCATTTCATTGGTGCTGATGGATAACGTAACATTGGCACGGCCTTGGAGCGGAATCGTCTGATGAATCGTCAGCACGTTGCAGCCGGCGGCGGCGACAACGCCAAGCAGTTGGGAAAGCGTGCCGGAACGGTCTTCTAAATGAAAAAATAACGTAACAATATTTTCCTTGATTACGGCTTGGAACGGAAATACCGCGTCACGGTATTTATAAAATACGCTCCTGCTAATATCAACGAGCTGCACCGCCTCAGCCACCGAATCGACTTTTTTGCGCTCGATCAATTCTTTGGCCAACAGCACTTTTTTCATCGCTTCCGGCAATACGTCCTCGCGAACTAAGTAAAATTTTTTATCCAATGAAGCCTCCCCTGCCCCCTTCACATTAATCGACAAATTCAAATTCATAATCGAGCAGCCTTACAATGTCGCCATCTTTCGCTCCTCGTTCGCGCAGCGCGTCATCCACTCCCATTGCCCGCAGCTGCCGCGCAAAGCGGCGGACGGATTCTTCCCTTGAAAAGTCGGTCATTTTAAATAGTTTTTCTACTTTTTCTCCGGATAAAATAAACGCACCATCGCTGCCTCTTGTAATCGTAAACGGCGGCGCCTCTTTTTCATACTTGTAGACGACGCGCTGCACCGCTGGCTCTTCCACTTCGTGAAGCGGGAATTCCGGCGTCGTTTCTAACAGGTCGGCGATGGCAAATAGCATCTCGCGCACCCCTTGTCTTGTTACCGCAGAAATTGGAAAAATCGGCACGTTGTCTCCGATTTTTTCTTTAAACTTTTGCAAGTTTTCTTCGGCATTCGGCATGTCCATTTTATTGGCGGCAATAATTTGCGGGCGTTCCGTCAGGCGCAGATTGTATTGTTTTAACTCCTCATTGATCACTAAATAATCTTCGTACGGATCCCGCCCTTCCGTCGCCGCCATATCAATGACATGGACGATGACGCGCGTCCGTTCGATATGGCGCAAAAACTGATGGCCTAACCCGACTCCTTGATGGGCGCCTTCAATCAGTCCAGGAAGATCGGCCATGACAAAGCTTCTGCCGTCATCCGTTTCGACGACGCCTAAATTAGGAACGAGCGTAGTAAAATGGTATTCGGCAATTTTTGGCTTCGCCGCGGAAACGACAGAAAGAAGCGTCGATTTTCCGACACTTGGAAAACCGACTAAGCCGACATCGGCAAGCAGCTTCAATTCCAGAATGACGTTGCGTTCTTCTCCCGGCTCCCCATTTTCGGCAATTTCCGGCGCCGGGTTTGCTGGGGTGGCAAAACGTGTATTTCCCCGTCCGCCGCGCCCTCCTTTTGCGACGACAAACCGTTGGCCGTTTTCCGTTAAATCGGCCAGCACTTGACTCGTATCCGCATCGATGACAACCGTACCCGGCGGAACTTTTACGATCAAATCTTCCCCGTTTTTTCCGTGCTGATTTTTCGACATGCCATTTTCCCCTCGCGCCGCCTTAAAATGGCGCTGATAGCGGAAATCCATCAGCGTCCTTAATCCTTCGTCGACGACGAAGACAACATCTCCGCCTTTTCCGCCATCACCGCCGGCAGGACCGCCTTTTGGCACGTATTTTTCACGGCGAAACGCAACCATTCCGTTGCCGCCGTCGCCTCCTTTTACATAAATTTTCACTTGGTCGACAAACATCTTCGTTCCTCCGATCTGTTGTTGAAATGCTATCACTGTTTATTATTGTATACAAAAGCAAAGAAAAGGCTGTCAATAGTATATTGCTTCATAAAGAAAAAGCAAAAAAGATGCAAATAGGAAAAAGTACCGGGCAACAGCATATTTACCTGCCAAGCTCGGCCAACTGCCACGCATTAGCGTAACGAAGGCAAGTCCATGACTTGCCTCCGTCAGCCGAAAAACCGTGTGGCAAACTTTTTATTTCATCAGAATGGAACTTTTAACGCTGCACACGAAAAATAAATAATTTTTCTATTATGTCCATACTTAGCTAAATGCAATTTTGATCAATACAGTCATTTCGTCCGTATGTATGTCAAAAGAGTCAAGATAAATGGAAGGGGATGGTGGATGGCGATAAAGCCAGTCTCTAATCGCATTGGTATCTTCCATCGCCCCGCTATAATCAAAAAATATGTTTACCTCTTCCGGCATTACTTCAATGGAAATGCTCATATGATTTTCCCGCCGCGCATCCGCCTGCCTCTCCATAAACGCTAAAAAGCTGCTGCTCCATTGCGTTAAATCTTCATCATAAAGCGACAAATCACGTTCCTCGCCAAGCACTTCATACTCCAAGGAAATAAGTCGCGGCTGCCAGTTATAAGTCATAAGCAGCTCGGCAAATTGCACCGCTTTTAAATTGGTCAGCTTTGTTTCGTGCTGCATCTCGCAAATAATGTCATTGATAATTTCGTAAACCCGCTCTATTTTATTTAGCGCCAAATTTCCTTTAATGAGCTGAATTTTATTTAGCCAGTCATGGCGAGAATGGCGCAATACATCGACGATTCTCCATTGCTTCTCCATCTAAAGCGCTCCTATTCCTAAATTACAAAACTTCATCACTTTACTGTTTATCTTTACTATAGCATTTTTTTACAACAATCGTGAATGGTTTTTCATCTTTTTCGGAAAAACAAAAAACTCTAACCAAAAGGTTAGAGTTTTTTCACGTTTACTTATGCTTCTTTGCTGACAGGATAGACGCTCACTTTTTTGCGGTCGCGGCCAAGACGTTCAAAACGAACGATGCCGTCGATTTTTGCGTAAAGCGTATCATCGCCGCCGCGTCCTACGTTCAAACCTGGATGAACTTTCGTACCGCGTTGACGATAAAGAATCGAACCGCCAGTAACGAATTGGCCGTCAGCGCGTTTTGCCCCAAGGCGTTTCGCGATGGAATCGCGACCGTTTTTCGTCGAACCTACCCCTTTTTTCGAAGCGAAAAATTGGAGATCTAGTCTTAACATCCGTGTCACCTCCTGGCTATCGCTGAATAATGCGAATGTACTTTCCGTAATCACGCTCGATCGTTTGCAGGGAAACGAGCATTGCTTCTAAGAGAAGCTGAACTTTCTCTGCCGTCGCTGCATCTTCCATTTCAGGAAGCTCACAGCGAAGATAGCCGCCTTCTTCACCTTGCGTAATATACGGCCGAGTCTTTGTCAGCGCTTCGATCGCATTGACGATGCCGAACGATACGGCCGACGCGCCTGCACAAACAATATCTTGTCCGCGTTCGGCAAAATTCGCATGCCCTTTCATCGTAAACGCGCGAATTTTGCCTTCCTTCGTGCGTTCAATTTCTACTTTGATCATCGGCAACGCCTTTATGCATTAATTTTTTCGATAACTACTTTCGTATAAGGTTGGCGATGACCTTGTTTGCGGCGATAGTTCTTTTTCGGCTTATATTTGAACACGATAATTTTCTTTTGACGGCCATGTTTTTGCACTTTCGCCGTTACCGTTGCCCCTTCAACTGTAGGGTTTCCGATTTTTACCGTTTCACCGCCGACCAATAACACTTTATCAAAGGTTACTGTTTCGCCTTCTTGGGCATCGATTTTTTCAATGTAAATTTCTTGCCCTTCTTCTACTTTAATTTGTTTACCGCCAGTTTCAATAATTGCGTACATCAAACTGCACCTCCTTATATAGACTCAGACTCGCCAGCGACAAGGCGGTTCTCGTGACAGAACGCTTTGTACCCGCGCTGAGCGGTTGTAGTACGGGTGCTGTAAAGTATATTAGCCGCACCATTTTTGTCCGCCTCCATGCCGGCGGAACAAAAATTCTACAACGTAGAATATGGTATCATAATAAAATAAAAAATGTCAATACATTTCCTCACGCATAGATAAGCAGGCTTAACGGGGCATCGGTTTGTTTTTCAGTAAAAAAGGCATGTAAAAGCTCGTTTTCATCCAATGTCACCCGCTCATGATTCGCTCTCGCGACAATCACGGAATGTTTTTGTCCGCGGTAAAATTTTTGCAAGACATTGGAAATTCGTTCTTCTTCCGAAGCAGTAATCGTCCGCAACTTCGTATAATCGCTCCGTTTCCCGTAATAGCGCTCGAGCAAAAAGCGCATGACGATATAAGGATGATGCCTCCACTCCTGCTGCAAGGAAATCGTTAAAAAGGCGGCAATGATCCATAAATCCAGCTGTTTCGGCTCGATAAGCAAAATGCCGATGACCAAAAAAACAAGTGCGGCAGCAGAAAACATGATCGTTTTTTGATGTGCTTCGCTAAACGGAAAATAATAAGTGAAAAACAAAAACACTAGCTTGCCGCCGTCTAAAGGCCAAATCGGCAATAAATTAATGAGCAAAATGGCGGTGTTGTAATGGATAAACATTCCTAATCCTTCATCCGAAATAAAGCCAATCTTCCATAAAAAAAACGCAACAGCCATCAGCCATAGATGCTGCGCTGGTCCGGCCAGCGTCACAATCAGCTCTTCGCGAAACGGGCGGTTTCCATACTCCTCGACTTCCGCCACACCTCCAAACGGCAAAAGCAAAATTTGCTTAATCCGCCAGGAAAAAAAAGCAGCGGCGGCAGCATGTCCCAGCTCATGGATCAACACGATCATAAATAACAGAAATAATTGCTGGAAACGGGCGGTGATGACAGCAATGCCGCAAAACAGCCATAATAGCGGATGCACATGAATTTTTGTCCATAACGCAATATACTTATTCAAAGGAAATCACCTGAATTGGATCAATGAAATGGTCTCCTTTTTTAATCGCAAAATAAAATACCCCTTTTGTTTGATCGTCAGTGCTCGCCATTGCTGTCCCAATTGGTTTGCCCGTTTCAACAAAATCATACAATTTGACAGAAATCGTGCCTAAATTTCCATACCAAGATTCGCTTCCATCCGCGTGTTGAATGATGACCGTTTTCCCCAGCTTCTCTTTTGTGCCGGCAAATGTCACAATCCCCTCATTCATCGCTTCGACTTTCGCATTGCTCGTTGTTTCAATCATCACGCCTTGGCCGTTTTTCTGAAAGCTTTCTAATACGCGCCCTGAAGCAGGAACGGCGTATTGCTTCCCCACTGTTTTTGTTTCGCTTTCCGGTTTTGGCGCCAGAAAGGCAAGCGGCTCGCCGAACTGCTTTTCATACCATTTAGAAACAGCAGCAAATTGAAATTCTTGCTCCATTGTGTTTTTGACAAACTGACGGGCCGGCTCTAACGAATCAGCTGGATTTTTAAATAAAATAGCAGTCACCAAAACAAGGCAAGCGGAAAGAAGCGTTTTAAAAATAAACGTTTCTTTTGGAAAAAGAGGATGCGACGATTCTTCTAATGAATAACGGTCATACGTCACGACAGGCTGACCATACCGCTCTTCGTCGGTCAAGTCCCATATTGCCTGCCGCTGCGCCTCGTAGCGGTTCTGCCGCGCCTTTCTTCGTTTTTCAATCTGCTTACGAATTTCGTGGGCACGTCGATTCATTACTCTCACCATCCCTTCTAATATTGTTTGTACTAGTTTATTAGACAACCTTGTTAGATATGATTTCGATAAAAAAATCCCTGCTTATTCATTTGCAGGGATTCATGACAGCGATTAATGCACGCCAAATAGTTTTTTAATTTTCGAGAATAATCCTTTTTGCTCCTCTTCTAACGGCTGCAGCGGAACGGATTCGCCAAGAATTCTTCGGGCGATGTTGCGGTAGGCAATCGACGCTTTGCTGTTCGGATCTAAAACGATTGGCTCCCCTTTATTGGAAGCTTTGATGACGTTTTCATCATCAGCAATAATTCCTAACAAATCAATCGATAAGTGCATGACGATTTCGTCCACATCGAGCATATCGCCATTTTTGACCATATGGCTGCGAATGCGGTTAATGATCAGGCGAGGCGGTTTGATATGTTCCTCGCTTTCGAGCAGACCGATGATGCGGTCAGCGTCACGTACAGATGATACTTCCGGCGTCGTTACGACAATCGCTTCATCCGCTCCGGCCACCGCATTGCGGTAGCCTTGTTCAATGCCTGCCGGGCAGTCAATTAACACATAATCATAATCTTGTTTTAATTCGTCTACTAACTGTTTCATCTGCTCTGGAGTGACGGCAGATTTATCGCTTGTCTGCGCGGCAGGCAATAAATAAAGATGATTGTCAAACCGCTTGTCTTTTACTAGCGCCTTTTGTACAGTGCAGCGACCTTCGACAACATCCACCAAGTCATAAATAATGCGGTTCTCGAGCCCCATGACGACATCAAGGTTGCGCAACCCGATATCCGTATCGACAAGACAAACCCTCTTTCCGAGTATAGCGAGCGCAGTTCCGACGTTGGCGGTTGTCGTCGTCTTTCCGACGCCGCCTTTTCCGGATGTAATGACGATAGCTTCTCCCACTGTCACATTCTCCTTTCTATAACCGCGTCAAATTCGGCCGCAAATGCATCAGCAACTGCAAGCGATCGACAACGATTTGGTTATGTTCATCGATATATGCGCACTCCATTTCGTTTCCTTCATCGATTTTATAATCGGGAGCCCGATTCATTACATCACTAATTCGCAGCTGTGTTGGTTTCATCACCGATGCAGCAATAACCGCTTCTTTATTTCCATAATACCCGGCGTGGGCAATTCCCCGCAATGCTCCAAGTATAAAAATATTTCCGCCAGCAATCACCGTCCCCCCTGGATTGACATCGCCGATTAATAAAAGATCTCCTTGTACATGCAAGACTTGGCCGGAGCGAACGATTCGGGAAACGGACACAATCTCCGTTTTCCGTTTCCACTCGAGCGCCTCTTCTTTTGTCACCACATTGCTTTCAATGGAAGCAACGACCAAGTTTTTTTGGCGGCGGATTAACGTGCGCAACTCTTCTTCTTGCTCTGGCGTCAAATAACGGTTTCCTACTCTGAGATGAACAGAAACGAGCGGACTATCCGGTTCTATTTTTGCGCTAACGGTTAATTTTTCCTCTAATTCTTTTAACAAATCATCGTAGGAACAATTGTCATCGAGATGCAACGTTAGCCCATCTTTCGTTCCTTTAATCGTTACGTATGATTGTTTTTTTTTCGTCACAACGTTCACCTCAACGAATAATTCTACAAAAAACGTTCATTTTCCTTTTTAATCTTCCTGTTCAAGGCGCTTGATTTTTACGAGCCGTTGCTTCAACGGATAGGAAAGGACAAACAAAAACACTATATTGAGCAATAACGTCGGCCATAGCCGATGGGAACAAAACGTTTGCAATGACATATTGGTTCTTCCAATGAGAAGTTGGATGCCGTACACATAAAATTCAAGAACGGTGATAAAAAAGAGCGCAAGCAAGCAGGCAATAAGCCAATGCTGGTAAAGCACTTTCATCGCTTTTGCAGCGAGATAAGCGATTAATGTAAACGCAAACGCATAAACGCCAAGCAATTCGGTATAGACGCAATCATACAAAAGTCCAAAAATAAACCCGTAAATCATCGCGCGCGTTCCGCCAATATAGATCGCCGTAAACACAAGAAAAACAAGAAAAAAACGCGGCACAAAAAAATAATCGATATATAAATCATTCTTTGGCCATAAATCGACAAAAATGCTTTCACTGACAAAGCACAAAATCGCAAGGAAAGGAAGCAGTGATTTTTTCACTTTGCTTCCTCCCTTCCTTGGAGCGTCTCATCAATTTTCCTTTTGACGATAATGACATCATCAATGTCATATAAATTGGCGAATGGCTTTACGTAAACGATTTTTGTAAGGCCATATTGATCCGGTTCTACTTTCGTCACTTCCCCAATAGGGAGATCTTTTGGGAAAATACCGCCAAGACCGGATGTCAGCACTTTTTGCTTTTTCTCCACTTTTGCATCAAAAGGAATTTCCTTCAACAATAATTCTCGCCGTTTTTCATCATACCCTTCGATTAAGCCAAAGACGTTTTCTTTCCCCTGCACGTACGCCGAGATGCGATTATTTTGGTCGAGCGCGCTTAATAGTTGAACGGTTGACGTGAATTGGGAAGCGTGCTGCACTTTGCCAACCAGTCCTTCCGGGGTAATTACTGCCATATCCTTTTTGACTCCTTGCTGCTCCCCTTTATTCACGATGATCGTTTCCTGCCAACGGTCTGGATTTCTTCCGATCACAGTAGCTTGGATTGGAATAAAATCGCGAAGGCTCTCTTTTTTATCCAGCAGAGCGCGCAATTTTTCATTTTCCTTTTTCAATGCTTGCACTTGGGCTTCCAACGTGACATATTCCTCAAGTCGTTCCTTGAGCAGCTTGTTTTCGTTATATGTATTTCTAATGTCGTTAATATTCTCAAAGAAGCCCGCAACGAGTTGTGCGGGCTTATGGAAAAACATTTGTACAAGACCGGTTGTATCTTTCAAAAACTGCTCGGGCCATGTCAATTCCTTGCGATCTTTTAAAGAAAAACCAATCAATGCCACGAGGATAATCATGCTGACGAGCAGTAAAATAAGTCGTTTGTTTAAAAAGAACTGTGGCATGATGTTGACACCCTCTTACTGTCAGCAATGGTCTTTCGCTTTATTTTTAAATAAATCGATATGATCAAGCGCTTTTCCGATTCCGATGGCTACACAATCGAGCGGATTTTCGGCAACGATCACCGGCATGTCTGTTTCCCGGCTGATCACTTTGTCGAGATTGCGCAACAATGCACCGCCGCCTGTTAGGACAATGCCGCGGTCCATAATATCCGCCGCCAATTCCGGCGGTGTTTTTTCCAACGTATTTTTGACGGAATCCACAATCGCATAAACGGTATCACGCAGCGCTTCAGCAATTTCTTCGGCGCTGATTTCAATCGTTTTTGGAAGTCCTGTCAATAAATCACGACCGCGGATTTCCATTTTGCCAATTCCTTCTGGATTGCCGGCCGAGCCAATTTCGACTTTAATCGCTTCGGCCGTCCGTTCGCCAATCATTAAATTGTATGTTTTGCGAATGTATTGAATAATGGCTTCATCCATTTCATCACCAGCGATGCGGATCGACTGGCTCGTGACAATGCCGCCAAGCGAAATGACGGCCACTTCTGTCGTACCGCCGCCGATGTCAACGACCATGCTTCCCGTTGGCTCCCATACAGGAAGGTTCGCCCCGATGGCAGCGGCAAACGGCTCTTCGATCGTATAAGCGTCGCGCGCCCCTGCCTGGCGCGTCGCATCGATCACGGCGCGCTCTTCCACCGCGGTGATCCCGTATGGCACACATACCATCACATACGGTTTCCCAGCAAAAAACCCTTTATTTTTGATCGCTTGTTTAATGTAATATTTCATCATGGTAGCTGTCGTCTCATAGTCGGCGATGACCCCATCTTTCATCGGCCTTAGTGCTACGACGTTTCCAGGGGTGCGGCCGATCATATTTTTCGCTTCGTTGCCGACCGCGACAATCTGCTTCGTATCCTTTTGAATGGCCACAACAGACGGTTCTCTCACCACAATTCCTTTTCCTTTTACGTATACAAGGGTATTCGCTGTACCTAAGTCAATACCAAGATCTTTTGTTCCAAATCCCAACATATTGATATCTTCCTTTCTGAAACGAAATGCTTTTATAAAATGAATTCGCTAAATTTGTCGATTTTGCTCACTTATTTTCTATATTTCGTACAACATTTCGTACAACACCGCCCACAACATTCATAAAAACTCATAATTGATATTATAACTGATTCGACAAAAAATGAGAACTGCTACACATACCCTTTTTCTTTCAAACTGACGAATTTTTGATCGCCAATAATTAGATGATCTAGGAGTTCAATGCCAATGATCCGGCCGCATTCGGCAAGCCGCTTCGTTACATCAATATCTTCTCGACTTGGAGTTGGGTCGCCGGAGGGATGATTGTGCACGCAAATGATCGAGGCAGCTGATCGCTTAATGGCTTCTTTAAACACTTCACGCGGATGAACGATGGAGGCGTTTAGACTGCCAATAAATATCGTTTTTCGATGAATCACTTGATTTTTTGTATTTAAATAAATGGCGACAAAATGTTCTTGCGACAAAAAACGCATATCTTCCATAACATATTTTGCGCCATCTTCAGGAGAACGAATCACATAGCGGTCATGGGAGCCGAGGCTGTGAATCCTCCTGCCAAGCTCAATCGCCGCTAAAATTTGGATCGCCTTTGTCGTTCCGATTCCTTTGATGCTTGTTATTTCTTCAACTGTCGCGTCTTTCAACAGCCGAAGCCCTTCAAAACACTGAAGAAGGCGATGGGCTAGCTGCAATACCGATTCTTCTTTCGTTCCTGTCCGCAGCAAAATCGCAAGCAGCTCATGGTCCGCCAAACTTTCCGGCCCAGAAGAAAGAAGGCGTTCGCGCGGACGAATATCCTTTGGCACGTCGCGTATCATCCATGTCATGGAATGGTATATCCCCCCTTTTTATTTTCCCCAGATCAAGGCCAATTACCAGCCAAGCTTCTTTAGTTCGCGCACCGTTCGCGACAGCGGAAGGCCGACGACGTTAAAATAATCACCTTCAATCCGTTTCACAAACAAAGCGGCGCGTCCTTGAATGCCATATGCCCCCGCCTTGTCCATCGGTTCTCCCGACTCGATGTAATTAGCAATTTCTTCTTCGGTTAAATCCCAAAAAAATACTTTTGTTTTTTCGACAAACAATGCTTGTCCATTCGGAGATAGAATCGCCACACCTGTCAATACTTCATGCTCTTGTCCCGACAGCATGCGCAGCATCTGCGCTGCTTCTTCTTTCGTTTTCGGCTTTCCAAGCCTGTTGTTTTGATAGACGACGATGGTATCCGCCCCGATGACGTACGCATCAGGATGTTGGGAAGCAATCGCTTTCGCCTTTTGGTATGCAAGCGACTGCACCGTTTGCTCTGGAGTTTCCGCTTCATGAATGTGTTCTTCAATGTGGCTCACGAGGACTTGAAATGAGAGGTTCGCTAATTCAAGAAGCTCTTTCCGGCGCGGGGAACTGGACGCTAAAATTAACTGTTTCACTAATATCACCCTTTGCACTCGCTTCAGATTGGAAGATACACATGTATCGTACCAAATTTTACGACGCAGCACAATTTTTCAAAGTCGAAATAACCCGAAAAAAAAAGAAGCTGTCTAGCTTCGCAATGGAAAAATGGTCATGTATGATCGCAGCGCTTCGAGCAGCTCCTGTTGCGTTTTCCGCAATAGCTCTTCCTGCTGGTTCGTTTTATACGCAACTAAGGCGAGATAAGCATCTTTTATCGCGGAAACATATCGTTTTACATTTTTATCATTCGGAATCGGTTTTGCGGCAAACTGCTTATAATCGTTTTCTAATTCCTTCCACACATCGGCTTTTACGTCGCTTTTCCCTAATAAAACGGTGGAAACAGCCGCCATGTGCATATATAACGTTTCGCCTGCCTCAATAACGGAAGTGCGTTTGCCGCTATCCGTATTGTCGAACGACAATGATTTGATATATGTGCTTCGCACTTCGCCTCCATACTGCTGACTGACTTTCCGCAACGTTTCTTTGTCCTGCCCGACGCCGATCAACAAGGCGACCGGTTGATCCCCCACCGTCACAACAGGGATAGATGAAGACTTCAGCTGTTTGGCATAGTCAGCTGCCGCTTTGGCATCCGAAAATACTCCTGCTTGAATGACGCTGATGGTAAATGGAGAAGAAACGGACTCATTTTCATTAACTCGATTGGCTTCCGGCTGCGTTGAAGTTTCCGTTTCGATGGAAGCAGATAGCCCTGCTTCCTCCACAGGCAGCGAATGAGTTTTTTGTTTTGGAATCATATTTAATACAATGAAACCGAAGCTTGTCCCAACCATAATAGCGATGACAATGGAAATGACCGCTGATTTTGCGCGGGCATTCCAGATATTGCTCTTGTTGCGTTTCTTGTTGATGGATGGCAAGGAGGGGCTCAATCCGGATGATTCTACACGATTCGCATTTTCATCGATCCTATTTTCCGGAATTTCCGCTTTATCTAGTTGTTTTGGTTTATCCATGGTAAACGGACTCTCTCTTCCGTTAATTCTCACCGTAATTTCCTGCCGATGCTTGTCCATTGTGACACCATCCTTATTTCTCTATTTTTCGCCTATCTTACCATAAACAAAGAAAAAAAGAACAAGACATTTGTCGTCTTGCTCTCGAATCATTTCGGCAAATTTTGCGCTTATCGGTCACGAATTTGTTCCACAGACAATGCTTCGACAGGAACTTCCGGAGACGTGTCGGAATAAGTGCATATTTGCTTCGTTTCTCCTTTTAAGCAAATAGAATAGTTAAGCGATCCGTCTTCACCTTTGGTGATGAGCACATAAGACGGATTCGTTTCCGGTGGCAGCACATTGCCGGTAAACGGATCTTGGAGCGGATGAAGCAATTCTTCATCGACAAGCTGGCGGTATGTCAATGCTGCCGAAGAGCGCGCTGGCAAAAACTCCACTTTTTCCGCTCCAACATAAAGCCGCGCCGCTTCGTAAAGCATATAGGCGTCCGATACAAACGCCCTCTCCTTTGATTTTTCAATCAGCTGAAGCACCGCAACCACCGCGATAGAGGATATAATTCCTAAAATAACGATGACAGCCAAGAGCTCGATGAGCGTCATTCCACGATTGTCCCGCAGCAGCATATCATCACTCCGCCGTTTGTTCCTGCTGCGCTGGCGATTGTCCCCGAGGAATCACTTCTGTCAGCGGGTTGTCCTTTTCGCTCGGAGGGGGAACGTCCAGTTGCGGCAGCAGCTTTTGTAAATCTGCTAGTTTTGGATAATAAAAAGCGCTAACGGTTAACGAATAGGTCAGCGGATTCACTTTTGTATCGACCGATGTCAGCTCCGGATTGCCGGCAAAAGAAAGCGATTCGATGGACACAATGCGGTCCAAATTTTCAAGCGTCTGTAAAAAGCGTTCCAGCTGATAATAGGACGGTGATTGCACGGTTAGCTGCACGGTCACTTTTTTTAACCCGTCCGGCAATGCGGAAGAAGAGGAGGGGGCCGATGCCCCATTCGATGATGCATTGTTTTCTGCCGCGCCGTTCTCCCCTTCAGAAAAACTCATGCTGGTAATGGTGCTGTCAGACACGACTTCCGCTTTCTCTAAATCAAGCAAAAGCTGCTCTGTCAGCGGCTTAACCGGAATTTTTTTTTGCAGCGCTACAATGCTTTCCGGCAGGCCGTCCCGTTGTTTAGCAGCGTCTGCTTTGATGGACGCTAATAATTTTTTCTCGCTAATAACGGTGTCGGTTAACTGTTCCATTTGTTGATACCGCGGATAAAGCAAATAAAAATACAATCCCGCAAAAACGGCGACAAATAAAACCAACAATAGCAGCAAAATAAGAACTTGATGTTTCGAGAAACGTACGGTCATCCTTGTTTCTCCTTTTCCGTTAGCGCTTGTTTGCGAATATGCATTTCATATTGCGCGAGATAGCGAGGGACCACTTGCTGTTCCGTTCCCTCTTCCGCGTTTGTTTCCGTTATATTCACCGCCGAAACGCTTTTCAGCTGTACATCTTTTACAAATTTGGCGTCCTCAAGCCGTTTTAAATAATAGGCCGCTTGCTCGCTTGTGTCAAATTGAACGGCTACGGTCACCGTTCCGTTGTCGGCATAGGAAAAATTCATCACAAATCCGCGCTCCGGCAGCAGCTTCGTCATATTGCGCAACAGCGGCACCATTTTCAACGGGTATTTTTTCGACCATTGCACCGCTTCATGAAGCTCTTTTATTTCCTGCATCGATTGGGCATCTTTTTGTTTTTGCTGCTCGATCGCCTGCATTGCCCTAATCTGTTTGAGCTCGCCCGTTAGCGCGTTAATTTGTTCATCCGCCCTTGCAGCTAAAAGATAAAAAATGATGGCAGCCGCGATGAGAAGCAGGGCGAAAACGGCAACACTCACCATAACGGCCATGTTTTTCGGTTCTTTTTTCGGCAATAAGTTAATTTCAATGATCATCGTCTGTTCCCTCTTTTAACGCAAGTCCCCATGCGAGATAATAGCGTGCGTCGACCACGCCTGCCACAGAAGCGGAAAGCTGCTCCACAGGCGCCTCTAACCGTTCTTGCAATGCTTCATCAACGTGAGGCAGCAGAGGATGATCTCCGATGAGAAAGACACGCGTAATTTGCTGCTTTCCTTGCTGCAACGAAAACGAATAAAAGTTCATCATCCGCTCGATCTCTTTATATATATCTTCAAATGGATCGATAAACGGTGATGCTTTGTCCATATCCATTTCCTCATACGGCTCGAGCGGAAAATGGCGCATAAAAGCGGGTTTATGTTCATGAAACGCGCTCACATTCACGGAAGTTTGATCAAACTGAATGAGCAAAATATGGTCATCGCGTTTCATTTGGCGAGCGATATAAAAAAGCCGGTATGCACATAGAGGAGAAACATCGGCGGCAATCGGACGCAGTTTTACATTTTCGAGCAATTCGGTATAATGAGAAACCGCTTCTTCCGGAGCGGCAAACAGCAAAATGACCGTTTCCTCTTCCTTCCTTTCTACCACAACATAATCAAATACCGGATCGGAAAACGGCATTGGAATCGTCGCCCCTAACTCCATAAATAAATAGCCGCGGATTTCCTCCTCTTCAAGATTGCCTGGAAGCGGGATGCGCCGAATCATCACGAAAGAATCCGGAACGATAAAACGGACGCGGCGTCCTTTTAATTTCCATTCTTCCACGCATTCTTCCAAAATCATTTCCAACGTCTCGCTGTCGATGATTTTGCCGTCTTGAATGATTCCTTTTGGAAGAGGACGTTCGCCCCATTTCTGCACCGATAACGGGTCGCTCGGCTTTGTCTCGACATAGCGGATGACATGATCTTTAATTACTAGATTAGCAACTTTATGCTTTCGTTTCCACAGCGCAACCATTCTTATGTTTCCCCTTATATTAAAAGAAAATAAATCCCTTATACCATTGAATGATATCGTAACCGAAGAAATACGCGGTTAATGTGCCAATCACAATAGCTGGAGCGAACGGCATCGGCTTGCGGCGCCGCACTTTGCCTAACGCCATGCCGGCTAATCCGATGATCGTCCCATAAAAGGTAGAGAAAAAGAAAGCAAGCAGCACCAATTTCCACCCTAACACAAACCCAAGCAAGGCAAATAGTTTGATATCGCCGCCGCCCATGCCGCCTTTGGAGATGACGGCAATGAGAAAAAGCAGCGAAAAGCCAACGGCCGCGCCGATCAGCGCGTCCCGCCACGGAATGAACGGAATAAACAGCCGCTCGATGAGAAACAGAAAGGCGAAAAAAAGCAGCACTTTATCAGGAATGATCATATAGCGAACATCAGACACAAATAGAATCATTAATAGCGAAATGAGCGTCCAACTGACGAGCAATTCTTTTGACCATCCCGCCAAAAGCGGCGAAATCGTAAAAAGAATCGCCGCCGATAGCTCGACAAACGGATATAACGGCGATATTTTCTCCCCGCATCCCCGGCACTTTCCGCCTTGCACCACATACGACACAACCGGAATCAATTCCCGCGCCGTAAGCTGCCGCTTGCAGCGTGGGCAATGCGAACGAGGGAACACAATCGACTCTCCAACCGGCACGCGCAGGCCGACGACGTTAAAAAAGGAGCCGAGGAGGAGGGAGTATAGGAAAATAGCAACAAATATAATATTACTATTCAAGATTTACATCACTTCTTGTTAGATCTTCAACATCTTTGTTGCTATCAATGTAAACAAAACTTCCATCTGAATCTACTAGCTTAACTTTATAAGTTATATTTTCTCCACCGGTTTTTTTCTCAATCAACACTTCGCTCTTGTTTGGGTCATACGCGTTTGATTTTTTTCCTGGCGATTTTGGAATTTTGTCAAGATATCCCTTGTCATATAGTTCTTGCATTGTAAATGATGTTTTAACTGTAGTATCAAATCCTTCTGCAGAAATCGCCATTCTCGCAGCATTTGCTAGTTGCTTAGCGTTCGCAATATGCGCATCCTTTTTCGAGTTGTCGATGATGGCGCCGATCGCCGGAATCGCAATCGCCGCGATAATTCCTAAAATGACGATGACGGCGAGCAATTCGATTAATGTGAGCCCTCGTTCGTTTTTCAAAAACCGTTTCATCATTATTGTAATAACCCCTCTCCCTATTTTTCGTGTTTATCACACTTTTTTCCTAATTATTTTACCACGATTTATAGGTCTATGAGAATATATTCCTTACAATTTATCTTTTTTGCCTAGAAGACACTCACCTCTAAGCGTAGCATAGGTGGGGGATGAATCGGCGTTTTTTGTTTTTTAGTAATCTTAATAGTTGAAAAACGTTCTTCTTCTGTCATAAAATATAAATAAATATACCGAACTTATGTTCCGTTAGAGGTGGAGAAAAGATGAAAAAAGCGTATTTTTCAAGAAGATTGTATAAATCCGAAATGGATATTCTTCATGTGACGGAAACATCTTATGCATTAGAGTTATTCCATCAAGCGAAACGTTTCGCCTTTCAAACACTGATCCGGGAAAAGCGATGGGGACGAAAATTAAATGAAGAAAGCCTGCATATCGTTGTGAAGAAAAAATACGGACTGAATGACTATTTTGCCAACAGTGCCGTCCGAGAAGCAAATGCTCTTTTCTCCTCTCTAATGGAATTAAATAAAATACATGTTCAACAGACAGAAGAAAAAATAAAAGACGTGAAGAAAAAACGGAAAACAGAACGAACCAAACTTACGAAATTACGCAAAATCAAAGAAAGTTGTATCAAAGGAAACTTACGTTTTCCAAAAAACACAAACTTTGTTTTGCATAAAAGCGGAATCATTTCTTTAGGATTAAAAGACCGTTCTTTCATTTGGATGAACACATATCTTTTTGAACATTGCTATCTCGATGTAGAAATCAAACGAACCAAAGCCAAAATTGGCCGTTTAACCCATCGTTTGTATCGATTAGAACAAAAGAAAACGAAATTAAAAGAGTATATCCCAAGTGTCGTGTTCGGAGGCAAAAAGTTGTTTAAACAGCAATTTACGAAAGAAGAATTTATAAAGGACCACGAATCTTGGAGAAAACTCTTTTTAGCTGCGCGAAATAAAGAAATGATCATCTCCGGCCGGAAAGATGCCGGTTCTGGAAACTTTGTATTCCATTACAATCCAGCAACCAATGAACTTCATATGACCTCCATAGGAGGCAGGGGGGTGATTTTTCCTGAAGTTGTGTTTCCATACGGGCAAGAGATCGTAAATAAAGCGGTGACAGATCAAATCCAATGTAAAAACAAAAAAGAGTATGGTAAACCGATTTCTTGGTCGATCGAAGATCACGGGGAATACTATATTATCAAATGTTTGGTGGATGTAGAATCGAATCCATATATTCATTTTTCTACCTCTGACGGAGTGATCGGAGTAGATTGCAATTACAATCACATTGCTTGGACAAATGTTTCGAAAGACGGAAACTTTTTGGAAAGTGGAAAATTAACGTTTTCGATAGAAGGGAAAACTTCGGGCCAGATTACAAAAATCATGGAAGCAGAAGCCATTGCTTTAGTGGATATTGCGGTTCGAAAGAAAAAACCTATTGTTTTGGAAAAGTTGGATACCACCTTATCCAAAACAGGGAATCGATACGGCAACAAAAAAGCAAATCGAATGAAGAGTATGTTCGCGTATCGAAAAATGATACAAGCGATCAAAAGCCGTGCCGACAAAATGGGAGTTGCTGTTATAGAAGTGAATCCGGCTTTTACTTCTGTCTCTGGGAAACTGAAATATATGCGCAAATTCGGTATCTCTATCCACCAAGCAGCTGCATTTACGATTGGCCGTCGAGGATTAGGATATAAAGAAAAAACTCCAAAGGTGCTGAAAAAATATATCCCGAAAAATACTTCGCATCATTGGAAGCATTGGTCTATTTTAGATAAAAAGTTTTCTGTTCGAACACATACGCTGTATCATCTTTTCAATGTGAACCAACCACACCAAGGAATAGATGTATTTCACCCATCGTTGTTAGAAGAAGAAAAACGTCAATTAATAAAAGCTTTATCGTAATAAACTATTAGAATATCATTATTTCTTGAAGTTTTAGAACAGAAGAACGCATTGTACCAGTCTCTTACTCTCGTCACCGGAGCAGATGGCGATTCTAGGAGCTGGGTGCATTGCAATGCGTTCTTTGGATGCCATACGAATGGAAGATGGTGTACCTTCTATATGTGCTTTCATAGGCATATAGCTGGTCGTCCCGAAAGGATACTTCGGACATCTTGTATGGCTACTCCTCTCGTTGAACGGAGGGGGGTCTTGGAACCTTTGAGCAACTATGGCCAGAGGAAACAAGAATCCCCCACTTCCACCGGCATTAGCCGGTAAGTGGGGGTAGTTCAATGTTGAATATGGTTGAAAATATCGTACATCGGCACGATAATCGAGGTGACAATCGTCCCGACAACACCCGAAAGCATCACGATCATCAGCGGTTCGATAAGCGATTTAAGCCGGTCGGTGCCGGCGTCGACTTCCGCCTCGTAAAAATCGGCGACTTTTGCCAGCATCGCGTCTAGCGACCCCGTTTCTTCGCCAATCGCGATCATTTGCGTCACCAGCGGAGGAAACGCCCAATGCCGCTTCATCGGCTCCGCGAGCGATCCGCCACGCTCGAGCGAGTCGCGCGCCTGCTTCATCACTTTCGCAATCACTTCGTTTTCGACAACATTTTCGACAATCGCCAGCGCCTGCAAAATCGGAACAGAGCTGGAAAACAGCGAGCTTAGCGTCCGCGTCATCCACGCCAGCGCCGCCTTTTGCACGAGCTTTCCGAAAATAGGGATGCGCATTGCGACGTAGTCAAGATAATATTTTGTTTTCTTTTGTTTTTTCATCAATGAAAACAAGACATATATCGCTATGAACGCAATGATGACGAGCCACCAGTATGTTTGCATCACTTCGCTTGCTTTTAAAATAAACCTAGTGATTGCCGGCAATTCGGCATGGAAATCGGCAAACATTTGGACAAAGGTTGGGACGACAGCGACTAATAAGAAGATAACGACGGCAACGGCAATGATCGCGACCGCTGTCGGATAAGCCAGAGCCGATACGATTTTTTGCCGCGTGCGATGCACTTTTTCAAAATGGTCGGCGAGCCGCTCCAACGTTTCATCCATGCTGCCGCTTGCTTCTCCTGCCCTTACCATGTTGACAAACAGCGGTGGAAATATGCGCGGATGTTTCGCCGCGGCAGCGGAAAGAGAATTTCCGGAGCGAAGCGATTCTTCAATATCGATGAGCGCTTTTTTAAGCGCTTTGCTTTCCGTCTGGCTCGCCAAAATGCGAGTCGAATCGACAATCGGTACACCCGCGCGGATCAGCGTCGCAAACTGGCGCAAGTAAATGACGAAATCTTGCAGCTTTACCGCTTTGCCAAACGTAATTTCCTTGTTTAATAACGTTTGCGGCGCTTCGGAGATTTCCATGACTCTTACGCCTTTTTGCCGCAATTTCAGCACCGCATCCCGCTTGGACTCGCTTGTAATCGTACCGCGCTGCCATCGTCCTTTCATATCCCGGCCTTCATATTTAAATTGAGGCATGTTCGTTGCCACGCTCCTGTGCAAGATACATTTCGGCCACTTCAAGATCGATCAATCCCGCCTGCATCAGCTCTTTTATGCTCATTGCCAGCGTATGCATGCCGAGCGCGCGGCTCGTCTGCATGACGTTGACAATTTGATGCACTTTCTCGTTGCGGATTAAGTTCGCCACCGCAGCGTTGTTGATTAAAATTTCTGTCGCCGCTACCCGCCCCGTTTTTTGCGGTGTTGGAAAAAGGCGCTGCGCGATAATTGCAACAAGCACGGAAGCAAGCTGGATGCGGATTTGCGCTTGCTGGGCGGGCGGAAACACGTCAATGATGCGGTCAATCGTGGCCGGGGCGCTCGCCGTATGCAATGTGCCAAGCACAAGATGCCCGGTTTCCGCGGCGGTAATCGCCGTATGAATCGTTTCTAAATCGCGCATTTCTCCAACTAAAATGACATCAGGGGCCTGTCTCAACGCGGCGCGCAGGCCGTTGGCAAAGTTGTTTGTATCAAAGCCGACTTCCCGTTGATCGATAATGCAGCCGCCGTGTTTATGCAAATATTCAATCGGGTCTTCGAGCGTAATAATGTGCTTGCGCATCGTTTTGTTCATATAATCAATCATTGCCGCCAGCGTCGTCGATTTTCCGCTTCCGGTCGGTCCAGTCACCAGCACGAGCCCTTGCGGCTTTTCGGCAATGCGCTTGATCACTTCCGGAAGCCTTAATTCATCGATCGTCGGGATTTTTGTCGGTATAATCCGGATGGCAAGCGAAATGCATGACCGCTGTTTAAACACATTGATACGGAAGCGGGAAACGCCTGGTATCCCGTAGGAAAAATCCAATTCTCCTTTTTGCTGAAACTGGAGCCACAGCTCCTGCGGAATGATCGCCTTCGCCATTCCTTCCGTATCTTCCGGACGAAGCACATCTTGTCCATATTTTTTTAATTCGCCATGAATGCGGAAAATCGGTGGAACGCCAACCGTTAAATGAACATCGGAAGCTTTCACTTCAAAGGCAGCACGCAGCAAAGCGTCGAGCTTCTCTTTCATGTTTCTCACCTTTTAACTTAAAATCGCCACTTTCAACACTTCTTCGAGCGTCGTTAATCCTTGCTTGACTTTTAACAATCCGTCATCGATCAAAAAAATCATCCGATTTTTAATGGCAAGCTCGCGCAGTTTCGAAAACGGCTCTTTGTTTAAAATGACGCGCCGCATTTCTTCCGTCATGACAAGGAGCTCGTGAATCGCCATCCGTCCGCGATAGCCCGTCATATTGCACGTTGGACAGCCGCGGCCGCGAATAAGCTTATCGATTTTCATGCCGCGGCGGGCGAAAATTTCGATTTCCCGCTTTGTCGGTTCCTGCTCTTCCTGGCAGTCGCGGCAGACACGGCGAACGAGCCGCTGCGAAACAACCCCAGCGAGCGATGTCGCCACTAAAAACGGCTCAATTCCCATATCGATGAGGCGGGTGATCGTGCTTAAAGCATCGTTCGTATGCAGGGTGCTTAGCACTAAATGGCCAGTCAAAGAAGCGCGAATCGCCACTTCCGCCGTCTCGCGGTCGCGAATCTCCCCGACCATAATAATGTTCGGGTCTTGGCGCAAAATCGAACGCAACCCTTGGGCAAACGTCAAGCCAACGTTCGGGTTGACTTGAATTTGATTGATTCCTTCTATCTGGTATTCGACAGGATCTTCGATCGTAATAATGTTGACTTCTTCACTGTTTAAATGGTTGAGAGCCGCATAGAGCGTCGATGATTTTCCCGACCCGGTCGGTCCGGTAATCAAGACGATTCCTGTCGGCCGTTCAATCAGCTCGATAAACCGCTGCAAGTTTAGTTGATTAAAGCCAAGTTTATGAATATCGTTCAGCGCCGCTCCCAAATCGAGCACGCGCATCACGATTTTTTCACCGTAGATGGTCGGCAATGTAGAAACGCGCAAATCGACCGGGTGAAAATCGATGTCCATTTTAATCCGGCCGTCTTGTGGAATGCGATGTTCCGTAATATCCATGTTGGCTAAAATTTTAATTCTGGCCGTCAGCATGCTTTGCATATGTTTTGGCAGCGCGCGGTCGGTCCGCAATACGCCGTCAACGCGGTAGCGGATTAACACTTTCGTTTCTTGCGGATCAATATGGATATCGCTCGCCCGCTGTTCGACGGCCAGCTGCAAAATTTGATTGACCAGGCGGACAATCGGAGAATCCTCTTCGGGAATTCGTTCCTCTTCCCTCGTCTCCGGCGCCGGTGCCATTTGCAAAAAATCTTCGACAGATTCATCCATGTCATAATATTTGTTAATCGTACGCAAAATATCGTCTTTTGAAGCGATCGCCGTTTCAATGTGAAATCCTGTCGAAAGACGCAAATCATCAATGACAAAAAAGTCCATCGGGTCCGCCATCGCGACAAGCAGACGGTCGCCCTCAATTTTTAACGGCATCACCATATGCCGCTTCGCAAATTCTTTAGAGATCAAGTTGGTCGCTTTTGGATCGATCGGATAGCGATATAAGCTGACATGCGGAATGCCTAATTGAAATTCGAGCACCTCGATTAACTGCTGCTCCGTAATATATCCCAGCTGCAAAAGCGCATCGCCCAGCTTTTGCCCAGGCGCTTTTTCCTTTAACGCTTCTTGCAGCTGCGCCTCGGTAATTAAACCAGCTTCCACTAATAAATCGCCCAACCGTTTTCGCTCTTGTTTTTTCTTCATCCTCATCCCTACTTTTCACGGTTATCGTTCACTTGGCTGTTAGAAACGTTTGTGGAAGGCGTTTGGCCATTTTCCGATTGTCCGTCTGTAGATGGGCTCTGCTGATTCTCTTGCTTTTCGCCCGCTTGCTCGCTGTTTTTCGTCTCATTGTTCGCTTGTTGCTCGTTATTGGCCGGCTGTTGTGGAGAAGTTGGATTTTCGCTCATATTGGATTGCGTGTCCCCTACCTCTAAACCACGGAGTTCGATCGTATACGTTGGAGGATAAAAGTCTTCAGCAATGGTCTCGGCTCGTACAAGATGATGCTGTCCATCGTACGTTTCCCTCGTTACTTTCACGAGCATTCCCCGTTTGCCGCTTTGTTTTAATTGACGTTCCCCGGGACGAAGGAGCGGGCTATATTGAACGACCGTTCTCGGTTCGAAATATTCGATATCTCCTACTTTGACAACATATTGATAAGCAAACGGCAGCCCAACAAGCGTTACGCGCAGGCCGGCTTTGGCTTTTTGAAACACGAGCGTATAAGCGGTGGTGTTTGGATTATAAAATTGCAAGTCGCGGCGGTCGTCGACCTTTGCTTCATATCCAATCTCAATTCCATCAGGCAGTTCACGGCTTGTATTCCGTTCGATGATCATAAAATTAGTCGGCAAAATCGTTTGATAAATCGCCGAGGCGATGGTGCTCATCGCTTCCGAAGAAAAGGATTTTCCTGCTTCTTTCATATAGGAAACAAGAGAAAAAATTTGTTTTCCTTTTATTACAATCGCTGGATTCGTAGAAAGCCACTCCGATAGTTCGCTATTGCTTGTTTGTATCGTGGCAGAGCTCACTGGCTGCAGCGCTTCCCTGCCGCGTGAAACGTAGACAGCGAGATCAAGCGGCTGCGTTGGCATTTGTAAGCGAGCAGCGAGATCGACTAAGTCGTTTTCTAACTTTTTGAGATTGATAGATGAAACGAGCGAGGGAGGCAGCAGCTTTTGGATGATGGCCGAACACGCTTGCATATCCACGAGCACGAAAAGCGGCGCTGGTCGTCCAGAAACCATTTGCGCTAGGCTTTGTTCCGTTTGAAACGTAAATAGCGATGCAGGAATGACATCTTTCTTTTCCTGGTACATCACGGGGATGGAAGCACTCGCTTTCCATTCGTTGACTTTGTTCTCCACCGTTTGCAGCGCTTCCTGCTTCGTTTTTCCTGCCAGCGAAATCGGGCCAATCATAGTTCCTGCAGGCAGACGGTCGGTGTCAGCGAAAAACGTTTCGTAAGCTAACACCCCTATTTGCGAAAAACTAATGAAATAAATCGTGCAAATGGCCGTGATGGCAAACAATTTTACCGCAGCAATGCTTCTCACCGCCTACCTCTCCCCTTTTCTTTATGCTTCCACGTTCATCGACAGATCGACAATCACGCTTGGTCCTTCATCCTGCGCTTTTTGAATATGCTCTTCCGTCAATACGGTGCCAGCCGCAATCAGCACGTTTCCATTTTTATCGAAAATATCTTTCGTAACCCGCTTTCCTCTTAAAAGGGCAATTTGCTTTTCCCGCAATGCTTGCAGCGCTTCGATGTTTTCCGCTTCCTCTACCATCGCTTCAATATTGGAATGCCACGCAGACACCTCTTCCTGTTCAGGAGCTGTCTGTTCATCAAAAGCATCCTCCGCCGCTGCTTCCCCTTCCTGCCGCGAAATAAGCGAACGGGCTTCGTCAAGCAAAGATTGCGGCGCATCTTCGCTGACCACTAAAATATCTTTTCCGTACGTCAATATCGATGCAGATGGCAACACCGCCTGGCGGTCGCCAACACGCAATTCGACGCCAATAATTTCCCCTGTTTCTTCATCGACAAAAAACTCGGTTACCTCGCCTAGCAGCTGTCCTTTTCTCGTCATCGCTTTCGTATTTTTAATGCGAATTTGTTTGTTGACAAGCTGGTTGGCAATCGGAATTTCCGACAAATCAATGACATCGTGAACATTTTCTACCGTTACGGCGAATTCGCCGATGCCGACTACTTTTTTAAACGGGATCGCTTTTAAGCTTAGCTGCACATCTTCTTGCTCCACGGTCAAAAAATCGAGCGAACCTTTTTCCGGATTAATGACGAGCGTTTTGACTTTCCCGATTTGTGCGCCGTCAGAAATGCTAATAATCGGAAGACCAATGATTTGTGCACTATTTTTCATGCTTTTCACCACACCCATTTTGTAATTTCTCTACCATTTGCTGAAGAAATTGAATTTCCGCATGTATGATTGGATAGGAACGGAATTTTTCCTCAAGCTGGACAAGCCATGTGGCAAGTCGGTCGTATTGTTTTTCTATTACATAATGTTCCATTAATAGACGGGCAAATACATAATAATTTTCATCAGGCAACGGGGCTTGCAAACATTGCGTCAGATATTGTTCATATCGCAACGGATCCATATGCTTACGGTTTAAGCGAAGCTCATCGGCCACGGTTCGAATCACTTCCGACCGCACTTGCGAAATAAGAGAACCATTTTCTGGCGCCTTTTTGCCGGCTTCCTGTTCCACAACGGATTGCTCTTTTTCGCCTACATCGTGCTCCTGCTCCGCCAGCTGATATCCGTCGGCTATTTCCGTTCCTTCTTCTATTGTTTCACGCCATACCGCTTCTCTAAGATTCGCTTCCCGAACTTCTATTTCTTCCGGAATAATTTCCTCCCATTCCACGCCACTCTCTTCTTCTGCCTCTAAACCGTTTTCGTTAAGCGATAAATGGTCGGTAAGCACGTCCCAAGTATGTAAATTCGACAGTTTCTCTTCGCCGTCCGCTTCTGCTTCTTGCGTCGCCGCAGGAATGACGGTCATCTGTTCTTCCAGCTCTGGCGTCACCGCAACAGGCAATTCATCCAGCAGCTCTGCATACGGAGCGGCCGCAGGCAATAGCGGCTCAACGCTTTCTTCTTCGTGCGGATCGGCGATTTCCATTGTTTCCCAAACCATTTCGCCTTCACTGCCATGTTCCGGCTGTTTTTCCTCCACGGCCACTTCTGAAAGCAGCTCGTCCAATGCCGGCGTTTCCTTTTGCTTTTCCTCGGCATTTTCCACCGTTGCTTCGATGCGTTCGACATCCGCAGCCGCTTCGAACGGCAATTCATCGACCATGATGATTTCCTCTTCTTCATCTGCCGTTAAACTTTTTTGCGAAACGTCGCCCGCCGTTTCGACCTGCATTGCTATTTCTTCTAGCGGTGTTTCATCTGCTATTGCCTCTCTCTCACGTAAAACATCTATATTTTTACTAACAGCATCGAAAGTTTTGCCTGCCTGTTCATCTTGTGCTTCAAATTCATCATCATCCACTTGTTTTTCTTTGTAAAAAACATGGGCAAATTGCCGATGAAGTAAATAGGTCACAGCGATCATGAGTAATCCTACTAATAAAACAAGCTGCCACATAGAAAAAAAGGGTTTTGCAATGAAAGAAAGAAAAGAGAGCAACATGGCAATCAGCAGCACTACAATTTTCCCAACACTGCTTAGTCCAACAGGGAGAACCAGTAAAAGCGGGAGCGCCAGAACAAAAGCAATAACCATAAAAATAGCGTGCTTCAATATGTCACCCCGTTTCCCGATAGCATGACAAGACTATTTTCCTAAAAAACTGCAATATCGGACTCTAACATATTGTATAATAAAGTTACATATTTTGAAAGAAGGGTATAGCAAATGGCGCAAAAGAAATTTCCTATCATCCACCGCGCGAACGGATTTACGTTGCTCGAAGTGCTATTGTCCATTACGATTTTATCTACCGTCGCGATCGGTATGTTCTATTTCTTTACTAACGCCATGAAATATACGACATATAATCAAGGAAAAACGGTGGCGATCAACATCGCCCGCGGCGTGTTGGCCTATATGGAACGCCTTGATTTTACAACATTAAAACAGTATGTGGATAAGGAACTGCACGATTCCAACATGCCGTTTGTTAAACTAAACGCTTCTAGCTGCAATCTTCCGCTGTTTGAAGAAAAGCAAGTGTGCGAGGCGCTACTCCGCCCCACGATCAATAATGTTACATATGATGAAACTCGCATTCATGTATTTCTTATTCCATATAACGATAAAGAAGCGTGGGACAAGCTGAAAGCATCCCCGCCAGAGGAGTTTCCAGCTTCATTAAAAGAGGAGATTCGCAACGAAAATATCGAAAATCTGGACACGGATTTGCAAAACTATTTGCTAAAAATTTATGTGATCGTGCGCTGGGGCGACCGAGCCGATGAGTCGGAATGGGTAGAAGGGGTCATTGCTAATGAGACGATACGTTAATAATTCAAACGGACTATCTCTTGTCGAACTGTTAGCCGCCATTACCATTTCTTCCTTTATCCTCGTCTCTATTTATGGCGTGTTTTTCAGCGGATTGAATGCGTATAAGCGAATTTATATCGAAAATGAGCTGCGCAGCGAAGCTGATTATCTCGTGGCGACGATTATGAATAGACTGTATCAATTTTCTCCCGATGGCCTCAACATGGAAGAAACAACGAATCAGCAGCTGCAGTTTGTAACCGATCGCCAAAAAGTGATTAATCCGTCCGTCGGCATGGTCGAAGAGCAAAAAACGAGCGGTGAAACGCTCACTGTTTCTTTGCAGCAGGATACAGTGCTGCTCAATGGAGAACAGCTTTCGTCCGCGCATTTAAAAATTGTTTCCAGCCAGTCCGAGCTTTCATATCGCTGTGCGAAACAAGAAGAAAATATTTGCCGAAGCGGCGTCGTTACCATTATGCTTACCGTCCAAGACCGAGATCACGACGATCCAAACGATTTGCTGTATATCAAACCGTTTACATTAAAAACCGAATTCGGATTTTAAAGGGAGTGGGCGCATGGACGAAAAAGGATATAGTTTAGTCGTCACCCTCTTGATGATTACTATCTTTTTTTTTGCTCGGTTTAACGATTTTATCTGTCTCCATTTATCAGGCAAGATTTACAGAAGTGCGCGTGCAAGACATTGAATCGCTTCATGAAGCGACAAAAGCTATCGAGGAAACGATTGCGGAAATAAAGGTAGCTATTTCGAAACCTTCTTTTGAACTGTCTACTCCTAGAAATTTGGATACACAATTGGCTACGCTGCTTCCTGCTTTAGAGCAGCGCTATGGGGTAAAGATTCAGGACGTAACAACAGACTATCAGATCGATCGCGATAAATTGTTCACCCGCGTTTTTTTACTTTCCAAACCATACGGCAGCAAAACGATGGAAAGACGGGTGATTTTGACGAATACGCCAAGCTTTTTAAAATATGCGATCGGGTCGACAAAAGACGTGATTTTAAATGGCGGCGCGTATATAGACGGAAATATGTATGCCGGGGAAAATGCATATATCACCAACGTCGCCAACTACATTGACAACTCGCAAAAATATATAGAGCAAACATCCTTTCCAACGGCAAGCAAAACAAGTGTGTTCTTTGTCAACGGAAATAGTTACTCGTGCGACCATCAAAACGGGGCGAGCGCCTGCTATACGTTTTCCAATCATACATTCGAGCGCGTGAAGGCTAATTTTTCCCCGGGCTTCCGTTTTCAGTCGCAATCTCCTTCCGTTCAAAAAGAAAAAGAAGAGTTTATAGATGTGGATTTTGAATGGACGGTAAAAGATAAACTGTTAAACGCGGCGGGAATACGAACGTTTAGCGATGAATACGAGAGCCACATTCAGAAAAGCGTCGAACAGCTTATCAACGATCTCGAAAACCGTTTTACCATTTTCGATAGCATGCCATCGCTGCTTGCGCATATCGATTCAACGAATCAATCCGTCCTTCTGCAATCGAACGATTCGTCATTATTTTTCCTTGACCGTGGGGAACTTGATTTGCAAGACAAATGGCTGATTGTCAACGGCGATCTCTTTTTAGGAAACAGCGTCAACGAGCCAACAAAAGTGCAAGGAAATATTATTGTGCTCGGCAATTTGACGATCAGCGGCGATATTCAGCTTGATTCGACGATTTACGTCCTTGGGCGCACACTCGTTTATAACGCTAATATCGCTGGATGGAACAATAAAGAAGTCGTGCTTCTTTCCAAAGGACCGTTGGAAATCGCGCGAATCAATGAGTTTGAAAACAACTTTTCTTTTGAGCAGCCGAACTTAAAAGGATACTTTTATACCGACAGCAACGCGGTGCTGTATGCAGTCGGATCTTATATCAATATTCAAGGCGGATTGTTCGCGCGCGGCAACGAGCTTGAAAGCGCGCCCGATTCGGACGTTTCCGGACTCGTCATCAACGCTTATCGGGGCGCGGCGACAAAACAAGGCGGACTTATTTCCTTCATTCCTCCTTCATCGCCGGATCAAACAGAAGAATCCCGGCTTGTCATCCGCCACGACCCGAATGTCTTGATCGACCGCGGCGAAGGTTTGCCGTTTGTGAAAAAGCTGTCTCTCGTCGTTGACAAGCTAATCGTAAAATAAAATGACACAGGAATGAATAATCGGATGCCATCTTTTTGGAGTTAAAAAGAAAGGGGCCTAAAAGCGAATGTTTTTAGGCTCCCTTTTTGTTTTACCATCTATTCTTTCCGCTTTCTCCATCGCCTCCTGAAGACGATTTCTCTTGGACAACCACTATGATCGAATCTTTGATTTCTTGCCCATCCTTCGTTTTTGCATTGGCAATCGCGGTAATCGTTGAATATCCGACATCTTTGGCAACGATATACCATTTGCCTTGCTGCTGGCGCGCTTCGACATATTCCGGAGCGGTCGATTGTACGGAGTAGAGACGCTTATCGGTAGCATTTTCTGGATCAAAAGTTAGTTGAGATTGAACGTCCAGCTCTTGGCCTACCGTCATATATAAAACGGGCTGTTGGAAATGGATCGCTTTGAGCGGCACGAACGGGTCAATGACCGTAATGATCGCTTTTGCCGCCACGTTGCTGCCGTCTGTCGCTTTCACCGTAATCTCTGCCGTCCCCGGATGAACGGCCGTGACTGTTCCGTCCTCCACCGTCGCGACGTCCGGATTGCTTGAAGTCCATTGCAATGTTTTATTCGTCGCATCGTCCGGCAAGATCGTAACCGGAATCGTCTGCGTTTCGCCAATTTCCATCGCTTGTTTATAGTCTCCTAATGTTAATTGACGAATCAGCTTTATATACGTAAGCGATACAGTGGTAATGCCGTCTCCTTTTGTTAATCCGCCTTTTGACCTAATGGATATCGTCGAAACGCCGTCCCAAGTGATTGGAATTTCATACGGGGAATCCAGCGGCCTCCAGCTGTTGTCTTGCTTTGGATTCTCCACTTTATACTCATACGTAACTCCTTCTCCGGCCACGACATCCGTCATTTTGGCGGTCGGCTGTTCCGTCACCGTCGCGCCGCTTGCGACAGACTGACCGCTTGCCGTTACAATCGCGACATGCGGTTTTAAGGAGAGGGATACGGTTTGGTCATTATTGTACGTCACCAAAAGAACCGAATCATCGTCATCCTTATATTGCAGCGCCTTTACCGGAAGCATAAGCAACCCATAATTGTTCGGATGTTTCGTCGTTCCAAGCAAATTGGTTGCCGAATCAAGCTCTTGCCATTTTGTAATAAGGCCGCGGCTGTCTCCTTCGTAATACATATCAGGAAATTCACCCAAGCGGACTTTCATTGCGATCCGCTGCGAAGGGGGAGTTAAAGATGCCGTCTGCGCCCCATATTTGCTATCTTGAAAAGAAACGGTAGCCGGCGGCAATTGCACCCCTTCCATCGCCCAATTCGCTTGAAGCGTCAATTCGGCGGTAATCTGGTTGTTATTTAGTTTCTTATAGTCGATGACCGTATTCGGAAACGCAATCTCGGCATATTGGACGCCGTTTTTTGTATATACGGTCACGTTTTGTGACGGAATAGCTGTAATTCCGTCCGGAAGCGGTTGAATCAGCTTGATGTTGCTGATGTTCCCGGATGCGTTTCCGACGTAACCCGTCGCCATCAGCGAGTAGGTTGCCTTGAATTGATTCGTATCCCCGTCTGCGTTGCCGAATTTCACTAAATCGCCGACATCCCTTGTGATTCCTTGCAGCGTCACCGTTCCGTCAAATGACGGCGGCACCTCGTCTTTCACGACAACGGTCACCGATTTCGTCATTGGCGGCTGCAATTCCCCGTAAACGTTGCGATACGTCAATTCCGCGTTAAACGTATATGTCCCTTTCGCTTTAAACAGCACCGGAATCGAAATAGTAACAGGAGGCGGTGTCGGTTGTCCTACTTTATATGGAATCGAAAACGTGATATAGGCGTTTTCTTTCTTATCATCGAGCCAAACTTGATCCGTCTCGACGATTTGCACGTTTCCGCCAAACGAGGTTAGCGGAATTTTTATCGTTCCGCTTAATACCGGATCGGTAGCGAGCTTCGAAAACTGTTGGAAAATTTCCGTTAAATTTTGCGGCGTCCCTTGCTTCGCCTGCCCGCCTGTCGTCGCGGACAGTTTTTCCAAATAATTCATATCCACATCTTGATTGTCGCCAAAGCCGATGGAATAGAGCGTTATATTGTTCATACCGAGATTCTTGGCAACATTGATTGCATCCGTACGAATTTTTGTCTCTGTATCTTGATAATTCACATACCACGATTGTCTAATTCCATATTGCGAATAAGCTGTTCGCATTGCAGTTCGTCCATCAGCAAATAGTGTATACTCAACATCTGCCGTTTCTGTCCATGTAATTCCCAAAAAATTAAACGTAACTTTTTCTTTAGTTCTTAAAACCGTTGGCATTCCATCTGTTAAAAAAATGATATATTTTTTCCTCGATGGATCATTAAAAAATGATTGCGCTGTTTGCAATGCCGCCGAATAGTTCGTGCCTCCGCCGGCAGTGAGGCTATTCGCCGTGCTGGCAATAAGATCTAATTGCGCCTTCACGTCCTGTTTTGCCGAAAAAGGCACGACGTTTTTTACTGTATCAGAAAACGGAATCAGCGCAAAGCGGTCATTTGGATTGGCGTTTGTCTTAAAATAGTCGACGGCGGACTGAAGCGCATATTTTGCGCTTTGGAGCTTCATAAACGACATCGACCCTGACACATCAAACACAAACACGACATCGATCGGCGGACGAACGAGGCTGTCGATCTTTCCTTTTGGAATTAATGTAACGTCCAACCTGCCTTGCGCATCCCCATTTGGCGGCTTCGCATACTCGTCTTGCGAAGCGGTAAAAGTGAAATCTAAAGCTGCGTTGTTGGTGGTGCTGTCTTTTATGTACTCATAAGGGGTAGATGGAAAGGTAAAATAAAGTTCCTCCTGACCGTTCCCAAGCGTCCGATATGCGTCGACAACAATTTCATATGCCGCTGATTTTCCTGCCGCTGGCCATTTTCCCGCCATATCAAGCGAAAACGTATATTTTTTCTCGCCGTTTCGGTCCGCTGGCACCTCAATGGCATCTGCACGATAACGGACTTCTGTACTATCTTGTCCCTTTACCTGAATGTGAACGAGAAAATAGCTGATCGTGTTTCCTTTTCCGTCCCCTTCTCCCGGGGATGTAGCCCATCCTTCAATTCTTTCCTCTGTGACTAAAGTAATATTTCCGTCTTTTTTCGTATCCGCCTGTACGAACCGAGGCCTGACATAGAAAAAGCTTGTAATGATCATAAACGTAACAACTAATGCCACGCACTTCCGTCCAAGCACCACACTCCTCCCCTCCCCCTTCAAAAGTACTATTTTTCTTTATTATACCAGCAACTTTTTCGACATGAATATCACTTTTTCATAAAATTTCTTACTTCCGCGATAAAGTAAAGCGATCCGGTAATCAAGAAAAGGGCATCGCTTCGTTTTTGCTTTTTCTTTTCTTTGATCCAGCCTTTCCAGTCGTCCGTCGTCGCTTTGCGCGGATGGTCGCACAACTCAGCAAGCTGCTCAGGAGATGCAGCGCGCGCAAAATCAAACGTCGTAAATGTCATCGTTGTCGCCATGTCGGCAAGAGGAGGGATCATTTGGCCAAGCGGCTTATCGTTGAGCGCGGCGAATAACACATGTACCTCTTTATCCGGATAGTGGGAGCGCACCGTATCGACAAGGCTGCGAATTCCCTCTTCGTTATGAGCGCCGTCAACAATGATCAGCGGCTTTTTGCTTACCTGTTCAAAACGGCCGATCCATTTCGTTTTTTCCAGTCCTTCATAAATATGTTCTTTTTCAATCAAAAACGAATAGCACAACCGCAAATACTCCGCCGCCATCACCGCCAGCGCCGCATTTTGCACTTGATGTGCTCCAAACATCGTAATTTTTAAATCAGGATATTGTGAAAACGGCGTTTCCAGCGAAAAACGTTCTCCATCATGGACCGACTCGTGCTGAACAATAAAAAAGTCCTCTCCAAGCCGGTACGTTTTTGCTTTCAGTGACGCCGCTTTTTCCGAAATCACCGTCCAGGCTTCCGGCTGCTTGACGCCGGTAATCAACGGTATGCCTGATTTAATAATGCCCGCTTTTTCCAACGCGATTTTATCTAATGTTTCTCCCAAAATATTCATATGGTCATAGCCAATGTTGGTGATTATGGAAAGAAGCGGATAAATGACGTTCGTTGAATCAAAACGGCCGCCAAGCCCGGTTTCAATAAGTACAACGTCCTGAACGTTCTTTTTCCCGAAATAATAAAACATCATCGCCGTGATGACTTCAAACTCCGTTGGCGCACCAAGGTCAGTTTCTTCCAGTTCTTCCGCAAGCGGTTGGATCACTTGCACGAGTTCCACCATTTCTTTGTCACGAATTGGTTTTCCATTCACGCTTATTCGTTCATTAAATTGTTCCACATACGGAGAAGTGAACGTTCCAACGGAATAACCGGCCGCTTGTAAAATATGACGCAAGTAACTAACAGTCGAACCTTTTCCGTTGGTTCCAGCAACATGAATCGCTCTCACGCGGCGTTCTGGATGCCCGAGTTTTTCCATAAACCATTCCATTCGTTTTAATCCCGGTTTTATTCCCAAACGCAAACGTCCGTGAATCCACTCTAGCGCTTCTTCATAGGTACGAACCATCACCTATTCCTCCTTATACTAGCAACCATGATGATAAGAAAAGACGAATCCAAAATAACGGATTCGTCTTCATGATAAAAGAAGCAATATTCCCTTGTCTATTTTTTTAATTCCTCCAGGCGGGCGCGAACCGCTTCCCGTTTCTCTAAATAGTCTTTTTCTTTTCTCCGCTCTTCTTCCACCACATGCGCCGGAGCTTTTGAGAGGAACCCTTCGTTGCTTAGTTTCTTTTGCACCCGCTCGACTTCTTTATTAAGTTTTTCGAGTTCTTTTTCGAGCCGTTTGATTTCTTCTTCGATGTTAATGAGCCCTTCAAGCGGCAAAATCAATTCCGCACCGGTGACGACCGCCGTCATCGCCTTTTCCGTCGTCGCGATGTCCGTTGCGATAATGAGCTCGCTCGGATTGCAGAACCGCTCTAAATACGCGCGGTTCTTTTCCAATGTCGCTTGAATGTGCTCGTCTTTTGCTTTAATGTGCAGCTTGATCGGTTTGCTTAACGGTGTGTTTACTTCGGCGCGAATGTTGCGAACCGAGCGGATAATGTCAACAAGCAAACGCATTTCCTCCGCCGCTTCCTCATTCGAAAGCTCTGGGCGAACTTCCGGCCATTTCGCTACCGTAATCGACTTGCCTTCGTGAGGAAGGTGCTGCCAAATTTCCTCGGTAATGAACGGCATGAATGGATGAAGCAAGCGCATTGTATTATCAAGCACATATGCCAATACAGAACGCGTCGTTTTCTTCGCTGCTTCGTCATCGCCATAAAGCGGAAGCTTCGCCATTTCAATATACCAATCGCATAAATCATCCCAAATGAAGTTATACAGCACGCGGCCGACCTCGCCAAACTCGTATTTTTCAGCGAGTTTTGTCACTGTTTCGATCGTTTCATTTAAGCGTGTCAAAATCCAATGGTCGGCAACCGATTTTTCGCCGCTTAAATCTAGCTGGTCGTACGTCATTCCGCCCATGTTCATCAGTGCGAAGCGGGACGCATTCCAAATTTTATTGGCAAAATTCCACGTTGCTTCCACTTTCTCAGTGCTAAAACGCAAATCTTGTCCAGGCGCGCTTCCGGTTGCCAAGAAGAAGCGGAGCGAATCGGCGCCGTACTGGTCGATGACATCCATCGGATCAACACCGTTGCCGAGCGATTTGCTCATTTTTCTTCCTTGCGCGTCGCGGACAAGGCCGTGGATGAGCACATCTTTAAATGGCCGTTTCCCTGTAAATTCAAGGCCTTGGAAAATCATGCGCGATACCCAGAAGAAAATGATGTCATATCCAGTGACAAGTACATCGGTTGGATAATACCGTTTGTAGTCGGCTGCGTCGGTATCCGGCCAGCCCATCGTCGAAAACGGCCACAGTGCTGAGCTAAACCATGTATCTAGTACATCCGGGTCTTGTTCCCAGTTTTCAATATCCGCCGGCGGTTCATGGTCGACGTAAATTTCACCTGTTTCTTTATGGTACCAGGCCGGAATGCGGTGTCCCCACCATAATTGACGGGAAATGCACCAGTCGCGAATGTTTTCCAGCCAATGCAAATACGTTTTTTCGAAACGCTCCGGAACAAAATGCACTTTTCCTTCCGTTTTTTGCAGCTCAATCGCCGCTTCCGCAAGCGGCTTCATTTTCACAAACCATTGCGTCGACAAATACGGTTCGACGACCGCGCCGCTGCGTTCGCTATGGCCGACAGAATGCACATGCTCTTCGATTTTAAACAGCACACCTTGTTCTTGCAGGTCTTTGACGATTTGCTTGCGGCACTCGAAACGGTCCAATCCTTGGTATTGCAAGGCATTTTCGTTCATCGTGCCGTCTTCGTTCATGACAAGGATGCGCGGCAAGTTGTGGCGGTTTCCGACTTCAAAGTCGTTCGGGTCATGCGCCGGCGTAATTTTCACCGCTCCGGAACCAAATTCCATATCGACATATTCATCGGCGATAATCGGAATTTCACGGCCGACAATCGGCAAAATGACCGTTTTGCCGATGAGGTGTTTATAGCGTTCATCATCTGGATGAACGGCTACCGCCGTATCGCCAAGCATCGTTTCCGGACGGGTCGTCGCCACTTCGATGTAGCCCGAGCCGTCGGCAAGCGGATAACGCATATGATAAAGCGCGCCCTTTACTTCTTTATAAATCACTTCAATATCCGATAACGCCGTTTTTGTTACCGGATCCCAGTTAATAATGTATTCGCCGCGATAAATAAGCCCTTTTCGGTAAAGCGACACGAACACTTCGCGCACCGCTTTCGATAAGCCTTCATCTAACGTAAAGCGCTCGCGCGTATAGTCGAGTCCAAGCCCTAATTTTGCCCATTGCTGGCGGATGTGGTTCGCATATTCTTCTTTCCACTTCCACGTTTCTTCGACGAATTTTTCACGCCCTAAATCGTAGCGCGACAGCCCTTGCTTGCGCAGTTTTTCTTCGACCTTTGCCTGCGTGGCGATACCGGCATGGTCCATTCCCGGAAGCCACAGCACATCATAGCCTTGCATCCGTTTCATGCGCGTAATAATGTCTTGCAGCGTTGTGTCCCACGCATGTCCTAAATGTAGTTTCCCTGTTACGTTTGGCGGTGGGATCACGATCGTAAACGGCTTTTTATCGGGATCGCCCGTCGCTTCAAAAAATTTTCCGTCAAGCCACCATTGATAGCGATTCGCTTCCACCGCTTTATGATCATATTTGGTGGACATCGTAATTTCTTTTTGTTCCATCTTTCCATTCCCTCCTTTTTCCAATAAAAAACTCCTTTCATCCGAAAAAGGACGAAAGGAGATGCTTTCGCGGTACCACCTTTTTTCTTAAGCAACTTTGCCTTGCTTAAGCACTTCATTGCAGTAACGGCAATAAAACCGGCTCCTTTTACTGGGCGTAAAGCCGTTCAAAGAAGCAGCTCCAGGGCGACCTTCCAACGATAACCGTCCTAGGAAATCTCGCAGCTACTGATTTCCCTCTCTGAAGGCGTTATCCGTTGTACTCCTCCCTATCTTCGCCTTTTTGCTATGTGATTCTCTGATTATTATACTAGCGAAAAAAGAATTCTTCCGTCAATCATCTTTTCCAAGTTTTTATTTATTTATTCCATTCCTTCGTTTTTGGTGACAAAAACACCGTCCAATCATATTTTAATAGTAACGAAAAGAAGGAGGAGGGACGAAAAGATGAGACGATTTAATCCGTACTCGTGGCCGCCGTGGCTTCGCCAATTGCGTGCCATCTGTGCGCAATTGATTATCCCGCTTACCATTTTTCAAGCAGTCCGCACGATTTTTTTACCGACGACATTTGATGTCATTTTATTGGCCATCTTTGTGCTTATTGCGGTGGCGCTTCATCTGGAATGGATTTAGCGTTTTCTGTCTCTTTTTGCTGGACAAGTCGCATAACGGTGTATTCCATATTTTTCATCGCCAAATAATGGCGCTGCAATTCGGCAACATATTCACGTTCGCTTTTTTCGTGTTGCCGTTTTGTTTCATATTCATGAATACAGCGATAAAAAAAGTGCGGCTGGGCAAGCTGGCTGTAAAGAAAAGCGCGCTCCTCTTCCAATAACGGCAACGTTTCTTCATACTCCTTTATTCCTTCCTCCCATTCATCACCGACTGGCGGGAATGTGCGCATATGATAGCGAAGAGCCATGGTGATATCGAAAAGCGGAGAGTTCCAGTTGGCCCGTTCCCAGCTAAAAAAATAGCGCTGTTCCTTTCCTGTTTCGATATAATGAGAAAGCCGTGCTTTTCCGTGAATCCAAGCGATTCTCCATTTTTTTGTTTCCTTTATCTTTTCATACCATTTCTCTAGCTCCGTTTCGGCAAACCAATACGCCTGCATGATTTCATGAAAATAGGCGCAGCATTGCAGCTGAAACGGCGACATATACCATGTATTTTCGCATTTTTCTATATAAGCTTGCAAAAAGGAACGCTGCTGTTCCCATTCCTTCTTTTTTTGCTCATAATAGGCATTGATCTCTTCTTCGCGAACATCGATCTGTTTTAGCGATGTTTGGTGCAAATCAGCGAGAGTGCGGAAAAAAGAACGAATTTGTTCGTGATTTTCTTTTCTTTCTTCCAGCGAAATCCACGGCATTAAATAATAATGCCGGCCATGCGAGACAAACGGCAAACCTTGCCTTGATAAATAAAGGGGAACCAATTGTTTTCCATACAGCATGTACGATTGTTGAACGGCCGCCATTTCCTGTGCGTTTGTTATTTCTTTTAAGGCGAATAATCCGGCGTTCGTATAGACTTTTTTGACTTTCCCGTAATCATCGACGCGAAACGGCTTTAACCCGTATTGCTGCAAAATGGGTACATACTCCTTCAAAGAAATTCCCCCCTCTCCATAAAAAGAAGTGAGGAAAAATCAGTCCCTCACTACGAAGAGCGGCTTCCCGCCAGCGCCGGGATATATAACAATTGCCCTTCATGAATGTCTTCCGCACTTTCCAATTCGTTGACGCGCAGCAATTGTTGCACGGTGAGATCGTACCGTTCGGCAATCTTGTCCAACGAATCTCCTTGCTGGACGATGCAGATTTTTACTTTCGTAAATTCCTCCACCTGGTTTTTGGCAAATAGTTTCGTTAAATATAGCGCATTTTCGCTCTTCACTTTTGGTTTTTCCTCTTCCTTCGTTTCGTCTTCATCGTTTTCTTTGACGGCCCCAATGGATACTTTTGCCTCTTGCTGCAAAACAGCGGTTTTTTCTTCTGCTTCTTCATTTTCTTCAACCGCTTTTACCGGTTCATTGTCTGCAGACGATGCCGCTGTTTCTTGCTTTTTGATCGTTTTTTCATCGTGCTCTAGCGGCACTACATTTTCCACTAATTTCTTTTCTTTCTTTTCTTTTCGATCGGCAATCGCTTCTTCTTTCTCTTCGTTCGCTTCATTGTTTGCAGGCGATGGCGCCACCTCTTGCCTTTCAATCATTTGTTCATCGCGCTCTAGCGGCACCACATTTTCCGCTAATTTCTTTTCTTTCTTTTCTTTTCGATCGGCAGCCGTTTCTTCCTGCTCTTCGTCCGATTGCGCAAACACATTATCGATAATAGGAGAAACCGTTTCTTCCGCTTGCTCGTCTCGCTGCTCTTGCTGCTCTTCTTCATATGCTTCTTTGCGCGCGATCACTTCAAACGGCTCAAACAAAAGCTCGTCATCTTCTTCCTCGATGGCCGAAAACTCCTCGTGAAGCGGCGCTTCGCTAATGCCGCTGATCGAAATATCTGCCGTCACTAGCAATCTCCCATCTTCATCTAAATCATAATCAAACGATTCCACCGTTACGTACACATCTTCTAAATGGTGAATGCGATTTTTCGGAATCGTAATATCGATAGGAAAGCGGTGCGACAATTCACTAATGCCGTCCTCACGCGTAGAAACGCGCTGAATAAAACGATGGCTGACAAAATCAAAAGAATCTGTATCTATATCTGTATCGTTTACTTCCCCTTCCGCCAGGCGAAATTCCCCGTTTAATTGCAAAGCCCCGCGAATCGTAATATATTGCTCGTATTCATCGACCGAGACGACTGGATCAAGCGAAATAGAAAGAAATTCAGCGACTTCCTGTCCCTTTTTAAACCAAACCGATTCCTCGAGGGAAAAACGCAAATACGATTGCTCCAACCGTGTTTCCTCCTTCCGTCCCTTTGCAAAAGTTTTCTATGACATTATCCATTGTATGAAGGAAAAAGAAGCAGTATGAATAAAAAAATCGGGTTGTCCATCCGAAAGTGGACAACCCGTTCCTTTATTTTCCTTCGCGAATTTTCGCAAACGCGCGCTCTGCCGCCGCAATCGTTTTTTCAATGTCTTCATCGGTATGTTCGGTCGATAAAAACAATCCTTCAAATTGGGACGGCGGCAGGAAAATGCCTTGTTCCGCCATTTCGCGATAATAGGTCGCGAACATATCTAAATCGGACGTTTTCGCTTTTTCGTAGTTGATGACTTTCTCGTTGGTAAAGAAAAAGCCGATCATCGAACCAGCGCGGTTAATCGCATGCGGAATTTCGTATTTTTCCGCCGCTTTGCGTAATCCTTCTTCCAATCGATCCGCTTTTTTGCGGAATTCATCGTATGTTTCCGGCGTCAGCTGAATCAATGTTTCATATCCGGCCGTCATGGCGAGCGGATTTCCTGATAAAGTGCCGGCTTGATAAACCGGACCGCTCGGCGCGACTTTTTCCATAATTTCCGCTTTTCCACCGTACGCTCCAACCGGCAGCCCGCCGCCGATGACTTTTCCAAGACACGTTAAATCCGGCTCAATGCCAAAATAGCCTTGAGCGCAATGATAATCAACGCGGAAGCCGGTCATGACTTCGTCGAAAATAAGCAGCGCCCCATACTGTTTCGTAATGTCTCTTAATCCTTGCAAAAAGCCCGGGACCGGCGGAACGACTCCCATATTGCCGGCAACCGGCTCAACGATCACGGCAGCGATATCTTCGCCAAATCGTTCAAATGCGTAGCGGACGCTTTCTAAATCGTTGTAAGGAACAGTGATCGTATTTTGCGCCACTGCTTCTGGAACACCAGGGCTATCCGGCAACCCAAGTGTCGCTACTCCTGAACCAGCTTTGATCAATAGCGAGTCGCCATGGCCGTGATAGCTTCCTTCAAATTTAACAATTTTATTGCGTCCTGTGTAGCCGCGTGCCAACCGAATCGCACTCATCGTTGCTTCCGTTCCGGAGTTCACCATACGAACTATTTCGACGGACGGCACCCGTTCAATCACTAATTTCGCTAACTCGTTTTCAATCAATGTCGGTGCGCCAAAGCTTGTGCCGTTTTCCGTTACTTTTTTTAACGCCTCGACAACACGAGGATTCGCATGACCTAAAATAAGCGGACCCCATGACAGCACATAATCGATATATTCATTGCCATCGATATCGTAAATTTTCGAACCTTTGCCGCGCGCCATAAAAATTGGCGTCATTTTTACGGATTTAAACGCGCGCACCGGGCTGTTCACCCCGCCAGGCAACAGCCGGACCGCTTCCTCATACGCTGCTTTCGAACGTTCATAGCTTCGCACCATTTACGGTTCTCCTTTCTATTCATTTAGCCAGCGAGCCGCATCTTTAGCAAAATACGTCATAATTAAATCGGCGCCCGCCCGCTTCATGCCAGTAAGCATTTCCATGACAATTTCTTTTTCATTAATCCAGCCGTTTTGCGCCGCTGCTTTCACCATCGAGTATTCGCCGCTGACATTATAGGCAACAAGCGGAAGGTGGAAATGGTTTTTAATGTCACGGATAATATCCATATAAGCGAGCGCTGGTTTTACCATTAAAAAGTCCGCGCCTTCCCGCACATCCGATTCCGCTTCGCGGAACGCCTCGAGGCGATTGGCCGGATCCATTTGATATGTTTTGCGGTCGCCGAATTGCGGCGCGCTATCCGCAGCATCACGGAACGGACCGTAAAATGCGGACGCATATTTAATCGCATACGACATAATCGGCACATTCGTAAATCCGGCTTCATCGAGTCCTTGGCGAATCGCCGCAACAAACCCGTCCATCATGTTCGAAGGAGCGATAATATCCGCGCCTGCCTGCGCCTGGCTGACGGCTGTTTTTACCAGCAATTCAAGCGACGGATCGTTTAATACTTGTTCGTTTTCGACCACGCCGCAATGTCCATGGCTTGTATATTCACATAAACATGTATCAGCAATGACAACGATATCTGGATAATTTGCTTTGATTTGGCGGATCGCCTGCTGGACGATACCATGTTCGCAATATGCTTGTGAGCCGACTTCATCTTTTTCGGCTGGCACTCCGAAAACGATGACCGATTTAATGCCTAGCTGGACGACCTCATCCATTTCCTCATTTAAACGGTCAAGCGAAAATTGATATATTCCTGGCATGGACGGTATTTCCCGTTTTACCCCTTTTTCTTCGACGACAAAAATCGGATAAATAAGATCGTCTACATGAAGACGTGTTTCTCTTACCATCGCCCGCAAATTCGCACTTTGCCGCAAGCGGCGGTGGCGATCAAATTGTAATGTTGCCATTTATTTTCCCTCCATCGTTCGTTTTGCAAAATAAAATTCCATCTCTTTTATCATATCATCAATCGTATACTGATCTGGACAAATATGCACGGAAAGTCCCGCTTTTTCCGCTGTTTCCTTCGTAACGGGACCGATGCAGGCAACCGCGCAGCCGCTAAGTAATGAATCGATATCTTCTCCTTCCATCATCCGTATAAAGCTTTGTACGGTAGAGGAACTGGTAAACGTGATCACATCCAGTTTTCTTTCCCGCAATAGATATAGCAATTGCTCTTTTCCTGATTCGTTCATCGACGTTTCATACACAATAAGGTCCGTTACGTCTGCTTCCATGTCCATCAGCGCATCTCGCAATACCGGTCTTGCTAAATTTCCTTTCACTAAAAGAACACGGTCGCGCGGCTTCACAAGCGGTTTTAGCGCCTCGATCACCCCTTCGGCAACAAATTCGTCAGGGACGACGGCAGGAGAGACGCCATACGCTTTTAAAGCCGCCGCCGTTTTCTTTCCGACTACCACCACTTTTGGAAGCGGCGTTTCCTTTTTTACAAACGGAAAGAAAAACCGGACGCCGTTCGCGCTTGTAAAAACGAGCCAATCATAATCGGAAAGCTGGCGCACACACTGTTCAATTTCTTCACGATGGGAAGAAGGAGAAATCGAAATAAGCGGAATTTCAATCGGCGTTGCTCCCACTGCGCGCAACTTCTCCGCGAACGTTTTCGCTTGTTCTTTCCCTCTTGTCACCAGTACCGTTTTCCCCGCTAACGGACCGCCTTCCATTACCGATTCATCTCCTCTTTCACTCGCTCGATTAATGCCTTCGCTCCTTGTTCGCTTAATAGGGCTGCCGCTTGGATTCCAACTTCCTCTGGATTCGTTCCGCTTACCATTTCTTTATACATTTCTTTTCCATCGGGCGACGCGACAAGCGCGGTTAACACAATGTCATTCTGTTCATCGATATACGCATAGCCGGCGATCGGCACTTGACAGCCTCCTTCCATCTGCTGCAAAAAGGCGCGTTCCGCCCGCACCGCCCGTTCGGTATTGACGTCGTTTAATTTTTGCAGCCATTCGCGCAGCTCGTCATCATTTTCACGGCATTCCACCGCCAGCGCTCCTTGTCCAACAGCGGGAACACATATGTCCGGCGATAAATATTCGGTGACCATATCGCTCGCCCAGCCCATGCGCACTAACCCGGCCGCCGCAAGAATAATGGCGTCATAATCTTCGTTTTGCAGCTTCGCCAGTCTCGTATCAATGTTGCCGCGAATCCATTTGATGTTTACATCCGGCCGCTTGGCGAGTATTTGCGAGGACCGTCGCAAACTGCTTGTCCCAATGATTGCCCCATCCGGCAGTTCGGAAAACGTTTTGTTCTGTTTGCTGATGAGTACATCGCGAGGATCTTCTCTTAGCGGCACGCAGCCAATAGTCAGGCCCTCTGGCAGCAAAGCAGGCATATCTTTCATGCTATGTACGGCCATATCAATTTCGCTATTTAACATCGATTGTTCAATCTCTTTGACAAACAGCCCCTTGCCTCCGACTTTAGAGAGCGTCACATCGACAATTTTATCTCCTTTTGTGACAATTTCTTTTACTTCAAATTCAAACGGTGCTCCTAATTGCTTCAGCTGTTCGATGACCCAGTTTGTCTGGGTGAGCGCAAGTTTGCTGCGCCGCGACCCGACGATGATTTTTCGCATCTTTCATTCCTCCACTACGAATACCAAAAATGAAATTTCGATAAACTACCGAATAAGAAAAAGTTTACCAATAAAAATAAAAACGAGCCGATATTCCATAATGCAATCGTTTTTCCTTGCACTTGCTGGACAATGCGCTTGTAAAAATAAATACTGTACACTGCAAGTACAACAAACGAACCTAACACTTTCACATCATACCAATGAAAATCTTCCACTTTGATATATGCCCAAATCATTCCAAGAATTAATCCTAATAACAACATAGGCAATCCAATTAAATTTAAAACATATGACATAAAATCTAATTTCGTCAAATCAGCCATCCGCCACAACCGTTCTCCCCATTTTTTCCGCTTTAACAAGCTATATTGCAGCATGTATAAAACCGAAAAAATAAACGAAAGCGAAAACGCCGCGTACGCGAGCAGTGTCATGGTAATGTGGATGATAAGCAGTTCGGAAATGAGCCGTTCGGCAGCGGCCGGTGACTGGTGGTGACTCGGTGCAAACGTATGTATCGCCAAAATTAAAAACGCCAGCACGTTCGTAAAAAAAACGATAAAATCAACGCACATCAACCGGTTAATGATAAGAGATAACGTAATGAGCAACCATGCGTAAAAATAAAGGCCTTCCGACATCGTTAAAACCGGAAAACGCCCTGTCTGTATGATACGAAACAAGAAAAAAAACGTTTGAAACATCCAAACAATAGAAAGTAACCAGAAAGCGATTTGATTCGCCTTCCGGTTACGTTGAAGAAAATCGACAAAATATAGAAGGATGGACAGGACATAAAAAAGAATAGAAAGCTCATATAAACGAGTCACGGTCATCTCAAACATATGCCAAAATCCTCTCTTAGGACTGTAGGGATGGCATAGCAGCGCGCTGACCATCTGCTTTTTCTTGCTTTTGCGCCTCAACGGCATCTTCGATATTGAAAATTCTCATAAACAATTGCAACGCTTCTTCGGCATTTGGCTCTGCTGCCAGCTCTTTTGCCCGCAAAATCGGATCGCGCAGCAATTGGTTAATAATGCTTTTTGTATGTTTATTTAAAACTTTTCGGTCATGTTCCGATAAGTGCGGCAACTTCCGTTCAATACTTCGCATCGTTTCCGCTTGAATCGTCAGCGCTTTTTCACGAAGCGCGGCAATCACTGGCACAACGCCGAGCGTCTGCAGCCATTGCTGGAAGGCAACAATCTCCGACCCGATCATATTCTCGATTTGTCTTGCCGCTTTTTCGCGCTCTGCTAAATTCGCTTGCACAATTCCTTCTAAATCGTCAATATCATATAAAAAGACGCTTTCTAACTCGGCAATCGCTGGGTCTAAGTCGCGCGGAACAGCGATATCGACCATAAATAGCGGACGACCTTTCCGCATTTTCTCTATATGAACCATCATTTCTTTCGTGATGATATAATCTTTTGCACCAGTAGAGCTAATGACAATGTCCGCTTCCAGAAGCGCGCATGACAGCTCACCAAGCGATTTTGCCGTTCCAGAAAATTTTTCCGCCAACTGCTTCGCTTTCTCGAGCGTGCGGTTGACAACGGTTACTTTTTTCACGCCATTGCCATATAAATTTTGTGCCGCCAGCTCTCCCATTTTGCCGGCACCGATAATTAACACATGTTTCGAGGATAAATCGCCAAAAATCTTTTTCGCAAGCTCGACCGCTGCATAACTTACAGACACGGCGTTTGCGCCGATTTCTGTTTCCGAATGGGCGCGTTTGGCAAACGTCACCGCCTGTTTGAATAAATGGTTAAAAATCGTGCCAGTCGTTCCTGCTTCTTGAGCAAGAAGATAGCTTGTTTTCACTTGTCCTAAAATTTGCGTTTCTCCTAAAATCATTGAATCGAGGCCGGAAGCAACGCGGAATAAATGCTCCACCGCCGCTTCGTTTTCAAGCACATTTAAATACGGCGCAAACGTGTCAATTCCGATATGAAACCAATCCGCTAAAAATGCTTTTATATAATAACGCCCAGTATGCAACTGGTCGACAACCGCATAAATTTCTGTACGATTGCATGTAGAAACGATTACATTTTCCAAAATGCTTTTTTGCTGCTGCAATTGCTTCATCGCATCAGCCAATTCCGGCTCGCTAAACGTGAGTTTTTCACGGATTTCAACAGGGGCCGTTTTATAGTTTATGCCAACGACAACTACATGCACGTTCTTGATCCCCCCTTATTCGTCAAGTACATAAAATATCTCTCCCTATTATAACACACATGTGTCTTTCATCTTTGTGAAAAAAGTGTGAACATAGTAGAAAGCATATGATAAACTTGATACAGTAGTCATTGTATCATAAAATAAAAAAGTTTGTCGAAAAACTGGGAGGAACCGATGAAAAAACACGCGACGTTCTCTGGCATTATTCTCGTTGGACTGGGCGTTTACTTTTTAGCCAATCAGCTTCACTCCCCATTGCTGCATCTTTTTCAAGACTGGCCAGCGCTGTTGATCATTTTCGGAGCGGCGCTAATCGGCCAGGCGTATTCCGCCCGTGAATACCAACATCTTTTTCCGGGCATCATTCTACTTGGATTTGGCCTGCATTTTTTGTTTGCACACTGGTTCAAGCAATGGCCAAATCATATCGGCGTCTTTTTCTTTATCATTGCGATAGCGTTTTTCATTAGCTCCCGAAAAGTAAAAAGCGGACTTGGCCAAAGCATCTTTTTTTTAGCATTGGCCTTTATTATGTTGTTTTCCGAACAATTTCAGCCGCTGTTTCATATCGTCGAAACAAGCATTTCATTGATTTGGAAGCTTTGGCCTCTCGGGCTAATCTTTGTTGGTATATACATATTATTGGTAAAACGAAGATAATCCATACAAAAAACACCAGCGTTTATCAAGCTGGTGTTTTTTCTCAAAGAAATCGCTCTAATGCCGCCCATGCCTCTTCTTTCCCCTGGCCTGTTTCCGCCGAAAACAAGATCAATTTATCGCCGTCTGCCATCTTCAACGTTTCACGTACTATTTTTCCGTGCTTCTGCCATTTTCCTTTTGGAACTTTATCTGCTTTCGTCGCAATAATGATCGTTGGAATATCATAATGCTTCAAAAACTCATACATCATGACATCATCTTTTGTCGGCGGATGGCGCAAGTCAACAATGAGAGCAACCGCACGCAGCTGTTCTCTTGTCGTAAAATACGTTTCCATCATTTTTCCCCATGCTTCCCGCTCTTTTTTCGACACTCTCGCAAATCCATATCCCGGGACATCGACAAAGTAGAGCGATTCATTAATCAAATAAAAGTTTAACGTTTGCGTCTTTCCCGGCTTCGATGATGTCCGCGCTAAATTTTTCCGGTTCACCATTTTATTAATAAACGAAGATTTGCCGACGTTCGAGCGGCCGGCCAGCGCAAACTCCGGCAAGTTGCCGTCCGGGTATTGTTCCGGCTTTACGGCGCTGATGACAATTTCCGCTTTTGTCACGTTCATTGCTGATCCCCTACCAATGCATGTTGTAGAACTTCATCTAAATGAGAAACGAGCACAAATTGCAAATCTTTTTTTACCACATCAGGAATATCCTCTAAATCTTTTTCATTGTCCTTTGGTAAAATGACTTTTTTCAAGCCGGCGCGATGGGCGCTTAACGTTTTTTCTTTCAATCCGCCGATTGGGAGAACGCGGCCGCGCAGCGTGATTTCTCCCGTCATGCCAACAAAGCGGCTTACCGAACGGCCTGTTAGAGCGGAAATCAGCGCGGTTGCGATGGTAATCCCCGCGGATGGTCCGTCTTTCGGCACTGCTCCTTCGGGAACGTGAATATGAATATCGTATTTTTCATGAAAATCCGGATCAATGCCAAGCTGTTCAGCCCGCGAGCGCACATAGCTAAACGCTGCTTGGGCGGATTCTTTCATGACATCGCCTAATTTTCCCGTCAGCACCAACTTTCCTTTTCCCGGAGCCAGCGACACTTCAATCGATAGCGTATCGCCGCCAAACGCTGTGTAGGCAAGTCCTGTCGCCACGCCGACTTGATCTTCCAATTCCGCCTGCCCGTAACGGTATTTTCTTTTGCCTAAAAATTCTTCGATATTCTTTTCGGTGATAATGACACGTTTCTTCTCCTCGGCAACGATGAGGCGCGCCGCTTTCCGGCAAATCGCGGCCAGCTGCCGCTCCAATTCGCGCACCCCTGCTTCCCGCGTATAATGGCGGATGATATGAAGCATCGCATCGTCCCGTATTTGCAAAGAAGATTTTTTTAAGCCATGCTCTTTCAGCTGTTTTGGCAGCAAATGCCGTTTCGCGATTTGCAGCTTTTCCACTTCCGTATAACCAGGAATATGAATGATTTCCATCCGGTCTAACAGCGGCTGCGGAATCGTCGCTAAATTGTTCGCCGTTGCAATAAACATCACTTTCGATAAATCATAAGGTTCTTCAATGTAATGGTCGCTGAACGTATGGTTTTGTTCCGGATCGAGCACTTCAAGCAGCGCTGCGGATGGGTCGCCGCGAAAATCGCTCGACATTTTGTCAATTTCATCGAGCAAAAATACCGGATTAATCGTCCCCGCCTTTTTCATCCCTTGAATAATACGTCCAGGCATTGCGCCGACGTAGGTGCGGCGATGGCCGCGAATTTCCGATTCATCGCGAACTCCGCCTAAGGAAATGCGGACAAAGCGGCGGTTAAGCGCCTTCGCTATGGAACGGGCCAGCGATGTTTTTCCGACCCCCGGAGGTCCTGCCAAACAAAGAATTGGTCCTTTTAGCGATTTTGTTAGCTGCTGCACGGATAAAAACTCCAGCACCCGCTCTTTGACTTTTTCAAGACCGTAGTGATCTTCGTTTAATATCGCTTCCGCCCGTTTAATGTCGTGTATGTCTTCCGTCTGTTTCGACCAAGGAAGGGCGATCAGCCAGTCTAAATAGTTGCGGATCACCGCGCTTTCCGCTGAGGTCGCTGGTATTTTTTCATAGCGGTCGAGCTCTTTGAGCGCCGTTTCTTTCACATGGCTTGGCATGCCGGCCGCTTCAATTTTTTCCTTTAATGCCTCTACTTCTCCTGCTTTGCCTTCTTTTTCGCCAAGCTCCTTTTGAATCGCCTTCATTTGCTCACGCAAATAATATTCTTTTTGCGTGCGCTCCATCGATTGTTTGACGCGCATGCTGATTTTTTTCTCCAGCTGAAGCACTTCTCTTTCATTATGCAGGATTTGAATAATTTTATTCACCCGCTCTTTCACGTCAATCATCTCAAGGATGCGCTGCTTTTCTTCGAGCTTCAGCGGCAAATGGGAAGCGATAATATCGGCCATCCGCCCCGGTTCATCAATATCGACAATCGAAGCATAAATATCCGCGGATAATCGCTTCGATAAGTTTATGTACTGTTCAAAATATTCGAGCATTGTCCGTCTTAATGCTTCATCTTCTAAATCTTTCGCGGCGCGGTCTACAAATTTTTCCACTTTCACAACAAAATATGGTTCTTCGCTGACTGCCTCGGTAATGAGCGCCCGCGCGATTCCTTCGACCAGCACGCGAAACGTTCCGTTTGGAAGCTTCAGCAGCTGCTTTACGCGAGCAAGCGTCCCCATTTTATACAAATCATCCATTTCCGGTTCATCAATGGAAACGTCTCTTTGTGACGTCAGCAAAATGATGTGATCCTCGACCATCGCCTGCTCCAACGCTTTTACCGATTTCTCCCGTCCGACATCCAAATGCAGCACCATCGTTGGAAAAACAAGCAATCCCCTTAGCGGCAAAAGGGGAACGACAAGCTCTTTTTTCTTCACCACGAACACCTCCATATCTCACTTCTATTCGTCTATTGTATAGCACCGCGGCACAATTTGTAAAATGCCATGTTGCAAATCGATGGCATCTCCCTTTCGCCATCATTGCCGGCTGTTTTCGCCCAAAAAACGACTTGTTGGATTTAGACGGACCATACCTAGCCTATGGCCAGAGACGGTTAAGTATAGACTCTCCCACTCTCAACAAAACAGCCCATTCACTATCCAAGCAAATCGTGGAAAAACATGCTTTTTCCGATAGGCCTTTTATTTTAAATATAATAACAAAGAAAAACCGACTTCGACATCTTTTTTGTTTCGTCGAAGTCGTAACATTACGGTCACACGGTCTTCTTTTCAGAATGATCGGCGGCCGCAGGAACAGCATTGTTGGGCAAGGCGGCTTCTTCGCCAAATACGTGCAAAAATACTTCCTCTAGACGACGCACCGGGATAATCTCAATCCCTTCTACTTCACGTAAAATCGACTGCATATTTTCGGCCGGAATAATTACCTTTTTCGCCCCTGCCTGTTTCGCCGTTTTAATTTTCGGAAAGATTCCTCCGACCGGCTTGACATAACCGCGAATGCTGATCTCACCTGTCATGGCTACGGCACAATCGACAGGGAGCTGATAAATCGCGGAATAAATTCCAGTCGCAATGGCAATTCCCGCCGACGGTCCGTCAATAGGAACTCCGCCTGGGAAATTCACATGAATATCATAGCGGTCCGCCGGTACGCCTATCGCCCGCAATACGGTGATGACGTTTTCCACCGACCCTCTTGCCATGCTTTTGCGGCGAATCGATTTTTCCCGGCTTCCGATGCTTTCTTCTTCGACGATGCCGGTAATATTGATCGTTCCTTTTTCTTTTGCCGGCAGCGCAGTGACTTCAATTTCCAAGAGCGCGCCGGTATTCGGGCCATATACCGCCAAACCATTAACAAGCCCGACCGACGGCGTTCCTGTAATTTTCTTTTCATAACGCGGTGACAATTGACTCGAATGAATGACCCATTCAATATCTTTATCTAAAATCTTTTCGCGGTTTTCGGAAATGGCAATCCCCGCGGCAATTTGCATAATATTGACCGCTTCCCGGCCGTTGCGCGCATAAGACGCAAGAATGCGGATTCCGCTTTCTGACACCTTTAAACGGATTTTTTCCGCCGCTTTTTTCGCAATAAGCGCAATTTCATCTTGGTCCAATTCGCGGAAAAACACTTCTAAACAGCGCGAGCGAATCGCTGGCGGAATTTCATTCGGCGTTCTTGTCGTCGCTCCTACAAGTCGGAAGTCCGCCGGAAGGCCGTTTTGGAAAATGTCGTGGATGTGGCTCGGAATTTGCGGATTTTCCTTGCTGTAATAGGCGCTTTCGAAAAATACTTTTCTATCTTCCAATACTTTTAACAATTTGTTCATCTGTATCGGATGAAGCTCGCCAATTTCGTCAATAAACAAAACTCCGCCGTGCGCGTTGGTGACCGCCCCCTGTTTCGGCTGGGGAATCCCTGCTTGGCCCATAGCCCCGGCACCTTGATAAATCGGATCATGCACTGAGCCGATTAACGGGTCGGCGATGCCGCGTTCGTCAAACCGTGCTGTTGTGGCATCTAACTCGACAAATACGGCGTTTTTCTTAAATGGGGAAAGCGGATTTTTTTTCGCTTCTTCCAAAACAAGGCGGGCGGCCGCCGTTTTTCCAACGCCAGGAGGTCCGTAGATAATGACATGTTGCGGGTTTGGGCCGCATAATGCTGCTTTAAGCGCTTTAATCCCATCTTCCTGTCCGACAATATCGTCAAAACTTTTCGGCCGCACTTTTTCCGCCAACGGCTCGGTCAGCGAAATGGACCGCAGTTTCTGCAGCTGCTCCATTTCTTTTCGGGATTCCTTATCAATAGAAATTTTTTGCACCCGCTGGCTTTTTAGCAGATTCCAAAAATAAAGGCCGATAATAATCCCGAAAAACAGTTGTATCAATAACACGACATTTGTCCAATTCATTTTCTGAAATCCTCCTGCCTTCAAATAGTATGTAGTAATGATAGTATCTCCGCGAACAGGCAGGAATAAACAAAAAAAGAAACCGCCTTATCATAAGGCAGTTTCCCTCTGATTATGCCGATGTTTTCCGTTCTTGTTCCACAACGGTGCCATCGTGGCGAATCAGTTTTGGCGGCTTATTATCACGGACCGTTTCGAGCGTAATAATGCATTTTTGCACATCTTCACGGGACGGAAGCTCGAACATGACATCGAGCATAATGCCTTCAATAATCGAGCGAAGGCCGCGTGCCCCTGTTTTTCGCTCAATCGCTTTTTTCGCGATTTCCCGCAACGCCTCTTCTTCAAATTCGAGTTCCACTCCATCAAGCTCCAGCATTTTTTGGTACTGTTTGACAATCGCGTTTTTCGGTTTTGTCAATATATCGACTAGCGCTTGTTCATCAAGCGGCTCCAATGTGGTAATTACCGGAAGACGGCCAATAAATTCTGGAATCAGTCCAAACTTTAATAAGTCTTCTGGAAGCACTTTGGACAATAAATTCTTTTCATCCACTTCTGACTGTTGCATATCAGCGCCGAATCCAATTACTTTTTTCCCTAGACGGCGTTTAATAATCGGCTCAATCCCATCAAACGCACCGCCGCAAATAAATAAAATGTTCGTCGTATCAATTTGAATGAACTCTTGATGCGGATGCTTGCGGCCGCCTTGCGGAGGAACGCTTGCAATCGTCCCCTCTAAAATTTTCAACAGCGCCTGCTGCACCCCTTCGCCAGATACATCGCGAGTAATGGATGGGTTTTCCGATTTACGGGCGATTTTATCGATCTCATCAATATAAATGATGCCTTTTTCCGCCCGCTCTACATCGTAGTCAGCTGCCTGGATCAGTTTCAGCAAAATATTTTCCACGTCTTCCCCAACATATCCAGCTTCTGTCAATGATGTCGCGTCGGCAATCGCAAACGGCACGTTCAAAATGCGCGCCAATGTTTGCGCAAGCAGCGTTTTTCCGCTTCCTGTCGGTCCGATCATTAAAATGTTGCTTTTCGATAATTCGACATCATCGATTTTACTGCCGGAATTAATGCGTTTATAGTGGTTATACACGGCCACCGCCAATGATTTTTTCGCCTCATCCTGACCAATGACATATTCATCTAAAATTTCGCGAATTTCCATTGGCTTCGGCACATCTTTAAATTCAAATTCTTCTTCATTGCCCAGCTCTTCTTCCACAATTTCGGTACAAAGCTCGATGCACTCGTCACATATGTATACGCCTGGACCGGCAACGAGCTTGCGGACTTGATCCTGCGTTTTCCCGCAAAATGAACACTTTAGCTGTCCTTTCTCATCATTAAATTTAAACATCTGTTTCACCCCTTAGTCTGAAATCGCACACTTGTATGTACTTTGTTTTCCCCACAAACCTTCGCCGACAAAACTTATGTATTGGTCATTTTATCATAAATGATCCCCAAAAAGCTAATGAAAAAAATATAATGTGTTAGAAAAATTAGAAAATTTTTTATCACATCCCATTTTTTGTTATAAAGAACAAGGCACGAACGTCTCGCGCCTTGTTCTTTATAATATATTATGCCGCAACTTTGCTGTTCTCTACAAGAAAATCAACCGTTTTCCGCCATTTTAAATCTTCTTTAACGCCTTCTAGGCTTCCTAATAGCTCTTTTAATTTTTCAACTTCCAAATTATAGGCTTTCGCCATTTTTTCCAATTCTTCGTTGATTTCTTCTTCCGTTACTTCAATATTTTCTGCTTTTGCGATCGCTTCGAGAGTCAAGGCAACGCGGACGCGTTTTTCAGCATCCTCTTTCATTTGCTCACGCAAAGCTGCTTCGTCTTGACCCGAGAATTGATAGTAAAGGTCAAGGTTAAGCCCTTGCATTTGCAAACGTTGATCAAACTCACGCAACATACGGTCCGTTTCATTTTTTACCATTACTTCTGGAATATCAATTTCGGCATTTTCCGCCGCCTTTTCGACCAATGCGTCGCGCAGCGCTGCTTCTGCTTCATTCTTTTTCGCTTCTTCCAGTCTTGTACGGATTTTTTCTTTTAATTGTTCCAGCGTTTCTACTTCATCGTCTACATCTTTGGCAAATTCGTCGTCTAATGCTGGAAGACGTTTTTCTTTTATTTCATGCACTTTCACCTTAAATGTTGCCGGCTTGCCCGCCAACTCTTTCGCATGATATTCTTCCGGGAATGTTACTTCAATTTCTTTTTCTTCTCCTGCTTGCATGCCGATTAATTGATCTTCAAATCCCGGAATGAATGTGCCGGAACCGATTTCAAGCGAGTAGTTTTCCGCTTTGCCGCCTTCAAATGGCTCGCCGTCAACAAATCCTTCGAAGTCGATCACTGCGGTGTCTCCGTTTTCAATTTTGCCATCCTCTTTGACGACAAGCTCTGCATAATTTTCTTGCAGACGTTTTAATTCATTTTCTACATCTTCATCGGTCACTGTCGTATCCATTCTTTCTACTTCTAGTCCTTTATATTGGCCTAATTTCACTTCCGGCTTCACTGTTACTTTTGCTTTAAAAATAAGGTTTTTCCCTTTTTCCATTTGCTCAATATCAATCTCCGGAATATCGACAGGCTCAATTCCTGCTTCCTCGACCGCTTTGGCATATGCTTCCGGCAATAAAATGTCCAATGCGTCTTGATACAAAGCTTCGACACCAAAGCGTTTTTCAAAAATCACGCGCGGCACTTTGCCTTTGCGGAATCCTGGAAGCGCAATATTTTTCACTACCTTTTTAAATGCCGCATCCAAGCCTTCATTTACTTTTTCCGCGTCCACTTCAACCGTAAGAACGCCCTCGTTTCCTTCAAGTTTTTCCCATTTGACTGACATAATATTCCCTCCAACCAAAAATCATTCATGGTAATAAAAAAAGAGGAAGATAATGAAGCGAAACCATTTTTCATTATCTTGTTATGATTTCCATATATGTAGTGAAACATACAAAAACATATACGCAATACAGCCATTATATTATAACATACAACGATAATGTTTCAACATAGAGTAAACGATTAAAAGTAGGAAAAATTCTCTATATCGCAAAGTTTGTCGCAAAGTGCTGCGATTTCTTCCACTGAAACACCGTATCGAGCAGCAATTTTCTCCATCGTCACTGGCGCTCCTTGAAATTGGCAGGCAACAAAATGAAGCGCCGCCATCCACGCATGGCTTGCGGCAGGCTCCGGGGAAAATGGATAAAGAACATACGTGTAACGAAGCCAAATCTCTGCCGCAACATCATACAAACTTGGATTTTCGTTTGCGAGACAACGTTCCAGACGCTCTAGCAGCTCTGCGGCAAACGCTGTTTCCGCCTGTTCGTTTAACATCGCCGGTATCACTTCGATTCTTTTTCCAAATTTCTCAACCGTCACGACATCATCAATATTTTTTAACGTAAGCAAACGCAGCAGCATCGTTTTGACGATCGGGCTGTTTGTTTCATTGATTAAATATTGCTTTAATAAGGGAAGTACAGGAGCAATGTCTTCTTTCTCCAGCTGCTTGATTACATGCATATGTTCCGCTATATCGTTCGACTCGAACAATCTCTGCACTTTTTCTTGTTCGGCAGGAGGCAACGGACGTTTGTTCATTTTTTGGACGAAACGAAACAAGTGTAGCAAATTTTCCCGAAAAGATGTAGGAAGAGGATGATGGCGCAACGCGTCACGGATAACCGCTTCTGCTTGTTCATACCGCTGCGTTTGCATTAAGATGGACAAATACATTTGCAATAAATCCGTATTCCCTTCATTTTCCTGCAACAATACACGCAAGCGGCGCTCGGCTTCATGGAAATTCCCTAGTTCATAATGGCAGAGGGCCATGCTAAGCTGGACGGAAAAACGGCGTTCCCCAAGTTGCTCCGCCTCGCTGAAAAAATAAAGGGCTTCCTCGTACCGTTTCGCCTCCAATGCCTCCAATCCTTCTTCCACAAGCCGTTCCTTTACGCGCGGAAACAAAATAACTTTTCCATTCTTATCCCTATTCATCCTCGCCCGCTCCAATAAAATTTTTGACACAAGTGTAACAAGTTTTCCGGCAAGATACAAGCAAAACATGCAAAAAAGCTGTCCCAACGTTTTTGTCGGAACAGCTTCCCACCGTTACGGCAGCGGACAATGCTTTCTTTCATATTCAACAATATACGGCTCATAAACGAAGGTTAAATCGATCTCATCCCAGCCTTTTAATAGAAGCTGTTTGCGGTATGGATCAATAGCAAACGTCCGAACAAACCCATGATCGTCGTATACCCGCTGTTCTTCTAGCGAAATCGTTAATTCGTAATCCGCCTTTTTGCTCTCCTGTAATAAATATTCCACATCCTCTTTCTCTAATCGAATCGGCAGCAACCCGTTTTTTAAACAGTTGTTATAAAAAATGTCGGCAAACGATGGGGCAATAATCGCCTGAAATCCGTAATCTTGCAGCGCCCATGGCGCATGTTCGCGCGAAGAACCGCAGCCAAAGTTTTCATTAGCGACTAGAATCGTAGCTCCTTCGTTTTCCGGACGGTTTAGCTCAAAATCAGGATTGGGTTTTTCCCCGTCGATATAGCGCCAATCGTAAAAGAGAAACTTGCCAAATCCTGTCCGTTCGATTCGTTTTAAAAATTGCTTCGGAATAATTTGGTCTGTATCAATATTGGCGCGGTCGATGCCGGCTACTTTCCCTTTATGAACAGTAAATGGCTTCACTTTTTTCCCTCCTTAATGGACCGGTTCCTTCTCCAATTTGCGCACATCGACAAAATGTCCGTAAACCGCTGCAGCCGCCGCCATCGCTGGGCTGACTAAATGCGTTCTTGCTCCTTTTCCTTGCCGTCCTTCAAAGTTTCGGTTCGATGTGGAAGCGCAATGCTCCCCTTCCGGAATAATATCCGGGTTCATCCCTAAACAGGCGCTGCAGCCGGAGTCACGCCATTCGAATCCCGCATCGATGAAAATTTGCGCCAATCCTTCTTCTTCCGCCTGTTTTTTCACTTGCTGCGATCCCGGCACGACGAGGGCGCGCACTCCTTTCGCCACTTTTTTCCCTTTCACGATTTTTGCGGCTTCGCGCAAGTCGCTGATGCGCGAGTTCGTACAGGAACCGATGAAAACGTGCTGCACCGGAATTTCCGTAATCGGGGTCCCCGGCTTTAACCCCATATATTCTAACGCGCGGCGCACGGCTTTTTGTTCCGTTTCGCTCGCAAACTCTTCCGGATATGGCACCGTTCCATCGACAGAGGTGCTCATCGACGGATTGGTTCCCCACGTGACCATTGGCGCAATCGTGGAGGCATCTATTTTAATCGTTTTATCGTATTCGGCTCCTTCATCGGTTGCCAAAGCGCGCCAGCGTTCCACCGCTTTTTCAAACTCTTCCCCCTTCGGTGCGTATTTTCGGCCACGCAAATACGCGAATGTCGTTTCATCCGGACTTACTAGGCCGGCGCGCGCTCCCGCTTCAATCGACATGTTGCAAATCGTCATTCTTTCTTCCATCGACATATTGCGAATGACTTCACCGGTAAATTCGATGATATATCCGGTGCCGACGCCAACCCCATAACGCCCGATAATCGCCAGAATAACATCTTTTGCCGTAACCCCTTCACCTAATTTTCCGTCGATACGGATTTGCAGCGTTTTTGGCTTATGCTGCCAGAGCGTCTGTGTGGCAAGCACATGTTCGACTTCGCTCGTTCCAATTCCGAAAGCGAGCGCCCCAAACGCTCCATGTGTGGATGTGTGGCTGTCCCCGCAAACAATCGTTTTGCCTGGCTGTGTCAAACCAAGCTCCGGACCGATGACGTGGACAATTCCTTGTTCTTCACTATACAAATCGGCAAGCGGAATCAAAAATTCGCGGCAGTTGCGTTCTAGTGCGGCAATTTGATTTCTCGCCACTTCATCGGCAATAACAAAGCGATTCACCGTTGGAACGTTATGATCCATGGTGGCGAAAGTCAAATCAGGGCGGCGCACTTTCCGCCCTTTTTGCCGCAATCCCTCAAACGCCTGCGGAGAGGTGACTTCGTGCACTAAATGCAAGTCGATATAAAGCAAATCCGGCTTTCCGTCTTCCCGGTAGACGACATGGTTTTCCCAAATCTTATCAATAATCGTTTTCGGCTTCACTGCTTTCACCTCGCATGTTTTATGCGTATACAGCCATGATGTGGGAAATCGTTTGATGGTCTAAAATTGTCGCTTTAATTTCATTTACCATTTCATCGGTAGAAACCGCTCGTTGCCCTTTCTGCGCGATATCCGCCGTCCGCAATCCCGCCGCCAATACTTGCTGCACCGCTTTTTCCACCGCCTCCGCTTCTTTGGAAAGCCCGAAAGAAAGACGGAGCATCATCGCGGCCGATAAAATGGTCGCAATCGGATTTGCTTTATTTTGCCCGGCAATATCCGGTGCAGAACCATGAATCGGCTCATACAAACTCGGTCCTGAAGCTGACAAACTTGCCGACGGAAGCATGCCAAGCGAACCGGTCAGCATCGATGCCTCATCGCTTAAAATATCGCCAAACATGTTTTCCGTCACGACCACATCAAATTGCTGCGGAGAACGGATCAGCTGCATGGCCGCATTGTCGACAAGCATATGCTCAAGCGTGACGTCTGGAAACTCTTGCGCTACTTCTTCGGCAATCTCCCGCCACATTCTGCTCGACGCCAGCACATTCGCTTTATCGACCGATGTCACTTTCTTCTTCCGTTTGCGCGCCAGTTCAAACGCTACTTTCACAATTCGTTTAATTTCTTCCTTTTTATATAGAAGCGTATCTACTGCTTTTTCTTCTCCATTTTCGACCATTCGTCCGCTTGGCTTGCCGAAATAGAGCCCTCCAGTCAATTCGCGGACGATGACGAAGTCGACTCCTTGAATGACTTCCTGTTTTAATGGCGAAGAATCCGTTAAACTATCGTAAAATTTGACGGGACGCAAATTGGCAAACAAATTCATCTCTTTGCGAATTTGCAATAATCCTTTTTCCGGACGCAGATGTGGAGGATGTTGATCCCATTTCGGACCGCCGACTGCCCCGAGCAATACCGCGTCGCTTTTCCGGCAAAGAGCAAGCGTTTCCTCTGGAAGCGGCGTACCTTTTTGGTCAACGGCAGCCCCACCAATCCATCCATATGCAAACTCAAAATGATGCCCAAAACGAGTTTCAATCGCCTTTAAAACTTCAACAGCTCCCTTTGTTACTTCTTTACCGATTCCGTCTCCCGGCAATACGGCAATCCGATAATTTCCCATGCTGTTTCCCCTCCGTTTTATTGCATAGCGACTTTTTGGTTTTCCGTACGCATCGTTTCAATCATAAATACACGGTTAACAGCGTTAATATAGGCTTTTGCGGATGCTTCGAGCACATCCTGAGCCGTGCCACGTCCGCTTGTTTCGATGTCGTTCACCCGCACTTTCACAAACACCTGCGCAAGCGCATCGCGTCCGCCGCCGACCGATTCAATCCGATAGTCAAGCAATGTAACCGACGTTTTAAAACAGCGTTCTAACGTGTTATACAATGCTTCGACGCTGCCCGCTCCCGTAGCCGCTTCTTGAATCTCGTTTCCTTGTCCGTCTTTTAGCACAACCACCGCAGTCGGAATTTGCTTCGTGCCATATTGGACTTGAATCGAAGATAATTGATAAAAATCTTTAAAGTGGTCAAATTTTTCTTCAAAAATCAGTGCGACTAAATCATCATCGGTAATGTCCTTTTTCTTATCGGCAAGCTCTTTAAAGCGTACGAACAATTGATTAATTTCTTCATCGGACAAGGTATAACCGAGCTCTTCCACACGGTTGCGCAATGCGTGCCGTCCGGAATGTTTGCCAAGCACCATCGAGTTCGATTGAACACCGACAAGTTCCGGCGAAATAATTTCGTACGTTGTTTTTTCTTTTAGCACGCCATCCTGATGGATTCCCGATTCGTGGGCAAACGCATTTTTGCCGACGACCGCTTTATTTGGCGGAATGACCATGCCGGTCAATTTGCTCACTAAATTGCTCGTCCGCTTAATCTCTTGCAGGTTCAGACGTGTTTCCGCCTGGTAGTAATCTTTGCGGATGTAAAGCGCGACCGCAATTTCCTCGAGCGCCGCGTTTCCTGCCCGTTCACCGATTCCGTTGATCGTTCCTTCCACTTGCGTTGCCCCGTGCTCAATAGCGGATAAAGAGTTGACGACCGCCATTCCTAAATCATCATGGCAATGGGCTGAAAGAGATACTTTTTCAATATTCGGAACATTATTTCGTAAAAAAGTGAAAATATTTCCGTATTCTTTCGGAGTAATATACCCTACTGTATCTGGGATATTAATGACCGTCGCCCCCGCTTTGATCACTTCTGTAACAATCTTGGCCAAAAACGGAAGTTCACTGCGGCAGGCGTCTTCCGCCGACCATTGTACAATCGGAAAATAGCGTTTCGCATATTTGACTGATTCTACCGCCGCTTCAATGACTTGTTCCGGCGTCATCCGCAATTTATGAATCATATGAATCGGAGATGTGGCAATGAAGAGATGGAGTCGCGGCTCCGCTCCGCCTTTTAACGCTTCCCACGCCGTATCAATATCGCTCTGTACCAAGCGGGAAAGCCCGGTGACAGAGCATGTTTTGATCGTTTCCGCAATTTGTTTGACCGCTTGGAAATCCCCCTTTGAAGCGGCAGGAAAGCCCGCTTCAATGATGTCAACGCGAAGCCGTTCAAGCTGGCGGGCGATCTCCAGTTTTTCTTGCAAATTCAAATTCACTCCAGCCGACTGCTCACCGTCACGCAATGTCGTATCGAAAATATTAATTTTTCGCACTCGTGACCACCACATCTTTCTGTTTTGATTTGACAAACGGCATCATGCTGCGCAATTGGCGTCCGACAATTTCAATGAGGTGTTCGTTTTCACGCCGGTTGATCGCGTTAAACTCTGGACGGTTCGCTTGATTTTCCAAAATCCAGCCTTTGGCGAATTTGCCTGTTTGAATGTCATGAAGAACGTTTTTCATTTCTGCTTTCACCGCATCATTGATGATTCGTGGCCCAGAAATGAAATCTCCCCACTGCGCCGTATCGGAAATCGAATGGCGCATCCACGCAAGGCCGCCTTCGTAGAGCAAATCGACAATTAATTTCATTTCGTGCAGACATTCAAAGTAGGCTACTTCTGGCTGATACCCTGCTTCAACAAGCGTTTCAAATCCGGCTTTAATGAGAGCGGTTAATCCTCCGCACAATACCGCTTGTTCACCGAACAAATCCGTTTCTGTTTCTTCTTTAAACGTTGTTTCCAGAACTCCCGCTCTTGTCGCGCCGATTGCTTTTGCGTAGGCGAGCGCCGTTTCTTTTGCTTCTCCCGTTACATCTTGATGTACCGCAATTAATGCCGGCACGCCTGCTCCTTCTGTATAGGTGCGGCGCACTAAATGTCCTGGACCTTTCGGCGCGACTAAAAAGACATCAACATGTTCAGGAGGAACAATTTGGCTAAAGTGAATGTTAAATCCGTGCGCAAAGACTAGCGCATTTCCCGGCTGAAGCTCTGGTTCGATCTCTTCTTTGTACACACTTGGCTGTTTTTCATCCGGCAGCAGCACCATCACAATATCTGCTCGTTTTGCCGCTTCGCGGACGCTATATACGGCAAAGCCGTCTTTTTCTGCCTGCTCCCACGACTTTCCTCGGCGAAGACCGACAACTACATTCACTCCACTGTCACGCAGGTTTTGTGCATGGGCGTGGCCTTGCGAACCATAGCCGATAATCGCCACCGTTTTTGATTGTAAATATTTTTCATTTGCATCTCCGTTATAGTAAACTTTTGCCACTGTTCATCTCTCCTTTTTTGTAGTTTTTTAGATAATGAAAGCAGTTTTATAGGTAGCGGCTGTTTTTTGAGAGCCGCGTGTAAACGCCGTTGTTCCAGTTCTTGCCACTTCTTTGATGCCATAAGGCCGTAACAGTTCAATCAGCGCTTCGACTTTTTCCGACTCACCTGTAACTTGAATCACAAGGCTATCTTTACTAACGTCAACGACTGAAGCGCGAAACGGTTCAATCAATGTATAAATTTCTTGGCGAAGCGCAGGAGTCACCGATACTTTCACCAGCGCCAGCTCGCGCGCGACGATCGCTTGGTCGGTAATATCGTTGACTTTGAGCACATCAATTTGCTTATTCAGCTGCTTAATAATTTGCTCGGCCGTCCGCTCATCTTCGACATTGACGACAAAAGTCATGCGGGAAATTCCTTCGATTTCTGTATGGCCAACCGTAATGCTTTCAATGTTATAATGCCGCTTTGTAAATAACCCGGTAATGCGGTTGAGAACACCAGGACGATTATTGACAGTCATTGTGATGATTCTCCGCACGCTTTCACCCCCACCATTTCATGCAATCCTTTTCCAGGCGCGACCATTGGATAGACGTTTTCATCCGCTTTCACATGGAAATCAAGTAAAACCGGACCGTCGATCGCAAATGCTTTTTTCAGTACCTCCATTGCTTCCGCCTCCGTTTTCGCTCGGAAGCCAGGCATATTGTATGCCTCTGCTAGTTTTACGAAATCCGGCTGATTTGGAATGAGAGAATGAGAATATCGTTTTTCGTAAAAAAGTTCCTGCCATTGGCGAACCATGCCGAGCGCTTGATTATTGACGATGACCACTTTAATTGGCAATTGCAGCTCTTGAATAACCGATAACTCTTGGAATGTCATTTGAAAACCGCCATCGCCGACAATGGAAACAACCGTAGCGTTTCGATCCGCCAATTGAGCGCCGATCGCCGCTGGGAGGCCGAATCCCATCGTTCCGAGCCCGCCGGAAGTCACCCAGCGATGCGGTTTATTAAACTTGTAGTATTGCGCCGCCCACATTTGATGCTGGCCGACGTCGGTAGTAATAATGGCTTCCCCGTCCGTTAATTCATAAATCATTTCCACTAGTTTTTGCGGTTTAATTGTTTGTCCGTCTTCTTCGTAATAAAGCGGAAACCGCCGTTTCCATTCATTTAACTGGCTCAGCCATGCGCTTGTGTCCGCTGGCTTTCCTTGCTGCTGAATTAATTCTTGCAAAGCTGCTTTCGCATCGCTGACGATCGGGATTTTTGTCGGCACGTTTTTCCCGATTTCCGCCGGATCAATATCAATGTGAGCCACCGTCGCCTTTGGCGCGAAGTATTTCAAGTTTCCTGTTACGCGATCATCGAATCTTGCTCCGATATTAATAAGCAAATCGCATTCATATAACGCCATGTTTGCTGTATAGGTTCCATGCATGCCAGCCATGCCTAAAAACAACGGATGATCGGCTGGGAAGCCGCCCAATCCTAGCAATGTATGAACAACTGGGATGTTTTGCTGTTCCGCATATTGCCGCAATTCGTCCGCGGCGTTGGCGTGCAGTACTCCCGCCCCCGCTAAAATAACCGGTTTTTTCGATTGGCTGACCGCTTCGACAAGACGGCGGATTTGCAAGTGGTTCGGCTGGGTTGTCGGCTGATAGCCCGGCAAATGAACTTCCTCTTCGTAATCGAATTCTCCCTCCGCTGTCGTAATGTCTTTTGGAATATCGATAAGCACCGGGCCGGGTCTTCCTGTTGTAGCAATGTGGAACGCCTCTTTAATAATTTTTGGGAGCTCGCTAATATCCCGCACTTGGTAATTATGTTTCGTGATTGGCATCGTAATCCCGACGACATCCGCCTCTTGAAACGCATCTGATCCAATGACGCTGGTTGCCACCTGGCCGGTAAACACGACAAGCGGCAGCGAATCCATCATTGCGTCTGTTAAGCCTGTCACAATGTTCGTTGCTCCCGGCCCCGATGTGGCAATCACCACCCCCGGCTTTCCGGAAATGCGCGCATACCCTTCAGCCGCATGAATCGCTCCTTGCTCATGTCTTGTTAATACATGGAATACTCCCGATTGATATAATTTGTCATAAAGCGGCAGCACCGCGCCGCCCGGATATCCGAAAATCACTTCTACCTTTTCCGCCTTTAATGCTTCAATGAGCATCAGCGCCCCGCTCATTTTCGTTTTTTCTTTTACCTTTTCCTCTACTTTCATCCTCGTCATGCGCCATCCTCCCCTGTCTTTTTCGTCACATATGAAAAAAACCTTTTCACCCACTATGACCTACTTTGCTTCGGTCAAAGGGGCGAAAAGGTTTCCTTTCCGCGGTACCACCCTTCTTCGTGGCCATATCGACCACCTCAGGAGCAATTGAAAAAAGTTCAATTGCTCTTTTTAGTAACGAGTGAAGCAAATGCTGCCCCACCCGTCCAACCCTACTAGTCGCATGACGTTCAGGCTGGCGCTCAGAGGTGAGTTCATCAAGCGGCAACATCACCGGTTTTCAGCTCCCCCGGCTCTCTGTGGATGTTGTCCCCGCTGACTACTTATCCTCTTCAACGCTTTTTCTTATCCAATTATCATGGTTCATTACCCGACATTCGCATTCGTTGGATATACTTTTACCCCTTCGGAAACAACGCGACGTCTAAATTCTTCTAGCAGCCGCTTTGTATGCGGTCCTGGTACTCCTTCGCCGATGACGCGTCCATCAACCTTCACCACAGCGATCACTTCTGCGGCCGTTCCGGTTAAAAAGACTTCATCAGCCACATAAACGTCATGGCGCGTAAACGGCTCTTCTTTTACGACATAGCCAAGATCTTGGGCAATCTCGATAATCGCTTGGCGTGTAATTCCTTCGAGCGCCCCGACATATCCAGGCGGTGTATAGACGACGTTGTCTTTAATGATAAAAACGTTATCTCCTGAACCTTCGGCGACATACCCTTGATCGTTTAAAATTAGTGCTTCGCTTACATTCGCAAGATGGGCTTCGATTTTGACAAGGATGTTGTTCAAATAGTTCAGCGATTTTACTTTCGGACTGAGTACATCTGAGCGGTTTCTTCGCGTTGCAACCGTCACCACTTCAATCCCTGTTTCATATAATTGTTTTGGGAACAATGCTAACGGTTCGGCAATGATCACTACTTGCGGTGTTTTGCAATTATACGGGTCGAGTCCTAAGTCGCCGACTCCGCGTGAAACAACAAGGCGAATGTAGGCATCTTGATATTGGTTTCTTCGTATCGTTTCGACAATATAATCGATTATTTCTTCTTTGGTATAAGGAATGGTGAGTAAAATTGATTTAGCGGAATTGTATAGGCGATCTATATGCTCATGCAATCGAAATACGTTGCCGCTATAGACGCGAATGCCCTCAAATACACCGTCGCCATATAAAAAGCCGTGATCGTATACGGAAATTTTTGCGTTTTCTTTTGTCACAAATTCGCCGTTTAAAAAGATCCATTGTTCACTCAATTTTGTTCCCCTCTTCCTTGATAAGTGCGACGCTTCTATTGTTCAGCATCTTGGTAATGATGAATTCGTTTCATTTGTTTGAAAATTATAATAATCCGAAAATAAGAGGGAGTCAATACTATTTTTTTGAATATTTCGATTCGTTAGACTATTTGTATGCGCTTACATATTGATAGAATCAATGGTTTTCCGCCCATAAAAAATTTTTGTCCGCATAAAAGCGAAACCCTCCTTTTCGGCAAACCGAAAAGGAGGGTTTTGTTCAGCGTCCCAGGAGAGATTCGAACTCCCGACCGACGGCTTAGAAGGCCGCTGCTCTATCCAGCTGAGCTACTGGGACATGGTATTCATGTTATTAAGGACATCTTTGGCTCGTTGTCCCTTCCTCTGCTAGCTAATTCGAGGAAGCGAGATGCGTCGGGACAACTCGAAGCAGATTCATGGATGTAGAGCTCGTCACTCCAACCATGAAAAATTTGCTATTGTCAAAGACAGTGTATATTATAAAAAATTTTTTTAGTAAAGTCAAGATGGAAAGAGCGGGGGAACTCCCCCGCTCACATGGCAAATGTTTTGGCAAGCGATGGTATTTCTTTTCCATCAAGGCCGTAAAATTGCACGGTTGCGTTTCCGTTTTCTATTTGCAATAGTGCGTATGTCTTTTCTTTTCGTCCTCTTGGCAATAAGATGCTGCCTGGATTGATAAACAAAATATCATCGATTTTTTCAGCTCCCGCAATATGGGAATGGCCGAAACATACGACGTTGGCCTTTGCCTCTTTGGCCCGATAGTACAAGTTCAGCAACGACATTTTGACGTTATAAAGGTGGCCGTGGGTGATGAAAAAGCGGACGCCTTCCACCTCTTCGATCCGCTCGTTTGGAAAGGCGGCGGTGAAATCGCAATTTCCGCGCACGATGAGGAAATGGGCGATTTCTTTCTGATCAGGGGACAATTCCGAATCTCCGCAATGAATGAACACGTTTGCTTCATGTCGGTGGCGCGCCGCGATTTCTTCTAGCTCGTTCGTTAACCCATGGCTATCGCTGACAATCAATGCTTTCATGTTCGCTTACTCCTTGCCGTTTATAATTTCATCCCACTGTTTATCTAATTTTTCTAACGCTTTGGCCCGATGGCTGATTTGATTTTTCTCTTCCGCCGATAATTGTGCCATCGTTTTTCCTTTTTGTGGGATGTAAAAAATCGGATCATAGCCAAACCCGTTTTCTCCTTGCGGTTTTTCGGTAATGTATCCTTCACACGTTCCCTCGACAACCGTGGTGCGCCGGCCTGGGGCGGCGACGGCAAGTGCGCAATGGAAACGGGCGGTTCGCTTTGCGAAAGGAACCCCTTCTAACTCTGATAACACTTTGGCGATGTTTTTTTGATCGTTCTTTTCTTCTCCGGCGTAGCGGGCGGAATATACACCTGGCCTTCCGCCTAACGCGTCAATCGACAGTCCAGAATCGTCGGCAATGACCATCGTGTTGAAATAGCGTGCCATCGCTTCTGCTTTTAGTATCGCATTTTCGGCAAACGTGCTGCCTGTTTCTTCTACATCAGGGCAATCAGGAAAGTCAAGAAGCGATTTTACTTCGACCCCTCTTTTTCCAAGAAGCGCCTGAAACTCTCGCGTTTTTCCGGCGTTTTTTGTCGCGATAATGACTTGTTTCATGATGCACTCCCACTTTCTCCGTTTCGTTTCATGTCAATTTGCAGAGCAAGCTCCCCTAACGTACTCCGCTGAATTTCAATCAGCTGTTGAATTCCGAATTGCGCCATATCTAATAGCTCATTTAATTGTTCGCGGGAAAACGTCGCTTCTTCCCCTGTCCCTTGAATTTCAACAAAGCGTCCCTCTCCTGTCATCACCACGTTCATATCAACTTCGGCTCGTGCGTCTTCGCTGTAGTTTAAATCAAGAATAATACCGTGTTCCGGATCGATTCCGACGGATGTTGCCGCGAGGAAATCATGGACAGGAAGTTCGTCTATTTTCTTTTCCTCGACTAATTTCGCAAATGCCAATACCATTGCTACGTATGCTCCTGTAATCGATGCGGTCCTCGTTCCCCCGTCTGCTTGAATGACGTCGCAGTCAATCCATACCGTTTTTTCGCCCAGTTTGTCCAATTGCACAACGGAACGAAGCGCTCGTCCGATCAGGCGCTGGATTTCCATCGTGCGTCCTGACACTTTTCCTTTGCTGGACTCCCTCACATTCCGCTGCTCTGTCGCTCTCGGCAGCATTGCATATTCCGCCGTAATCCATCCTTTCCCGCCGCCGCGCATAAACGGAGGCACTTTATCATCAATGCTCGCCGTACAAATGACTTTCGTATCGCCAACGGTAATCAATACGGATCCTTCCGCATGCTTAATGAAATGTTTCTCCATATGTACAGGGCGCAGTTGCTTATTATCTCTGCCATCGATCCTCATGAGAAAGCCTCCTTTGCCATAAAAAGAAAGAGGTAGAACATCGTCTACCTCTTTTTTATATCATAATATTGTATGGAACTGCCAGTCACTCCATCTATATTACATATTTTTCTGAAATAATATAAATCCTTTTACCATTCAGTTAGAATTTTCCGGTATTTATATTTACTGGTCTTGTTACAGGTTTGGATAACGGTTTGCCGTCTTCCCTTACTAGATTGGCTTTTCCATTTACCGTAATGGCGACGCTTTCCACTCCTTTTTGCTCCGTTAGCGACAAAACAAGACAGTTTAATACATCGTCAGCAATGACATTTTTCTTATTGCTGCCGTAAATCCCTTCGTTAAAGTTTAATGTCACCTTTCCGTTTTCATATTTTGGTTTTTCCAATAGCTTTGTATCTGGCTGAAACTCGCTGACAAGCCCGCTGCCATAGCTTGGCCCTTTTATTAACTCGTTCACAGCAGCGGTAATATCGTCTTTTTCTTTATTGGACACGCGCCGTGTCACTGGAACGTAGTACGTTTCATTTCCTTGCTGTTCAACAAAATAGACCGTAACTGGATGGGTGTTTGTAATATCATTGACACCGCTGTCATCCATATTAATCCCATCCTCACGGCTGACCCCACCTTGGATAGGGGTTTTGTTGACTGGCATCACGTCTTGGTCATAGCCGTTAATACGAATTTTGACTCTTTTTACATTATCAAACTGTGTCAGTGTCCATGTAATAGCTTGCAAAATTTTTTTCTCGTCTTCTGGTTTATAATGAGCAAACTCTGGAGAAAAATCGGCAATAAGCGTCCCATCCTTCTCTAACTTAGTCCCTAACACTGTTGTACCTGCCGGCAAGACAGCGCGAAATCCGTTTGGCAATATTTCTGAAACAGGACCGTCTTCCACTAAGTATTCGAGCACTTGCTTCGCTACCGCCTTTGTTTTTGGCAATTCTACCGTTTGCGGTACCACAAAACCATTTTTATCAATTAAGTAAAGTTCTCGTTTGACGGTTTCCACCGCTTTTTCTCCATCTTGTTTTCCCGCTTTATCTTTTGTTACTTCTTGCAATGATTTACCATCTTTTAAGTAACTGACATCTTGCGGTGGATCGATTTCTTTTACAGCTTCGTCCTTTCCAAATAATCCACAGCCACTAAGCAATAACAGCGATGTCACAACGGATGCGACTAATTTCCACGTTCCCCGATTGAACATAAAAATTCCCTCCTACTCATAGTTTGTACTACTATGTATACGAGCTTTTTGGGAAAATAGAATAAAAAAATCCTTTAGCCTTGTGGCTAAAGGATTTTTTTATAATTCAATCGTCTGAACGCGTTCAATTGGCTTTCCAAACCATTTGGAAGCAATTTTTTCGAACAGCTCCTTTGACCCTGTGGTGAAGAATAAATGTTCTACTTCTCGCTGTCCCGTATAAAGAAGATGGCTATGATGCAAAATTGCACTAACTTCACGGGCCGTTTCAACCCCGGAGCAAATCAGCTTGACGCGTTTTCCCATATACTCCCGAATCAACGGGCTTAGCAATGGATAATGAGTACAGCCTAAAATAAGAACATCGATATTGCTAGATCGGAACGGCTGCAGGGATTCGGCGACAACGTTTCGCGCTTCTTCCCCTTCAAAATTTCCGCTCTCTACAAGCGGCACAAATTTTGGACATGCTAAACTTTCGACATGGACACGGGGATTAATCGACTTTAATGCCTGTTCGTAAGCACCGCTTTTTACCGTACCAACGGTGCCAATGACGCCGATGTTCCCATTTTTTGTTACTTTCAGCGCGGCACGTGCTCCGGGGTGGATGACGCCTAATACCGGAATATCGAGTTGTTTGCGAATTTCGTCCAAAACGATCGCCGTTGCTGTATTGCAAGCAATCACCAGCATTTTAATATTATACTGCAATAAATAATTCGTCATTTCCCATGTGAATTGACGAATTTCTTCCTCCGGACGCGGTCCATATGGACAGCGCGCCGTATCTCCAAGATAAATAATCCGTTCTTTTGGTAATTGTCGCATAATTTCTTTTGCAACCGTTAATCCACCGACTCCTGAATCAATAACACCGATTGGTCTTTCCAAGTGATCGCCCTCATTCTTTCTTCATTTCTTGATGTAATTTGCGTAAGCATTTTTTCAAAAAAGCAATTTCTTCTTCAGAAAAATTTTGCAACATTTGCGCCAAGTCGTGTTGGCGCTTTGCAATGACTTCCTCAATAATGCGTTCTCCTTTTTCAAGGAGATGAATGCGCACAACTCGCCGATCATGCTTATCTTTTACTCTAGCAACGAGCCCGTTCCGCTCCATTCTGTCTACCAGATCGGTTGTTGTGCTGCATGCCAAATACATTTTGTTCGATAATTCGCCGATCGTCAAGTCCCCTTCTTCCAATAACCATTGCAGCGCGACAAATTGCGGCGGCGTAATTGGATATTGCGTTAAAATTTCACGGCCGCGTTGCTTTAAATTAGCTGCAATATATCGAAGCAACTTTTCCAATTCTGCAACAGTCTTTTCATCCATCGAAAGCGGCATACGATCTCCCCTACAAAACTACATTTATTATTTTTAACGTTTTTCTAAAAAAATGCAAGAACGATGTCAGACAACCAAATCCTTTTATGTCGTTCGACATAATTCGATATATTTCATTTTACACCACTTTTCCCCATAATCAATATAAAAATTCATGTCCGTTCACCAACATAACGAAGAAAGAACCACTTTGCGATTAAAAAATAACAAACCGGCTACCTTAAAAATAAGGTTAGCCGGCATTGTTTATAGTTCAAGCTCCCCCATTCGAAGCAGTTCAATAACTGCTTGCGAGCGCCCCTTTACTCCAAGCTTTTGCATTGCGTTCGAAATATGGTTGCGAACCGTTTTTTCGCTAATAAACAATTCTTTCGCGATTTCTTTCGTCGTCTTGTCTTGAACTAATAATTCAAATACCTCTTTTTCTCTCTTGGTTAGCAATGGCTTTGGTTGAAATGGTTTGTCCTTCAAGTGTTGTAACCCTCCTTGCTTTCACTAGACCTGAACTACCGGATGGGTATTTACTCACCATATAGTATGTGAAAGCAAGGGTTGCGGTGATGGAATTTCGCTTATCTAATAGAAAAATAGGTATTTTTTCTAAACAATCACGAAAAAAATCCTCCTCATGAAAACCATGAAGAGGATTTTTATTATTACACTTCGTCGCTTCCAAAGAAATCGCGGAACATTTGAATTGTTGTTTCGCGGTTTAGCGCGGCAATGGACGTCGTCAGTGGAATGCCTTTTGGACAAGATTGCACACAGTTTTGCGAGTTGCCGCAGTTTGCCAAACCGCCGTCTCCCATGATCGCTCTCAGCCGCTCTGCTTTATGCATCGCGCCTGTTGGATGGGCATTAAAGAGACGAACTTGTGACAGCGGTGCTGGGCCGATAAAGTTGGATTTGCTGTTGACGTTTGGACATGCTTCTAAACATACGCCGCATGTCATACATTTCGAAAGTTCGTATGCCCATTGCCGTTTCCGTTCCGGCATGCGCGGACCAGGACCTAAGTCGTACGTTCCGTCAATTGGAATCCATGCTTTTACTTTTTTCAATGAGTCAAACATGCGGCTGCGGTCGACTTGCAAGTCACGCACGACTGGGAACGTCCGCATTGGTTCCAAACGGATTGGCTGTTCTAATTTATCAATCAACGCCGTACATGCTTGCCGCGGTTTGCCGTTAATGACCATTGAACAAGCGCCGCATACTTCTTCAAGACAGTTCATTTCCCATACAACTGGGGTTGTTTTTTGCCCTTTCGCGTTAACAGGATTACGGCGAATTTCCATCAGCGCAGAAATGACGTTCATATTCGGACGGTACGGAATTTCAAATTCCTCTTCATATGGCGCAGAATCAGGACGATCCTGGCGTGTTATAATGAGTCGAATCGTTTTTTTCTCGCTCATGGTTTATTTCACTTCCTCTTTCTTTTTCGTGTAGTCGCGTTTACGTGGTTTAATCAGCGATACATCGACATCTTCATAATGGAACGCTGGTCCATCCGGAGTATAACGCGCCATCGTTGTTTTGAGCCATTCTTCGTCATTGCGCTCTGGAAACTCTGGTTTATAGTGCGCGCCACGGCTTTCATTGCGATTGTATGCCCCTAATGTAATAACGCGAGCAAGTTGAAGCATATTGTATAGCTGACGGATAAATGTCGCTCCTTGGTTGCTCCATTTGGATGTATCCGTTACGCTGATATTTTTATAGCGTTCGAGCAATTCTTGAATTTTTTCATCTGTTTTCAACAGCTTGTCATTGTAGCGGACGATTGTCACGTTTGCGGTCATCCATTCGCCAAGCTCTTTATGCAACACATATGCGTTCTCTGTTCCATCCATCGATAAAATGTTGTTCCAGCGTTCTTCTTCTTGTTTGACATAGCGATCGTACAATGATGACGGCATCGCGTCTGCCGATTTCTCGAGTCCGCGAATGTAGCGGACAGCATTTGGACCAGCAATCATACCACCATAAATCGCTGATAATAAGGAGTTTGCTCCGAGTCGGTTCGCCCCGTGGATCGAGTAATCGCACTCACCAGCGGCAAATAATCCTTTAATGTTTGTCATTTGATCATAATCGACCCATAGACCGCCCATCGAATAGTGCACAGCTGGGAATACTTTCATCGGTACTTTGCGAGGGTCTTCGCCCATAAATTTCTCATAAATTTCGATAATTCCGCCAAGTTTTACATCGAGTTCTTTTGGATCTTTATGAGAAAGATCTAGATATACCATGTTTTCGCCATTGATGCCAAGCTTCAAGTCAACGCAAACATGGAAAATTTCCCGTGCTGCAATATCACGAGGAACAAGGTTTCCGTAGGCTGGATATTTTTCTTCAAGGAAGTACCATGGTTTCCCATCTTTATATGTCCAGACTCTTCCACCTTCCCCGCGGGCCGATTCACTCATCAAACGCAATTTATCGTCGCCAGGAATCGCCGTCGGGTGAATTTGGATAAACTCCCCGTTTGCATAATAAGCACCTTGCTGATAGACAATCGATGCCGCCGAACCGATGTTGATAATCGAGTTGGTCGATTTGCCGAAAATGACTCCCGGTCCGCCTGTCGCCATGATGACTGCATCCGCAGGAAACGCTTTAATTTCCATCGATTTCAAATCTTGTGCAACAATCCCGCGGCAAATTTGTTCATCATCTAAAACAACACCTAAAAATTCCCATCCTTCATATTTCGTTACAAGCCCGGCTACTTCATGGCGCCGCACTTGTTCATCGAGCGCATACAATATTTGCTGGCCTGTTGTCGCTCCTGCGTATGCGGTACGGTGATGCTGTGTTCCACCGAAGCGACGGAAATCAAGCAACCCTTCAGGAGTACGGTTGAACATGACCCCCATGCGGTCAAGCATATAAATGATGCTCGGCGCTGCCTCACACATCGCTTTTACCGGAGGCTGGTTCGCTAAAAAGTCGCCGCCATATACGGTGTCGTCAAAATGTTCCCAAGGAGAATCTCCTTCCCCTTTTGTATTGACCGCGCCGTTAATCCCACCTTGCGCGCAGACAGAGTGAGAACGCTTTACAGGAACGAGCGAGAACAATTCTACAGGTACCCCTGCTTCCGCGATTTTGATCGTTGCCATTAGACCAGCTAGACCGCCGCCAACTACTATGATTTTTCCTTTTTTCATTGCTACTCACTCCCTAAAAGATTGCTAGTTGTGGATTAAGCAAATGCTAAAATGGCACGAATGCCAACAATGGAAAGCGCGACAAAAATGATCATCGTTAAATAAGTGAAAACTTGTTGCGAACGAGGAGACACCGTTAAACCCCAGCTTACGCAGAAAGACCATAAACCATTGGCAAAGTGAAACACCGTTGACAAAATTCCGACAATATAAAAGCCAAGCATAACCGGATTGTCCACAATATTGGCCATCATTTCATAGTTTACTTTCGCTCCGAGCGCGGCTTGGACGCGCGTTTCGTACACATGCCATGTAATAAAAATCAATGTGATAATTCCCGTGACCCGTTGTAATACAAACATCCAGTTACGGAAATATCCGTAATTTCCGACATTAAATTTCGCTGTAAAAGCGATATAAAGACCATAAATGGCATGGAACAGCAGCGGAAGGAAAATAACGAATATTTCTAGAAAGTAGCGGAATGGTAAATTCTCCATAAAAGAAGCCGCCCGGTTAAAGGCCTCCGGTCCTTTCGTCGCAAAATGGTTTACGACTAAATGTTGTACTAAAAAGACTCCTACTGGAATGACTCCTAACAGCGAATGAAGCCGACGGTAATAAAATTCGCGATTTCCTGCCATATGTAAACCCCCTTTAACGAATAACAGTGAAAAAATCGTGTGCTCCCCATCCACAATGAGTGAAATGTAACGGCTTCCATTTCCATGAATCATTGTGTCACATTCATTGTACCCCCACATTGTACAAGCGTCAAGAAAACAAATTCATAAAATGTTCAAACATTTTCATATGAAAATCGCAACGAAAAACAACGAGAAAGATAATGCACGTCCCCTTCTATTTCGCTATAATGATGAATGGATAGAAAGAGGGGAATCATGTGAAACTGCCAACGCTAGAAGAACAATATAAGGCATTAGAAGACATTTCTATTTCCGCGTTCGGCGCGGAACTTCTCCGGCAAGTTGTCCTTCCGGAATTGCTGGGAAAAGAAACGGCCAGCATTTTATATTGGGCCGGAAAAAGTTTAGCGCGCCATTACCCGCTCGCGACATTGTCCGATGTGATCACTTTTTTTGAAAAGGCCGGATGGGGAACGCTTTCTGTTGTCGAAGAACACAAAGATGAACTTCACGTCGAACTGTCCGGCACCATTATTGCCGCGCGGCTTGCTCTTCATGAGCATTGCACCTTCCAGTTAGAAGCAGGTTTTCTTGCCCAGCAAATTGAGCAACAAAAGCGCTTTGTCACCGAAGCGTTCGAACAACAAAAAAAGCGGGAAAATAAAGTGCTTATCATCATTAAATGGGACCTTAAACAGGAGATAGAATAATGAAAGAAGCCTGTCCGGAGCAGGCTTCTTTCATTTTATGCGCGCGCTGCCGCTGCTTCTTCGGCAAGCCCAAACGCTTCATGGAGCGCTTCGACTGCTCGAACCATATTTTTCTCATCGATGACAGTAGAAATTTTAATTTCCGACGTGCTAACCATTTTGATTTCAATATTCTGGCCCGCTAGCACTTCAAACATGCGCGCCGCCACTCCCGGATTCGAAATCATGCCGGAACCGACGATCGATACTTTGGCCAATCCGCTTTCATATTGTACGTTTACCCCTTCAAGCGATTGCAACACTTGAAGCGTTTCCGGCAAATCCTCCGTGCGAATCGAAAAAGAAACAGACGTAGTGTCTGCCTTCTCCGCGCTTTGAATGATGATGTCCACATTAATGCCGCGCTTTGCGAGTGCCGTAAAAATAGTCGGCAATGCATGTAAGCTGTTTCCAATTCCATTTACTGTAATTCGAGTAACTTGATCTTCAAAAGCGATTCCCCGTACGATTAAATGCTGTTCCATCGAAACTTCCCCTTTCACGATTGTGCCACTTTCATTTTCCATACTTGAGCGCACCTCAAGCAGCACTTCATAGTTTTTCGCAAATTCCACCGCGCGCGGGTGCAGCACCCCCGCTCCTAAATTAGCTAATTCTAGCATTTCATCATAGGAAATTTCTTTTATTTTCCGTGCTGTCTTTACGTAGCGCGGGTCGGTCGTAAACACGCCAGTTACATCCGTGTAAATATCACACTTATCCGCTTTTAACGCCGCCGCCAGCGCCACCGCCGTCGTATCGGAACCGCCGCGACCGAGCGTCGTGATTTCCCCTGTTTCCGTCACCCCTTGAAATCCGGCGACAATGACAATGGCCCCTTCACCAAGATGCTTGCAGATTCTTGCCGTATCGATACCCGTAATGCGGGCGTTTCCGTGCATTTCTTCCGTTGTAATCCCGGCCTGCCATCCCGTTAATGAAATAGCTTTATATCCCTTTTCATGCAATGCCATGGCAAGAAGGGCAATGCTCACTTGTTCCCCAGTTGCAAGCAGCATATCCATTTCCCGCTTGCTCGGCTGTGCGGAAATTTGTTTGGCCAGATCGACAAGTTTATCGGTTGTCTTCCCCATAGCCGAAACAACAACGACAACTTTATTTCCTTTTTCAACCTCCTCTATTACGCGATTAGCGACATGTTGAATTCTTTCGGTGGAACCGACGGACGTTCCACCAAATTTTTGTACGATGATTCCCATTACGTTTCACCCTTTTGCCTATTGTTTATAAATAAAAAACAGCAATGAGAGAAATCTCATTGCTGTGCATCACGAACACGAAAAAAGCGAATTCGCCTCGCACAGTGAGATAGCTCTCCAAGATGAATCACATCTTGACAGTCCTACATTTCTTAAACGCAGGACCAGCGGAAAAAGCAATGAGACTTTTTCCACTTCGGCGACGCTCCCCTTTCCACATCCGTCATCGGAACTCATTTTCCTCCGGATGTGTACTCTTGAAGTTCGCACCTCTATCTTCACTTCGGCGTTTGAAAGTGTATAAATATGAAATTTATTGCAATCATATCAAACTTTCATGTTGTTGACAATATTATTCTCGCAATTTCTCATAAATTTTTTCGGCAACGGAGCGCGGAATGTTTGCTTGTTGCAATTCTTCCACCGTTGCTTCTTTCATGTTTTTAATGGATCCGAAATGCTTCAATAATGCTTTTTTCCGCTTTTCCCCAACTCCAGGAATATCATCTAACACAGAGTGAAACATCGTTTTTCCGCGCGTTTGCCGATGAAATGTAACCGCAAACCGATGCACCTCATCTTGAATGCGCTGCAATAAATAAAACTCTTGGCTGTTTCGTTCTAATGGAACGATTTGCGGAGGATTCCCCATGATTAGCTCGGATGTGCGATGCTTGTCGTCTTTTGCAAGCCCAGCGAGCGGAATATCAAGTCCTAATTCGTTTTCAAGCACATCCCTTACCGCAGCTAAATGCCCTTTTCCTCCGTCAATAATAATCAAATCAGGAAGCGGAAGACCTTCTTTTAGCACGCGAGTATAGCGCCTTCTTACCACTTCGCGCATCGATTCATAGTCATCCGGTCCTTCTACCGTTTTGATTTTATATTTGCGGTACTCTTTTTTCTCCGGTTTTCCATCGATAAAGACAACCATCGCCGAAACAGGATCGGTGCCATGAATGTTGGAATTGTCAAACGCCTCAATACGGTGTGGCACAGGTATTCCCAATATTTTCCCTAAGTTTTCTACCGCTTTAATCGTTCGCTCTTCGTCCCGCTCGATTAAATAAAATTTTTCTTTCAACGCAATTGCCGCGTTTTTATTGGCCAAATCAACAAGTTCTTTTTTCTTTCCCCTTTTCGGCTGAACAACCGTTACTTCCAGCAGCTGCTCGGCAAGCTCGCCGTCAATGTCAGCAGGCAAAATGACTTCTTTCGGCTTAAAGTGGTTCGCTTTTGTATAAAACTGTCCCAAAAACGTCAGCAATTCCTCATCTGGGTCTTGATACATCGGAAACATCGATGCATCGCGCTCAATCAGCTTGCCTTGACGAATGAAAAATACTTGTACGCACATCCATCCTTTGTCATAGGCATAACCGAACACATCGCGATCAACGAAATCGTTCATGGTCATCTTCTGCTTTTCCATCGTTGCTTCAATATGGGCAATTAGATCGCGGTATTCTTTCGCCCGCTCAAATTCGAGCGCTTCGGCTGCTTTCATCATCTTTTTCGTGAGCTCTTCTTTTACTTCTTTATACCCACCGTTTAAAAAGCGAACGATTTGTTCGACAATTTCTTTATTTTGCTGTTCGGACACCGGATGCACGCACGGCGCTAGACATTGTCCCATATGGTAATATAAACAAACTCGGTTCGGCATGGTTGAACATTTGCGCAGCGGATAAATGCGGTCTAACAGTTTCTTCGTTTCATTTGCCGCCTGTACATGCGGATACGGTCCAAAATATTTTCCACCATCTTTTTTCACTTTTCGTGTAATGATTAGGCGAGGATGCTGCTCCGCGGTAATCTTGATAAACGGATAACTATTGTCGCCCTTGAGCATCACATTATATTTCGGATCGTACTTTTTAATTAAGTTCATTTCCAAAATGAGCGCTTCGATGTTCGAAGAAGTGACAATATATTCGAAATCGGCAATTTCGTTGACAAGCCGCAGCGTTTTTCCGTCATGCGTGCCGGTAAAATAGGAACGCACACGGTTTTTCAGCACTTTTGCTTTGCCAACGTATATTACTGTGCCGTTTTTATCCTTCATCAAATAACATCCCGGCTGCTCCGGAAGCACGGCTAATTTTTCTTTTAAGTGATCATGCATCATAATCACTCCATCAAGTTAATTCATCCATTCATACAGCGTAATGTTTCCGTACACTGGATCTGCCAGCGTGCTGGAACGATATGTTTTCACCCTCCGCAAATGGCCGGCAAGGGGAACTCCTCGCGCCCGAAATCCTTTCACAACATGGCCAGTCATATAAATTTTAGCATGTTGATAGTTCTCTTTGTCTTGTAAAAAAAATGAAAAGTGCAAAACGTCCTTATGGGGAAAATCCACATCTAAGTATTGTAGCACACGCGTTTCTTCCCATGTGTACAGAACGAATTTCTCTTTGCTGTTTTGTAAATCATACGCTAACTGATAGGTTGCCGGCAACTGTAATGCTTGCTCGCGCATATGCCATGTCCCCGTTACGAATTGCACGGCTAACACCACCATCGCTAGGCTCCATCGGTACATAGACATATGATTGCGGACAAAGCAAATCCAGCCATACAACAAAACAAGATGAACAAGCGGGAGAATGTGCCGCGGTTTCTCAATATTTTGCGCAAATAACACCCAAAGAAAATAAACAAATCCAGAAACAAGAAGCCAGCTCGGAAACGGGGATTTCCTTGACCGCCATATCGCCGTCCATGCAACCATATACAAAAAAAGCAGGATCACGTTTTGACTTGCTATCCCTGTCCATAAAATATTATAAAAGAAAAAATAAATCACTCGCTCCCATAACGGCTGCCCGTCGCTTGCTGCCGTTCCTCCCCACTTCTCGAAATGGCCGCTCGTAAATGAGAGAGCCAGTTTGAAAAAAGATTGGAAACTTCCTTCCGTCGCCGCGACCGCGGCAATCCAAATAAATTGGAAAAAAGCAGTCGCGTCAAAAAGCAGCAGATTCGAAGGACACTGCGATGTTTTTTCCAATCTTCGTGCCATAAAAACAAAATCGCTACAGCAAACGGGGCGTATGACAGGCGGATACCCATTAACAGACTAAACAAGGCAAGCGGGAGAAGCTGCATCCACCATGCATCATGCTTTCTTGCCAGTTCGATGGACCAAAAGTACCACCACAGCGCCCCTAACGCCGCGCCGTCCGACATCGGCTGGCCCGCAATCACCATGATATAGCTTGCCGATTGAAGGAGCGCGCTAATGAATAAGGACATAACCGTTGAATGATGCTTTTTTAACAGGAAAACCATCGGAATGGTTGCCGAAAACAAAGCAATGACATTAAAGATGGATAGTGCTTTTGCCGGATTGTCAACAAACGCATGAATAAGCATGCCGCCCAGCACGAAATATGGATAGCCCGGAAAATGCGGCTGCATGGCCAATAAATCATAGCGGTCTAACGCCAAAGCAAAATCGACCTGATCCCATGTCGCCGCATAAGGACTCGCATAGTATATTTCCAGCAAGAACAAACTTGCTAACTCACATTTCGCACCCTCTCGACGAAAATCGGGAGGATTTTTTCGTTCCGATGTCGAATGAATCCTTGACACACAAGGAACGTAAAGGAGTTTTTCACTTATGAACGTTCAAGTCAAAAAGGTCTATCGCAATTCTTATTTGAATATAATAAGTGCCCTATTCAAGAAACTGGGTCTGCCTCAATTGATTGACCATCTCGTGCCCGTCGATCCGCAGTGCCAAACGCGAGTCAGCGATGCCGTTCAGGCCATCCTCTACAATGTGTTTGACGGCCGGCAAGCCCTTGTTCACTTGGAACATTGGGCTCAGGAGGTCGATTGTGAGAAACTCATCCGTCCCGATCTCCATCCTTCCTGGTTGAACGACGATGCGTTGGCCCGTCATCTCGATCGCCTGTATGAGGCTGGCATTCACAACGTCATCAGCACTTGCTTGATTCATATTTATCGAAAAGAAGGCCTTTCCCTCCGAGCCTTCCACGCCGATACGACGGACAAGACCGTTTACGGCGCGTATGAATCGGCCTCGTTAGAGGCCTTACAAATCACACATGGCTACAACCGCCATCATCGTTGGCAAAAACAGATCGGTTTCGGACTGGTCGGCAACGAGGACGGCATCCCGTTTTACGGCGATGTGCACGATGGCAACCTGCCCGATAAAACATGGAATCCCGAGGTGCTGTCTCGTGTCCATGAACAGCTGAAGCAGGCCAAAATCGAAGACGAATGGATTTACGTGGCCGATTCCGCCGCGATGACGAAAGAGACCCTGGCGCAAACCAAAGCGGCCAACGCCTTTTTGATCACCAGAGGCCCTTCGTCGCTCCGGATCGTGAAAACCGCGCTGGCCGAAGCGGATGCTGAGGACACGACGTGGAGCGATCCCTTTACGTTGGCGGAGAGAAACGGCGCCACGTACCGGGTATGGGAAACGGCCTCGACGTATGAAGGCCACCCCGTTCGGCTGATCGTTGTTGAATCGAGCGCGCTCGACCAGCGAAAAGGAAAGACGCTTGAAAAAGAACGAACCAAAGAAGCGGAGCTTCTTCGCGAGGAACAAGCCCGTTGGGAGCGTCACCCCTTCTCCTGCCGGGAAGATGCCGAACAAGCCTTGGCGTCCCTCAAGGCGTCCCTTCGCCCCCGGTTTCATCGGGTTGAGGCCGCGGTCGAAGAGATCGTACGCCTGAAAAAACGGCGCGGACGGCCGAAAAAAGGGGCGGAACCCGAGGTGGAGACGCTGTATTTCTTGCACCTTGACGTCGAATTCGACCAAGACGCGTGGGAACAGGCGAGACGGAAAGCGTCCCGGTTTGTCCTTGTCACGACCGTTCCGAAGGAATGGAAGGGCCAACCCATGGATGCCCAAGAGATCTTGAAGCTGTATAAAGGGCAGATCTCGGTGGAAATGAACTTCGCTTTTTTGAAAGATCCGTTTTTCACGGATGAGATTTACGTCAAAAAACCAGAACGGGTCGCAGTATTAGGCTATTTGTTTCTGTTGGCCTTGGCTATTTACCGCGTTTTTCAGCGCCGAGTGCGTCAGTTTATTACTCCAGAACACCCGTTGAAGGGTCCTGGAGGCCGCAAGCTGACCCGGCCGACGGGACAGGCGATTTTTCAGCTGTTTCAATATGTGAACGTCGTCCTGTTCAAGCTGCCGGATGGGCGCATCCAACGCTCACTGGATCGCTCCCTTACCCCTGATCAGCGAAGGATTCTGCAGGGATTGGGCATGGATGAGAGCATCTACGTGTAACGTGATACGGAACGACCAGCGATGGTAAAAAAAGGATTGCCATCGCTCGTTGTGTTGGTCAAAAAGTTATTCTGAAAAACTAAATAAAAAATCCTTTGTTTTGACCTTGTTAGGGTGCGAAATGTGAGTGCTAACATAACGAAACTAAAATATGACAAAAATCGATTATTTCCTAGAAAATGTTTCATCGTCTTTCTCACCTTAACAAATAAGAAAAAGCACAAGACAAACCTGTCTTGCACTTTTTTACTCTTCTTCATATAGTTTTGTTACTTTATCAAAGTCAACTTTTTGCCCTTGCTTTGCTTTTTCTAGCTCCGCAAGCGCCTGTTTAAATACATCGGCGTAATTCGCTTCTTCTTTCTCTATTTCCGCCGCTTTTTCCCCCCGTTTCTCTTCTTTTGGTTTAGCGTCAGTTTGCTCGCTTTCCTCTGTTTTCATCGTTGCTGTTCCTTCGTTGTTCGAGCAAGCCCCCATCATCACCGCGACCGCGGCAAACATAGAAAGCAGCTTCCATTTGACTGACATTATGTATCCCACTGACACCTTTTTGATAATGATTTTCATCAGCATGAGTTGATTATATAATAGATAATGATTATCAAAGTTAATAATGTTTTTCATCAAATAAAAGAGCCTGCCATTGTTTTGGCAAGCTCTGTTATGCATTATACTTTGATAAATGAAGGGAAAAACTCATTCCCGACAACTTCTCCTTGGAGAGATGGTGCGGCTTGTTTTCCGTGATTTAACGCGGAAATAGCAGTTCAGCTACCCGGCGCACTTCTTCTAAATACGGGTACCGGATAAACAAAGTGTCGGAAATAAAAAAGAGATTCAGACAATATATTGCCCGAATCCCCTTGAAGAGAAAGGAATTATACGTGTTTTCCCAATAGTTGAACAAGCGCATCTTTCGGCTGATAGCCAATCGTTTTATCAACAAGCTCTCCATTTTTAAAAACGAGCAATGTTGGGATGCTCATCACACCGAATTTGGAAGCTGTTTCTGGGTTTTCGTCGACGTTTACTTTGACGATTTTTACTTTGTCGCCCATTTCTTGATCTAATTCTTCAAGAACCGGCGCGATCATGCGGCAAGGTCCGCACCAAGGTGCCCAGAAATCGACTAATGTTACGCCATCTTTCGTTTCTGTCGCAAACGTTTGATCTGTCGCGCTTACAATCGCCATTTTGAATTCCTCCTATTTCGCTATTGATGTTTTAAGCAAAGTATATCACGTAATGGAGTTTAGTGCGAATGTTTTGCTTCGTTTCTAATATTCGCTTTTTGGCAGGAATTATGCCGTCTGGCAGACAGCAGAAAACGAGCAAAGCAAATTTGCTTCACCCGCTTCCGAAAAGGTTTACGAATGCACTTTTAATTTTTTGAATTCTTCTGTTAACAACGGAACAACTTCGAATAAATCTCCGACAATACCGTAATCAGCCACTTTGAAAATGTTTGCTTCCGGGTCTTTGTTAATCGCTACGATGACTTTCGAGTTTGACATACCAGCTAAATGTTGAATCGCTCCTGAAATGCCGCATGCGATATAAAGGTCTGGCGTGACGACTTTTCCTGTTTGCCCGATTTGCAACGAATAATCGCAATACCCTGCGTCGCACGCACCGCGCGATGCGCCAACGGCACCGCCTAGCACTTCAGCAAGCTCTTGCAGCGGTTTAAATCCTTCGGCGCTTTTCACGCCGCGGCCGCCGGCAACGATGACTTTTGCCTCAGACAAATCGACGCCTTCCGCGGTTTTGCGGACGACTTCTTTCACGATTGCGCGCAAATCTTTAATGTCGACGGAAACCGTTTTTACTTCTCCAGAACGGGATTCATCACGCTCTAGCGGCTGGATGTTGTTTGGACGTACCGTCACAAAGATAATGCCGTCTGTAACGATTTTCTTTTCAAACGCTTTTCCGGAATAAATCGGGCGCGTAAAGACAAGATTCCCGCCTGCTTCTTCAAGCGCCACCACGTCAGATACAAGGCCGGAGTTTAATTTAATGGCCAATTTTGGCGACAAATCTTTCCCTAATGCAGTATGGCCGAATACGATTCCTTCCGGTTTTTCCTCTTCAATGACCGCTTTCAATGCTTGAGAATAACCATCGGATGTATAATTTTTCAAATTCGGATGCTCAACGACCACCACGCGATCGGCGCCGTGGAAAAATAACTCATTGGCATACGATTGGACGCTTTCGCCGACAAGGACAGAAACGACTTCCCCGCCTTGAGCGATCGTTTTTGCCGCAGCAATTGCCTCGAACGATACGTTTCTTAATGATCCGTCACGAACTTCTGCTAATGTAAGTACTTTGCGTGCCATTTTTCAGTCCCCCTACTTTATTGATAAAATCAGACTACTTTTGCTTCGGAACGCAACAGCCGGACAAGCTCTTTCACTTGATCTGCAATGTCGCCTTCGAGAATTTTTCCAGCTTCCCGTTTCGGCGGCAAGAATACTTCGATCGTTTTCGTTTTCGCTTCGACATCTTCTTCCTCAAGATCTAAGTCATCCAATTCCAATTCTTCAAGCGGTTTCTTTTTCGCTTTCATAATACCTGGAAGCGATGGATAGCGCGGCTCGTTTAATCCTTGCTGTGCAGTGACTAGCAACGGCAACGACGTTTCGATAATTTCTTCGTCTCCTTCCACATCGCGGACAACCGTTACTTTATTGCCGTCAATATCTAATTTCGTAATCGTTGTGACATACGGAATGCCAAGCAACTCGGCAACGCGCGGACCGACTTGTCCCGAACCGCCGTCAATAGCCACATTTCCAGCCAAAATCAAATCCGGATTTTTGTCTTTCAAATATTCGGCAAGAACTTTCGCCGTCGTGTATTGGTCTTGTTCTTCGACATCGTCTTCAATATTAATGAGCACCGCTTTATCGCAACCCATCGCAAGCGCCGTGCGCAATTCTTTTTCCGCATCCTCATTGCCTACCGTCACAACCGTTACTTCGCCGCCATGTTTATCGCGCACTTGAATCGCTTCTTCGATGGCGTATTCATCGTACGGGTTAATAATAAACTCTGCCCCTTCTTCGTTTACTCTGCCATTGGCAATCGTGATTTTTTCTTCTGTGTCAAACGTGCGTTTCATCAAGACGAAAATGTTCATGTGAGCCCCTCCTTGTTTTGATCAAACATTACTTCAGTTTGAAAGATTCTGTTAATTTTAAACATTATTTTCCTCGAAAGACGGGCGCCCGCTTTTCAATGAAAGCTTGTACGCCTTCTTTTGCATCTTCTGTTGTAAACATGCTTCCAAACAGCTCCGCTTCCTCACGCACCGCTTCCTGGAATGGTTTTTCTTTAAATGAATTTAAAAGCTGCAAAGTGGCGCGAATCGAAATCGGGCTTTTTTGCGCAATTTTTTTAGCCAATCTTTTTGCTTCCTCCAACAATTGCTCTTCCGGCACCGCTTTGTTCGCCAATCCCCACTGAACTGCTTCAGTTCCAGTAATCGGTTCGCTCGTCCACATCATCTCAGCCGCTTTGCCGAAGCCGACATAGCGAGGAAGCCGCTGCGTCCCGGCAAAACCAGGGATAATGCCAAGCTGCAGCTCTGGCAGGCCGAGTTTGGCGTTTTCCGAAACAATGCGGATATGGCAGCTCATCGCCAGCTCTAATCCACCGCCTAGCGCTGCGCCATGGATAGCTGCAATCACTGGTTTTGGAAAGCGCTCGATGCGTTCCAATACTTGCTGGCCATTTTGTGACAGCGCTCTCGCTTCGTCGCTCGATAAGGAAGTAAACTCTTTAATATCTGCTCCTGCGGAGAAAAATCTTCCTTCACCGTGAAGAAGCACAACACGGACGTTATCATCCGCTTCCAGCTCATCGAGTACGGCTGAAAGCTCTTTCAATACGGCGGATGAAAGAGCGTTTGCCGGAGGACGAGAAAAGGTGACGTCCGCGACAAACTCCTCTTTATGAATATGAAAAAATTCCATATGTCCTCTCCCCTTTCCACAATGCGAAACTAAGAAGCAGCACAACCTTTTGTTAACAGTTCATACACTGGTTTCGCCAAGGCAACGAGATCATACTTTTGGTCATTCATGACCCATGTCGTCACCGTTTCGTCAATCGTTCCAAAAATCATTTGCCTTGCTAAACGGATATCTAAATCACGGCGAAATTCGCCCTTTTCGATTCCTTCTTTTACAATTTCATCAATAATCTGTAAATAACCTTTTAATACCTCATTAATGCGATGCCGTAATTCTTTATTCGATTGACGCAATTCCAATTGTGTGACGATGGCTAGATGATGATCTGCGGCCAGCGACTCAAAATGTTTTTCCACTAATACGTACAATTTCTCCAAAGGGCTCGAAATTCCTGCTATTTGTTGTTCAATTTTCTCGATAAAGGAGCCCATTTTTTCTTGAAACAGCGATATAAGAATATCTTCTTTATTTTTGAAGTAAAGGTAAATGGTTCCGTCCGCGACCCCCGCTTGTTTTGCGATTTTCGATACTTGCGCCTGGTGGTAGCCATGTTCAGCAATAACGACCACTGCAGCGTCAATAATTTGTTTAAATTTTGGCTTATCTCTCCTCAATACTCATTCTCCTTTACGAAAATATGAATGATGGTTCATTCATATTTTCATTTTACGAACTGTTGATTTATTTTGTCAAGCCTAAGTTGGACAAGAAGAAGTTATTCTTTTTTTCGTTCTTGCTCGAGCAAGGTACGGCGCAAAATTTTCCCCACTGCTGTTTTTGGAAGCGCCGGGCGGAACTCATAAATGCGCGGCACTTTATACGCTGCCAGACGGCTGCGCATAAATTGGTCCAATTCTTCTTCTGTGCACTGTTCCCCTTGTTTCAGCACCACAAACGCCTTCACCGTTTCCCCACGATACTCATGCGGCACACCGATAACTACCGCTTCCTGTACTTTCGGATGCTGATATAGTACTTCTTCGACTTCGCGCGGATAAATATTGTATCCACTCGCAATAATCATATCTTTTTTGCGATCGACGATGTAAAAATAGCCGCGTTCATCCATATAGCCGACATCGCCCGTATACAGCCAGCCGTCGCGCAACACGCTTTCTGTTTCGTGAGGCTGATTCCAATAGCCTTTCATTACTTGCGGTCCGCGGACAACCAGTTCGCCGATTTCGTTGACTTTTGCTTCTTCTCCTGTTTCTAAAGAAATAATTTTTGCTTCCGTATCCGGCCACGGCACACCGATGCTCCCTTTTATCCGTTCTCCATCCCAGACGAAATTGCTGTGGGTAACAGGCGAGGCTTCAGTCAGTCCGTATCCTTCAATCAGTTTTCCACCAGTTGCTTTTTCGAATTTTTCTTGCACTTCGACCGGCAAAGGAGCCGAACCGCTAATGCACACTTTAATGGAGGACAAGTCATAGCGCGCCAAATCGGGATGGTTGAGCAGCGCAATATACATCGTCGGCGCTCCTGGAAACATCGTCGGTCTTAACTTTTCAATCGTTTTTAATGTCGTTTCCGCATCAAACTTCGGCAACAGAATCATTTTATACGCCTGCATGATCGCTAAATTCATTACGGTCGTCATGCCGTATACGTGGAAAAACGGCAAGATGCCTAAAATCGATTCCGTTGCTTTATCACAACGGTACATCCAATGGACGCACATTAACGTATTGGCGATTAAATTTCGGTGCGTCAGCATCGCCGCTTTCGGCACGCCGGTCGTTCCGCCCGTATATTGCAAAAGCGCGACATCTTCCACTGGATCGATCTCCACATTTGGCTCCGCTGTGTTTCGCTGAAGCATAATTTTTGAGAATAAATGCTGGTCGCTCTGCTCTTTCACTTTGACAATAACCGGCTGCTGCTTCCGCTGCACGAGAGGATAAAGCCATTTTTTCACCGTCGGCAAATAGTCTTTCATACTTGTAATAATGAGATGTTTCACATTTGACTTCACTTTCGCTTTGGCCGCTTTCGGATAAAGCATGTCAAGCGTGATCAGCACCGTTGCGCCGCTGTCGTTTAGCTGGTATTCCAATTCATGCTCCGTATAAAGCGGATTCGTCTGCACGACAATGCCGCCCGCAAACAGCACGCCATAATAGCTGATGACCGCCTGCGGACAATTTGGCAGCATAATCGACACGCGGTCGCCTTTTTGCAGGCCGATTTGTTTTAAATAATTGGCTAACGTGAGCGCCTGTTCATATACTTCACGGAACGTAAGCGTTTTCCCAAGAAAATAAATCGCATCATTCTCTCCAAATTCCGCTGCCGTTTCCCGTAAGTAATCAGGCAATGTTTTATTAGGATAGTCAAGGCGATGCGGAATTTCTGGTGGATAATGTGCAAGCCACGGCTTTTCCATCGTATCCCCCCATATCCGGAATGTTCAGATGATTTATTTTTATTTTATTACACTTTTGTGAATTTTACATCAAAAAAGAAGCCCCAAAAGTTACCTTTTGGGGACGCCTTTTCTATAAAAAGAGATAAAGAAGACCGATCAATACAAAAAAGGCACATAAAATAAACAATATTTTCGATAATGTTTCCATCGTTTTATTTTTCACGGCTAAATATACGATACTGCCGATGAGAAAAATTCCGCCAAAAATAAGCAGCACTCTCACCAATGTTTCCATGTCTTGATCTCCCTTTAGTGAATTCCTTCGCCAATGACAAAAGACAAACCGACGGAAATAACCATGGAAATCAAGCCGACAGCCCGATTATCCTTGGCAATTTCTTCGTCAATGTTAAATTTCGGGGTAAGAAATTCATAAATAAAATACGCGATCAGCAGCAACAGAAAACCATATACGCCCCAGCCGATCACTGCCGGCAATGAATCGTGATGGCGGAGGGCATAGCGGAAAATATTGGCGATGCCGAAAATTTTTCCGCCGGTCGCCATCGCCACTGCGACATTTCCTTTTTGAATTTCTTCCCAATTTTTATACTGGGTCACTAGCTCAAATATCGTCAAAAAGATGACGATGCATAAAACCGCCACGCTGAAATTGGCGGCAATTTTTACAATTTCATTTTCCCAAAACGCCTTCATCCGGCTCTCTCCCCATCACTTCAATTCGACAATCGTTACCCCTGTTCCTCCTTCATTCGCTTCGCCAAAATAGAAGTTTTTCACAGCTCGGTGTTTTTTCAAAAACTCCTGCACCCCTTTGCGGAGCGCGCCCGTTCCTTTTCCATGAATAATGGAGACACGCGGGTATCCAGCCAATAGCGCATCATCGATATATTTTTCGAGTCGGGCAAGTGCGTCTTCATACCGTTCACCGCGCAAGTCAAGCTCTAAGCCGACGTGGTAGTCTTTGCCTTTGACGGTCGCGATCGGCTTTGTCTCCGTTTTCGGAGCGCTGCCAATATATTCCAAGTCCCGTTCGTTAATTTTCATTTTTAAAATGCCGAGCTGAACTTGCCACTCTTCATCGGAAACTTTTTCAACGAGATAACCTTTTTGATTCAGGCTTGTCACTTTTACCTCGTCCCCTGGCTGAAAGACATGCCGTGCCGCTTTTTTGCGTTCTTTTTTCTTCTTCTCTAAAGTCGGAAGCGCTTCGGCAAGGCGCTTTTTCGCCGCAATCAGCTCATGTTCTTTTATTTCCGCTTGTTTTTCTTTTTGCATGCGGCGAAGTTCCTGAATAATCCGCTCTGCCTCTTGCTGGGAAGAGCGGATAATGTCAGCTGCTTTCCGTTTTGCCTCATCGATGATCTCATCCTGCTTTTCTTCAAGCGCTTCCCATTTTTGCCGCCATTCCTGGCGCAGTTTTTCCACTTCCATCCGCGCTTCTTTCGCCCGTTTTTCTTCCTCTTCCGCTTGTTTTTTGCTTTGCTCTAGCGAGGCGATCATGTTTTCCACTTTATTGCTCTCAGCGCTAATATGCGATTTTGCCCGCTCAATAATGCGCTCGTCAAGGCCAAGTCGCTTCGAAATTTCAAAGGCATTGCTCCGCCCCGGGACACCGATCAATAATTTATACGTCGGACGAAGCGTTTCGGTGTCAAATTCAACGCTGGCATTAATGACGCCATCGCGATTGTATCCGTACGCTTTTAATTCCGGATAGTGGGTGGTGGCCACTGTCCGCGCTCCGCGGCCATGCACCTCGTCTAAAATGGCAATCGCGAGCGCCGCTCCTTCTTGCGGATCGGTTCCTGCACCTAACTCATCAAATAAAACAAGGCTTTTTTCGTCAACGCTGCGTAAAATATCAACAATATTGACCATATGCGAAGAAAACGTACTCAAACTTTGTTCAATCGATTGCTCATCGCCGATATCGGCGTAGATGGCGCGAAACACGGCCAGTTCCGAACCATCGAGCGCCGGAATGAACAAACCGGCCTGTGCCATCAATGTTAATAACCCGATCGTTTTTAAGGTGACGGTCTTTCCGCCAGTGTTCGGACCGGTAATGACAATGGTTGTATAGTCTTTGCCAAGCACAATATCGTTTGGAACGACCACATCTTGGTCAATGAGCGGATGGCGCGCCTGCAGCATGCGAATATAGCCGCGGTCGTTCATTGTCGGCTTTGTCGCTTTCAACTGGTTCGCGTATTTTGCTTTGGCAAAAATAAAATCGAGCTGCGCCAATATACCGACCGTTTCTAGCAATGCTTCTGCGTGGTTAGCGACGACTTTTGTCAGTTCGATTAAAATCCGCTCGATTTCCTGTTTTTCTTTCACCCGCGCTTCTCGCAGCTGGTTGTTCAGTTCCACTACCGACTGCGGCTCGATAAACAGCGTCGCCCCGGAAGCCGATTGATCGTGGACGATGCCGCCGTATGCCCCGCGGTATTCCTGTTTGACCGGAATGACGTAGCGGTCGTTGCGGATCGTAATAATCGCATCGGACAGCATTTTTTGCGCCGATGGCGAGCGGATGATGCTTTCTAGCTTTTCCCGAATGCGCGCTTCCGTTGTCCGCAGCTGCTGGCGGAGCGAGCGCAATCGTTCGCTCGCATGATCGAGCACTTCCCCATGGTCATCAATACAGCGCTCAATCTCCCGCTCGACTTCCGAAAGGGAAACCAGTTTTTCCGCATAGGCCGCCAATTGCGGAAATTCCCCTTTTTCTTCATGCAGCGATTCAATAAACTGTTTTAGCTGGCGGCTCGCAGAAATGGTACTCGCGATCTCTAACAACTCATGCGGATGAAGCGTGCCTCCGATTTTCGCCCGCTTGAGGCTTGCGCGAATGTCAAAAATGCCGCCGAGCGGCACATGTCCGCGCAAACGAAGCACCGCTGCCGCTTCGTCCGTTTCCTCAAGCCAATGAACTACTTCGGCAAAATCGGAAGACGGGAGCAATGTTTCAATTTTTTCTTTTCCTAACGACGATGCCGCATGCTTTAACAATTGCTCTTTTACTTTATCAAATTCCAATACGTGAAGAACTTTTGTCTGCACTGATGCAAAACCTCCATGCCCAATTTTATTTAGTGGAACGTTTTCGTCGCAAAAAATGCCGTAATTCCTCCAGCGTCCATGTGTTGATGACCGTATCTTTACGAATCCAGCCTTTGCGCGCCGCCGCCACTCCAATTTCCATATCCTCAAGCATGTCCAAATGATGGGCGTCTGTATTAATAGCGATTTTCACACCGGCGTCTTGCGCTTTTTTCAAATAAACGTACGATAAGTCAAGACGGTTCGGATTCGCGTTTAATTCCAGCACGGTATCCGTCTTACTCGCCAGCTCTATAAGCATATCGATATCGACGTCATATCCGTCCCGTCTGCCGATCAGCCGTCCTGTCGGATGGGCGATGACGTCCACGTAGCGATTGCAAAGCGCAGCCGTAAGCCGCTTCATAATGACATCGCGCGGCTGCGAGAAGCTCGAGTGAATCGCCGCAATGACAAAGTCCAGTTCTGCCAGCACGTCATCATCGTAATCAAACGTCCCGTCCGGCAAAATATCCATTTCAACGCCAGCCAAAATCGTAAAATCATCATATTTCGCGTTTAACCGTTCGATTTCTTCTCGCTGCCGCTTTAACCGTTCGACCGTCAGCCCGTTGGCGACTTTTAAATATTGGGAATGGTCGGTGATCGCCATATAGCGGTAACCTTTTTTCCGACACGCTTCCGCCATCTCTTCGATCGAGCACGCCCCGTCGCTCCAAGTCGAATGCATATGCAAATCTGCTTGAATATCGGAAAGACGAAGAAGCGGATAATCGTCACGGTAACGATCGACTTCTGTGCCATCTTCTCTTAACTCCGGCGGAATGTACGGCAGCTGGAAATAAGCAAAAAACGCTTGCTCGCTCGGAAACGTTTTTACTTCTCCCGTTTTCCCATTTTCTACTCCATATTCGCTAATTTTTTCCCCGCGCTCTTTGGCGAGCTGCCGCATGCGCACATTATGCTCCTTCGAGCCTGTAAAATGGTGGAGCGTCGTCGCAAACTGTTCTTCTGTCACTAACCGAAAATCAACGGCAATGTCGTACTCATAAGAAAGCTGCAACGACACTTTCGTATCCCCGCTGGCAATCACATTGGAAATATGGTTCAGCTGTAGCAGCTGTTCCCGCACCAGCTGCGGGTCATTCGTGGCAACAATGAAGTCCAAATCTTTTACGGTCTCTTTCATGCGCCGCAAACTGCCGGCTCGCGAAAAACGGATGATTCCTTTCATCGTCTTCAACTGTTCTTCAATTTCCGCGGCAATCGGCAGCACCACCGCCAGCGGCAGCCGCTCCGGGCGGGCGCCGCTTTCTTCGATCGCCACCAATAATTTTTCTTCTGTTTTTTTTCCAAAGCCCGGCAGTTTCTGCACTTTCTGAGCGAGACAAGCTTCTTTCAAAGTGGCAAGATCGACAACCCCTAGCTCTTGATACAGTTTGGCGATTTTCTTTCCGCCAAGCCCGGGAAGCCGAAGCAGCGTAAGCAGGCTTTCCGGAATTTCCTTCTTTAATTCTTCAAGAACGCTGGACGTCCCCGTTTCCAAAAATTCGCTGATGACGCTCGACGTCCCCTTTCCGATTCCAGGGATGGCCGTGAAATCGTCTATTTCCGCAATGCTGCGCTCATCGGTTTCCAATGCATTCGCCGCCTTGCGGAACGCCGCGATTTTAAACGGATTTTCTCCTTTTATTTCCATATATAACGCAATCGTTTCAAGCAGACGAATAACATCTTTTTTATTGCCCTTCATTTGATCCCCACCTATCCGTACCATCCACTACGAAACATCATACAAGTTTTTGCGGAAAAAGTACAAAAAAACTTCCCGATGGGAAGTTTTTATGTGGCATAATGAATCCACATTTTATTTAGCATATCCGATAAAAACGGGGTATGCTTGACAATAATCGTCGCCATAAACGAATGTTGAATTTGCGTTTGCAAACTTTCCATCGGGATAAGAGCGCCAATATATAAAAATAGAAATACGATTAAGTACACTTCGACAAAGCCGAGCGCGGCGCCGGCCCAGCGGTTAATGCTGCGCAAAATCGGCAGCTGCGCCACAAAATCGAGCATCGAACCGATAATTTGCAGCACGATTTTTGTCGCGAAAAACAAAATGGCAAACGCAATCGCCCGATAGTATGCCTCATCCAAATGCGTGCTTTCAAACAGCAGTTTCACCGTTTGCGGATCGCCAAACGTCGGATACGGAATCCATAGACGAAGCGACGGCACTAATTTTTCATAATAAAGATAGGCAACGACAAAGGCGATGATAAAGCCGGTCATATGAATAAATTGGAGAATAAACCCCCGCTTCAGCCCGATCATAAATCCCATTAAAAGGATAAAAAGCAAAAGAAGATCGACCATGGTGTCACTCATCCTTTTCTTTCTGTAGTTTTTGCAAAAGCCGATCATACTCTTCTTTCAGTTTAAGATAATCGTGAACGATATTCACCGCGGTCAATACCGCCAATTTACTTGTATCCAATGTCGGGTTTTTCTCACTGATCTCCCGCATTTTATCATCGACAATCGACGCGACGAGCCGAATATGGCTTGAGCTCTCCGTACCGACGATCGTATATTGCTGACCATATATATCGACTGTCACCCGCGTTTTTTGTTGCTCCGCCAAATGATTTCCCCCATTCTGCAAAATCCTATTGTTTATCATACCATGAATGCTGGTATAATGGAAAGATACGACGATGATGATATGTAGAAGAAAAACGATGGTGATTAGGAGTGATGGCTATGGCAAATCACGTCATTACAGCGACTGCAACGATGCTTGAAAAAATGCGGAATCATTACGCTACCGATATAACCGGACACCTCCCCGCAGGCGCTTTGTTCGTTGCCAAACGGTCCGGCTGCACCATTACCGCATACCGTTCGGGCAAAGTGCTGTTTCAAGGAAAAGCGGCGGAAGAAGAAGTAGCGAAATGGATAAAAGAATCGGATCAAAGGAAAGCGCCAGTCTCCCAACCTCACTTGACTGCTGCATCAGCAATCGGTTCCGATGAAGTCGGAACCGGTGATTACTTCGGACCAGTTGTCGTTGTTGCCGCTTATGTCGACAAAGAGCAAATCGAGACAATTGGGGCAATGGGGGTAAAGGATTCGAAGCAATTAACCGATGAAGCGATTGGCCGCCTGGCTCCAACGCTGATGGACAACGTCGCGCACCAAACGGTCATACTGGCAAACCCAAAGTACAACGACTGGCAACGAAGCGGCATGCCGCAAACGAAAATAAAGGCGTTATTGCACAACAAAGCGATTGGCAAACTGGTCAAACAGCTCTCGCCAATAAAGCCGGAGGCGATTATTATTGACCAATTTATTGAACGCGACTTATATTTCCGCTATCTGGCAAGTGAAACAAATGTCATCCGCGACCGTGTATATTGTTATCCAAAAGCGGAAGAAATGCATATTGCCGTCGCCGCCGCATCCATCATCGCCCGCTACGTATTTTTGCAGGAAATGGAGCGGTTAAGCAAAGAAGTTGGCATGACATTGCCAAAAGGAGCGGGAGCACAAGTCGATCAAGCCGCCGCAATACTGATCCAAAAACACGGCCCAGCGATTTTAGAGATGTGTGCCAAACTCCACTTTGCGAATACGAAAAAGGCAATACGGCTGGCCGAACAATAAACACTGCCGCACCAAACGCTTTCTGTGCGGCAGCTTTCTTTCCTATTTTTCTTCTAAGGCTTCAACCACTTTTTCCGCCGTGCTTCGGCTTGATTGCGGGTTTTGCCCTGTAATTAAATTGCCGTCGCGCACGGAAAAGTCGGTCCATTTTTCACCGCGGACAAAATTAGCACCTCTTAAGCGTAACGTAGACTCAAGTAAAAACGGCATATATTGATCTAACTGCACTTCTTTTTCTTCTTCATCTGTAAACGACGTTACCGTTTTTCCTTTGACAAGCGGCGTTCCGTCCTTATATGTCACATTGACAAGACCGGACGGACCATGGCAAACAGCGCCTATGACTCTTCCATCTTCAGCGAATTGCTGCAAAACGTATTGCAATGTTTCATTATCCGGAAAATCGAACATCGTCCCATGACCGCCAGGAAGGAAAATCGCATCAAATCCAGTTGCGTCGTCTTTGCTTAAACGCGCCGTATTTTTTAACGCTTTTTCCGCTTCCGCCCACGCTGGATCCTTTTCTTTTATGCTGCGCGGATCAAGCGGCACGTCGCCTCCTTGAATGCTGGCTACTTTCACGTCATATCCTTTTTCTTTAAAGACAAGATACGGAACAGCAAATTCTTCGAGCCAAAGCCCTGTTTTATGGTCGTCGGTAATCGTTGTGTGGTTGGTAACCACCATCAGCACGCGCTTGGTCATTTGGCTATTCCCCCTTTTATCGAATTCGTACTTTTATCATAGATTACCTTTCACAAAAGCACCAATAAATATGCTCAAAAAAAGCGGGCTCCTTGCCAGAGCCCCGCCTTTACTTCATAAACGGCCACCAGTTTGCCTTGCCGAACGTTTTGACCATCACCGGCACAAATAGCGGCAGCACAACGAGCGCGTATAAAATTAACCCAGTAAGGACGATTGTCGCGATTTGCAAGAGCGACAAGACGCCGGACGGATACATCGCCGCAAACGTTCCGCCTAAAATGACAGCCGCCGAGATAATGACCGTTCCCATGTTGCGCATGGCAATCAGCATCGCCTCCTGCACCGGCTTGTCGCGGTATTCGTTGAAACGATCCATCAAGAAAATGCTGTAGTCGATGCCAAGCGCGATCAAGATAACAAACGCGAAAAACGATACCGCCCAGTTCAAACCGGCGTAGCCAAGCCCGTTGACGAAAATCAACTCCGTGACGGCCATGGAAGTGTAGTACGTCAACACAAGCGACAAAATCAAGTACGCCGGCATGATGAACGAACGGAGCAAAATCGCTAAAATAAGGGCAATTCCGGCAAGCATCAACACGACGGTGCGTGAATAGTCATTGGACGAAATCGTATGCAAATCAGAGTAAATGCTTGTTACACCGCCAACAGCAACTTTTGCGTTTTCGAGCTTCGTATCTTTCACTGCCCTTGCGACCGCCTGTTTAATGTCGTCGATTTTATTTAACGCTGATGTCGAATATGGGTTTTCATCAAAAATGACGTCAAACGTCACGACTTTTCTGTCTTTGGACATATACTCGTCTTGCGCTTTGGCAAATTCCTTGCTCTCTAACACTTGTTTTGGCAAATACCAGCCTGTCATTTCTTTATTTGGCGCCGATGAAAGCTCGGATAAATAGTTTTCCGCGGAACCGAGGCCTTTCGATACTTTTCGAAGACCGTCGGCGCTTTGATCCAGTCCTGTAATCAATTGATTCATTTGTCCGTCTAACTGGGAAAATCCTCGCAACAGCTGTTCTTGCCCGGCGTTCACTTGGTTTAATCCATTCGAGAGCTTTGGAAGACGCTCAATCACTTGATGCTGCCCGTTTGCCGCTTTGTCCATGCCTTTTTGCAGCTTGTCAAGCCCAGCGATGAGTTTTGTCATTCCACCGATCAGCGCTTTCTGGCCACCAATCAGCTGCGCAAACGAGCCGTTCGCTTGGCGCACCCCAGCGCTTACCTGTTTGAGTGCGGTATTTAATTGCGTAAAACCAGCAGTCATTTGTTGTGATTGTTTTGCTAATCCCGCTACCATCATTTTTGTTCGCTGATATTCTGGATCCTGCTGCAGTTCTGAATGTGTTTGCCCCATATGATTCAACGACGCGCTTACCGAGGATAATTGCTCCGATAAGGCGTTCATGCCGCTTTGCAGCTGTTCATACTGGCTGGCAAGCGAAGAGAGCCCGGCGCCCGCCTTTTCGTATCCTTGCAGCAACTGTTCAGCGCCTTGTTGCAGCTTTTTCGCATTTTCTTGCATCGTCGCTAATCCTTTTTTAATCTCCCCTGCTCCCATGGAGCCGCTGCGAATGCCTTGCTCAATCTGCACCAGTCCTTTTTGCAGGTCGCCAACGCCCGTCTGTAGCCGTTCCGTTCCCGATACAAGCTGTTCGATGCCGCTTGTCGCCTGCTTTAATTTTGGCGCGGAAGCGGAAAGCTGCCCGCTCGCTTGATTAAGGCCTGAACTGATTTTCTCGATGCCGTTTTTCCCTTGGCCAAGTCCGTTTTTTAAGTTTTCGGCCTGTTTTGTGACAAACAATTGTTCAATTGGCTCTCCGGTCGGGCGCGTAACGGAACGAACTTTATCCACCCCATCGACTTTTTCGACTTCGCGGCTGATTTTTTCAATGAGTGCAAAATACTCCTGCGAGTTCATCGCTTCATCGTTTTTCATGACGATTTGCGTCGGCATCGCTTCGCCAGGATTAAAGCTTTTGGCGATAATGTGAAACGCCTTTACAGATGCGTAATTATCCCCAATTTCTTCAAGCGAATCAAACGATAAATCGCCATCATACGTCGCCAATACCGGAACGGTAATGACCGCAACGATTCCTAAAGCGACTAGCGGTCTGGCAAACGCAAAACGGCCAGCAGCATCCCACAAGCGGCTTTGTTTATGCTCTAAATTTCCTTTAGCCGGCCAAAACAGATTTGGACCGAGCGCGGCCATAAAAAACGGCACCAACGTCATCAACGCCACCAGCAACACCGCCACGCCGACCGCTACCGCGGCAGCGGACTGATACAACTTAAACGTTGATAATCCAATTGCGGCAAATCCAATCATCACCGCAATTCCACTGAATAATACCGTTTTTCCAGCGGTACGGTACGTTGCAACGATCGCATCGGTGCGATTTTCATGTTTTGGAAGCTCCTCTTTAAACCGGCTTAACAGCAAAATACAATAGTCCGTCCCGATTCCAAACAGCACCGCCACCAAAAAGACTTGCGTAAACGTGGACAGCGGAAAATTGACTTGATCCACAAGAAAAGCAACAATCGACTGCGACACTAAATACGTCATCCCAACGGTGACAAGCGGAATGAGCGGCGCGACAAACGAACGGAATACGACAAACAGCACCACTAAAATAAACACAATGGTAATGCCTTCTGTCTTTTTCAACCCGCGTTGGGAGCTGACGATGACATCTTCGTCAATCATCCAGCTTCCCGTATAATAATGCTTGACAGAAACGTCATCGATCGCTTTGTATAGCGCTTTTGTCATTTCTTGCGCGCTTCGGCCGTTTCTTTCGACTTTGACCGATATCAGCATCGTTGTTCCATCTTTGGAGACGAGCTGGTCTTTCAATTCTTTTTCTTTAAACGGGGAAACAATCTCAGTAATTCCCAGCCTTTTTTTATTTTTCTCCAGCTCGCTGACGGCGTGCTCGGCTTCCTTCCAATCGTGATCCGTCAGGCCGCCCTTATGGTAAAACACAAGCACCGTTGACAGTTCGCTGCCCTTGTTTTCCCGCTGCTGCACTTCCTTTAAAATCTCCGTCGCTAACGATGACGAGTATCCTTTCGGCACGCTCAGCTGCCCTTTCTCACGGACAAGATCGGCCATGTTCGGCGCCGTCACAATGAGAACGACAGCAGCGACAATCCACGCCAACAGCACGAACCACTTTCCTTTGACTATTCCTCTCACGATGTTCCCTCCATCTCTTGCAAAATGCGGGCAAGCTTTTCATACGTTTGGATAAATGATTCAATTTCCCTCTCCGAAAATTTGGTTATGAACGATTCTACTAATTTATGAATTTTTTCTTCTGCTTTCGCAATCCATCCTTTTCCTTTTTCTGTTAACGTTAAATAGACAACACGCCGGTCGTTTTCATCGCGCGTGCGCTGAAGCAATCCTTTATCGACAAGGCGGTTCGTCATCGCCGTAATCGCGCTTTTGTTGACGCCAAACATGGACGCAAGCTCAGTTGATGTACATTTCGCTTTCTTTTTTATGTAACGAAGCAAGTAATATTGATCATTCGTCATATCTTCATCGAGCTCGCACTTGACGAGCGCCGCCGCTTTTCTCATCACGATAAAGGAAACAGACAAATATCGTTCTACTAAATCATGAATGTTTCCGTACCGCAAGATATCACTCCTTTTTATGAAAAAATAGTTTAATTATTTAACTATTAAACAATGTAACAATTCCCCCAAAAAAAAGTCAACCGAGAAGATTTTCTTTTTTCCAAATAAGAATGATATAATGAAGGAAAGTACGGGAGGAATCAAAAATGAAACAAGAACCGTCCAAACCGTATTCGTATCAAGACTACCTTCAGTGGGAAGGGCGTTGGGAACTCATTGACGGCGTAGCGTATAACATGAGCCCATCTCCGACGTGGGAGCATCAATTCGCCATAGTAGAGCTGTCGTTTACATTGCGTTCCTATTTTCAAAATAAAAATTGCTATGTGGCAATTGGATGGCAGAACGTTCTGACCCAATCATAGTAGTGTTCCCAGCTCTTCCAGACCTCTTCTGCCCAAGCTTTAAGCATCTCGTCTCTTTTCTTTCCCGGTTCCGCACGCAACACATCGAATACCGTCAGCGAATATGTTTGATGAGGTGGTTCGAAGCGAGGCCAATCGTACCGCCGCTCGGCTAATTTCATGTGTGCTTTCTGGACTTGTCTCCCTGTGTATCCGCATTCAATGGATAAATATAAGCCGATGAGCGCAAATGCTGTTGTGATGCTGCGCGTCACCCCTCCTGTATGTTGCGCGCCATAGGCGTCGACGGCTAGTTGATGGATGAAGTCAGGATCATTTTTGGACATGTTATATACGGTTAATTCTCCGTAAAGCTGCCAGCACTCGCCAGATGCGTGATAAACGGTCGCAAGGCTCTAAATTTTTACTAGGAAGTTTCCGTTTGCATCCTGGGCATTCTACAAGAAGATTTCCCATTCGAAAACACCTCCGTACGTTCTTTTTCATTTTACAAAATAAAATTATCGCCTCATCGCCGTCACTTGCACCATTTTTTCAAACGAGGTTTTGGAACGAAGCGCACGAAGTTTTTGCTTTGCTTCTTCAATCGAATTCATAATACCACACCCGCTTGCTCAAATATTTTACTTTTCCTTCTGCTTCTGCCTTTTTCCATCGTTTTCTACATAGATCATCTAATATTTTGGCTTCATTTTCATCACGAGCCCGTGTACGGATATTGCGCTCTTTTCCTTTTGTCTGCAATATGTCCCGCTCCACATCGCTTTTTTTCTCCAAAATCCACTCACTCAATTCAGAAAAATCCATTTCTTTCATCATGTCATCACTCCGAATCGCTTATATATTTTTATTATACCTTTTTATCCCATGTTCTGCCCACGGTCATCTCTATCCAAAAAATATAATGAAGGATGTCATCTCTTTGGCAAGAGTGACATCCTTTTTCGTTTCGTAATCCACGATAAGAAGCATTACGCCGCAATATCGCGCTTCCGAAAAATAAGCAATGTAAGTGTATTAAATATAACAAAATAAACAAGCAGCATCATAATGGAAAATGCCATCGTCATTCCTTCGACAAGCGGCGTTCCATCAATGTATTGCGCTAAGTTTGTATTGGCAAATAATAAATATTTTGCCCAGTCAAATTTCATCGCAAGAAGCGTCGTAATCTGCGGCCCAACAAACAAGGCAAAAGTCGCCAGTCCAATCGCAAGCGAGTGATTGCGAAACACCGCGGATATCATAAACGCAAAGGTCGTCATCATGACAAGATCAACGCAATTGAGTGCATATACTTGCATAACGTGAAGAAGCATGCTTTTCTCAACAACCGTTCCATTTTGGTACGCTAAATATGGTTCGCGGATTTCTTCGATTCCAAAAATAATCGCGCCGATGACCGCTGAGAAAACAAATAACAATAGCAACATACAAAGCGCAAACAACAAGGCGGCAATGTATTTCGAAAGCAAAATTTTCGTGCGGCTGGCAGGACGAATGAGAAGCAGCTTGATTGTTCCCCAAGAAAATTCGCTCGCTACGCTACCTGCCGCCACAATAATCGTAAACAGCGTGATCAGAGAAATGATATCGGCAGAATTCACTAAATACCCCCAAAACGTATTGAGCGCCACAGGTTTTATATTATGCTCTAGGCGATATTCATTAATTTTCAGCTGCTGTTCGAGATGATTTTTATACATTTTCGGCACCTTTTTCTCAGAAATTTACTAAAAAATCCCCCGCCTTATGCTTCCGCATAAGACGAGGGATTCTATTTATCCGCGCAATGTGGCGCCGAATTGCTGTTCTACCGCTTGAATCACTTTTTCGTGAACGGCTGTTACTTCTTCGTCCGTTAATGTACGTTCCGGATCGTAGTAACGGAGCGAGAAGGCGATCGATTTTTTGCCTTCTGGAAGGCGGTCGCCTTTGTATACATCAAAAATGGACACTTCTTTTAATAGCTCGCCGCCCGCTTCGGTAATCGTTTTTTGCAGCTCACCGGCGACGACGTTTTCATCGACGACAAGGGCGATGTCGCGGGTGATCGACGGGAAGCGCGGAATCGGCGAGTAGCGGATATCCTCCACTTCCGCGTTTAACAAGTCGGTCAAGGCAAGTTCAAAGACATATGTTTCTTTTAAATCATATTCTTTTTGCACGACCGGATGGAGCTGGCCGACAAAGCCGATCGTCTTGCCATCTAGCAAAATATCAGCGGTTCGCCCCGGATGCATATGCTCGCGCTTTGCCTGCTTATATTCAACGCGATTCGTTAAGCCTAGCAACTCAAACAATCCGTCTAAAACTCCCTTGACTACATAGAAATCAACCGCTTTTTTCTCACCTTGCCATAAGTGGGCGTGCCATACACCTGTCACGACTCCGGCGAGACGTTCTTTTTCGCTTGGCAGTTCGTTTTCGCCGCTTGTGAGATATACCGCGCCTGTTTCATAGACAGCGACGTTTTCGACTTGGCGCGCGCGGTTATAGCTCGCTACTTCCAGCAAATGCGGCAGCAAGCTTTGGCGAAGGACGCTGCGTTCTTCGCTCATCGGCAGCGCCAAGCGGATCGGTTCCGCCGTTTCTAACGAGAACATCGTCGCTTTTTCCTCGCTTGTCAGAGAATACGTAATCGCTTGGAACAGGCCAACGTCTTCTAAATAACGGCGCACTTGCCGGCGTTTTGCTTGATACGGCGTCAATTTGCCCGGCTTCGCTTCCGCGACTGGCAATGTTGCCGGCAATCGGTCATAGCCATATAATCTCGCTACTTCTTCAATAATATCTTCTTCAATCGTAATGTCACGGCGGCGTGATGGAACAGTAATCGTAAACGTTCCGTTATCTTCGGTAAACGCAAATTGTAAGTTCGTTAAAATCGTGGCGACTTCGTCATTTGTAATCGTCGTGCCAAGCACGCGGTTAATGCGGTCTAGCGTAATTGTAATCGTCACTTCTTGTTCTTTTAACGTATTGACTTCGACAACGCCGCCAACGACTTCGCCGCCAGCGTACTCAGCCATTAACGCGGCCGCGCGGTCAAGCGCTTCTTTTGTCCGCGCCGGGTCAATGCCTTTTTCAAAACGCGTGCTTGCTTCACTGCGCAAGCCGTGGTCTTTCGACGCTTTGCGAATGACAGGGCTGGTGAAATAGGCTGATTCAATAAATACGGTCGTTGTGTCATTTCGTACTTCAGAATTCGCTCCGCCCATCACGCCAGCTAAGGCAACCGGTTCCGTTCCATTCGTAATGACAAGATGGTCTTCCGTTAACGTGCGTTTCGTATCATCCAACGTGACAATTGTTTCGCCTGCTTTCGCGCGGCGCACGACAATTTCTTTCGAGCCGAGACGGTCATAGTCAAACGCATGGAGCGGCTGGCCGTACTCCAGCAAAATGTAGTTCGTAATATCGACTACGTTGTTGTGTGGACGGATTCCTGCCGCCATCAAACGCGTTTGCATCCAAAGCGGCGATGGGCCGATTTTCACATTTTTCACAATGCGTCCTGCATATAACGGATTGTCCTCCGGCGCATCGACGCGTACAGAAATATAATCATGAACATTTTCGGCATTTTCTTGAAGCTCAATGGCTGGCAGCTTCACGTCCCGGCCTAAAATCGCCGCCACTTCATACGCGACGCCAATCATGCTTAAGCAATCGGCGCGGTTTGGCGTAAGTCCAAGTTCTAATACTTCATCGTCTAAATTTAATAATTCCAACGCATCCGCGCCAACTGGAGCGTCGCTTGGAAAGACGAAAATGCCATCGGTGTATTCTTTCGGCACTAATTTCGATTCAACGCCGAGCTCTTGCAAGGAGCAAATCATACCGTTTGATTCTTCGCCGCGCAGTTTCGCCCGTTTAATTTTCAAATTGCCTGGCAAAACGGCACCGACTTTGGCAACCGCTACTTTTTGCCCTTTGGCGACGTTTGGGGCGCCGCAAATAATTTGCACCGGCTCGCCTTCGCCGATATCGACGAGGCATTTGCTTAATTTATCGGCGTTTGGATGCTGCTCGCGCTCAAGCACATGCCCGACGACAACGCCTTTTGCCCCTTTATTCAATACTTCCACACTTTCGACTTCAATGCCGCTTTTGGTGATGCGGTCGGCTAGTTCTTTTGCCGTTATTCCCGTAAGGTCTACATATTCTTGCAGCCATTTATAAGAAACAAACATCGGTCAAACCTCCCTTTTACACACGGTGGAATTGTTGTAAGAAACGAATGTCATTTTGATAGAAATGACGGATGTCATCAATGCCGTATTTAAGCATCGCGATGCGCTCCGGCCCCATGCCGAACGCGAAACCGGTATATTTTTTCGAATCAAATCCAGCCATTTCTAAGACGTTTGGATGGACCATGCCGGCGCCTAAAATTTCAATCCATCCAGTCCCTTTACATACGCTGCAGCCATGTCCGCCGCAATGGAAGCAGGATACATCGACTTCGACCGACGGCTCGGTGAATGGGAAAAAGCTTGGACGGAAGCGGATTTCGCGGTCTTCGCCAAACATTTTGCGGGCAAACTCGCGCAGCGTTCCTTTCAGGTCGCTCATGCGAATGTTTTCATCGACAACAAGCCCTTCGATTTGCGTAAATTGATGCGAGTGAGTCGCGTCATCATTGTCGCGGCGGTACACTTTTCCCGGGCAGATGATTTTGACCGGACCGCGCCCTTGATGTTTTTCCATCGTGCGCGCTTGCACCGGTGATGTATGAGTGCGAAGCAAAATTTCTTCGGTAATGTAGAACGAATCTTGCATATCGCGCGCCGGGTGGCCTTTTGGCAAGTTCAACGCTTCAAAATTGTAGTAGTCTTTCTCGACTTCCGGCCCTTCGGCAATCGTATAGCCCATGCCGATGAATAAGTCTTCGATTTCTTCAATGACGCGCGTGAGCGGATGATGATTTCCTCTTCTGACCGGGCGGCCTGGAAGCGTGACATCAATCGCTTCCGCCGCTAATTTTTTTTCGACTTCCTCTTGTTCGAGCTTTGCTTGTTTTGCTTCTAGCGCGCTTTGAATCGCTTGCCGTACTTCGTTGGCGAGCGCGCCTATGACCGGACGCTCTTCCGGCGATAATGACCCCATGCCGCGGAGCACTTCGGTAATCGGGCCTTTTTTGCCAAGATAAGCGACGCGCACCTCATTAAGTGCTTTTAAGTCACTAGCTTGTTCAATTTTTTCGAGCGCTTCTTGTTGAAGCTGCTGCAACCGTTCTTTCATGGAAAATTCCTCCTTTTCTTCACTTGAATAAACGAAATGCCTCTTCCACTGCCCATGCTTGATGTTCATGAAGCAATACTTTTGGAATATCTTTACGTGAAATCCACACTAGTATGTTCCATAAAAAAACTCGCCCCTTGCCATAAGGGACGAGTGCACTCGCGGTACCACCCTTGTTAACAGCGCAAAAAACGCGCTGTTCGCTTCATTGCGATAACGGCATCGGCCGGAACACCTTTACATTCCGCAAGCGCGGAATGGTCCAAGTGTCAACTCCAGAGGTGAATTCACTTGCTTCTACCATAAAAACGCTCCCAGTCTACGGCGTTTTCTCCCTGGATGGCGAGTGGCAAGCTACTCTTCTCTTTCATCGTTGTTTTCCGTATTTAACTTATTTAACTATTTTTATATTATAGGCAACAGGCAGGTGCGATGCAACCACCTGCATGCAAAAATGGCTTCATTTTCTAGCTTTTATCTATAATTTTTACAACGTCCCGCGTAAATGATAAAGCAAAATTCCGGCGGCGACGGCGACGTTTAACGACTCGGCCTGTCCATAAATCGGAATGTATAAGTTTTTCGTTGTCATTTGCAGCAATTCCTTCTGAACCCCGCTTCCTTCGTTGCCGACAAGCAAAGCGAACGGTCGCGTCGGCTCAATATGGCGATAATCTTCCCCATTTTCCAGCGCCGTTCCGTAAACCGCGACATTTTTCTCGCGCAGACGCTCGATCCATTCACGGAGATTTCCGCGCATAATTGGCAGATGAAAAAGTGAACCTTGCGTCGCGCGGATAACTTTCGGATTGTATAGATCAGCACATCCTTCCCCAAGAATCACCGCATCCATTCCCGCCGCATCAGCGGTGCGGATCATCGTGCCGATGTTGCCTGGATCTTGCACGGCGTCAATCAGAAGCACATTCGCCTGCGTCCAGTCCATATCGTCATAGGAAAACTGTTCGCATACGGCCGCGATGCCTTGCGGCGTTTCCGTGGCGCTGATCGCTTTCATCACGTCTTCCGTGACGATGGCCAGCGGGATGCCGCTCACATCCCATGTTGCCGGAATCGCTTTATTTTCATCAACAATCAATTGGATAATGGATATGTTGCTTTTCAACGCTTCTTCCACTAAATGAAATCCTTCGATAAGAAAATGCCCTGTTTTTTCTCGTTCCTTTTTCGTCAGCAGCTTTTTCCACTGCTTCACTTGCGGATTTTTTACCGACTCAATTCGTTTCAATGCTGATTCTCCTTTACGTTTTGCGTATCCATATACATAATAAACGAAATCCACGTAAAAAATAAGCATGTAACTACATAATAGTGAGGTGAACGAGATGGATTTAAACTTGCGCCATGCAGTTATACAAAATGTGGCCAACAACACGAAGGAGCAATTGGAAGATACGATTGTTGACGCGATTCAACGTGGAGAGGAAAAATATTTGCCGGGGCTCGGCGTCCTCTTTGAAGAGATTTGGAAACATTCGAGCGAGCAGCAAAAAGAGGAAATGCTCACAACACTGGAACAAGCGGTCAAGCAACATGCATAAAAGGGAAGCTTTATTTCGCTTCCCTTTCCTCCTTCACCGCTATCATTCGAATCCGTTTATAATCCGCAATCCATGCGCCATCCTTCCATAAGTATGCTCTTAATCGTTCTTTTATTTGCCGATAAACCAGGTCTTTTTCAGACGATTCCAAACCAGCAAAAAAGCCGCCAGCAAAGCCGTCCAGCCAATGATCTAATCCTTGATCTCCATCAGGCAAAGGAGTAGGGCGATCAAAATGGCTGGCATAGATCACACGAAATCCGTGCTTTTCAAGCAAACTGCTGTATTCCCCAATGCTCGGAAAATACCATGGATTTCTTTCTTTTGCATCAATGCCATAGTTTGTGAATAAAACTTCTTCTATTGCTTTCACAATAGCGTCCACGTTTCCTTTTCCGCCAAATTCAGCGACCAACCGGCCGCCCTCTCGCAAAGCAAGAGCCATCGATTGCACAACACTTTCAGCCCGCTTCATCCAATGCAAAGCGGCATTGGAGAAAATAGCGTCATAGCGTTCTTCAGTTCGAAATGATTCACCATTATCTACAAGAAAAGAAAGATGCGGATATTTTTTTCGTGCTTTTTCGATCATATCAGGGGATACATCCATCCCGACAACTTTGGCTCCCATTTTTGCAATTTCATTTGCAAGATCTCCTGTCCCGCATCCTAAATCAAGAATTTTTTCTCCTTGTTTCGGGCCTAACATCTCTACCAAACTTTTCCCTAACTCAGACACAAACGATAACTTTTCATCATATGCATCCGCATTCCATACATTCACAGAAACCAATTTCTCTTCCCCCTAAGTTTGTTATGCTAATATATGTTTTTTCATCTCGCATCTTTGTCTTTCGCTTCTATTATCCCTTCGCTAAAAAGAAAAGCCGACATTGATTTGCCGGCTTCTCTCCGCTGATTATTCAAATGTAATTTGTTTTACCTTTTCCGCGTCTAAGCGCTTGATGACTTCGACAAGCAATTTTACCGTATTTTCATAATCGTCACGGTGCAAAATCGCCGCATGGGAATGGATGTAGCGCGTTGGAATCGCGATCGTCAGCGACGGCACGCCGCTTGCCGTTAAATGAATCGCGCCTGCGTCGGTGCCGCCGCCTGGCATTGCGTCAAAATGATAAGGAATGTTGAGTTCTTCGGCGACATCGATGACAAACTCGCGCAAACCGCGATGCGATACCATGGTCGCATCATACAGAACGATGTGCGGTCCCGCACCAAGCTTGCCCATCGCTTCTTTTTCGGAAACTCCTGGCGTATCGCCGGCAATGCCGACGTCCACAGCAAACGCGATATCCGGCTGAATGAAATGCGCCGCTGTTCTTGCCCCGCGCAAACCAACTTCTTCCTGCACCGTGCCAACGCCATACACGACGTTTGGATGATCGACATCTTTTAATTGCTTGAGCACGTCAATCGCGATCGCGCAACCGATCCGGTTGTCCCAAGCTTTCGCAAGCAGCATTTTTTCATTATTCAATACGGTAAATTCAAAATACGGAACAATCGAGTCGCCCGGACGCACGCCCCATTCCATTGCTTCCTCACGGCTTGTTGCGCCAATGTCAATAAACATATCTTTAATGTCGACCGGTTTTTTGCGCGCTTCCGGCGGCAAAATGTGCGGCGGTTTCGAACCGATGACACCGGTGATTTCTCCCTTGCGCGTTAAAATGGTGACGCGTTGCGCCAGCATAACTTGGCTCCACCAACCGCCTAGCGTTTGGAAACGGATAAATCCTTTGTCATCGATTTGCGTCACCATAAAGCCGACTTCGTCCAAGTGGCCGGCAATCATAATTTTCGGACCGTCGGCAGCTCCTTTCTTTTTCGCGATTAAACTGCCGAGACCGTCTGTCGTTACTTCATCGGCATAAGGAGTTATGTACTTTTTCATTACTTCGCGCGCTTCCCGTTCATTTCCAGGGACGCCTCTCGCATCGGTTAAATCCTTCAGCATCGTCAACGTTTCATCGTATTTCGCCATGATGGAACCCCTTTCCGTTTTTATCCATCCTTTATTATACCCAAAATCGCCAATAATGTACAAAATTTGTTAATAATTCTGATTTTGCCGTTCATGATTGACTTGATTTTTTTGCTTATAGGCTTGTTCGATTTGTTTCGTAGAAAAACCGAGCTGCCCGCCGAGCCGCAAATATTCGGTAAACAACCGGTTATAGCTTTGCCGCGATTTCGTTTTTCCAAACTCATCCGCGGCTTGAAAAACGGCGAGAAACTGCTCGACAAGCGGCAAAGCGGCCGATTGCGGCGGAATCTCGGAATAGAGAAAATCGCATTCCAAGCCGAGCGATAAAATAAAATGCAGTCCGTCGACATATTCTTCGAGCACTTTTTCTTGTGGAGACGGCGGTTTCACGCTCCAAAATTTAAAACAGCGCGTTTCATTGGCCAGCTCGCCGATTTCGACAAGCAAAGCGAGCAGTTTTTTTGCAAACAGATCTTCTTCCATAAGGCCGTGCTGCGCCTCAATCCGCTCATCGAGCTGGCGCTGCAGCGAGTAAAGCGCTGCAAAATCCATTCTTTCACCCCCTACAAAAAGTTAAAAAGCCAAACATATGCCACAATCTCCATCACCGCCAGAAGCGGCAAGCCATAGCGGAAAGCACGATGGCGCGTTTTATGATGAAACCAATACATGCCAACTGCCGCACCAACCGCCCCGCCGATGAAGGAAACGAGCCAAAGCGTTTTTTCGGCGATGCGCCATTGATGGCGCTTCGCTTTATACTTATCGATCGCCATGATGAAAAGACCGATAATATTCATCACCAAACTATATTGTACCATGGTCATTTCCTTTCTATAAGAAAAAAAGACCATTCTCCGTCAGCGAGAATGGTCACTGCTTCCTTACTTGTTTAAATTTGCTTTCGCTAAGTCAGCGAGCTGTGCGAACGCAGCTTGGTCATTGACCGCTAAGTCCGCTAACATTTTGCGGTTCACTTCTACACCCGCTAATTTTAAACCGTGCATGAAGCGGCTGTAGGAAAGACCGTGCATGCGTGCAGCAGCGTTAATGCGCGTAATCCAAAGTTTGCGGAAATCGCGTTTCCGTTGACGACGGTCGCGATACGCGTACATTAACGATTTCATTACTTGTTGGTTTGCGACTCTATATAAAGCATGTTTCGCTCCGAAATAACCTTTTGCTAATTTCAGCACTTTTTTGCGACGTCTGCGCGTTACCGTTCCACCTTTAACACGTGGCATAAATATTCCCTCCTATATTTCTCCATTATTTCAAGTTGTCAAGCAGTTGGCGAATGCGTTTGAAGTCGCCAGGAGATACAAGCGTTGCTTTGCGAAGTTTGCGTTTTTGTTTTTGCGTTTTGCTGGAAAATAAGTGGCTTGTATAAGCATGACCGCGTTTTAATTTACCGGTACCAGTTTTTTTGAAACGCTTTGCAGCGCCACGATGAGTTTTCATTTTTGGCATAGGTGTTCCTCCTCACTCGATTATTTATCGTTTTTCGGTGCTAGCACTAAAAACATATTGCGCCCGTCCATTTTCGGTGCCGTCTCGACGACGCCGATATCCGAACATGCCTCGGAGAACCGTTCAAGGACGCGTTGACCAATTTCCTTATGCGTAATCGCCCGTCCTTTAAAGCGGATTGTCGCTTTTACTTTATCGCCTTTTTCAAGGAACTTGCGCGCGTTGCGGAGCTTCGTGTTAAAGTCGTGCTCCTCGATCGTCGGGCTTAAGCGCACTTCTTTGACGTTGATCACTTTTTGCTTTTTGCGCGCTTCTTTTTCTTTCTTCTGCTGCTCGAAGCGGAATTTGCCGTAATCCATGATGCGGCATACCGGCGGTTTCGCATTTGGCGCCACCATCACTAAGTCGAGGTTTAATCTCGCCGCAATTTCGAGCGCTTCTTGTTTCGATTTGATCCCCAGCTGTTCGCCGTTTGGATCGATTAAGCGGACTTCACGGGCACGAATGTTTTCGTTGATAATGAAATCTTTGCTAATAACCAGCCACCTCCAAGGTTTTTTACGAATTACTTGTTTGTCGCATCGCACACCCTACATCGAGCGGTTCCGGAAAAACAGCCGATCATCGACCTTTTCCTGCTAATAAAAAAGTGTGGATGCATACGACACCCACACTGCTTACGTCCGAAAACAATATCTCGAACCGTAACGACCTGTCAACAGCCACATGGCGTCAACCAGGTGAGAAGCGGGGTGCTTCTGCTTTTGTTACAAACAAGTATTCTATTCACTCTATACAATATATCACCTTGGAAGTGGCATGTCAAGGCGCTTTTCTTGATTGAACAAACAACGGTTTTCATTATAGCGAATCGTTCAAGGTTTGACAAGTAAAAAAGAAAAAACCCGTGAAGCAAAACTTCACGGGCGTGTTTTTATCTATTTTCGCCGCACTTCCTCCTGCAAGGAAGCAATAAAGTCATCGAGCGGCATTGTTTCGCTTTTTTGTTCACCGTATTTGCGGACGTTCACGGCGTTTTCCGCGATTTCTTTGTCGCCGACAACAAGCATGTAAGGAATTTTTTGTATTTGCGCTTCGCGGATTTTATAGCCGATTTTTTCGTCGCGCTCGTCGACTTCGACGCGGAATCCTTTCGCTTGCAGCGCTTCTTTTACTTCGTACGCATAGTCGAGATGCGCCTCCGGCGATACCGGAATGACTTTTACTTGCACAGGCGCGAGCCAAGTTGGGAACGCTCCTTTATATTCTTCAATGAGGAACGCAACGAATCGTTCCATCGTCGAAACGACGCCGCGGTGGATGACAACCGGGCGATGCGGTTTTCCGTCTTCGCCAATGTATGTTAAGTCAAATCGTTCCGGAAGCAAGAAATCGAGCTGCACCGTCGATAATGTTTCGTCTTTGCCAAGCGCGGTGCGCACTTGCACATCCAGCTTCGGACCGTAAAACGCCGCTTCCCCTTCCGCTTCATAATACTCCAATCCTAATTCATCCATCGCCTCACGCAGCATCCGTTGCGCTTTTTCCCACATTTCATCATCATCGTAATATTTTTCTTTGTCATGCGGATCGCGATAAGAAAGGCGGAACGAATAGTCATTTAGGCCAAAATCTTTGTATACTTCCAAAATTAAGTTCACTACGCGCTTAAATTCGTCTTTAATCTGGTCCGGACGAACAAAGATATGGGCATCATTCAGCGTCATGCCGCGGACGCGCTGCAATCCGGAAAGCGCCCCGGACATTTCATAGCGGTGCATCGTGCCCAGCTCGGCGATACGAATTGGAAGTTCCCGATAGCTATGAATTTTGTTTTTATAAATCATCATATGATGCGGACAGTTCATTGGGCGCAGCACAAGTTGTTCGTTGTCCATTTCCATTGGCGGGAACATGTTATCTTTGTAATGGTCCCAGTGTCCGGAAGTTTTATACAATTCGACGCTGCCAAGCACCGGCGTATAAACGTGCTGATAGCCGAGTTCAATTTCCTTATCGACAATATAGCGCTCGATAATGCGGCGAATCGTCGCCCCTTTTGGCAGCCAGAGCGGCAGGCCTTGTCCGACTTTTTGCGACGTTGTAAACAATTCCAGCTCTTTTCCTAATTTGCGATGGTCGCGCTCTTTCGCTTCCTGCAACAGGCGCAAGTATTCATCCAAATCTTCTTTTTTGAAAAACGCCGTTCCGTAAATGCGCTGCAGCATTTTGTTGTTGCTGTCGCCGCGCCAGTACGCTCCGGAAATATTCAACAGCTTAAACTCTTTAATTTTTCCAGTCGATGGAACGTGTACCCCTCGGCAAAGGTCGAAAAACTCGCCTTGCTCGTAAATGGAAATCGTTTCTCCTTCTGGAATATCGTTGATCAGCTCAAGCTTTAAGTTATCGCCGATTTCCTCATAAAGGCGGATTGCCTCTTCCCGACTTACTTCTTTGCGGACGATTTCCAAGTTTTCTTTGACAATTTTCCGCATTTCTTGTTCGATTTTCGGCAAGTCTTCCGGTGTTAAAGCGTGTTCCATATCAATGTCATAATAAAATCCATTTTCAATCACTGGCCCGACGCCAAGTTTCACGTTTTTGTACAGACGCTTAATCGCCTGCGCCATCAAATGGGCCGTGCTGTGGCGCAAAATATCGAGCGCTTCCGGCATGTCTTGCGTAATGATCGAAATCGCGCCGTCTTCTTGAATCGGCGTGCGCAAATCAATAAAACGATCATTTAATTTTCCAGCAATCGCTTTTTTCTTTAATCCCGGGCTGATCGAAGCGGCGATCTCTTCCGTTGTCGTTCCTTTCGGAAACTCCTTTACCGCCCCGTCCGGGAATGTAATGCGAATCACTTCCGACATACGCTTCTCCTCCTTCTGTTTTGAAAATAAAAAAACTCCTCCCTCCATAACAAAGGGACGAGTTTGCGTCGTGGTTCCACCCTTCTTCCCATTGCCAAAAAAAGGCATACCGATCCTAGGCAATGGCTCGAAAGTCATAACGGTTGAACGTACCGACGGCAATTACTGGACGTGCGTCGTTCACTGCCGCAGCTCCGAGGTGGTAAGTGTATTTTTCGTGTTAGGAAGGTTTCAGCCGATGCCTTCCCTCTCTGGAAACCGTAAAAATACACCCGTGTCCTCATCATCACTTTTCCATATTCTTTATGTACGTTATTATAGAATGAGTGCAGGAAAAAATCAAGTTCATCCATCTTGTTGTGCGGAAATATGGCATTTCGCAAAATCGCTTTGCTTCCGAAGGCGGATGCGTTCTTGAAACACATTTTGAATCGTTTGGATCATTCCGTCATCTTCATGGTCAGTATACAAATAAATTTCGCTTGGAGCGATGGACACAAGCGGCGCCAGCACGGAAGAATCGATGTACATCGGCTGGCTGACGATCAAATTGCGATCAATCCATTGTTTTAATTCTCCCGCGGTAATTTCCCGCAGCTTCTCATCATAAAAAAGAAAAGACGGCGGTTGGTGAACTAAATAGATTCGTGGCAGTTTCGGCGGTCTTGCCGCAACACAGTCACGAAGTGTTTGCACGAAATTTTGATATTCCTGTTCCAGCTTATATTCATCGATCGCCAGCTCGACGTAATGTTGCAGCCGCTCCATATACGATTTCAGGCGAAACGTGATAAAGGAGGAGAAGGAAAAAGAAAGCCCATCTGTTAAAAATTGCTCTAACGCTTGGCGAATCAATGTTTCTCGGGAAACGGAAAGCTGTTTTCCTTTGCGGTAGTCATATCGTTCGCCATCGAGAAACGAATGGGCGATCTGTAAAATTTGCTGCTGTTCTTCCTTGTCTTGAAAATAAAACGTACCGGAAATGATCGATAATAACAACCGGTCTTCCACAAAACGCAAAATAAATTCCGTGATGGCCGGCATGATATCAGAGAAGATGACATCTTCGTTATGGCCATATATGTAAATCGCAACGAGGGAATTTCCACTATATGTTGTGCAAAAGAGCGGATGAACCGCTTTTTTCTCTCTCTCCTTCAATATGGAAAACAACTTTTCCGCATCGCTTGCTTGGTCCAAATAAATTTCGATCAAGCGCTGTCCCCCCTTTTACGAGTCAATGCTTGTTTCTATATATATGGGGACAAACAGTCATTTAGAATAAAAAAAGGATATTTCCGTTTTCGGAAATACCCTATTCAAGACGTCGGTTTTTGCCTTTTACTTCTACCGGCTGCGCCAAATAACGAATCCGCTCCATAATGCGCGCTGCTTTCACCTGTTCCTCCTCGCCGCGCTGCGAATACGTCAAATGATGGGCAAGCTGCTGCAAATCAAAGTTCGAGGTAAAAAACGTCGGCAAGTTTTCGAACATCCGATATTGCAAAATCGGTCCCAGCAAGTCGTCGCGCACCCAGCTTGACATCGATTCAGCGCCGATATCATCGAGCATTAAAATCGGTACTTTTTTGACGTAATCGAGTTTTTCGTTCACCGTTTGATCTTGCAGTGAACTTTTCAGCTCACGGAAAAATTCAGGAACATACACGATCAACGACTGGACGTTCTTTTTCGCCAGCGCGTTGGCAATCGCGCCAAGGATGTACGTTTTTCCGACACCAAACGATCCGTATAAATAAAGGCCCTTCATCTTTTTTCCAGGTTCATACTCGGAAACAAAACGGTCGGCAAGCTCAATCGCCTTCATTCGTCCTTCGTCATCTAGATCAATATGAGACAGCGACGCCTGCAAAATCTCGCGCGGCACAAATAAGCTTTGAATGAGCGATTCCTGCTGTTTCCGTTCATCATGCTTTATTTTCGCCGGGCAGCGGTCATACTTAACATCAATGACCGTCCCTTTTATAACGAGATGGGGATGATATCCTTTCAAAAAGTTTTTGCATTGCTCTAAACTTGGACACTGGTCGCAGTTTTTGCTTTGCTCGATAAACTCGTACAGTTTCATTAAACTGCGGTCTACCATCTCTTTTGTAATTTCCCGCTCATGCGCCCGCAAAAACGCTTGTACGTCCGGATGCGCCAAAATTTGCCGCTTCATTTGTTCATAACGTTGCTGAAAGTCTTTTCTGCCTAGCAGCCGATGTAATAATTGATTGACTCGTTCCATTGCTTTCACATCCTATTATTCGTCGCGGTATTTTTTTAGCCGTTCTTCCAGCTCACGCCGTTTTTCCTCAATATCGATCTCATTACTTTGCTCATCGCTTTGACTATAATCCATATTAAGCCATTCTGGCAACAGTTCTTTTCGCACTGTTTTTCTATTTGTTCTTTTGCTTTTTTCATCCGCCCAGCTTTGGTACGTTTTCGCTTCTTGCTTTGCCAGCTCCATTGCCTCCTTGACGGTGCGCACTTTTTTGCGCGCCCAGTGGCTGGCGATTTTCTCGACATACTTTTTGGATAATTTCATATTGGTTCGCAACATAACATAATAGATTAATACGTTCACCACGCCGGGAAGCAGTTTCTGTTGAAACATAATATCTTCAATCAGCTGCAAGTCGCTCATCGACGGCTCGGCCCCGCCGGAAATTTCGATTAACAGCTGGCGGGGAGAAATCGTTTCCAGCTGTTTCATCAGCTGTTCTTCTTTCGTTTTGGGCTCGACATTCTCCATCGTTCGATATGGGAGCGGCTGCACTCGTGAACTCAGGTTTGGCAAAGCATGGCCGCGTTCAAATTCGTACCATTCATGGACGGCTTTGCGCAGCGCATCGATATCAATATGATAAGACGGGTCAATGACGCTCATGACAATTTTTTGCATATCAAGCGGTCCAACGCCATACAAAAACGCCAATTTTTTGATCGCTTCTTTTACTTTCGCCGTAATCGCCCGCCTTGGCACCATATGTTTCGACAAACCGGCAAAAAATAACTCGAAATCAAATACATCATCGTCGAGTTGATAGGTGTTTTCTTTTCGGCCAACATACTCATACCCATCGGCCAGTTGCAAATCTTCTTGCACTTCCCCATGAATGTTTGCCACCATCTGCTCGATATGAACAGAAGCAAAAACATCATGAAACGAACGGGTAATGGGAGAAAATTTCGTTTGGTCGATCGCGGAGGTAGAAAAAAATTGTTTTAATTGCTGAAACTTATGTTTGCCAATGCGATTATAGAGGAAAACGTTCAGCATCCCGTCGGTGAAAAATTGTTCCGGTGCTAGCGGCGGTTGCAATTCGTAAATGAACAACTTCGGTTCGTCGCCATGCTTGATATTTACATACGTCTTTAACAGTCCAATCCCTTCTAATTTTAGACGCTCCTCATAGATTTCTTTTAAATTGCACTGCATCAGCACCATCAGGCTATGATGGGTCGTTTCCTTCTCCGAAAGCAGCTCTAATTCGCTCCATAGCGTCATATATAAACATAAGGCGCGATAACCGATTAGCGGTTGATAAAGAAGCGTCAGCACTTTTCGGTCAAAGTCATGCAGCACTCCATTGCTTCGTACCGTATAACGGTCAACCGGAATTAACTCTTTCCAATGATGTTCCATATTCTCGACCTTCCTTTAACGATGAAAAAAAGGGCTTGTTACCGATATGCAAATAAGCCCTTTAGCGTTGTCCTTTTTTAATTAGTTCTTTTAACTCTTCGATAAATACGTTTATATCTTTAAATTGGCGATATACGGAGGCGAAACGAACATACGCCACCTCATCGACTTTCGACAACCGCTCCATTACCATTTCGCCGATCGTTTCACTTTTTACTTCAGCGACGCCCTGATTGCGCAGCTCCCGTTCGATATCCTGCGTAATTTTTTCCAACTCTTCTAACGCAACCGGCCGTTTTTCACACGCTTTAATTAAGCCGCGCAAAATCTTATCGCGGCTGAATTCTTCACGCGTTCCTTCCTTTTTCACAACAATGAGCGGCATTTCTTCCACTCTTTCAAACGTGGTAAAGCGATAGTGGCACTGTTCGCATTCCCGCCTGCGCCGGATCGAACGCCCTTCATCCACTGGCCGCGAATCGAGAACTCTTGTGCCGTGATGCTGACATGATGGGCATCTCATAAAACCAACTCCGTTTTTTCATTCTTATCTTTTATAATAACGGAACAACAAAGCGCGGACAAGCCGTTTCATTAGGCGTTTAGCCCTGATCCGATATACGGGAGACGCTGATTTAGTTTCCGGTATAAATCAATAATGACGTTGCGGCTCCGACCGAAATCAAACGGCAGCAACGTTGTTTCTGTAGTGACGGAAAAGTCCACCGCGGTTTCCAGTGGCCGGACGGAGATCACCGTAGCGACAATAAACACCTTTTTGCCACGGCGGGTTTGCGCGCTAAATTCTCCCCTTTCCTCTGAAACGGATAGTAATTCGTAATCCGGGGAAGAAGCAAATAGCTCCTTTACCGCTTTCATCACCGCATTGTTTGTCGCCTTATAGTAATGGCTCCGCAATTCTTCATCTTCATGGTTGTCCCTTGTTTCACAATGATTGGTTAGCGCATATTTCCATTTTTTCCAGGCACCCATTGCGATTTCTCCTCATTCTTCTCCTTACTTAAATATTATCATACCATTATTTTGGACAAGAATGGTACACTATTGAAAAATAAAAAAGAGGCGCCACGTTTCGCACCTCTTTTCTTACGCTCGTTACGATTATAATGCTTGCGCTTTTTTCACTTCAATTGGGCGCATGCCGCGCGGAAGTTCAATCGTTTCCCGCGTTTGAGCCCCAAGTTTATCGGCGATATAATCCGCCGCAATCGTCGGATCTAAATGTCCACATGTGTAGACGTCAATGCTCGCATAGCCATGCTCTGGAAATGTGTGAATCGTCAAATGGGACTCGGAAATAATGACTACTCCGCTAACACCTTGTGGTGCAAACTTATGAAATGCTACTTCGCGGATTTCCGCACCCGATTTCAGTGCGGCATCAACAAACGTTTTTTCAATAAATTCGATATCGTTCAGCTTATCAAAATCGCATCCCCATAATTCTGAGATAACGTGACGACCCATTGTGTCCATTCCATAATCCCCCTTTGAACAAATTTTCTTAACATAAAAACATGAAATTCTTTGCAATAATGGCATGTATAACTACCACGGGGGAAAGTTAGTCCTAAGAGGTCCTAACCCTTTAAGTAGTCACATTACCTGCCGTTAAGAAGTTCACGAGACATAGTATACTTTGTTTACGTTGTTTTTGCAACATGCTTTTTAAATTTTTTACAAAGAATGCAAACCACCCTTTGCCGATCACATAAAAAAAGTGCTGGTCGTTAAGGCCAGCACTTTTTATCCTGCATTTACGCTTAGTTTTTCGATCATTTTGACGGCGACCATGTTCGCTAAATCGACAACGCGGCAAGAATAGCCCCATTCATTATCATACCATGCTAATACTTTTACTTTCCGACCTTCCATCACCATCGTCGAAAGACCGTCAATAATCGCCGAGTGCGGATTCGTATTAAAATCTATCGAAACAAGCGGCTCCATCGTAAAATCGAGAATGCCTTTTAATGGGCCGTTCGCGGCACGAATAAACACTTCATTGACTTCTTCCACCGTAACCTCTTTTTTCACATCCACGACTAAGTCAACGAGCGATACGTTTGGCGTCGGAACACGAAGCGCCATTCCATGCAGCTTTCCTTTTAAATGTGGCAATACTAATCCTAGCGCTTTTGCCGCTCCCGTTGTTGTCGGGATGATCGACTGCGCGCAAGAGCGGGCGCGGCGCAAATCTTTGTGCGGATTGTCGATATTTTTTTGGTCGTTCGTATAAGCATGGACCGTTGTCATTAACCCATTTTCAATCCCAAACGCTTCATCAAGCACTTTTACCACAGGAGCAAGGCAGTTTGTCGTGCAGGAAGCGTTGGAAATGATGAAATGTTGATCGATGTCAAGCACATGCTCATTGACGCCAACGACAATCGTGACATCCTCATTTTTCCCCGGCGCAGTTAAAATAACACGCTTCGCTCCCGCTTCAAGGTGAAGGCTCGCTTTTTCGCGGGAATTAAATTTTCCTGTCGCTTCGATAACAATATCAATATCGAGCTCTTTCCAAGGCAGCTCTTTCGGATCGCGCGAACTGAGCAGTTTTACCTTTTTGCCGTTGACAAGAAGACCATCTTCGCGCGGAATCACTTCTCCGTCAAATTTACCGTGATTGGAATCATATTTTATTAAATGCGCTAACGTTTCGGATGGATAGCTTGCATTAATCGCCACGATATCTAGGTATGGAGAATGGATGGCGTTGCGAAATACCATTCTTCCAATTCGTCCGAATCCATTAATCGCTATTTTTGCTTTCATTTATGTTCTCCTCTCACATATATGTTATACTAATAAACAAGTCTACGCATAAATAGTATATCATATTTTTGGGGAATGTGGAGAAAAAATTCAACGAAATGATAAAAAAAGACGCCCGTTTTTAAAGGGCGTCCCATTCCGTTAAAATTTGCAAAAGCTGTTGTTTTGTTTCTTCCACCGTTCCGTTATTATTGATGACGGCATCTGCTTTTTTGACTTTTTCTCGAAGCGGCAGTTGCGAACGAATTCGCGCCAGCGCCTCTTCTTTCGAAAAACCGTTCCGTTTCATTAGCCGTTCGAGCTGCACCTCATCATCGACGTATACGACAATGACTTTATCGATAAAATGGGTCAGCTCGCTTTCAAATAAAAGCGGAATATCGAGGACGATCGTTTTCGCCCCGTTTTGAACGTACGCTTCTTTTTCCGCCATCATGCGCCGGCGGACCGCCGGATGAACGATGGCATTCAGCTTTTTCCGCTCCCGCTCATTATGGAAGACAATCGCTCCTAGTTTGGCCCGGTCAATTTCCCCGTTTGCCTGCAAAATATCCTGGCCAAACGTTGCGACAATTTGCGCGTATGCTTCCTCTCCCACTTTGACGACATCGCGCGCGACTTGGTCCGCATCAATCACCGGAATCCCCAGCTCGCGAATCATCCCGGTCACCGTACTTTTTCCGCTTGCGATGCCGCCGGTCAATCCAATCGTCAGTGCCATGATTTCCTCTCCCTTATGCACATCGATTCGTCTAATCTATGCTTTCCGATATGATGATCTATAAGCGAAAAGCACCAGAAGAGCGCATCGATTTGTCTCCTTGCATTTTTTATTTCTATGATCGAGTCATTCCCACTTATTATCGTTGGCAACTCGGGCAATAATGGGTGCCGCGTCCGGCGACAACCGTTTTTTGAATCGGTTGCCCGCAGCGTTTGCACGGTTCTCCTTTTCGCCCGTACACGAATAGCTGCAGTTGAAACGTTCCGCTTTCTCCTTGTGTGTTGACGTACGACCTTACCGTGCTTCCTCCTTTTTCGATCGCTTCTTGTAATATTGTCACCATTTCGCGATGTAAGCGCGCAACTTCCTCATCGGTTAATGACGACGCGATACGTTCAGGGTGGATTCCAGCACGGAATAGTGACTCATCTACATAAATGTTGCCGAGCCCAACGACAACCGTTTGGTCAAGAAGTACCGTTTTGATCGTACGGTTCGTTTTTCGCAGCCGTTTTGCAAGAAAGTTTGCGGTAAATGTTTCAGAAAACGGTTCAGGGCCTAGCTGGGACAAAGGCAGCCGGGCATCTTCTTCTCCTTTTCGATAAAGATGCATCGTCCCAAACTTTCTTACATCGCGATAGCGAAGTTCTGTGCCATCGGTAAAGCGGAAAATAACATGGGTATGCGGTTCGATAGGGTCTTCCTTGCGCCAAACCACATAGCGCCCTTCCATGCGCAAATGGGAAATGAGCACATGTGTATCGAGCATCAATTTTAAAAATTTCCCTCGCCGCTCCACATCATGGATCGTTTGTCCTTTGAGCGTTTCGGCAAATTCCGTCACATCCGCTGGATATTGAACGATCTTTGGCCAAAACACTTGCACTTCTTCGATCGTTTTGCCAACGGTTAACGGAATGAGAGTGCGGCGAATTATTTCCACTTCCGGCAGTTCCGGCATCCGTTATCCCTTCCTTTTACTTTGCGTCATACCATGTTGGTCCATAATGATAATCGACTTTAAGCGGCACTTTTAATTGTATCGCGTTTTCCATCACTTCAGGAACGATTTGCTGCAACCGTTCCACTTCTTCTTTCGGCGCTTCCAAAATCAATTCGTCATGCACTTGCAGAAGCATCCGCGCTTGCAGTTTTTCTTGCTTTAGACGGTCCGCCAAATCAATCATCGCCTTTTTAATAATATCGGCGGCGCTTCCTTGAATCGGCGTATTCATTGCCGTCCGCTCGGCAAAGCTGCGCAGGTTGAAGTTTCGGCTCGTAATGTCCGGCAAATAGCGGCGGCGGTGCAATAGCGTCGTGACATATCCTTTTTGTTTCGCTTCTTGGACGATGTTTTCCATATACTGCTTAACACCCGGAAAAATTTCAAAATACCGGCGGATAAATTCCGCTGCCTCTTTTCTTGGAATATTTAAATTTTGCGACAGGCCATAATCGCTGATGCCGTAAACGATGCCAAAGTTCACCGCTTTCGCCTGCCTGCGCATGTTTGGCGTCACTTCATCGGCTGTGACGTGGAAAATATCCATCGCCGTTTTTGTATGAATGTCTAAATCGTGTCGAAACGCATCGATTAAATTTTCATCATTGGCAATGTGGGCAAGCACGCGCAGCTCGATTTGCGAATAATCGGCGGAAAAAATAACCCAGTCCGGCTTGGACGGCACGAACGCCTGGCGAATTTTCCGCCCTTCCTCTAAACGAATCGGAATGTTTTGCAAGTTCGGTTCCGTGGAACTTAACCGCCCTGTTTGCGTCAGCGCCTGATTAAAAATGGTGTGCACTTTGTGGGTGTCGCGATGCACCACTTTTAGCAATCCTTCAATATAGGTGGACTGCAGCTTTCCTAACTGGCGGTAATGCAAAATTTTCTCGACAATTTCGTGCTGCGGCGCCAGTTTCTCTAATACATCCGCCGATGTGGAATATCCTGTTTTCGTTTTTTTCAATACAGGTAGCTGCAGCTTTTCAAATAAAATAACTCCCAATTGTTTTGGCGAATTAATGTTAAACTCTTGTCCCGCCAGTTCATAAATTTCCTGCTCCACTGCATGGAGCTGTTCTGTCAATTCTTCGCCCATTTCTTTTAAGCGCTCGACATCGACTTTTACGCCGGTAAATTCCATCTCAGCGAGAATCGAAGACAGCGGCAATTCCAAATCGGTAAATAAAGCATATTGTTCATTTTCTTGCAAATCTTGTATAAACTCTTTCTCTAAAGCGCGGATTGCCGCCGCTTTGCGAACAAGATGCTCGGCCAGCACGTTTTCGTCTGGTACGGTTTGTTTAGCGCCCTTGCCGTATACCGTCTCATCGGATTGCACAGCCATATATTGCTTCGTTTTTGCCACCGAAGCGACATCTTCTGTCGATTGTGATGGATTTAATAAATACGAGGCGATTAATAAATCAAACTCAATTCCACGCAGCTCGATACCTTTCCATTTTAGCGCAACGATCGCCCGCTTCCCGTCAAAAACGCTTTTTTTCTTTGTTTCATCTTCGAGCCAAGCGGTAAATAACGGCGACGACAAGGCGGTATCGGTGCGAATAAAGAAATGACCGTGCTCATTCGCTAGCGCAAACCCTAAAATCGGCGCCTTATGGTAATTGGATTCCAAAACCTCGACAACGAGCGACGACCGATCGGCAAGTATCGACTCGCTCACTTCCTCAACGATCGTATAATCGATGTTTGGCAGTACAGCTTCCTCTTTTTTCGTTTGCGGAGCTACCTTGTTAAGGAGAGAATTAAACCCAAGCTCTTTAAATAAGGCGACAACCTTATCGGCATCTTGTCCGTGGTATTCGATATCTTCCAATGAAAGCTCGACCGGCGCGTCGCGGGAAATGGTCGCCAGCTGCTTGCTCATCAGCGCCAAATCGCGGTATTTCTCTAAATTTTCCTTTAGTTTGTTGCCATTTATTTGCTCAGTGGAAGCCAATATGTTTTCCACCGAACCGAATTGTTTTAACAGCTTTACCGCCGTTTTCTCGCCAATGCCAGGCACTCCTGGAATATTATCGGATTTGTCGCCCATTAATCCTTTTAAATCAATAATTTGTTCCGGTGTCAGTCCATATTTCTCCTGCACTGTTTTCGGCGTATATGATTCGACATCGGTAATGCCTTTTTTCGTAATGTCTACCGTCACATGATCAGAGACAAGCTGTGTCAAATCGCGGTCGCCAGAGATCACTTTGACCTCAAATCCTTCTTTTTCGGCCTTTGCCGACAGCGTGCCGATAATATCGTCCGCTTCATAATTTTCTAGTTCATAGGAGCGGATTTGGTATGCCTGAAGCAGCTCTCTAAGCAGCGGAAATTGCTCCGATAATTCCGGAGGCGTTTGCTGCCGCCCTCCTTTATATTCGGTAAACGTTTTGTGGCGGAACGTCGTTTTCCCGGCATCAAAGGCAACAAGCATATGCGTCGGTTTTTCTTCTTCCAAAATTTTCATCAGCATCATCGTAAAGCCATATACGGCATTCGTATGAATCCCTTTATCGTTATGTAAAAGCGGCAGCGCAAAAAAAGCGCGATAGGCAACGCTGTTTCCATCAATCAATACTAGTTTCTTTTTCAACGTATTCCCTCCTCTAGCACTCTTGTTCCTATTGTACCATGATTGCCTCTATAAATAAAAAAACGAGAACGTTTTTTCGTTCTCGTTTACTTTTGGAATCGCTTTGGAAAATGCACCGTAAAGGTCGTACCATGCCCGACTTTGCTTTTGACCGTAATGTAGCCGTGGTGCGCTTCCACTAAATGTTTGACAATCGCCAGTCCTAAACCCGTTCCGCCCGAGTTGCGGCTGCGCGCTTTATCGACCCGGTAAAAGCGTTCGAAGATACGCGGGATCTCTTTTTCCTCAATGCCAATGCCTGTATCTTTGACGTGAAGAAGAATTTCCTCCGCTTGTTCCTCAATGACGGCCTCCACTTTTCCACCTTTTGGCGTATACGTCAACGCGTTTGTAATCAAATTAATGAAAATTTGTTTCAGTCGGTTGACATCACCTTTTATATATGCCGCAGCAGGAACTTGCCAATAAAAATCGATTTCTTTTTCTTCCGCTTTGCTTTGAAAGATCGTGGCCGTTTCTTTTAACACCGCTGCTAAATCGACCGTTTCCATCTGAAGCTGAAACCCGTGCTGCTCAATTTTCGATAAATCAAGCAACTCTTGCACTAATGTTTGCAGACGTTCGCTTTCTTTTAAAATAATCGACAAAAAATGCTGCAGCGCCTGCTCATCTTTCATCGCCCCGTCAAGAAGCGTTTCGGTAAATCCCTTAATTGAGGTAATCGGCGTTTTTAACTCATGAGAAACGTTAGCGACAAAATCTTTCCGGACTTGCTCCAGCCTTTTTAGCTCGGTAATATCATGGAAAACGAGCACAATGCCTTGCCATTCGTCATTCGTACCAATAATCGGGGCGCCGTACACTTCAAAATGCTTTCGCTCGATGCCAATCGTCAGTAGCAACTGTTTGCGAATTTTTGTCTCTTTAATAAAAATTTCATTCACAAGCTGGACGATTTCTTTATGAGCAAATGCTTCCGTATACGGCCGGTACAAATAATTGGATGATTGAATATGAAAGCATTCCTTAAAGGCGCGGTTGATTAAATTAATGTAGCCGCGGCTGTCAATCAAAATAAGCCCGCTTCCGACGTTTTCAATCAGTGTATGAAGGCGATCGGTTTGCATTTCCCGAGATTTGCTGATTTCCTGCAAATTGCGGGCAAGCCGGTTAATGGATTGAACGAGCATCCCTGCTTCATTGTATTCCCCGTTTGGCACTCTTGCTTCATAATTTCCTTTTGCCAGCTCAACAGCTACTTCTGTTGCCGCTTCGATCGGCCTCATATATTGATTGGCAATTTTCAATCCGAGCAAAATAATGACAATGAGCGCGGTGCCTAGACTGCTGATTAACACTCCCCAAATTTGCTGATTCACCTTTTTCAACGAATTGGTCGGAGAGCTTAAAATGACATATCCTGCGTTTGTTCCTTCTTTTGTGTAAGGAACAATATAATAATACACATCATTCGTTTTTTCGACGATTGAAAACTGATGAAATCGTTTTTTGTGCAAAATGCCGTGAATAATCTGTTCATGAACTTGATCGCTAATATCGGCAACATGCCCGGTGTCAAACAGCACTTTTTCATTGCGGTTTAATATCGTGATGCGCGAGGACAGCTCTGCGCTCATTTCTTGTAAATCGGGGCGAATTTGCGCCAATGATTCATTTTTTAGCAAAATGGCAACCGCTTTTGCTTCTTTTTCCAGCCGTTCATTCATCGTTTCCACATAAAAGTCTTTAAATAATTGCCCAAGCAAAAATCCAAGGCATATCAATACCGTGACAATCAATGTCACCATCCAGAACAACAGACGTGTGCGGAAACTAGTCATTCCGTTTTGGCTCCTCTAATTTATATCCAAGCCCCCGTATCGTTTTAATATATAAAGGTTTTTTCGTATCATGTTCAATTTTTTCCCGCAAATGGCTAATATGAACATCGACAATACGAGTATCGCCGGCAAAATCATAATTCCATACCGCGCTAAGCAGTTGATCTCTCGTTAACACCCGGCCTTTATTTTTGGCTAGATAAAGAAGCAACTCAAATTCTTTCGGAGTAAGCTCGAGCTGCTTTCCATCAAAATATGCTTCATAGCTGTCTGGGAAAATTTCTAATTCACCAATGACGATTCGTTCATCGTCTTCCTCGGCAGGATTGGAAAGCTGCGTGCGCCGCAAGATCGCCTTCACCCGCGCGATGACTTCACGGGGGCTAAACGGCTTGGTCATGTAGTCATCTGCGCCAAGCTCGAGCCCGAGCACTTTGTCGAATTCGTCGTCTTTCGCCGTCAACATTAAAATCGGTGTCATCACTTTTTGCTGTCGCAATTGTTTGCACACTTCGACCCCGTCGAGCTTTGGAAGCATCAAGTCCAAAATGATTAACGCCGGCTGTTCACTAGCTACTTTCTCGATCGCTTCCTCGCCATCATTTGCCGTCACGACCGTAAATCCTGCTTGTTCCAAATTGTATGTTAACAGCGTGACAATCGATTGTTCGTCGTCGACAACTAACACTTTTTTGCCCATCCTTCTCCTCCGCTCTGCTATTTAGAATTAAGTTTATCCATGTTTATCATACCATAAAACTAAAAAAAACCGCCTTATGAAGCAGACGGTTTTTCATTTAAAAATTTTCTAACACCCGGCCATCGAGCGGAGATAAGACATACGGCGGACAGACGGACAACACCCCTTCGAGCACTTTTTCTTCGTTCCGCGTCGCTTTCACGGAAATCGCAATGATATGATCATCTTCATTTACTTCTGTTACCTCAAATAAAAACTGTAATTGCTCGTAATGATAGACTGGCTTCAGAAAATGGATTTCCTGCTTAGTAACTGTAGATGAGCAAATTCGCTAACATAAATTTACAACCAAACAAAAAAAGAGACATGAACCCGATTCCTTGATTAGAATAGATGTGTCACCAAAACTATTCACAAGGAGGTTCATGTCTCATGAATAGATTAGCACATCATCAAGGAATCCACAAGTTTTTCACGATGTTGGGGTTGGCCCTTTATTTTTCAAAACCTGTCATGAAGCATCTCGTTCATATCGTGGATGCGCTGACCACCAAAGGATTTGCGGGAACATTGACCGATCTTCATCATTGGAGCTTTCATCCGAACCACCGCACGACACTCAGCCATTTTTTCACGAAAAGCCCTTGGGATGAAGAGACGCTGCTTCGCAAACTTCAACAGTGGATGCTTCGTCGTGTCGAACGCATCGCCAAACAGGAGAGTCAACCCCTTTTTGTTTCGATCGATGATACGATTTGCCAAAAAACCAAGCCTTCGTCACAGGCAACGCACGCCATTCAAGGGTGTGATTGGCACTATTCTCACACAGAGAAAAAGTCGATCTGGGGACATTCTCTCGTTTGGCTCATGGTTCATACGATGACCCAGGCTTTTCCCTTTGCGTTCCGCCTCTACGACAAGGCGGCTGGGAAAAGCAAGGGGGAACTCGCGATCGAGATGCTTTCTTCTTTGGATGTACACCGTCCTGTTTATGTGCTGATGGACTCTTGGTATCCATCGCAAACGCTCGTGGAAGCTTGTCTGAAAAAGGGATTCCACGTAATCGCAATGCTCAAGGCCAATCGGCTTCTTTATCCAAAAGGCATTGCGGTTCAGGTGAGGGAGTTTGCCCGCTACATCGAACCGAAAGACACTCACCTCGTCACGGTGGGAGAAGAGCGTTATCGGGTTTATCGCTACGAAGGCTCTCTCAAAGGTCTCGATGATGCCGTGGTGCTGCTCGCTTGGAAAGCCGATCAGCCGATGACATCGGAACATCTTCACTGCGTCTTGAGCACCGACCGGGATCTAAGCGATGAAGAGATCTTGCGCTACTATGCCCAGCGTTGGTCGATCGAATGTTTTTTCCGTCAAGCGAAAGACCAGCTGAAACTCGATGGATACCGCGTTCGCGGACGTCGGGCGGTGAAACGCTACTGGATCTTGGTGCAGCTTGCTTACGTGTACAGCATGTTCGAGTCGAACAGCGATTTTTCTGATGGGCTCGATCTTCTGCGCAAGAGAAAAGGACATAGCCTCGTGGAGTTCATTTACCGTGCAGCGAAACAAAATATTCCCATTGATACCGTGAAAAAACAGCTCCACGTGGCATAAGGGGTACCCTGTTTGTCTCTTTTACATGGTAATTATTGTAATTAAAATTGCTCAACTACAGTTAGTAATATGGCTTCCCGGACCTGGCAAATATTTTGAAATGGCCGAAGTAATCATTCCCGTTAACATGACTGCTGGAACAATCGGCTTTTTCAGCGGCGTCTGGGATGCGTAATCATGCTGAATGTACAGCGGATTGGCATCATCCGTCAGCCCGAGATAAAGTAGCAAATCTTTATCTTCCATTTTCTCGTTGATCACTAATTTTTCCCCGACCGAAATTTCCGATATATTTCTCCCAAGTTTGCGCTTTTTCAGCATGTCAAACACCCCTTTGTTTTCGGAAGCGCTTTCAATCAATAGGTGACAAAAATTCGGGATGACTCCCGAATTTTTGTCTTTGCCCCTATTTTATTCTAATACGCTCATGACGCTTTTCACGGATTCTACTGATTTGGCAAGCGCTGCTTTTTCTTCTTCTGTCAGCTCTAGTTCGATCACTTTTTCGATACCATTGCCGCCTAAAATCGTCGGCACCCCTAAATAAATGCCTTCGTAGCCGTATTCGCCTTCAAGGTAAGCGATCGCTGGAAGGATGCGGCGTTGGTCTTTAATAATGGCTTCCACCATTTCGGCAAGTGAAGCAGCTGGTGCATAATAAGCGCTGCCGCTGCCAAGCAAGTTCACAATTTCGCCGCCGCCTTTGCGGGTGCGTTCGACAATCGCATCAAGCCGGTCTTTCGGAATTAATTTTTCAAGCGGAATGCCTCCGGCATATGAGTAGCGAACAAGCGGCACCATATCGTCACCATGTCCACCCAACACAAAGCCGGTCACATCTTTTACAGAAATGTTTAATTCCTGTGCGACAAACGTGCGGAAGCGGGCGGTATCCAATACGCCAGATTGACCGATGACACGGTTTTTCGGGAATCCCGATTCTTTAAATACCGTGTAAGTCATCGCATCAACAGGGTTTGTTAAGACGATAATGTAGCAGTTTGGCGAATATTTCACCACTTCTTTTGTTACTTGTTTCATAATTTTTTGGTTCGTAGTGACAAGATCATCGCGGCTCATGCCCGGCTTGCGCGCAATGCCTGCCGTAATGATCACGACATCGGATTCAGCCGTGTCTTCATAGTTAGAAGTGCCGATAATATTTGCGTCGAATCCCAGCACCGGGCTGGATTCAAGCATATCAAGCGACTTTCCTTTTGTCGGGTTTTCCAACTGCGGAATATCGACAAGGACGATATCCCCTAATTCTTTTTGAGCTAAAATAAACGCAGTGGTCGCACCTGTAAATCCCGCACCGATGATGGAGATTTTTTTGCGTTTCATTGTCATGCTCCCTCATCCTCTCTCTTATATTTATTCCATATTGCGGATCAGCGCATCAGCAAATTCGGAGCATTTCACTTCCGTTGCATCGTCCATCAGACGGGCAAAATCGTAGGTGACGATTTTGGCTGCGATCGTTTTTTCCATCGCTTTAATAATCAATTTTGCTGCTTCATTCCAGCCAAGATGTTCAAACATCATTACCCCGGATAAAATGACGGACGACGGGTTCACTTTATCCAAACCTGCATATTTTGGCGCGGTTCCGTGCGTCGCTTCAAAAATAGCATGTCCTGTTTCATAGTTGATGTTTGCCCCTGGCGCGATACCGATGCCACCGACTTGTGCCGCGAGCGCATCAGAAATGTAGTCGCCGTTTAAGTTCATCGTGGCAACAACATCAAATTCGCGTGGACGCGTCAAAATTTGTTGCAAGAAAATATCAGCAATGACATCTTTAATAATGATTTTTCCGGACTCTTCCGCTTCAGCAAGCGCTTTATTGGCCGCTTCTTTTCCTTCCGCTTCGACGATGCGGTCGTATTGCGCCCATGTAAATACTTTGTCAGCAAATTCTTCTTCCGCTAATTCATAGCCCCAATTTTTAAACGCACCTTCCGTAAACTTCATAATGTTTCCTTTATGGACAAGCGTCACCGATTTCCGGCCATGTTCAATGGCATAGTTAATGGCGGCGCGCACTAACCGTTTTGTTCCTTGTTCGGAAATTGGCTTAATGCCGATGCCCGATGTTTCTGGGAAGCGGATTTTGCGGACGCCCATTTCATTTTGCAAGAAATCAATCACTTTTTTCACTTCTGGCGTTCCTTTGGCGTATTCAATTCCCGCATAAATATCTTCAGTGTTCTCGCGGAAAATTACCATATCTGTATCTTCCGGACGTTTTACCGGCGAAGGCACGCCTTTAAAATAACGGACTGGACGCAAGCACACAAATAAATCCAATTCTTGGCGGAGCGCCACGTTTAAAGAGCGAATTCCTCCACCAACCGGCGTCGTTAACGGTCCTTTAATGGCAATTATGTATTCGCGAATCGTATCGAGCGTTTCTTGCGGAAGCCACTCTCCGGTCAGTTTATACGCTTTTTCCCCGGCAAGCACTTCTTTCCAAACAATTTTTTTCTCGCCTTTATACGCTTTTTCCACCGCGGCTTCTAACACGCGGGATGCCGCTGCCCAAATGTCCGGTCCTGTTCCATCCCCTTCAATAAATGGAATGATCGGGTTGTTTGGAACATTCAACACACCATTCGTTACCGTAATTTTTTCCCCTTGCGTCACGATCAAAACCCCCAACTGTAAGTTTTTTATGAAAAAGGTGAGAAGTCAACTTGTTTCTCACCTTATTCCCAACATCATTAGCCGCGCTGTTCAATCGGCACGTATGCCCGTCTTGCCGGACCGGTATATTCTGCCCGTGGGCGAATGAGACGGTTATTATCGTATTGTTCCAAAATATGTGCGAGCCATCCTGACATACGGCTTACTGCAAAAATCGGCGTGAATAAGTCATGGTCAATTCCTAAGCAATGATAAACCGACGCCGAATAAAAATCAACATTTGGCGGCAGCCCCTTTTCCGAAGTAACAATGTCTTCAATTTTTGCCGACATTTCATACCAATGTGGTTCACCAACTAGTTTCGTTAGTTTTTCCGACATTTTTTTCAAATGCTTCGCACGCGGATCGCCTTTACGGTAAACACGATGGCCAAATCCCATAATTTTTTCCTTATTTTCTAGTTTCTTGTGAATGTATAGCTCGACATTATCCACCGTTCCGATTTCCTTCAACATTTTCATCACTGCTTCGTTTGCGCCGCCATGAAGCGGACCTTTGAGCGCGCCAATCGCTGCCGTAATGCCGGAGTAAATGTCAGATAATGTCGCCACACAAACGCGCGCTGTAAAGGTGGATGCGTTTAATTCATGGTCGGCATGCAATACAAGCGCTTTATTAAACGCTTCCACGGCAATTTCATTTGGCTCTTTCCCAGTTAACATATAAAGGAAGTTGGCCGCAAATCCTAAATCTTTTCTTGGTTCGACAGGCTCCAATCCTTTTCGGACGCGAGCAAACGCTGTCACAATAGTAGGGATTTTCGCTTGCAGACGAATCGCTTTACGATAGTTTGCTTCTTTTGTCATTACATCCGCTTCTTCATCGTAAAGCCCCAACATGGAAACTGCCGTCCGCAATGCCGCCATCGGATGAACTTTATCGATTGGATACATTTTAAAATGTTCAATAATCTCTTTTGGAATAGCCGCATTTTCGGCTAACTGTTGTTTTAGTTCTTCCAACTGTTCTTTTGTCGGAAGCTCACGATGCCAAAGCAAATAAACTACTTCTTCAAAGGAAGCGTTTTCTGCCAAATCATCAATATTATAGCCTACATATGTTAGCGTGTCATCAATAATGGAGCTGATGCTTGAAGTGGTTGCGACAACCCCTTCTAGACCGCGTGTAACTGTCATCGTGATCTCTCCTTTTCTTTAAAATAATTCCCTTCTCCCATTGCAAACGATATAGAAGAGTGAGCGCTTGCTCGAAATAGAAGCAAAAAATTGGAGTCGAAAGTGCTTACATTTTACCGTCCTTTGATAGAACAAAGGACAAGCCATCTCCCCGCCTAAAAAATAAAGTAGGCTTATGCTTATATTATAAACAATTATCTGACTTTTGTGAATCGAAATATCCTCATTATTTTTAAATATTATCACAAAAAAATAATTTCCTACCTTAAAAATATTTTACCATTTTCATAATCATGTAAGCAATTCCCGCGCCGATAAGAGGACCGACGGCAACACCGTGAAAGAGCGATACAGCTATAACCGTTCCTAGTACAAGCGCGGCGGTCATATGCGGATCTGTCGACAATAATGTAACTCCACCCTTCGCGATTAAGGCGACAAAAATTCCAGATAAAAGCGCAATCCAAGCCGACAACGACTGCAAAGAAGCAGTGAGTTGCTTAAAGCCGATCTCCCCTGTGGCAATCGGTGCCAACACGGCAATCGTAATGATCGTAATTCCCCAATTAATCCCTTTTGCGTGGATCGCAGGCAGCCATTTGTCTTCCAGACCGATCATTTTAATGATAAGCAATGCCGCCACCGCAATTATTAGCGATTGGTTTTTCGCAATAAACCCGATGATCAATAAAATAAGCAAAAACAATACTGGTTCGCTCATTGTTGTTCTTCCTTTCTTATTCATTTCGCCCTTTCCAACATGAAACCTTGCCCTTTGCTTATACGTAAGCAAACATGTAATATATAAATATGGAAAATGTACGGAGGTGAAACATTGTCCCGCTATCACGTATATAGTTTTCTTCGTTTTTTGTTTGTCATCGCCGTCGTTGTTTTTGGAGCTATTGCCTTATATTATGTATCAACCGTTACATATCCGTTTATTATCGCATTTTTTATTGCCTTTTTAATCAACCCGCTCGTCGACTTTCTTGAAGAAAAGGCAAAGATGCCAAGATGGCTGGCGGTGATTGTGACACTGGTCGTATTGTTTGCGATCGTGGTCGGTCTGGTGACGCTGCTGATTGCCGAAATCGTTTCGGGAACGCAATACTTAGCCAATGTCGTACCAGAGAATTTTCAAACATTAGTTGCCTATATCGAGACACTTTTTGCCCAGCAAATTATTCCTCTTTATCAAGATTTGGCGGTCTTATTTAAAAATTTGGACGCTGATCAGCAAAATACGATTATGAATAATATTCAAGCCGTGGGCACACAAATCACCACCACCGTCGGGCAATTTATTCAACACGTGTTGCAAAACATCCCACGACTGCTCGCCTGGCTTCCGAACGCAGCTACCGTTTTTATTTTCTCACTGTTGGCTACGTTTTTTATTAGCAAAGATTGGCGCCGGCTCACAGGCATCGCCCAAACGATTTTGCCAGCAAAAGCGCACAGAAGTGGAAAAACGGTATTTCGCGATTTAAAGAAAGCATTATTCGGTTTTATTAAAGCGCAAGCGACACTGATTTCCATCACGACGGTCATCGTTTTAATCGGCTTGCTTATTCTTCGCGTTGATTATGCGATTACAATCGCCCTCATTATCGGGCTTGTCGACATTTTACCGTATTTAGGCACGGGTATTGTCTTCGTTCCTTGGATTATTTATACGGCCGTAAGCGGCGATATTCCGTTTGCCATCGGGTTGGGTGTGCTTTATATCGTCGTTCTTGTCCAACGGCAAATTATGGAGCCAAAAGTGCTTTCCTCATCGATCGGCCTTGATCCGCTCGCTACGTTAGTAGCATTATTTGTCGGATTTAAATTAATTGGTTTCCTCGGATTAATTGCAGGGCCGGTTGTGCTCGTCATCATCCGGACGCTGCACAGCGCCAACGTATTTCGCGATATTTGGAATTTTATCATCGGAAAGCCGACATCGTAGCCTGCAAAACAAATGCAGCAAAGAAAGAGCCTTTCGAACAAAGGAAAGGCTCTTTTTATCGATAAAATCGATAAAAATGGAAAAACGTTTTAGTGCGAAAAAACGATTTCAGCCAGCGGGCGATATACGGTTTCATCAGCGCACGCGTAAAAGGAAGAAGAAGAAACACCCCAAGTATATCGGTAAAAAAGCCTGGTGTTAACAACAGCACTCCGCCAATGAGCACACAAATCCCATCAAGAATCGCTTCACTCGGAAGACGTCCGTATGACACTTCCCGTCTTGCTTTTTCGATCACTGCCAGTCCTTGTTGTTTCACAAGCCATATTCCTATCATCCCCGTTAGCATAAGGAAAGCAAGCGTAGGCCATATCCCGATCAATTTGCCGGAAAGAATAAACAGAGCGATCTCCAAGGCTGGAATCACGATAAATATCCCGACTATCCATTTCATGCTTCTCCATCTTCCTTTCGAAAGAAAAAATAAAAACAGAGAAATAATTCTCTGTTTTTATTATACCTTACAACACGCTCGCATGCCCTTGATAAATCGCGCCGAATCCGGCGTCCACCGTAATTTCCTGCCCATCTTTTAAAATCGATGTCGCATTTTCCACACCGACAACGACCGGAATGCCAAGGCTTAGACCAACGACGGCGGCATGGCTCGTTAATCCGCCTTCCTCGGTAATGATGGCCGCCGCTTTTTCTAACGCCGCCATCATGTCTGCATCGGTACTGTTTGTTACTAAAATTCCGCCTTCTACCATTTTTTGGAGCGCTTCTTCTGCCGTTTTCGCAATTACCGCTTTTCCGAAAGCCGACTTGCGGCCGATGCCTTGCCCTTTTGCAATAATGTCGCCGATCACATGCACTTTCATCAAGTTCGTCGACCCCGTTTCTCCAACCGGAACTCCCGCGGTGATGACGACTAAATCACCGTGTTTGACTACTCCTGATTTTATCGCAGCATCGACGGCAATATCAAGCATTTCGTCCGTTGTGTTTGCTTGTGGCGCCACTTGCGAATATACTCCCCAGACAAGCGCTAATTTGCGCGATACGGATTCGCTGGAAGTAACAGCGACAATCGGGGCTTTCGGACGATATTTCGATACCATATACGCCGTTCTTCCACTGACGGTTGGCGTGACAATCGCCGCCACGTCTAAGTTTAGCGCCGTATGCGCCACCGATTGTCCAATCGCATCGGTAATCGTCGTTGCGCTTTCTTTTGTCCGCTGCTCTAATATGTCGCGGTATTGCAACGCCTGTTCGGTACGCAGCGCAATTCGATGCATCGTTTTTACTGCTTCGACTGGATAATGCCCTGCCGCTGTTTCCCCAGATAGCATCACCGCATCAGTGCCGTCGAAAATCGCATTGGCGACATCGCTTGCTTCTGCTCTCGTAGGTCTTGGGTTGCGCTGCATCGAATCGAGCATTTGTGTCGCCGTAATAACCGGTTTGCCAAGCATGTTGCATTTTTTAATGAGCACTTTTTGGATCAATGGCACTTCTTCTGCCGGGATTTCGACGCCAAGGTCGCCGCGCGCCACCATCAATCCATCGACGACTTCCAAAATTTCGTCAATATTATCAACGCCTTCTTGATTTTCGATTTTGGCGATGATTTGAATATGTAGCGCGTCATTTGCCTCGAGCACCTCGCGAATTTCCAATACGTCGGAAGCTCTCCGCACAAAGGAAGCAGCGATAAAATCAATTCCTTGCTCGATGCCGAATAAAATGTCTTGGCGATCTTTGTCTGTAATCCCCGGCAGGTTGAGACGAACGCCCGGTACATTAACCCCTTTTTTGTTTTTTAAGACGCCTTCATTGAGCACTCTCGTGACAATTTCGCGCGCTTGCTTGTCAATGGAAACAACTTCTAATCCGATTAAGCCATCATCTAAAAGAATTTTGGAACCAGGGACGACATCGTCAATCAATCCTTCATAGGTCACCGAAATTTTCTCCGACGTTCCGAGAACTTCCTTCATCGAAATAACGAGCTGCGAGCCTTCTTTTAATTCGACAGCGCCGTTTTCCATGTCATGAGTGCGGATTTCCGGACCTTTTGTATCTAACAAAATCGCCACCGTTTTTCCCGTTCGCTTCGCCGCTTCGCGAATGTTTTGGATGCGCCGTCCGTGTTCCATATGGTCGCCATGCGAAAAATTTAAACGCGCGACATTCATCCCCGCTTCGATCAGCTGCACGAGCTTGTCTACACTCTCACTGGCAGGACCGATCGTACAGACGATTTTCGTTTTTCGCATCATCATTTCTTCTTCCTTTCCACTGGGGAATTAAATGGATAGCTCTTTGGACAACATATACATTCTTTGATCCACGGTATGCTTGTTTGCCAATGCTTCGACAATATCATGATCGACAAGCTGATTGTTTTGAATGCCAACGCAACGGCCGCCTTTTCCTTCTAGCAATAGTTCGACAGCCCGGGCACCTAAACGGCTGGCGAGCACACGGTCAAACGCGGTTGGAGAACCGCCACGCTGCACATGCCCTAACACCGTAACGCGCGTCTCAAATCCCGTTGCTTCTTGAATTTTCTTGCCGAACTCAACGCCGCTTCCAACTCCTTCAGCAACGATAATAATGCTATGTTTTTTGCCGCGATCATGCCCGCGCTTTAGCCGCGCAATAATATCGTCCATGTCATACTCTGCTTCTGGAATCAAAATCGTTTCCGCTCCTCCGGCAAGTCCGGACCATAACGCAATATCCCCGACATGGCGTCCCATTACCTCAATCACATATGTCCGCTCGTGCGATGTTGCGGTATCGCGGATCTTGTCAATGGCGTCAATCACCGTGTTTAATGCCGTATCAAACCCAATGGTAAAATCCGTTCCAGGAATGTCATTATCGATCGTTCCCGGCACTCCGACACATGGAAATCCGTGCTCCGTTAATTTTTTTGCGCCTTGATAGGAACCGTCACCGCCGATGACGACCAGCCCTTCAATCCCATGCTTTTTCAATTGCTCAATTCCTTTCAGCTGGCCTTCTTCTGTTTTAAATTCCGGACAGCGCGCCGTATATAGTATTGTACCTCCACGATGGATAATGTCGCCGACATCACCCACTTCTAATTTTTTAATTTTCCCAGTAATCAAGCCAGCATACCCATGATAAATTCCAAATACTTCCACACCATGATAAATCGCTTTGCGCACAACGGCGCGAATAGCCGCATTCATGCCCGGCGAATCTCCGCCGCTTGTTAACACACCAATACGTTTCATGTTGTCACCTCGTTTATTCATTATTGACAAACGTCTGACCTCATACCTCTACAATACTTTAACATCTATAAAATAACATGAAGGTGGGGAAGAACACAATAGACAAGCTGTTACATATTTGTTAAAACGGCTTGCAATATTAACAAAGCTGTCCCTTTGACGGAGACAGCCCTGTTGTTATCTTACCCGAAGGTCATCGCGGGAAAACGCAAATTGCCCGATTTGTTTAAATTTTTCATATCGCTGCTGGACTAATGTTTCGCCATCCAGCTTTAGGAGCTGCTGTAGCGATCGCTTCAACACCTTATCGATCTCTGCCGCCTGTTGATCGACATCGCGATGGGCGCCGCCGCGAACTTCTGGAATAATTTCATCAATCACCCCTAGTTCTTTTAGGTCGCGCGCGGTAATTTTCATCGTTTCCGCCGCACGCTGAGCAAGCGCCGCATCTTTCCATAAAATCGCCGCCGCCCCTTCCGGGGAAATGACAGAGTACGTCGAGTTTTCAAGCATATGAATATGGTTTCCAACCCCAAGCGCCAGCGCACCGCCGCTTCCACCTTCGCCGATTACAACACAAACAATCGGCACGGTAAGCCCTGCCATTTCAAACAAATTTCTGGCAATCGCTTCGCTTTGGCCGCGCTCCTCCGCTGCTTTTCCCGGATAGGCCCCTTTTGTATCAATAAAACAAATGATTGGGCGCTGGAATTTTTCCGCCTGTTTCATGAGGCGCAATGCCTTGCGATACCCTTCTGGATGCGGCATGCCGAAATTGCGGCGAATGTTTTCTTTCGTATCTTTTCCGCGTTGGTGGCCAATCACCGTCACAGGCAAGCCATCGTATTTGGCAATTCCGCCAACAATCGCCTCGTCATCGCCAAAGCAGCGGTCCCCATGGCATTCTAAAAAATGCGTAAACAGCCGCGCGATGTAGTCAAGTGTTGTCGGGCGCTGGGGATGACGGGCGATTTGCACACGATCCCACGGAGTTAAGTTCGAATATATATCGTTTTCCAATTTGGCAAGGCGCGCTTCCAATTTTTCAATTTCCGCGGAAAAGTCGACCTCGGCGGTTTTCGTAAACTCTTTTAACTCGCTGATTTTTTTGCGCAATTCAATGAGCGGCTTTTCAAACTCTAACTCTGCCACCATCCGTGTTCCCCTCCTCCTTGATGAATATCCAGCACCGTCGTCAACGTCTCTTTTAGGTCATGACGGTGAATGACGGCATCTAGCTGGCCATGTTTCAACAAAAATTCCGCCGTCTGAAAATCTTCAGGAAGCTCCTCGCGCACCGTTTGCTCAATCACACGGCGGCCAGCAAAGCCTATGAGCGCCCCCGGTTCGGCAAAATTATAATCTCCAAGCGAAGCAAAGCTTGCCGATACCCCCCCGGTAGTCGGGTGCGTCATCACCGAAATAATCAGACCGCCTTCATCGCTGAATAATTTTAACGCCGCGCTCGTTTTTGCCATCTGCATTAAACTTAATACCCCTTCCTGCATGCGCGCGCCGCCGGAAGCGGTGAAAATAAGAAACGGGACGTGGAGTTCTCTCGCTTTTTCAATGGCCCTTGTAATTTTTTCCCCGACGACAGAGCCCATGCTACCCATCCGGAATGCCGAATCCATGACGGCGATCACCAGTGGATGTCCATTTAACGTGCCTTCCCCGGTGACAACCGCTTCATTTAAGTTTGATTTACGGCGATCTTCTTCAAGCTTTTCCATATATCCCGGGAACTGCAACGGATTGACGGAAATCATATCGGCGTCATATTCGCGAAAGCTGCCTTCATCTAACAAACTATCAATTCGCTCCCGCGACGGCATCGTATGGTGATAGCCGCAGCTCATGCAAACACGCAAATTTTTCACCAATTCTTTTGTATACATAATTTTTTTGCATTTCGGACATTTCGTCATAATCCCCTCTGGAACTTCGTGCCTCACTTGCTCGGAAGGAATCGACGCATATTTCTTCTTTTTGATAAATATGTCTTTCCACATGAGGCATTTCCCTCCTTCACTTTGACTCTATGTACTACTGTATCGAAAATGAATCATATTTTTTGTAAAACGATGTCATTTCTCTTTCGACAAAGGAGGCTGCGCATATGTTTTCCACATTTCCGTTACAACAGCCTCATCCCGCTTCGCCAATGCTTCTAGCATCTGTTCATAAAATACATCCGGCAATGAAACAATGCCGCCGATCGTGGCGGAAAAGCTGTGCAGCACACGCCAAATTCGTTCGAGTAAATAGTTGCGCGCCGCCGCTGTCGCCCACTGAAAAAACAGCTCATAATTCATTGATTTTTGTCGAACGTTTTTTTCAAGCCACGCCAAATCTTTTTCTTGCCAACGCTGGCAGGCAAGCTGCAGACAAAGCTGTTCTATAAGCCATTTCGTTTCCGCCAAATCTTCTTTTGCCCGCTTATTTTGCAAAATAAACGTGCCGAGCAAGTCAATGAACTGATGATTGCCTACGTCTGTAATGTACGTTCCTTCCCCCCGCCGCGTTTCAATTAAGCCCAGAAATTCGAGCGCCCTTAGCGCCTCGCGCACCGAAGAGCGGCCAACTTGCAGGCGTTCTGATAATTCGCGTTCAGAAGGAAGCTTATCGCCGGCGACAAGCCCGTCATCGTGGATGATCTGGCGGATTTGTTCCAACGTTTCGATATATACTTTTGCGTCTTTTACCGGTGATCCCTCCCTAACATGCCATCGCAACCATATTTTCCTCATATTCCCATCACTGGTCTGACCACCTAATGTCTATACGATATAACAAAATCGCAAAATAGTAAAGAAGTAATTATTTTACTACAATATGTTCATGCCCAAAGAGCTCCTTGAACGCCGCTATGCTTTCATCGGTTAAAGAGACATTGTACTCTTCCGCCAATTTCACCATCTTTTGCTCTTGTTCGTAATAAAGAAAAACAGGAGTGTTTCCATGATATTTTCGCAATAACGCTTTTAAAGTAAACAATTTCCCAGCGGCCATATGTTCTGGGCGAATTTTTATATAAAGTGCTTTCGTATCAAGAGGAAGCACTTGACGAATCACCAGCTGCGGCTTCCCGGCGCGGACATCTAATTTTCCTTCCAATAGCTGTACGTTTCCTTTCTCTAAAGCGGAAGAATAACGAGAATACACTTCTGGAAACGCTACCGCAACCATCTCCCCGCTCTCATCGCTAATAGTGAAAAAAGCCATTTCTTCTCCCCTTTTCGTCCGCGTTTTTCTTTTTTCGGCAATATATACACCCACCTTCGTCAAGGAACCCGCCTTGCTTTTGCATACGCTCAAAATTGGTTTGGCGCCAGCCAAGCGAAATGCCTTTTGATACGCCGATGTCGGATGCGGGGAAATGTACACGCCGAGCAATTCTTTTTCATACTCCAGCTTCTCTTCCAACGACAGTGCAGGGGCTTCCACATATTTTGGCTTTAAGGACAAATCGGCAAGCAAACCTTCTTCCATATACGGGCCCATGAGCTGGGCGTGCTCTAACGCGACATCCACACTTGCTAATAATGACGCTCTTTCCACTCCGAACTCATCAAAACAGCCTGACAAAATAAGCGACTCGATCGTTTTTCGATTAATGCCTTTTCCAAATAGGCGCACGCAGAAATCAAAAAAGTCAGCAAATTCCCCTCTTTGCCGTTCTTGAATAATTGCCTTGACCGCGACTGTCCCGACATGCTTAATGGCAGCTAAACTATAGCGGATTTTTCCCTGTTCTACTGAAAAAGCGTAGCGGCTGCGATTAATCGCAGGCGGCAGCAATGTAGTCTGTTTTTGCCTTGCTTCATAAATGTACAAAGACAGTTTCTCCTCATCGCCGATGACGCTCGTCAATAGAGCAGCATAAAAACAAAGGGGATAGTGGGCCTTCAAATAGGCGAGCTGGTAAGAAAGCAAGGCATAGCTGACCGCATGGCTGCGATTAAACCCGTAGTTGGCGAAACGGACGATCATATCGTATAGTTCATTAGCGAAAGTTTCCTCATAGCCGTTCTGGAGACATCCTTGCACGAATTCACGGCGTTGCTCGTCAAGCAGCTCCTTTTTCTTTTTGGCAACGGCGCGGCGCAGCAAATCCGCTTTTCCTAATGAAAAGCCGGCAATGTTGGCGGCGATTTGCATAATTTGCTCTTGGTAAATGAGAACGCCGTATGTAGGCGCCAAAATGGGCTCCAAATCAGGATGAAGATAGGAAACATGTTCTTCGCCGTGCTTTCTTTTGATATAAACGGGAATATAACTCATTGGACCGGGACGGTAGAGCGCATTGACAGCCACGATATCTTCAAACTGCGACGGTTTCAGCTCCCTTAGTACATGCTTCATTCCCTCCGACTCTAATTGGAAAATGCCGTTCGTATCTCCATTGCTTAATAATTCGTATGTTTTCCGATCATCTAGCGGAAGCGAGCGGATGTTTATCGATTTTCCTGTTTGCCGCTCGATAAGGCGGCATATATGTTCTAGGAATGTTAACGTGCGCAAACCGAGAAAATCCATTTTCAACAAACCAAGCCGCTCCAGCACATCCATCGGATATTGCGTTAAATACCATTCGCCATGGCCTTGCTGTAGCGGAATCATTTCCGCCAGCGGCTCGCTGCTGATAATCACGCCAGCCGCATGGGTGGATGTATGACGCGGCAACCCTTCTATTTTCATCGCCGTCGCCATCCACTTTTGTAATAAAGAAGAAGCTTGCACCGCTTGACGGAAAGCGGGGGATTGCTCATATACTTCTTGAATCGTTACTCCCGGCTTATTCGGAATAGATTTGATGATAGGTTCCACCTCTTGCGAATGAATTCCCATCGCCTTGCCAACATCGCGGAGAGCCGCTTTGGCGCCGAATGTACCAAAGGTAATGATTTGCGCGACATGCTGTTGTCCATATTTGGCGGCGACATATTGGATCACTTCTTCGCGGCGGTCATCAGGAAAATCAATATCGATATCGGGCATCGACACCCGTTCTGGGTTTAAAAAACGTTCAAAAAGAAGGCCGTACTGGATCGGATCCACATCGGTAATATAAAGGGTATACGCAACAAGCGATCCGGCCGCCGATCCCCTTCCCGGTCCCGTCGTAATCCCTTTTTTGCGCGCGAAATTCATTAAATCCCAAACGATCAAAAAATAATCGCTGAAATGCATTTGCTCGATGATATGGAGTTCGTACTCAAGCCGTTTTCTGTAAACATCGGAAGGGGACGAAACCCGTTCATTTAGCCCTTTTAGGCAAAGCCGCCGCAAATAGCTGCCGGCGCTTTCCTTTTCCGGAACCGGGTATTTCGGCAGTTTTAATGTGTCGAATTCGAGATGAAGATGGCATTGATCGGCGATTTTCTTGCTGTTTGCTAGCGCCTCCGGCAAATCAGAAAACCGCTGTTCCATCTCCTCCGACGATGTGAAATATCGTTCTCCGATAACGTTTTTTTCTTCTTTCATTTCCGTTCCATGTTTAATTGCCAATAAACAGCGCTGCACAAACACGTCTTCTTTTTCGATATATTGGACATCGTTCGTTGCCACCAGCGGGGTGCTAGTTTCTTCTCCTAAACGGATTAGCTCCGCTTCATACGGTTCGCGCTCCTGTTCCCTGCGCTGTACCGAAAGATAAACATCCGTCCCAAATATTTGCTTATACCGTTCTAACACTTGTTTTGCTTTTTCTATTTCGTTATCAGCGAGCAATGTTTCAATTTGCCCGCTTTTTCCTGGGGTTAGCGCAATTAATCCATTGCGATAATGCCATAGGAATTTTTCTGGAATTCCTTCTTGTGTTTTTGTTTGAATCGTACTGCTTATTTTCATTAAATGGCGGTAACCTGTTTCATTTTTTGCTAATAAAACGAGCGGATATGCGCTTTCCCCCTCCAGCGCAATGTCTGTGATCATTCCGATAATCGGCTGAATGCCGTAGCGTTTGCATTCGATATAAAAAGGAATCGCCCCATACAATACATTTTCATCCGTCAACGCAAGAGCGGAAAATTGCAACTCTTTCGCCTTTTTGACTAAATCGCTGATTTTCGTCGGGCTTGTCAGCAAGCTGTAGCAGCTGCGAACGTGAAGGTGAACAAACGACAATGCTCTCCCTCCTTTTTCTTCATTATAGAAGACAAAACTTTCTCTTGGCAAAACATACTCTTTCCTACTCGTCCATATACATAGTTAAAGGAAAGGTGGGAGAAGCATGAACGAAAAAATCGCATTTTTGCCTGCTTTTATTCAAAGTTATTTTATCGCTGTCGGCGTGCTGTTAGGTGGAGCGATGATCGGGGCGCTTGGCGCGTTTTTAAGCGGAGAGCAGCCGCTCACCGCCATGTATCGTTTTGCTGGTGATTTGCGGATCTGGGCTGTTGTCGCTGCCATCGGTGGAACGTTTGATACGTTTTATATGGTGGAACGGGGATTCTTTTTTGGAGAGACGCGCGATATTGTGAGGCAGTTTCTTCTTATTCTTGCAGCGATGGGAGGCGCGCAGACAGGCGTTACCATCATTACTTGGCTGACACAGGAGCATATTTCTTCATGAGGATCCCTTCCTATTATCGCTATCCAACGTGGCAGCGCTTTTTTGCCGGCGTTGCGATCGGAGCGCTCATCAGCTGGGTCGTTTTTTTGCATTTATTCGGCGTCCTGCAGGAAAAACAAGTCCGAAAAATAACCGAGCTCCAAGATAAAATTGCCGATTTGGAAAACGAAGTTCGTATTTGGCAGGAAGACTACGTCAAAATAAATAAAGAGAACAAAAAAAAGTTGACAGTACAAGAAATTTCTGTCCATCTCGGCAACGCGAAGCAATATAAACTCGACTCTTATACGACATTTCGCATTGAAGAAAGTGTAAAGGAAGATATTTCCAACCTTATCGCAAAAGATATCGAAACCGTTTATAACAGCCGGGAATTATTAAAGCGAGCGATTGAAAATAAAACATACATCATTAACGAGCAACCGTATAAGCTGGAAATTCATCAGCTGTTTGTCTTTACTACCTTGTCGATTGAACTAAAATTAAAGCCGCTGCCTTCCTCATAAAAAGAAATGTCCCGGACTCAGCCAACCGGGACATTTCCGCGTTTTATCGGGACCGGCACGCCGCTTTCAAATCGGCAATGACATATTCCGCATCTTCCCAAGAGTAAATGGAAGCACCCGCAGCGAGCGGATGCCCGCCGCCATGATATTTTTTTGCTACTTCATTGACGATCGGTCCTTTGGAACGAAAGCGGACGCGAATTTCCTTTTCTTCCTCAATAAAAAATACCCACGCGACAATTCCTTCGATATTGCCAAGAAGGCTGACAAGCTGAGAAGCCTCGGAAGCGGTAACGCCATATTGTTCCAGCAGGGCTTTTGGCATTTTTACCGCCGCCACTCCCTCTTCCGAGACGGTAAAGTTTTGCAGCACATATCCACTTAAATGTGCGACGTTTAGTTTCGTGCGATACAAGCCGTCATATAGCTCCGTTAAGGAGAATCCATATTGGATGAGTTCGCTCGCATAGCGGAACGTTTTTTCGCTCGTGCGCGGAAAAAGAAACCGTCCGGTATCGCCGACAATTCCTGCATAAATTAAACGCGCGGCCTCTTTTGTCATCACCAATCCATCTTCTTTACCGGCCAAATAAAATTCATAAATCATTTCACTCGTGGAACTGGCGTTTGTATCCACCCATACTATATCCCCGTATGGATCCTCGTTCGGATGATGGTCAATCTTAATCAACTTTTTGCCAAGACGGTAACGTCCGTCGCAAATCCGCTCCTGATTCGCTGTGTCACAAACGATCACAAGAGCATTATCATAAGCCTCGTCGTCGATGACATCCATCCGCCGTAAAAATTGCAATGACTCTTCATCCTGCCCAACCGTATACACCGTTTTTTCCGGAAATGAAGCCCGCAAAATCTCCGCTAATCCCCCTTGTGACCCGTACGCGTCGGGGTCTGGCCGCACGTGGCGGTGAATGACAATCGTATCAAACTGTTGTATCGCTTTTAAAATTTCCAAACATTTTTCTTTCATTTTTCTTCCCCTTTTGCGCCTGTATTTTTTCATTATACGTAAACAAGCAAGATCCTTGCTAGAATTCTTGCTCATTTCTATGTACAATAAGATAGAAAAACAACATGGAGGGTTTGATTTATGCCAACACTTGTAATTTTCATTATATTTTCCTTTTCGTTTTACGTCTATTATAAAATCAAATATTTTCGTTCCCGTCGCCCGCTGGAACGGCGCTGGCTCTCCGCCAAATCGAGCATTGCGCTCGGATTGTTTGTCTTTCTGTTTGGCCTGAATCAGTTTTTTATTCATTCTTCTACTGTCGCCTATATCGTCGGGACCGTTTTCTTGCTGATGGGCGCCGGAAGCGCATGGGCAGGCTATCGCGCCTACAAATATTATTTGCCGCTCGTCATTGAAGAAGCAAAACAAACAGCAAAAAACGGGGCGTAATCTGCGTCCCGTTTTTTGGCTAGCGATCCATGAGCTGGCACATCATCATCGCTTTGCCGACGACAGCGCCTTCGTTATATACTTCTACATCCACTTTCCCGAACTTCCGCCCGATTTCTAGCAGTTTCGCTTTTACCTCAACCGTGCTGTCAATTTGCACCGGTTTAATAAAATAAATGGTAAGATTTTCAACGACCAAATCCCCACGTTTATAGGAACGAAGCGCGCGTGTAGCCGCTTCGGTGACAATCGTCGTAAACACCCCGTATGAGAGCGTTCCTAAATGATTTGTCATTTGCGGTGTAATCGTGCAGCGAAACACCTCTTCTTTGCCGTCGTTATCCACTGCCCGGAACTGGCTTGTAATAATATCATCGATCGTTTCGCCGACTTGCGGCTGGCGTTGAATCATTTGCAGCGCTTTTAATACGTCCTGGCGGCTAATAATTCCCTGAAGCCGGTTATGTTCGTCCACAACTGGCAACAATTCAATGCCTTCCCATACCATGATATGGGAGGCGAAAGCGACCGATGTCTTTCCTTTTACGGTAATCGGCTGCTTTGTCATCGCCTTTTCAATTGGTAATTGCCGGTCAAAATCAAGCACGTCTTTTGCCGTTACAATTCCTTGCACTTTTAGTTGTTCATCGACAACCGGAAAGCGGCTATGTCGCGTTTCGCGATTCAACGTATACCAACGTTCAATTGGATCTGTTGTATATAAATAGACGGCTTTTTCGAGCGGAATCAAAATGTCTTCGACAAGAACGATTTCCTTTTTAATTAACTGGTCATAAATCGCGCGGTTGATCATCGTCGCGACCGTAAACGTATCATAGCTGGTCGAAATGATCGGAAGCTGCAATTCATCCGCTAATTTTTTTACATGGTCTTCCGTGTCAAATCCACCGGTGATTAACACGGCTGCCCCGGCTTCGAGAGCGAGTTGGTGCGCCTTCGTGCGGTTTCCGACAATTAATAAGTCGCCTGCCCCAATATAGCGCATCATCGCCTCTAACTGCATGGCGCCAATCACAAATCGATTCAGCGTTTTATGCAATCCTTCGCGCCCGCCGAGCACCTGCCCATCCACAATGTTTACCACTTCCGCATATGTCAGTTTTTCAATATTTTCTTTCCGCTTCTTCTCAATGCGAATGGTGCCGACGCGTTCAATTGTGCTGACATAGCCTTTATTTTCCGCATCTTTAATGGCGCGATACGCAGTTCCTTCGCTGACGCCCATTTCTTTGGCAATTTGCCGTACGGAAATTTTTTCGCCGATCGGCAAACTATTAATGTATTGCAAAATTTGTTCATGTTTCGTCGCCAAGTTTCTTCACCCTTTACCGATGTCTTATTTTCATTATACGGGCGAACCAAATTCAATTCAATGAAGCGGCCTGGCACATTTGTTCCCAAAAAAAGCGCCTCAATATGAGACGCTTTCTTTTTTTGTTTTATAATTCAATGCTTTCACCAGGTTTTAAGGCACGGCCGACCCCGTCAGGAAGCAATGCAACAAATTTCTCAGGGTCTTGGACAATCGGCGGGAATGTATTATAATGAATCGGCACTACCGTTTTCGCGCGCAGCCACTCAGCGGCAATAGCGGCATCTTCCGGTCCCATCGTAAAGCTGTCCCCAATCGGTAAAAACGCCACATCAATTTGATTGCGCTCACCGATGAGCTTCATATCGGAGAACAACCCGGTATCTCCGGCATGGTAAATCGTTTTTCCTTCAGCCGTAAATAAAATTCCTGTCGGCATCCCCAAGTAAATAATTTGATTATCCTCTGTGACATAACCAGAGCTGTGGAACGCCTGCGTCAATTTCACTTTTCCGAAATCAAATTCATGCGCCCCGCCGATATTCATGCCGTAAGTATTAACTCCCTGCCATCCTAAATATGTAGCTAGCTCAAAGGTGGCGACAACAAGCGCATTGTTTTTCTTCGCCAATTGCACCGTGTCCCCAACATGGTCACTATGGCCGTGGGTAAGCAAAATGGCATCCGCTTTTACTTCTTCTAGTTTTAAATCGGTTGTGCTGTTTCCAGTAATAAACGGATCAATCAAAATCGTTTTCCCGTTTGTTTCGATTTTTACGACAGAATGGCCATGGTAAGTGATTTTCACGATCATCCTCTCCTTTCATAGTATTATTTCTTGATGTTTTTTTATTTCCCTGCTGCATCCTTTATAAACATTTACATTTTGATTTATTCCTGCTACTCTCAAATAGAGAGAAGCAAGAAAGGAAGGATGAGCATGAACAAACGGCTTCAATTATTTTCCGATTGGCTTCAAGAACAACATATTTCATTGGCGCTCATTACGTCAAGCCCAAATGTTTTCTATTTAAGTGGGTTTTGGTGCGATCCGCATGAGCGGCTGTTAGCACTGCTTGCTTTCCCGGAAGGAGAGCCGGCGTTGATTTGCCCGCAAATGGAAACGGCGCGCGCCCGACAAACTGGATGGGAATATGAAATTATCGATTATGATGATACAGCCAACCCATGGGAATTGATCGCACGGCATGTCCAGGCAAGAAATATCGCTGTCGAGCAAATTGCGGTTGAAAAAAGCCATCTTTCTTTAGAACGCTACGAACAGCTTCATACTTATTTCCAAGCGCATACATGGCTCAACGCCGAAGAAAAATTACGGCAATTGCGGATGATCAAAGATGAAAAAGAAATTGCTATACTTCGGCAAGCGGCGCAACTTGCCGATTATGCCGTTGAAGTAGGTGTAAGCGCCATCCGTGAAGGAAAAACAGAATTAGATATTATTGCGACGATCGAATACGAAATGAAGCGGAAAGGCGTCCGTGAAATGTCGTTTGCCACCATGGTTCTCACCGGCAAAAACACCGCCAACCCTCACGGTGTGCCAGGACAGACGCCTATTCAGCGCGGCGACTTTGTTTTGTTTGATTTAGGCGTCATTGTCGATGGCTACTGCTCCGATATTACTAGAACCGTCGTTTTCGGTTCGGCGACGGAAGAGCAAAAGGCGATTTATAATACCGTTTTGCGCGCGCAGCTGGCCGCCATTGACGCATGCAAGCCGGGCGCACCAATCGGCGCTGTCGACCGAGCGGCCAGAACGGTGATTGAACAGGCAGGATATGGTCCATATTTTACACACCGCGTCGGTCACGGATTAGGCATTGAAATACACGAATATCCGTCCATGAACGCCACCAATACAATGCCATTAGAGCGCGGCATGACGTTCACGATTGAACCGGGCATCTACGTCCCGTCTATTGGCGGAGTTCGTATTGAAGACGACGTATTTATTGCTGATGATGGCGTTGGCATTTTAACTGCCTATCCAAAAGAGCTTATTGTTGTTTAACGGTAAAAAAGAGCGGCTTTAAAGTAATGCCGCTCTTTTTTACAACAATGGACGTTCTCCCTATTGCTCAAGCAACGCTCTCGCATCGGTATACGACAATCCGTGCGCCTTCGCTACCGCTTCATACGTAACCGAACCGTTTAACGTATTGATTCCTTTTAGCAATGCCTCATTTTGCAGGCAGGCGTCACGATATCCTTTATTGGCGATTTGCAGCGCATAAGGGATGGTGACGTTTGTGAGCGCCAAAGTAGATGTTCGCGGCACCGCACCCGGCATATTGGCAACAGCATAATGGACGACTCCATGTTTGACATAGGTTGGATCATCATGAGTCGTAACACGGTCGGTCGTTTCAAAAATTCCGCCTTGATCGATAGCAATATCGACAAGCACGGAACCTGGCGACATCGAACGCACCATTTCTTCCGTCACAAGCTTTGGTGCTTTCGCGCCGGGAATTAATACGGCGCCGATAACAAGATCCGACTGCTGCACCGCTTCAGCGATGTTATACGGGTTGGACATTAACGTCGTCACACGATCGCCAAACAGATCGTCAAGCTCGCGCAGCCGTTCGGCATTAATATCTAAAATCGTCACTTCCGCTCCAAGCCCCACCGCTATTTTTGCCGCGTTCGTTCCAGCCGTCCCGCCGCCGATAACCGTTACTTTTCCGCGGCGCACCCCAGGAACGCCTCCTAATAAAATTCCTTTTCCTCCGTGCGGCTTTTCGAGAAACTGCGCGCCTACTTGCACAGACATTCTCCCTGCTACTTCGCTCATTGGCGTTAATAACGGAAGCGCACCGTTTGCCAATTGTACCGTTTCATAGGCAATGCCGATTACTTTTTTGTTCATTAATTCCTTCGTCAAGGCTTCCTCGGCCGCTAAATGCAAATAAGTAAACAAAATAAGGCCTTCGCGGAAATAAGCGTACTCTTCTGGAAGCGGCTCTTTTACTTTTAACACCATTTCCGCCGCCCATGCATCTTGAGCGGATGGAACGATCGTCGCGCCTGCTTTTTCATACTCTTCATCGAAAAAACCAGAGCCAATACCCGCTTCTTTTTCCACATATACTTCATGCCCGGCTTTTACTAATGTCATGACTCCTGCCGGTGTAATTGCCACCCGGTTCTCATTGTTTTTAATCTCTTTTGGGATACCGATTTTCATTGCCATGAATTCCTCCTAATTGATTTGCTTACTATACCATATCCATTTGTCCAGCAAATGTGAAACCGCCATTATTTATCTTTCTCCCATTTCCGTACAAATAAACGAGCGTTTTCCTCACACGATCCATGGCAAAACGAAGGTAGAAAAATGTTTTCGTAAACAGGCCATTTTTTTAAAATAAAAAATCACCTCATGAAAGCAAACGAGGTGATTTTCTTCTAAAACACTGCTTAAGGACGGTAGCGATGGAGAACATTGACCCCTCCGGTGACATCAATCACTGCCCCTGTAATCATATCTGAATCTTCTTCACATAAGAAAGCGATCACACGGGCAATATCCTCGCCTGTTCCCGAACGCCCGATAGGAGTTTCCACATCCTTTCTCGTCCGCGCATAGGCAATCGTTGCTTCTTTCATTTCTCCAACGATATTGCCTGGGCAAACCATATTTGCCGTAATGCCATACTCCGCTTCCTCGAGCGCGATCGTTTTCGTCAAAGATACTAAACCAACTTTTGCCGCGCTAAATGCGGACCGATGCACCCAGCCCGGGGCATCCGCCGCCCCCTGGAAACCGTATGTAATAATGCGTCCAAACCGTTGTTTTCTCATCACCGGAATCGTTTTTTTTAATAGGTGGAAGACAGCGCTTAAATTTCCTTCAATCATCTCATACCACTCTTCATCGGTATAATCAATCAATTTTTTCCTCTCAAAAATATACGGCCCGGCATTATTGATCAAACAATCAATCCGGCCAAAGCGCTGCAATGCCGCATCGACAAGTGCGGATAAATCATCTTTTTTCGTGACATCCCCACGGACAAACTGAAGCCGGTCTTTGACATGCGCGTACTTTTCTTGCAGCGACCGCACCGCTGCCTCGTCACTTCGATAATTGACCGTTACCGAATATCCTCTTTCCAACAACAGTTCTGTTACTTTTCTCCCCAGCCCTTTCGCTCCGGCTGTGATGAGGGCATGTCGCACATCTACTCCTCCTCACCTTCACTACTGCTTGTCTTTACTTTAATTTACTATAAATATATGTGAACGCGCATCCATTCCGCTTCAAAAAAATCATCATGGTGAAACCTCACCATGATGACATTTATTCGCCAACTTCGCGCTTTGGATCATAATAAAGCTCATCATGATCCACTACACCGCTATGATACGCATCCATAATTTGTTCGCTAATGGTTTTGATTTCCTCTTCATCATAATACAAATTTTCGTTATGCTTTTTTTCCATTTCTTTCACCCCTTGTTCATCAAAATGCCATATATACGGTAGTGTCTCATCGCTTGCATGAGGATATACTAATCATAGAGATAGCATTTTTATCCAAAGGGAGTGGAGAACCATGGCGATGACGTACAAAACGATTGTCGTTGCGGTAGACGGTTCGAAAGAAGCGGAATGGGCATTCAAAAAAGCGGTCCAAATTGCCAAACGCAACAATGCAAAATTAATTTTGTCGCACATCATTGACTTGCGCGGATTTGCAACAGTGGAAGTACACGATCACACTGTCGTAGAACGATCGGAACAATATGCGAAAGAACTGCTTAGCGGCTACCAGCAGCAAGCGCTTGCCGCCGGGTTAAACGACGTGGTCATCGATATTGCATTTGGTTCGCCAAAAGTTAAAATCGCAAAAGAAGTGGCGCCAAAATACAAAGCGGATTTAATTATTTGCGGAGCAACCGGGTTAAACGCAATGGAGCGTCTCCTCATTGGAAGCGTTTCCGAACATATCACCCGCTATGCGAAATGCGATGTGCTTGTCGTGCGAACCGAAAAAGAATAAAGAAAAACACTCCGCGGCATCCGCTACGGAGTGTTCACTATTTTTTTGGCTTTTTCCAACGCTTTTCTTACTTCGGAAAACCCTGTTCCGCCCGCGCTGTTGCGGCGGTTAACAGCGGTGTACGGCTTAAGCGCTTCATATATATCTTCTTCAAACAATGGTGACGCTTCTTTATAGACATCAAGCGGCAAATCGGCTAAAAATACGCCTTTTTCAATGCATGTCAGCACGAGCTTGCCCACGATTTCGTGCGCTTCGCGGAACGGCACTCCTTTATTGGCCAAATAATCAGCAAGCTCGGTCGCGTTTGAAAAATCTTGTTTTGTCGCTTTTTCCATCACGTCCACATTGACTTTCATCGTTTCGATCATGCCGGCGAAAATTTTCAGCGAACCGATTACCGTTTTTACTGTGTCAAACATGCCTTCTTTATCTTCCTGCATATCTTTGTTGTACGCGAGCGGCGTTCCTTTCATCACGGTCAACAGCCCAAACAAATTTCCGTATACCCGTCCCGTTTTGCCGCGGATTAACTCGGCCATATCGGGATTTTTCTTTTGCGGCATAATGCTGCTTCCTGTCGCAAACGCATCATCGATTTCAACGAATTGAAATTCCTGGCTCGACCAAAGAATGAGCTCCTCGCAAAAACGGGATAAATGCATCATCAACATGGCGCTGTTGCTTAAAAACTCAATGATAAAATCGCGGTCGCTCACCGCATCGATGCTGTTTTCGTAAATGTCGTCAAATCCAAGCAGTTCCGCGGTCATATGGCGGTCAATCGGAAACGTCGTGCCGGCAAGCGCTCCTGCGCCAAGCGGCGACTTATTAATGCGCTTTAATGATTCGCGGAACCGCTCGCGATCGCGCTCTAACATCCAAAAATAGGCGAGCAAATGATGGGCGAACGAGATCGGCTGCGCCCGCTGCAAATGCGTATATCCCGGCACAATCGTCTCGACATGCTTTTCCGCTTTTTCCAAAAGTACTTTCTGCAATTGCCCAATCAGCGCGATAATTTCGGTAACGCGCTTGCGCAAATATAAATGCATATCGGTCGCCACTTGGTCGTTGCGGCTTCTTCCCGTATGCAGCTTCCCGCCGACAGGACCAATTTCATCGATAAGCATTTTTTCAATGTTTAAATGAATATCTTCGTAGGCAACAGAAAATTCCAGCTTCCCTTTCTTCGCTTTTTCCAGCAGGGTAAGCAGCCCATTTTTGATTTTTTCTACGTCTTCATTTGGCAAAATTCCGCATTTCCCGAGCATCGTCACGTGGGCGATGCTGCCTTCGATATCTTCTTCGACCAGCTCTTGGTCAAACGGGATCGACGCGCCAAACTCGTCGACCCATTCTTCCGCTGTTTTCGTAAACCGTCCTCCCCAAAGTTTTTTCACATGGTCACCTTCTTTTGATTGTTCACAATGCTGTATACTTTCGTTGGCAATCCGTATAAGGAAATAAACCCGACGGCTGCTTGATGATCAAATTGATCTTCCGCTGTATAGGTCGCCAGCTTTTCATCATATAAAGAAAATTCCGATTTGCGTCCTTCGATGATGGCATGCCCCTTAAACAATTTCACACGCACGACGCCGGTGACGTTTTTTTGCGTTTCTTTTAAGAAAGCGACAAGCGCGTCTTTAATTGGAGAGAACCATAAACCGTTATAAATGACTTCCGTCAATTTTTGCTCGATAATCGGCTTAAAATGGGCGACTTCTTTGACGAGCGTTAAATCTTCCAGCTCTTTGTGCGCCTTAATTAGCGTCATTGCACCTGGACATTCATATACTTCCCGCGACTTAATGCCGACAAGGCGGTTTTCGACATGATCAATGCGCCCGACGCCATGTTTTCCGGCAAGCGCGTTCAGTTTCAAAATTAACTGTGCAAGCGAATACGATTGACCGTTTAGCGTTGTCGGCACGCCTTGTTCAAAACCGATTTCAATGATTTCCGGCACGTCCGGCGTATTCTCGAGCGCTGCCGTCAGTTCGTACGCCTCCTCCGGAGGAGCCGCCCACGGATCCTCTAAAATGCCGCACTCATTGCTTCTGCCCCATAAGTTTTGGTCAATGGAAAACGGGCTGTCAAGGTCGACTGGAATCGGAATGCCGTGTTTTTTCGCATATTCGATCTCCTCTTCGCGCGACCAGCTCCATTCCCGTACCGGAGCGATAACATCCAAGTTTGGATTTAACGCTTTAATCGATACTTCAAAACGGACTTGGTCATTTCCTTTTCCGGTGCAGCCGTGGGCAACGGCAACCGCACCTTCCAGTTCCGCGATCTCCACCAATTTTTTCGCGATCAGCGGACGCGATAAGGCGGATACAAGCGGATATTTTCCTTCATAAAGCGCATGCGCCTGCAAAGCGATGAGCGCGTACTCATTTGCGAATTCTTCCTTCACATCAATGACATACGATTTAATCGCTCCGACTTTTAATGCTTTTTCCTTTACGAAATCGAGATCTTTTCCTTCGCCAAGATCTAAACAGCAGGCGATGACATCATAGCCCCGCTCCTGCAGCCATTTAATTGCAACCGATGTATCTAAACCTCCGGAATACGCCAGCACCAGCTTCGGATTAGCCATTTTTTATTCCCCTTTCCGATTACATAAATATACTTTAATATAAATAAATATTCAGAACAATCTATTACCACTTTATCAGCTTTTGCGCTGTTTTTCAATAGTTATTCATCAGAAAGTATAAAAATACTAATTGTTGGCTCTTTCCCTTTTTTGTACAATAAACGATAAGGGAAAGGATGGGAAAAGGATGGAGCAATATTTTGTTTATAATCAACGGCTTGGCATTCCTTTGCCGAAGTTAGAAAAAGATTGGGAGGATTATAGCGAAAAAGAGCAGAACGCCATTTTGCTGCGCTGGGAAACGATTCGCGGCACCATTCCCGACCGTATTGCCAAATTGGAGAAAATCATCAACGAAAAGCAAGACGAGCTCGGGAACGAAAATGATTTCGAACGCTCCTGCCAATTAAATGCGGAAATCGCCGAGCTCGCCTCGATCATTAATGATTTATGGATTTGGTATCGGATGAATCAAACAGTATCCGGGCGCATGCATCAATAAAAAAAGGAGCAAGTCCTAATTACTGTTTAAGATTCTACCCTCAGTCCAGTAAACTTGGATCACCGGAAAACAAAATCGCTTTTTGCCGTTTTCTTTTTACACAATTTCCGGGACTTAATAAAAAAGAAGGAGAGACAGCGTAAACTCTCCTTCTTTTTTATTCCAATTTTTATTTTTCTAAAATATATTGAATATTTTTTTTATTAATATTATTATTTATATTGATTCTACTTTATGCCGCGGAGGGATACTTGTGACAAACCTAGCAACTTATACTTCGGTCATCGATTCTTTTTCCTGGGATAACGTATTCGCACATTACGATTGGAATCCGTATGAACGTTTCAATGTTGCCCATGAAGTGTGCGACCGTTATGCGGATGACCCGCAACGCATCGCCTTATTCTATGAAAACCATTTAGGAGAAAAGAGAGCCATTACCTATCGAGAATTACGGGATTGGTCGAACCAAATGGCCAATGTATTTCGCAAACTTGGGGTGAAAAAAGGGGATAGAGTCTGCGCTCTTCTGCCTAAAAATCCTGCGCTGATCGTCTATGCTCTGGCTGCTTGGAAGGTTGGCGCCGTTTATGTACCGCTATTTACAGCGTTTGGTCCGCAAGCGATCGAATATCGGATTAACCATTCCGAAGCAAAAGTGATATTAACGAATAAAGAACAACGTTCAAAATTACCTTCAAGAGAAAAAACGCCAACATTGGAACATGTTTTTATCATTGACGGGTCGAATAATGATAACGATTTACCTTTTTGGGAAACGCTTTCAAAAGAACCTGTCGATCATAAGATTGAAGAAACAACGGTAGACGATTTGCTGGCAATCCAATATACATCAGGCTCAACGGGGATGCCGAAAGGAGCAATGTGGTCACACAACTTGCTTATTAACATTTATCCTTATATGCGATATGCGATCGATTTGCGAGATGACGATGTCTTTTTAGGAGGAGCTGACCCAGGATGGGCTTATGGATTGATCTTTTGCACATTTGCTCCAATGTGCTTCGGTGTGCCGATCGTCTTTTATGAAGGCCCTTTTAAACCGGAAACCTATTACTCGCTGATGGAAAAATATCACGTAACCAACTTTACGTATGCCCCAACCGCTTATCGCGCGATGGCTGCGGCAGGTGCGGAATTAATCGGTAAATACCATATCGGCGTGCGCGCGATGAGCTCCGCGGGCGAACCACTTAACCCGGAAGTGATTCGCTTTTTCCAAAAGCATTTAGGGGTAACTGTCCATGATCACTACGGCCTGTCGGAAACATTAATGCTGATCGGCAATTTCAACGCGGTGAATATGGAAATACGACCAGGCTCCATGGGATGGGTATTGCCGGGATTTGAAATCGCACTGCTTAGCGATGAAGGAACCCCGGTAGAAGACGGAGAAGTTGGACAAATTGCTTTTAACACCGATTCTATTCCAAACGTGTTCAAAGGTTATTGGAAAGAGCCTGAAAAAACGGCGGAGAGATTGATGGGAAGTTGGTTTCTCACTGGTGACCTGGCAACGAAAGATGCAGACGGATACTTTTGGTTCCAAGGTAGGGCCGATGATATTATCTCCAGCGCCGGTTACCGTATTGGACCTTTTGAAATCGAGAGCTGTCTCATTGAACATCCAGCAGTGGTGGAAGCAGCGGCCGTTGGAAAGCCGGATCCATTAAAAGGGGAAATCGTGAAAGCTTTCGTCGTGTTGGCGGATGGCTATACTCCATCGGAAGAATTGGCGCAAGAATTATCTTTGTTTGTCAAAAATCATTTATCCAAACACGAATATCCTCGTGAAGTAGAATTTGTAACGGAGCTGCCTAAAACGCCTAGTGGGAAAATTCAGCGTTTTATTCTTCGCAGCCAAGAAATCGAAAAACAGAAAAATGCCTAATCAGACAAAAAAGTGTCCGACTCCTTGAACGGACACTTTTTGCTTTTATTGTAAATCTTTTCTGATTTCCCGCACGACGTGGCCAAGCTCCGGCAAAATCAGCTTCGTCATCGCCAAACGCACCGCTCCAGATGACCCAGGGGTGGAAAAGATGGCGGTGTCATTCGCCACTCCGGCAATCGCCCGCGACAAGATTGCCGCCGAGCCGATATCTTCCGTATAGCTCAGCATGCGAAACAGCTCGCCAAAACCGACGATCTCTTTTTCGATGATTTCTTTGATCGTTTCAATCGTTACATCTCTTTTGGCGATGCCGGTGCCGCCATTGGTTAGCACCACATCGATATCCGCCCGCTCGCATCCACGCAAAACCGCGTCGCGAATCGCTTCTTTTTCATCTTTCACGATTTCATAATCAACGACTTCATGACCAGCTTCTTTTAATAAATCGATCATTAATTTTCCGCTTTTATCTGTATCTTTTGTTCTTGTGTCACTGATGGTAATGACCTTGCAGTGGACCGTATGCGGGGCTTCTTTTTTGTGTTCGGCTACGCTCATATTGATCACCTATTTTAAAATTTTTTATAAAAAAGCAGCCTTCTTTTCATCATAAAAGGCTGCTTTTTACTCCATATTAAGCAATATTCGCCAATCTGACAACATCCCGCGCGATCATGACTTCTTCGTTTGTCGGAATGACTAATATTAGAAAAACTCACGAAAACGCTACTAAATTAACCTTTTTCATATTCCTTTTTTTACATTTTACTATTGAAGTTGCAATTTTTTCAAGTATTTTCTATAAAATTACCTCCGCTGTCACAATGAGTAAAACCTAATCGTGTCGGAAAAAGTCAATGTCTGTTCACAGAATAGCTCGAACCATCCGCACCATTACTCAAAATACGGAATTTGTAAATATCCCCCACCCTAAATAAAATCGTCGTTTTAAATAATCACTTTCATTGTCAATTTTCCGCTGAATTTTTAATTGTATAGAATGAAAAAATCAAAATGAAATGATTTCTAGTGCTATTACGTTTAAAATAAAAACCACCTACAAAAAAGTAGGTAGTTTAAGTTAATTCTTTTGATATTTATCTGGAATTTTCATATTAGCTATATTCTCGATATGTGTACCGATTATTTTAAACAAACCTGCTCCTACCTCATTTAATTTTTGAAAATCACTGAATACAAACCCTAAATCTTCCATAGTTTGACTGTCATTAGTGACAGGACTTTCAACATATTCTTTTACAATCTTATAATCATAACTATCCTTTATTTGCTGAACAAACGAATCAATATCGGTACTTCCAGAACCATCTAATTGTTCAAGTTCATCAATCGCTGGACGAAGTTTGTCAGTGGCTTCTTCAATTGTTGTTGGGCTTATGTAATCAGTGTCCTGCAAATAGTATTTTTCTACTTCAGTAAATGTATCTAATACCGACTTAACTTTTTCCACAGTTTCTTTTTCTGCTTCTGTATCTCTTAATTTATTTCTAATCTTATTATCTTCTTTAATATCTAACGCTTTATTGTATAAAGAAATAGCATCCTCTAATCTTCCTTCTTTTCTATACTTGTCTGCTTGGCTTACATAATCTTGTATCTGTGCTTCTTTATTGCAACCACTTAAAATTAAAGCGGTAAATATGAGTAAAAATAAAAATTTCTTCAAGCCAATCCCTCCCGAAAAAGTAATGTTTTACAATAAAATAATATAAAAGTTATAGTAACTTGGAAATATTTTTTAGGTCATTAAATAAGTTATCGTTCGAAAAATAGTCAGTGTAATCGTCTGACTGTGCTCGCCCCGTACAGACAAACGAAAATTTTTTGATGGATATTTAATACCCCCCTATACTCTCAATAAAATTCCTGTTTTATATTGTCCGATCATATCATCGTTTTTCCTCTGAATTTTTTATTTAAAATAATGAAAAACTCAAAGAGAAATAATTCAACATGCTACTACACTAATCACCGCTATCCATTGAAAAATTTCAAAATAAATATTGAGAAAATCAGCAAAAAATAAAAAGGATAGCGGCTCGCTACCCTTTATTACGTCTATTTCTGTTTAGTTTAGATTGTACTTTACCGAACGTGATTTTATTTATAATCGCTTCATGATTTCCTTCTTTAACAATATCATCAAAACGGACAATTCCAGTATAAAAATCATTTTTCAATATTGTTTGAACCGCTTGTTTTGACCATTTATTTCCTCTTTGTGTCGTTATGCCCTTATCATTCAACTTGTCGGCAATCTGTTTTAAAGATAATCCTTTCAAATAGTCACTGAATATCTCTTTTACTATCTTCGCCTTTTCTTCATCAATTACAACCACCGGATTTTTACCTTGTTCGTTATACTTATATTTATATCCAAACGGACAATTTCCACTTGCTTTTTGTCCTTTTTTCTCCGCTTTTTCACGTCTACCACTAACCAACCGATCTGCAATCCGATTTTTTTCAAGTTCAGCAAAGACGGCGACCATCTGCCTCATTGCTACTGTCATATAGTCGTTACCGTTTAAATTATCCTCGTTTATACTTTCAATCTCAATGTCATAGACTTTCAATTCTTTTTCAATCCACAATTGAATATAAACGTCTCTTGCCAATCTGTCCATTTTAGTAACTAATACTTTATTGACTTCATTCTCTCTGCAATACTGGATTAAATCTTTTAATCCTTTACGCTTGCTAACATCATTCGCACCCGATACCCCTTTATCCTCGAATATAGCAACCAATTTAATATTATTCGCTTTGACATATTCTTCAATCTCTCTCTTTTGAATATCCAATCCGCTTCCGTTTTTTACCTGTTCTTCTGTAGAAACACGAACATAAGCAACCGCTTTACACATGATACCGACCACCTTTACCAATTATTGTTAATTTAATTGTAAAGGCAAATTGTTATATAGTCAATTCTTTTTTAAAAGATTTGACTAAAATATGCTTAATGCATTTATTTTACTTAATCCATTCGATATTTATCTATTAATGTAAACTATCCATTAGAAAACTAGATGACATTCCAATAAATTACATGGTAAAATATAAGTAAGTAAGGTAAATATTCACCATCTCATCTGACTGGATACGACAATCCAGTCATTTTTTCTGCTATCGCATCCGCTATCGTAAAACCATTGAGAAATAAGCATTTTCTACACTTCCACCGCTGTACCTAATTAAAAAATCGACTTCAAACCATCGAAAAGCCTTGAGAAATAAGCGTTTTTCGATAAGCAATAACGACAACATAATGATATTTAAAAAACCCGTACCATTACTGCATTTTTTCAATTTCTCGATCATCGTGTCGATAACATTGTTAATCGGCTCGATGACATTTTAGCACTTTAACACAATAAATTATGTGACAATAAAAAAGACTAGCAGAAATGCTAGTCCATTACCAAAAATACCCCTAACAGTTATGCACTTTTCGTTTCTTAAAACACTTGTGAATCAACGTTCTTGCCTAACCTCAAAATTAATACCCTTCTACCTCATTTTATTTAATATGTACCTCAATTTATTTAATATACTACCTCAAATTATTTAATATGTAACCTCAAAATAAATAAGATAAATTGAAGCGTAGATATAATATCATATAGATTAGATAGATTATTATAGATTAGTAAAGATTAATAAAGATTAAGTATTTCAACGCAAAGCAAGTTTGCGTTGAAATGATTAAATTTTATTTTTTTGACTTAATTTTTCATGTAATGTATATATCCGTTCAATATTTACATGATAATGATTATTGTATCGTTGAAAATATGCTCTTTCATTCCCAAACTCATCTTCTATATATCCATCCATTTCTAACTTGTGTCTCTTAATATCAATTAACTTATTTTTTTCTAATATCTTGTTATACCGTATAATTGTATTTTCAGAAAGCCCTGTTTCCTTTTGTATTGTTTGCATGGAAGTAAAACAAAATGGAAATGTCTTTTTTCGATTTGTATAGGATTCATAATAATATAATAACCTTACCCCAGTATGACCAATTTCATCAATCATACATTTGTCTAGGAGAATATAAGGCAATTGAGTATATGAAAAACGATCTTCTTTTTCTTTACCGACCTTATTCAAATCAAAAAATGGATTAATTTCAATTTCAAGTAGTTGATTTCTAGGTAATTCATCGACTTTCGTTCTAATGAGTTTCATTTCATAAAGTTTGTTCAATGATTTTTTTAATTTTTGGTTGCTCTTGATATTCGTATAATATTTAAAGTTCGTATGGTCAAAAGCTAAAACCTCTGATTTACTTCCTCTCCATCTGTATAGTTGTACTAACTTTGCATATACAAAAAATGTCGTGCAATCCATTTTTGAACTTCTGATAATTTTATGCGGAATCTGTATTTGAAATGTTTTATTTGTTTTAGTTTTAACTTTACTCATATCATACCTACCCCTTTTGTTTAATTTTTGATTAAGTGCTTATTAAATCGTTCAACCGTTCATCGTTTGTTTAAAATTTGTTGCAATTCTTCCGTTTTCTCATAAAGCCAAAAACGATGCCCTTTGTTTGAAATCGCCGTTGTTATATATCGAATTCCATATGTATCAATTTTTCGTTTCAATGCTAAATCATAGCAAAAGAAATATTTTAATTTATTCATAATTATCTACTCCCTTGCTTAATTTTGGAAGGGAAGCGGCTTATTCAACCGCTCCCGCTTCTCATTCATTCACTAGATAGAAAACTGATTATGTATTAAAGCAAAACAATTATGTATTAATATTTACCTAAAAAGCGAAAAGCCGCTCTTTCTGTACCTGCAACATCTTTTGATTTTTGTGGATTCGGAAAAAGTGATGATGTATAAAAGTTTGTGTAAAGCATTTTGCTAGAACAAAAGAAAAAAGGTAGGGTATTCTCTGATTGGACCAAAAATCTTAGAGAAAGGAGTACCCTACCTATGTCTAAAAGAAGTATACCGAATGTCGACTGGGCAAATCAACTGGAAAGTGTCATTCGTCAGTTTGTGAAGGAAAAATTAGAGCTGATTATGCGGGAAGAAATCAAACATTTCCTCGAAATCGAACAGGCTGGAACGCCGAATATGAGAAACGGCTACTATCAGCGAAATCTAGATACGCAATATGGCCGGATTGAGGGTCTTTTGGTTCCAAGAGACCGAAACGGGGAATTTCAAACACAGTTGTTTGCCCCTTATCAACGCCACACCGGCTGGCTGGAGGAAGCCATCATTAGGATGTATCAAAGTGGCATGAGTACACGGGAAATTGGCAAGTTTATCGAACGAATTCTAGGAAATGCTTATTCTCCAGCGACGATCAGCCGTATTACCGATGTCGTGAAAGAAGACATCGAGAAATGGCACCATCGTCCACTATCCAAACGTTATTCTGTCTTATATTTGGACGGCTTGTACGTGAAACTTCGCCGCGATACGGTAGAGAAAGAAGTCATTTATGTGGTGTTAGGAGTGAATGAAGAAGGGTATCGAGAAATTCTGGATTTCTTCGTGGGAGGACAAGAAAGCGCCTATGGATGGCAGGAAATTCTTCAACACCTCTACCAAAGAGGCGTCAAGGAAGTGCTTCTTGGCGTCTTCGATGGCCTTCCGGGGCTGGAGGAAGCCTTTAAGGCGGTGTATCCGAAAGCCGATGTGCAGCGCTGTGTCGTGCACAAAGTCCGCAACACCCTCAGCCGTGTTCGGAAAAAAGACCAATTCGAAGTGGCCGAGGATCTCAAGCTGATTTATCGCGCGCCGAATAAGGAGATGGCGTTACAAATGTTTCAACAGTTTGAGTCGAAATGGTCCAGCAAATATCCAAGAGAAGTTCAATCTTGGGCCAATGAGTTGGATGTCCTCCTTACATTTATGGATTATCCAAGCAGTATTCGAAGTGTGATTTACACGACGAATGTCATCGAACGAACGATCAAAGAGATTCGGAAACGTCTAAAGCCGATGAACAGTTTGAGCAGTTTAGAAGCCGCGGAAAAAGTCGTGTATTTGACCATCCAAGATTTTAATGAGAAATGGGCAGGGCGAAAGTTAAGAGGATTTGCCGAAGCGCAGGAAGCCCTTCAACGAATGTTTGAAGAACGTTATTGTTAACCAAATATTGTAAATAAACAAAATAAGGGGATTCTCCCTTTCCACACAAGAGACTGAATATTCAGTCTCCTGTGTGGAGAAAATCAGTCCCCTATCAATTCAAATCCATTTCAGAGAAACCCTACCCCATTTACATTACACAAAATTCTTGACGGTACCGAAAAAGTATTACTACTTCTCCATTTTCTTTAGTATAGAGAAAAGGCGTATCCCCTAATTCTATCCCTTTTTCTTTTAATTCGTTCATAATCTTATTTATTTCATTCATATTAGCTTGAGCTTCTGCATGTTTACCTTCAATATAACGAATGGTTGCTAAACAATGTTTGTATTCTTCACTATTTACGTCTAAATACTTTAACTGTTCTCGGCATTGATTTTCTATATTTCTTAAATATATACCGATTACATCTAATCCGTTCTCATAGAAAAACTGTCTGTCCTTTAATAATTGTTGAAAAGATGGATATAGTATTTTGATATCATTGTATATACCATTTCCAACGGTCATTACATATTTATCATCTCTTGTTCTCTCAATATAAATTTGCTCATGATTGTAGAAGAAAATTTTTTTATTAGCTTGATTAGGTGCTTCATCATCACATATGCGTAAATTAGCTTCTCTATTGTCATTTCTACAATGGTTAATATGGTCAATATCTCTGCTGTCTTTATCATCTAAAACATTCATGATTAATCTGTGCATGTAAATATGAACACGCTGTCCATTTGGATAAATATCAGCAACTGCGTAACCATTTTCGTAATACCACGTGAAGGGTCTTACTTTCTCAACATTGTGTGCATCAATGATAAAACATTTATCTGGTTTATTACTCGCATAAACATATGCTACCTGTCCAACAATCTCGATTCGATTTCCTTTTCGTTTTCTGTTCTTCATACACTCATTACCCCTTTGCTTAATTTATTTTTTAATCCCTCTAAACCACCAACCGACAACAACCACTCTACCGCTACACCCCTCTCACCTCCTTTAAATTAAGAAAACACTAATGTAAGTTTTTGGAATTACCTATATAACGTATGTTATCATGGCAATACATTTTGTAATTTATGAACGTTTTATATTACTTTTATAAAAAATGTTCGTCATTTAATTATAAATCGACGAAAAAAATAAAAATAAAATAATTTATATGATTAATATCCGAACTTTGTAATTTCATAATAATCAACCTTATGAAATTTTTCAACATCTTTTTTTTAACTTTTCAGTAAAAAATAAATCCGCTTCCTAACTGGATAGCGGATTTATATTTTTTTAATTATTCCTCTTCGATACTATTGATTTCTATTTCAAAATCCTCGATACTAGGTTTCAAAACTTCACCGTTTAAATGCTCCAATTTCATTTCAACATTCGCTACCGATAAATCATTTAGTTGGCGTTGTACAATCATTTCCGCTTCTTGCTGATTTTTCGCCTTTACTTCTATTGAAACTGTAGCTTTAATGTCTGCAAGCACTAGATATTTATTTTCAGTTACTGTATTCATATCTATGATTCCCCTTTCATTTTTTAATATTGTTCCCTTTTTATTCTGCATAATTCAATATTTCAAATACGTTTTTGTATTGTTGCTGAATCTCAATCAACGATTCAATATTTTTTCCTCCTGCTTGTGCAAAACGAATTTCACGATCAATGTCTTTGATTTGCATCGTGAGGACTGTTTTTATTATTGCTAGTTCTTCATCGGTCAATTTTACAGTTTTCATTCAAGCCACCCCTTTCTTTACTCTTGCTTCAAGCCCTGCGAAAAGTGGGCAATCGAGCATATCAGCGCAAAATGTGCTTATAGCTTCTTGATATGAAATACGATGATATTTTCCATTAACAAACACTTCAACAATGAACGAATCATTTAATGCAATATATTCCCCGATTTCCAGTTGTAAAAATGCTTGTCCATTTTCGATTACTAATGTGCCAAGCGTGTAATTATCGAGAAAAGCGTCTATTTTGCGTGTAGTGTATTTAATGTTTTCAGAAAGGATATTCATTTTGATTACCTCCTTTAGTTCGCTTCACTTTTCTTTGCTTATGTTCTTCCAAAAGATGAATAGGTGAAAATCGTTCATGTTGTTCTCGAATCGTTGAATCAAGCACATGTGCATATCGTTGTGTTGTAGAAAGGTCACTATGGTCTAAAATTTTTTGAAGCACCCGTACCGAACCGTTCTGTTGGATAAACATTGCTGAAGCCGTATGGCGAAATAAATGTGCATGAACACGTTTTTTAATTCCTGCTCGTTCGATTATCGTTTTTAAATGCTTCCTAAATGCACTTTGCCCTAATGGTTTTCCATGATTCGTCAGAAATACATATTCACTTTTAAAATCAGCGTTTTCTTCTTTTAGTTCTTGGAGAAGTTTTACCGTCTTTTTCGTAATAGGTATAGTCCGAATCTTCTTGTTTTTGGTATTTGTGAATGTAATGCAATGATGTTCAAAATCAACGTCATTCCACGTAAGTGAAAGAACTTCTCCTATGCGTCCAAAACTATCAAGAAGCACATGAATCAAAACGTACATGCGAAATTCACTGTATATTTCATCTTTCTTGAGTGTACGGAGTATCTTTTTAATTTCTGGAATGGTTAGTATGTCAATTTTCTTCTGATGTTCTTTCACTTTTTTAACGTGTTGAAAAATATTTTCTTCTACAATTTCCTCGTTTTTAAGAACGGAAAAAATTGCTTTTGCATACGTGAGATAGGTATTTACTGTTGAAACTGAAACACCAATTTTTTTAACCTTTTTCGTTTTCTGATTTAAAAATTGAATTTTCTTATTGAGTTGCCAGTCAATGAATTGTCTTACGTCATCTGTTGTAAGTGAAGAAATATCTGTTTCTTCTCCCCAAAAGCGATCAAAATCATTAAATACCTTCTCATAGTTATCAAGTGAATTTTTTGAAAGTCCTTCAATCTTTTTAATTTGTAAAACGATTTTCCTTGCATCGTTAATCGTATAAACTTTCTTTTTATTAACATGTTTCCGCTTTTTTAACGGCAAAGAAAAAAGCAACCTCCTTTCATATCCACTTTAGAATATGAAAAAGGTTGCTTTAGCAGGTTTTCGTTAGTTACGAGTTTAGGTTTTGGTTTGCAAAACCCTTCAAATCATTGTAAGTTCGCCAACCGCATCACATCCCGCGCGATCATGACTTCTTCGTTTGTCGGAATGACTAATACTTTCACCGGGGAATGTGGATAGTTAATGAACGCTTCTTTGCCGCGCACTTTATTTAATACCGGGTCCCAGTACACTCCCATAAATTCGAGGCCATGCAATACTTTCGCGCGGATTAATTCACTGTTTTCGCCAATTCCAGCGGTGAAAATGATGGCATCCACACCGCACATGCGCGCCGCATAAGAACCGATATATTTATGAATGCGATTAGCAAATACTTCAAGCGCTAGCTCAGCACGCTCGTTTCCTTCCGCCGCCGCTTTTTCCAAATCGCGTAAATCGCTTGAAAGACCGGAAATTCCAAGCATTCCGCTTTTCTTATTTAATACTTCAAGCACTTCCTCCACAGTCATTCCCGTTTTTTGCATAATGTAAGGGATAAGGGCTGGGTCAATGTTCCCTGAACGCGTTCCCATCGCTACACCGGCGAGCGGCGTAAAGCCCATGGACGTATCGATCGATTTTCCGCCCTCAACCGCAGCGATGCTGGCCCCATTTCCAAGATGGCAGGAAATGAGACGAAGCTGTTCAATCGGACGGCCAAGCAATTCGGCAGCACGTTGTGTCACATACTTATGGGACGTACCATGGAACCCGTATTTGCGAATGCCAAATTTCGTATAGTACTCATATGGAAGGCTGTATAAAAACGATTGCTCCGGCATCGTTTGATGAAACGCCGTATCGAATACCGCCACGGCAGGCACATTTGGCAACACTTCTTGAAATGCCTTAATGCCAACGATGTTTGCCGGGTTATGAAGCGGGGCAAGCTCGGATACTTCTTCGATTTGTTTTAATACCTCATCGGTAATCAGCACCGAATCGCTGAATTTTTCCCCGCCATGCACCACGCGATGGCCGATTCCGTCAATTTCTTCAAACGAACGAATAATACCGTGGCTAATTAGTTTGTCAAGCAACATTTTGACAGCTACCGAGTGGTTCGGAATCGCTGTCACTTCTTGAATTTTTTCACCGTTCACGGTAATCGTAAAAATCGCATCGTCAAAACCGATTCGTTCCACGACCCCTTTGGTTAGCACCGTTTCGCTCGGCATTTCAAATAATTGAAACTTTAAAGACGAACTACCGGCGTTAATTGCTAAAATTTTAGACATATTTCAAACAACTCCTTTAATCTTTTAACATTTATCGCTATCGTTATTTTGTTCGATTTTTAATTATCCCACTATACTTTTTCATTGTATGATTGTTCCTCCTCCCTTTTCAAGCAAGTTCTTTACCGGTAATCGGTTACAAATTTATGTTTTTATCTTTTGAAAATAAAAATAGTTGCTATCTTTTAAAAATAAAAAAAAGTTCCCGTCATGTATCGGGAACTGTTTTACTTTCCTTTTTCTTCTGCAATCCATTCATCGATTTTTCTCATCATCGCCTGCATCGCCTGTTTATTGGAGAAACGAGGAAGTTCCGCTAACAACGCTTTTTTCGGCGCTTTTACGTTTTCCCCTTTCTTTTGCAAAATAAAAATGCTTTTTGCTGCCTTTTCTGTTTTGAACATCGATAGCGGTAGTTGCAACAGTCCTTGAATAACCGCATGTTCTTTAATAAATTCATGCAACTTTGCCGCCTGGTCACTTGAAAATAATGTATTTGGAATTAAGAAAAACAAGTAACCTCCTTCTTTTGTATAATACAAGCTTTGCTCAATGAACAAATGATGGGCGTATGAATGCCCTTCTTCCGCTTTTAATACAAAGCGAGAAGCGTTTTCTTTATGTGGATAATAACCGACAGGCAAATCGCACACGACTACATCGGCAAGCTCTACAAATAGCGGCTGCAGCCCATCTTGATTAAAAAGATGAATCGCGTGTTTTTGCAAATTCGCGTTCACATATGCTAGCTTGATCAATACATCGTCCACATCCACACCGTAACTTTTCGTTTGCTTTCCTTTAAGATGGTTAAGCACCGTTGTCAGCAAATTTGCGGTACCAACGGCAGGATCAAGAATGGTAAGCGCAAGATGTTTGCGAGTAAATTGATTGACTAAATAGCTTATAAATAAACTAACCGCATCCGGGGTCATTTGATGATGCGGCTGTACGTGCTCCTTCATCCCTTTTAACACCGCTAGCTGAAACGCTTTGCGAATCTCTTCATTTGTAAAACGTTCTAGCTGTATGCCCGTATATTGTTTTTTTAAGCGTTTGGCGTTAAGTTCGCTTACTTCCTCCTGAAGCACGTCGCCGTGAAAGACATTCTCTCCGGTTTCCGCTACCGCTTCTAAATATGTACATTGCAATTCATCTTGCAAAATTTTCGCTGTCTCATCAAACAAGGCAAACAATCGTTCTACTGGAGTTGCCATTTCCGCTCCACCTTTCTGCAAATGTCCGATATTTTATTTTACGATGGACGCAATCGGATCGCAAGTAATGAAATAAATGCAATAAACAGGAAAAGACCTCGAACGAGTCGAGGTCTTTCGGTTATTTTGCCGCTTTTGCCGCTTCGATCGCCGCTTCGTAATTTGGATGGTTCGTCACTTCCGGCACATACTCGACGTAGGTGATGGTGTCATTGCTGTCAATGACAAATACCGCGCGTGCCAACAAACGCAATTCTTTAATCAGCACGCCGTATGCTTGCCCAAAGGAAACATCGCGGTGGTCGGAAAGCACTTGCACGTTTTCTATTCCGGCTGCCCCGCACCAGCGTTTTTGCGCAAACGGTAAGTCAACGCTGATCGTTAATACTTTTACGTTGTCTAATTTCGCTGCCTCTTCGTTAAACCGGCGTGTTTGCGCATCGCAAACCCCTGTATCGAGCGACGGCACCACGCTGATCAAACGGACATGCCCCTTCGTATCCGCAAGCGTCACTTCGGATAAGTTTTGATCCAATACGGTAAAATCAGGTGCTTTATCCCCCACTTTTACTTCATTACCGACTAACGTTACCGGTTTTCCTTTAAATGTCACTTGTGCCATTGATTTTCCCCCTTAAAAATTATGTACTACTGTCATCATAAAGGGGGTGCCAAAAAATTTCAATGATTTCGATTTATTTAAATGTCAAAATCATTAATTGGCGATGATTTTTCTGTGTCATTTTTATTTTTCTTTAACATTGCTTGAATCTTTTCAATCGCCTGCGGTGCGACATCAAGAATTTTTTCATACAAATGTGTGCTCTCGTCAAGATGAAGCAGCTTGACCCCGGATGAATTGACAACTAAAAACGCAATTGGAGTAATGGACACACCACCGCCGCTTCCGCCGCCAAACGGATGTTCACCCGCTTGGTTTTGGCTTATTCCTGGCTGCGATCCGGTGCCATTGCCTTTTCCGTCCATCATAAATTCACTTCCGCCCGCGGCAAATCCAAATCCTACTTTCGAAACGGTTAAAATGACGCTTCCATCCGGTGTTTCCACAGGATCGCCGATAATCGTATTGACGTCAATCATTTGTTTTAAGTTTTCCATTGCGGTTGTCATAAGCCCTTGAATCGGATGATTGCTCATGCAAATTCCTCCTAGTAGCCTTCATTTGCTTTCTGGGTGGCAAACGTTTTGATTTCCGACAAGCGGTTGCCACGCCAATGTTTAACAACTCGTATTCCTGCTAACATAGCATGCCCGATTCGAAAATGAATCATACATATAAATTTTGTTTCCGAAACGGCTTGATGAAAAGATGGAATAATCGTGATCATCGGAGTCGCTTTTAATTTCATATATTTACTGCATATTGCCAGCACGCTATATTTTAACGACCATCCTAACCCGACAATCATCCCTGTCGCTGCCGCGTCCCCTATTCCGATTTTCGTCTGCCATTCGAATTTCGTGATTGATACATGACGGAAAAATTTTTTCATAACGTCATACAAGTGCACAACCCGTTCTGTAAATTCTCTTGCTTTGCGAAAAATATTCATGATTTCCTTTGGTGTATATTTGCTTCGTTTTTCCTTGCTGTTCGCTGTATTCTCCATACTTTTCTTATGGGCAATAACGATACCTGGAGATGTTATTTCTACTTTTACCAGCGGGATGTGGATCGTATAGCGAACAATTCCGAACAACGTACGAAATGTAATTTTCCATTCATCATCATCTTGAGCATGTTGAAAAAAAATAGTCACCGACAATTTCATCATCGCCAACATCAAGAATAAAAATAAAACCACAATGGCCGCTGCTACGATTTTCAACATTCGCACTCCCTTTCAACATACCATTGTCACCATGTACGAAAAAAAATAAACCTGCCGTAAAGGCAGATTTATTCATGAACGACAATCGTATCGGCAAATTGGTCATGCATCCCTTTTTTCTTTTCCGAAAATGCAACGAACAAAAAACCAATAAATAAAATCGTTTTCGCAATAAATTTCCCGATTACTTCGCGAAACAGCACTGTCAACCATGTCAATGGCTGGCCTGACTCATCGACGACCTTTAGCCCAAACACCATTTTTCCTAATGTTTGTTGAAAAAACTTTGTCATTAATACAAAATATGCATAAAACACGACGGTCGTGGCGATTGTCGCCGGTGCAAACATATTCGTCCGTTCTGCCGAAATGCCAAGCAGATGAAAAAGAGGAAAAACAAGCAAACGATTGAGGCTCCCGACAACGATCAAATCAAGCAGATACGCCCAAAAGCGCATCCAAAACCCAGCATACCGTATGCTAGAAGGGATATTCGCACAAGCTTCCTTTCCCATTTCCACAGGAACAGGCAAATATTCTCCGGTCATATGTCCACACTTCCTTTACTCGGCGTATAAGTACATCAAACGCGGCGAAGATGGTTTAGAAAGCAATTGAATTAATTCGCTCGCTTCATGTTTTGGCATTGCGTTTCGGCTTAGCGCCATTTGAAATAGGGAGCCGAATGAAAAATCACTCGTATATTTCACCACTTGCGCATTGGCTAAATGATAGTCTTTTTTCAGCGCGGCGATCGTATCGTCCAAATAACCAAATTCGTCAATCAAATGCAATTGTTTTGCCTGTCTTCCATCATAAATTCGCCCATCGGCAATTTTTCGCACTTCGCTTTCCGGAAGATGCCGGCCTTCGGAAATCACTTTCACAAATCCCTCATAAGAATTTTGAATTAGTTGCTGCAATATTTTCTTTTCTTCTTCCGTCATTTCCCTTGTCGGGTTCATGATATCTTTATACGGTCCGCTTTTGATCGTGACAAGCTTTACCCCATACTTTTTAGCAAGTCCTTCATAGTTTAAACTTTGCATAATCACACCCAGCGAACCGGTAATCGTTTCCGGGCTCGCAAAAATTTTGTCGCCTGCCGTCGAAATGTAGTATCCTCCCGAAGCTGCCATCGATCCCATTGAAACGTAAATCGGCTTTTTCGTCTCTTTTTTCAGCCTTACCAGCTGGTCGTGTATTTCCGCGCTTTCAACCACACCGCCTCCTGGCGAATTCACCCTTAGGACAATCGCCTTTACCGTATCATCATTTTTGGCCTGCTCAATCATCCGCAAAAAAGAGGAATGATTATATCCCGATGTGGAAAATAGCGTTTCCGTATCCCCCGTATCTTGAATCACCCCGTTTACTTCAAGAATGACAATTTTTTTCGATGCATCCCCGTCTTCGACGACTTCTTCGTTAAATTTCTGATCAGCTAGCGCCAGCCAGCTTCCCGACCATGTTTCCACATCTTTGTTCAATAGTGTGGTAATAACGTTGACGAGCACAGAAATCACAAATAATACAGCGGCAATTGACAGCGCGACCCATCGCTTTCGGTTCATTCTTCTTCCCCCTATGAAAACAACGATATTTTATAGATTGACTGCAAAAGTGTTACACTATAATGTATACTTTTTTATTGTACCATAATTACATGTTCACTAAAATATGCCAATGGGAGGGCTTCGCAATGGCAGAGGAGCGCAATCATCTTTATTTTTTTTATAAACGGGATGAACAGTTGATCCAGCGAGTAGAGCCGCTTATCACGCTGGCTAAGCAAGGTCCGTTCATCGTTATAGATGACCACCGGAAAGCGAATATCATCGTAAGTGTGGGAGATGACGGAGCGTTTTTGCAGGCGGTGCGCCAGACAGGGTTCCGCAATGATTGTCTATATGTTGGCATTTCTACGCTTCCTTCACGAGGATTTTACTGTGATTTTCAAATTGATGACATTGATCATATGGTGGAAGCAACGAAAAACTTGCAACTCGAAGTAAGAAAATATCCGATTATTGAAGTAACGATTGATGATACCGCTTCCTTTTTCTGTTTAAATGAATGCTCCATCCGTTCGCAAATCATCAAAACATTAGCGATGGAAGTATTTATTGATGATTTGCATTTTGAAACGTTCCGCGGCGATGGAATCATCGTTTCGACCCCGACAGGCAGCACGGCATACAATAAATCGGTTAACGGCGCTGTCGTCGACCCGCTTCTCCCTTGCTTCCAAGTAAGCGAATTAGCTTCGCTGAACAACCATCGTTACCGGACGCTTGGATCACCGTTTATTTTAAGCGGAGCGCGGAAATTGACATTAAAAATGTCAGAAGAAACTAGCCATTTTCCAATTATCGGCCTCGATAACGAAGCGTTAAGCATTCAACATGTAGAGAAAATCGATATTAAGCTGAGTGACCGAGTAATCAAAACGGTCCGCTTGAGAGACAATTCATTCTGGGACAAAGTCAAAAGAGTGTTTTTATAAGAGATTCCTGTTGATCGCGAAAAATGTGTTGCCTAAATAAAAGGAGACTGTTTCGTGCCCGAAACAGTCCTTTTTGCTTGATTATTGCTTCGCAAGGCGCATTTCCCGTTCGCGCAGTTCGACGCGGCGTATTTTTCCCGACGGCGTTTTTGGCAAATCGTCGACAAATTCAATTTTACGCGGGTATTTATACGGTGCGGTCAGCTGTTTGACATGCTCCTGCAGCTGTGGAACCAGCGAAAGATCATTCTTGTCCACTCCCTCACGGAGAACGACAAACGCCTTCACGACGTGGCCGCGAATTTCATCCGGGCTCGCCACCACCGCGCATTCTTTGACAGCCGGATGCTTGACAAGGGCATCCTCTACTTCAAACGGCCCGATCGTATAGCCGGAGCTGATGATAATATCATCCCCGCGCCCCTCAAACCAGAAGTAGCCGTCTTCATCCTTTCTCGCTTTATCCCCTGTAATGTAATAATCGCCGCGGAATTGCATCGCCGTTCTTTCCGGATCTTTATAATAATACTTAAACAGCGTTGGAGTGTCGACATGGACGGCGATATCGCCAACTTCACCGACAGCGCAAGGCTCTCCATTTTCATTAATAATCTCAACGATGTTTCCTGGCGTCGGTTTGCCCATGGAGCCTGGCTTTATTTTCATTCCTTTCATAACGCCGACAAGCAATGTATTTTCCGTTTGTCCATACCCATCGCGAACTTGAATGTTGAAATATTTTTCAAACGTATCAATCACTTCCCGGTTAAGCGGCTCTCCGGCTGATACGGCGCTGCGGAGATGCGGAAGCTTATAGTCGCCGATGTTTGGCACTTTTGCCATCAGCCGATACTCCGTCGGCGTGCAGCAAAGCACATTTACTTCGTACTTGCTTAACAGCTGCAAATATTTTTCCGGATCGAAACGGCCATAATACACAAATCCTGTGGCTCCGGAGCCAAGCGTCGATAAAAACGGGCTCCAAATCCATTTTTGCCATCCTGGGCCGGCAGTCGCCCACACGAGATCGTTTTCTTCAATGCATAACCAGTTTTTCGCGGCGATGCGCAAATGCGCATACCCCCATCCGTGCGAATGAACGACCCCTTTTGGATTTCCCGTCGTTCCCGATGTATACGATAAAAACGCCATATCGTCACGGGATGTATCCGTCGCGACAAGCACATCGCTTTCCGCCCGCATCGCTTTTTCTAAATGGATCCAGCCGTTTGGCTCCGTTTTCCCCACGACGAATTTCACGATATGATCGATGTTTTCGATCGGCCCAAATTGATCGACATACAGCTCATAAGCGATAATCGCTTTGACTTCGCCATGGGAAATGCGGTATTGCAAATCTTTGGTGCGAAGCATCTCCGAACTTGGAATGACTACCAGCCCCGCTTTGAGCGTCCCTAAATATACTTCATACGCTTCAATTAAGCGAGGCACCATAATGAGCACTTTGTCGCCTTTTTCAAGACCGTGGCTTAATAAAGCGTTTCCAATTTGATTGGCGTGTTTGATTAAATCGCCGTATGTAATTTCCCGTGTTTCCCCTTGTTCGCTTTCCCATCTTAACGCGAGCTTATTCGGATTAGTGATTGCGTGTTTTTCAATCTCGGACGTTAAATTGTAGCGTTCCGGCGCGATGAAATCTTCCCGCTTCATTTTCTCCCAACCCCCTTAATGTCATCGTTAAGCAATGAAAAGACGCCAGCTCATGCTTGCCACCTCCATTATACAAAATAGTTATTATTTTTTGAATATTTTTTTAAAATAATAAAAGGCGGGAAAAACCCGCCTCTGTAGCCATTACTATTCAATTAGAATGTTTGTTGAGTACCGCCTAATTGTTGTTGCGCCATTGCAACAAGGCGTTTTGTAATTTCTCCACCAACAGAACCGTTAGCGCGAGAAGTAGTGTCAGCGCCTAATTTGACGCCAAATTCTTGCGCGATTTCATATTTCATTTGTTCAAGAGCTTGTTGCGCTCCTGGAACAAGCAATTGATTCGAATTGTTGCTGCGTGCCATATGTTTTCACCTCCTTGTACCTATAGAATGTGTGAAAACATATGGCTTCATGCATCCATCGTTTTGGTAAATTTTGAGATTTAGAATAACTGTTCAAATTCGTCTTCCGCCGCAAAATGTTCATCAATCACGATCGTTTCCGTGTCGGCAATCGCCTTTTCTATTAACGGATTTAAATCGACAGCACTTTCATATCGAAGCACTTTCTCTTTTTTTGGTTTTGTTTTTGGCGATTTTGGTGTAAAAATGGTACAGCAATCTTCATATGGAAGAATGGAAATATCGTGTGTATCAATTTGTTTCGCGATCTCGATAATTTCAACTTTATCCATCGACACAAGCGGGCGGAGAATCGGGGTTGTTGTCACTTCATTAATGACAAACATGCTTTCTAGCGTTTGGCTTGCCACTTGGCCGAGGCTTTCTCCCGTGACAATCGCTAGCGCTCGCTGGCGCCAGCGCAAAGCATCCGTGATTTTTAACATTGCCCTTCTTGTGGAAATAAGCGAATATTCATCCGGTACTTGTTTGTAAATCTCCTGCTGCACTTCGGTAAATGGAACGATATGAAGTTTAATTTTCCCGCCGTACGTCGTTAATTTTTTCACTAAATCAATCACTTTTTGTTTCGCCCGCTCGCTTGTAAACGGAGGGCTGAAAAAGTGAACCGCTTCAATCTCGAGGCCGCGCTTCATCGCCAAGTATCCGGCAACAGGGCTGTCGATTCCGCCCGAAAGCATCAACATCGCCTTGCCGCTTGTCCCGACCGGCAGACCGCCGGCGCCGAAAATATCGCGGCATGTCACATAAGTCCCATCTTGGCGAACCTCAATGCGAACGTTAATATCAGGATCATGGACATCGACAGTTAATCCATCCGTGTTGCGCAAAATATAGGCACCGATTTCATGGTTTAATTCGTCACTTCCATATGGAAATTGCTTATCTACTCTTCTCGCGCTCACTTTAAACGTTTTTCCTTCGTATGGAAGCTGCTTCACCGCAGCCAACGCCGTTTCTTTTATTTCGTTTAATTCATTATGGCACTTCATCGCCAAACTAAAGGAATGAATGCCAAATACGGTTTTTAGCTTTTCAATAATTGGTTCGTACGGTTCCCCGTTTAATAAAATATACATGCGATCGCGCATATATTCGATTTGAATATTAGGAAACATATGGAGTTTTTTAGAAACATTATTTTTTAGACGACGAACAAACACGTTGCGATTTCGGCCTTTTGTCGTCATTTCACCATAGCGAATCAAAATGCGGTCATATTTCATAGCAATTACCTCGTTACCTCACTTAATTTTTCAATGGCTTTTTTCATTGCGGCAACGGCAAGCGGAATTTCTTCGAGCGTATTTTCAAAAGAAAGGCTGATGCGAATTCCGCTTTCTGCCCGTTCGTCCCCCACTCCCATCGCCAACAACGTTTTGCTTGGCGCTTTCTTTTTTGAGGAACATGCTGATGTCGTCGAAACAAAAATATCGCTTTTCGCTAACTCATGGACAAACACTTCCGGCTTCATGCCGTGTTTTAATGAAAAATTAATGATATGAGGAGCAGAATGCTCCACAGGGGTATTGATTTGAATTTCTGGAATTGCTTTTAGCTCATTCAGCCATGTTTGCTTTACTTCCCAAAGATAATCGATTTGTTTATCGTATTTTTCCAGCGCGATTCGCAGCGCTTTTGCCATGGCCACGATAGCCGGAACATTTTCCGTTCCGGAACGAAGCTGCATTTCCTGTCCCCCGCCGGCGAGTAGCGGCGAGAGCCGGATCCCTTGACGAACGTATAAAATGCCTGCCCCTCGCAACCCATGAAATTTATGGGCTGACATCGTGCACAGATCAATCCGCGCTTTTTTCATATCAAGTGGCACTTTGCTAATGCCTTGCACACGGTCGACATGGAAAATCGTTTTCGGATAATGCGCCAGCAGCGCGCCGATTTCTTCGACAGGCTGAATCGCGCCAACCTCATTGTTGACGTGCATGATCGAAACGAGAATCGTATCTTCGCGAAGCGCCTTTTTCACTTGCTCGACCGTGACTAACCCATGTTCGTTTACCGGCAAATACGTCACTTCAAACCCTAATTGTTCCAGTTGCTGACAAGGCTCCGATACGGAAGGATGCTCGATGGCCGTCGTGATAATATGCTTGCCGCGATGGCGGTATTGAAACGCCACCCCTTTGATTGCAAAGTTATTCGCTTCCGTTCCCCCGGATGTAAAAATGATTTCACTTGGTTTTACCTCTAAAGCGGCGGCAATTTGTTCACGCGCCTGCGTTAATAGCCGCTCCGACTTCATCCCTAACTCATGCAGAGAGGACGGATTTCCAAAATATTTTGTTGCGACAGTGACAAACGAATCGATCACTTCAGGAAACGGTTTTGTTGTTGCGCTATTATCTAAATAAATCATCACGTCCATCCTCCGATATGGTCCATCATAATACACTAGTAAATATAATAAAGAAAGCAATGAAACATCAACTAAAATATATTTTTACTTACATTATTCACAAAAAAACCGATAAATATCTACTTGCATACAGCGATATTCATCGGTTTACTTTACTATTTCTCGTTCGATCGATCTTCCTGAAACATTTGCTGAACGCGTTGAAATGCGCCAGGCTCTACTTTTTCTATAGTGGCTACCGCTTGCTCTAGCGCCTGCTCATAATCGTAATGGCGAAACAAAAATTCTGCTTCCTCCAATCCCTCTTTCACAGCCGGATAACGGCGGCGATAGCGGTTTCCGTACTGAATCACTCTTTCCACAAGCGAGGCTTGCTCAATCATTTCCTCCGTCCGTTCGTATACGCGCTGAACGATTGTTTTTGCCTCTTCAAGCGCTTCGTTGACAGCAGGCATGTTGAGCGGTTTCTCTTCAAGACGCAACGCCACTTTTGTCAAATGATCTTTTGCCTCGGACAACTGCATCGTATACGATTCCGGAAGCCCTGGCAACCGGCTTTTTTGCACGAGCCGCAGCGCTTCGGACAATTTTTTCTTCATCTCCTCTAATTTTTCGCGGGCAACCAACATTTCTTCAATACGAGGAACTTCTGTCTTTATATATTGATGGGAAAGCACTTCATTTTCCAACAAATCATATAAAGTATCGATTTCTTCTTTTAATTCGGCAATTCCTTGTTTTGCCTCTTCAATCCGCAAATCGCCAATCATTTGCACATATTGTTCGATTTTTTCCCGCTTCTCTTTGATTTCTTTCTCCATTTGTAAATGGTCAAGAATATAGCCTTCTTGCTCCATTTCCTTATATCCGTCGAAAAGCTCTTCCAACTGTGCGGGAATCGCCGTTTGGCACTCTGCCAACAATTCAGGAATATCGTCCATCATCACTGTAATTTCGCTTAGCTCTTTTTTTAAGGAAAGAACGACTTCTCTTGCGGCTAAATAGTTTCCCGTTTCGGTTAATTCTTCAAATTTTTTAAATAAAGTCTCCGCTTCTTCCAATTTTTCATCGAGCTTTGCCGCCGCAATGCCAAACGTGTACCGGTAAGCGAGCAGCATTTTCTTCGCCTCCCGATACATCGTCCGCAACTCTTCTATTTCAACGCGGTTTTGTTCTTCACTGCCGATTAATTCATTTACTTCATTAATCATCAGTTGCACTTCTTCTTCGATCTGACGCAGCAGTTGATTGATCTCATGCAACAGCTCTCTCGCCTTCGTATAGCGGTATTTATCAAGCATTGTCTCCGCATCGAATAATTTTTCTTCCACATCCGGCAGTTGAACAGCGACGATATCATCCCATTTTTGCCGCCACCGTTCAAACAACTGCTCTGTTTCTCCAGTCATGTTCAGCTGCTTCACTTTTGAAAGCTCATCGGTCACCGGCCGATTCATCAGCGCTATTTTCCATGCTTCCAAACGGTCAATTTCGCGATACATTTTTTTTCGGTACATATGGTTATATATCATTGCTCCTGCAAGAAGGAGCAAAACGATAACTGCTATTTCCATCAATCAGTAGCCTCCTTGCACTCGAGTTACTCATAAGCAAAAATGAGATGATTTGAGAAGGCAAACATATTTACATAATGTTTTTTCAATGTTTTTATGATACCATGTTAACGACATTTTTTGACCAAAATTTTTATTTTTTTTACAGAAATCTTCATTTTTCTTTCTACCATCACTAATGAAGGAGGGAAACGTTGTGCGCGACGGGCACATCCATACCCCATTTTGTCCGCATGGAAGCAGCGATCCGCTAGAACGTTACGTGGAAAGAGCCATTGCGCTTGGCTACAAGGAAATTTCCTTTACCGAACATGCACCGCTCCCAGAAGGATTTGCCGATCCGACGCCATACCAAGATAGCGCGATGCGCCGCGAACAACTTGATCATTATTTAGCAGCGCTTGCAGATGTAAAAGCGAGTTATCGAAATGACATTATCATCCACACCGGACTCGAAGTCGACTTTATTCCTGGGTTTGAAGAAAAAACGGCACGGTTTTTAGAAGACGTCGGTCCTTTCTTAGATGACAGCATTTTATCGGTCCATTTCCTCTACTGTAAAGGTCAGTATGTCTGCATCGATTACAGTCCGGAAATGTTTGGCGAGATTGTCCAATTATTTGGCACCATCGACAATGTATATAAAACATATTACCATACCGTTTTACAGTCCATCCGCGCCGATCTTGGCCCATATAAGCCGAAACGCATCGGCCATCTCACGCTCGTCCGCAAGTTCCAAAGACAGTTTCCGTGCCCGATTTCGATGGACGAACCCGTGCTACAGATTCTCGATGAAATAAAAGGACACGATTATGAAATCGACTACAACGGGGCGGGCGTCAGAAAGCCGCTCTGTTTGCAGCCTTATCCTCCAAATGAACTTATTCGCGAAGCGATGAAGCGGAACATCCGCATCATCTATGGTTCAGACGCGCATCGTGCAGATGATTTGCACCAGGGCACGGACGAGATGATCAAAGAGGCGTTTTCGTTTGACAAGTTTTCATCATGATCATAAAATTAACTCCATATAATAAAGGAGGCGGAACAACGTTGTTTCACGTTACTGCTTACAACGGAACTCGGGAAGAAAATTATGAGCTTGTTATTCAGCAACTGCGCTCATTAATCGACGGAGAAACAAACTTTATCGCCAATCTGGCCAATGCTGCCGCCTTATTAAATCATTTCTTGCAAGAAATTAATTGGGTTGGCTTTTATTTAACCGAAGGCGATGAGCTTGTGTTAGGACCTTTCCAAGGCCTCCCCGCCTGCGTTCGCATTCCGTTCGGCAAAGGCGTATGCGGCACCGCTGCCAAAAACAAAAAAACGATTATCGTGCCGGATGTCCATCTTTTTCCGGGGCATATCGCATGCGATGCCGCATCCCAGTCAGAGATCGTCGTACCAATGATGAAAGATGGAAATGTCATCGGCGTCCTTGATATTGACAGCCCGATCAAAAACCGCTTTGATGAAACAGACGGACAATATTTAGAGAAGTTCGTTGAGACAATTATTTCCACATTATAGACGGGGAATAACGAGCGTGAAGAAAGGAATCCGCCTGTTCGGATTCCTTTCTATGCTTTATATTGATGGACATAATCCTTGACAAAGATGCAGTTTTTTCCTGCCCTTTTTGCCATATAAAGCGCCTCATCCGCCCGTTTAAATAAACTGTCCGCTTCTTCGCGGCGATTTTTTTTCCAATAGGAAATACCGCACGAAATGGTTACGGAAGGATACGTCTCCACCCTTACTTTTTCCGCAAGACGATGGGCAACCGAAATGCCGGTAGCTAATGACACTTTTGGCAAATAAACGGCGAGCTCCTCCCCTCCCCAGCGTGCGCCGATGTCGCTCGAACGAATATTGGTGCGAATAATGTTGGCCACTTGCACGAGCACCTCATCTCCTGTTTGATGCCCGTACGTGTCATTAATCTGTTTAAAATTGTCAATATCCACTAAAATAAACGTGCCAAATGCATCGTGGTGCATCGATTTTTTAACTCACATTTCGCACCCTCTCGACGAAAATCGGGAGGATTTTTTCGTTCCGATGTCGAATGAATCCTTGACACACAAGGAACGTAAAGGAGTTTTTCACTTATGAACGTTCAAGTCAAAAAGGTCTATCGCAATTCTTATTTGAATATAATAAGTGCCCTATTCAAGAAACTGGGTCTGCCTCAATTGATTGACCATCTCGTGCCCGTCGATCCGCAGTGCCAAACGCGAGTCAGCGATGCCGTTCAGGCCATCCTCTACAATGTGTTTGACGGCCGGCAAGCCCTTGTTCACTTGGAACATTGGGCTCAGGAGGTCGATTGTGAGAAACTCATCCGTCCCGATCTCCATCCTTCCTGGTTGAACGACGATGCGTTGGCCCGTCATCTCGATCGCCTGTATGAGGCTGGCATTCACAACGTCATCAGCACTTGCTTGATTCATATTTATCGAAAAGAAGGCCTTTCCCTCCGAGCCTTCCACGCCGATACGACGGACAAGACCGTTTACGGCGCGTATGAATCGGCCTCGTTAGAGGCCTTACAAATCACACATGGCTACAACCGCCATCATCGTTGGCAAAAACAGATCGGTTTCGGACTGGTCGGCAACGAGGACGGCATCCCGTTTTACGGCGATGTGCACGATGGCAACCTGCCCGATAAAACATGGAATCCCGAGGTGCTGTCTCGTGTCCATGAACAGCTGAAGCAGGCCAAAATCGAAGACGAATGGATTTACGTGGCCGATTCCGCCGCGATGACGAAAGAGACCCTGGCGCAAACCAAAGCGGCCAACGCCTTTTTGATCACCAGAGGCCCTTCGTCGCTCCGGATCGTGAAAACCGCGCTGGCCGAAGCGGATGCTGAGGACACGACGTGGAGCGATCCCTTTACGTTGGCGGAGAGAAACGGCGCCACGTACCGGGTATGGGAAACGGCCTCGACGTATGAAGGCCACCCCGTTCGGCTGATCGTTGTTGAATCGAGCGCGCTCGACCAGCGAAAAGGAAAGACGCTTGAAAAAGAACGAACCAAAGAAGCGGAGCTTCTTCGCGAGGAACAAGCCCGTTGGGAGCGTCACCCCTTCTCCTGCCGGGAAGATGCCGAACAAGCCTTGGCGTCCCTCAAGGCGTCCCTTCGCCCCCGGTTTCATCGGGTTGAGGCCGCGGTCGAAGAGATCGTACGCCTGAAAAAACGGCGCGGACGGCCGAAAAAAGGGGCGGAACCCGAGGTGGAGACGCTGTATTTCTTGCACCTTGACGTCGAATTCGACCAAGACGCGTGGGAACAGGCGAGACGGAAAGCGTCCCGGTTTGTCCTTGTCACGACCGTTCCGAAGGAATGGAAGGGCCAACCCATGGATGCCCAAGAGATCTTGAAGCTGTATAAAGGGCAGATCTCGGTGGAAATGAACTTCGCTTTTTTGAAAGATCCGTTTTTCACGGATGAGATTTACGTCAAAAAACCAGAACGGGTCGCAGTATTAGGCTATTTGTTTCTGTTGGCCTTGGCTATTTACCGCGTTTTTCAGCGCCGAGTGCGTCAGTTTATTACTCCAGAACACCCGTTGAAGGGTCCTGGAGGCCGCAAGCTGACCCGGCCGACGGGACAGGCGATTTTTCAGCTGTTTCAATATGTGAACGTCGTCCTGTTCAAGCTGCCGGATGGGCGCATCCAACGCTCACTGGATCGCTCCCTTACCCCTGATCAGCGAAGGATTCTGCAGGGATTGGGCATGGATGAGAGCATCTACGTGTAACGTGATACGGAACGACCAGCGATGGTAAAAAAAGGATTGCCATCGCTCGTTGTGTTGGTCAAAAAGTTATTCTGAAAAACTAAATAAAAAATCCTTTGTTTTGACCTTGTTAGGGTGCGAAATGTGAGTTTTAAGCTGTTCATCTAAATACCGCCGTGTATATAACTTCGTCAAATAATCAGTGACCACCAGCTTTTCCAGCTCTTCTCTCAATATCGCGTTCGCAAATGCAAGCGTAGAATGTTGAATAAGGGATTGCAGTAATTTAAACATGTCAAAGGTGAAATGGTACGGTTGATGATGCAACACAATAGAAAACCCTTTAATCTCCCCATTTTGCACCATAGGCGCAGCCATTAAAGAGCGATAGATGGGAGCGGCGGGATACCATTGAATATGCACATCCCCAACAAAAATAATGTCGCTTTCTGTTTTCATTTTCTTTTCAACAAACTTCACATACTTTTTCGCTTGCCGGGATTGGAAAAATGGTGTGCTTCCAGGAAGCAATTTCCGCTTTTTTCCCTCAAACATGAAAAAACCGACTTCATCGGCACAAAAAGATTGTTTAATTTGGTTTACCATAAATTCAATCGCATCTTGAAGGCGCAAATTAGCGTTAAGCCGGTGCATCGTCTCATTAATCAGCTGCAAATCAGCCACAAGACGGCGCGACTGTTCATACAGCTTTGCATTTTCAAGAGCGCTTCCAGCTGTATTCGCTAACAGCGAAATAAAATTAATTTCCTTTTTTGGAAATTCCATAATGTAGGGGGCTGTAATTTGGATCACACCGTAAACACCTTGCCCCCCTTTAATTGGTGCATATAAAATGGAGCGACGCAGCGAAATGGAGTCCTCAAGCTGAATTCTCCCTGTTAAAAATGCCCGCAATGCCGCCGTATTTTCTGCACTTTCATCAAATACAAGCGTTTTGATCGGCAAATAGTCACAGTGCTGATTATCGTGTGATAAAAGCAAGTGGTATGTAAATGACGGATATACTTGTTTGAGCGTATTAACAATTTCTTCTAATACGTCATCAATTTGCATCGAAGAATGAATTTTTGCCGCAAACCGATGCAACTGTTCATAACGTTTTTCATCACTAAGCCCTTGGGAGATCAGGCGAAATTTTTGGAACAGTACAGAAAAATCTTGCTTGATTTTCTTTAACAGTTGTTCACTTATAGGCAAGTGGCGAGGATACACAAATTGCAACATTCCGATTGTTTCTTCCGAAGGGTGAAGAAAAATGCGCGCGGTGGTATATTCTCCATCCCTACCAATTTGAATCGCTCGTTGTTCATTATCTGCGATCGCCGCTATATCAACCGACAAATCAGAGGGATCGAAAGGAGAGCGGCTTGTTTCCAGCCCTGTCATTGCTTCCGGATAAAATGTTTTGCTTAAAGGATCAAACATAAAAAAAGAGACTTGTTCCATCTTAAGTTCCCGTTTCAGCAGCAACAGCAACTCTTTCATCACACCGGAAAAATTATCATAATCCTCATACGATAAAAACCAATGAAAAAATTTTTGCTTAAAGGCCTCATATACTCTTTCTTCTTCTAGTTTCATAGCCCTTTTCACCTAGACTGACGTTCTCATTCCAGCTAGAATGGAGTGATAACAAAACTTTTCTAAAAATTACATCTTTTATTATAGCATATTATCTCGAAATAAGGGAAATAAAATGTTGACTTTATCTTATAAAAATCATATAATACCCTTTGTGTAAAATATAGCAGCCTTAGTGCTCACCTTTATGGTTCCATTTTGTTCCTCGAATCTCGAGGTGTATCGTGTAACTCTTAGCTGCTAGAGCGAGGATACATGAAAACAAAATGGCCATAATTGTTGACGCACGTCTGCTTTTATTTTACCCGAATAAAAGCAAAAGGAGGAGCAATAAATGGCTCGTTATACAGGTCCAACGTGGAAAATTTCCCGCCGCCTTGGAATCTCGTTAAGCGGCACAGGTAAAGAGTTGCAAAAACGTCCTTATCCACCAGGTCAACATGGCCCAGGTCAACGCAGAAAACTTTCCGAATATGGCCTTCAATTGCAAGAAAAACAAAAACTTCGTCATATGTATGGCGTAAACGAACGCCAATTCCGTAAAACGTTTGAAGAAGCTGGCAAAATGCCTGGTAAACACGGGGAAAACTTTATGATTTTGTTAGAGTCCCGCTTAGATAACCTCGTTTACCGTTTAGGCTTTGCGCGCACTCGTCGTCAAGCTCGCCAGCTTGTCACGCACGGCCACATTTTAGTCGATGGAAATCGTGTGGACATCCCGTCCTATCGCGTTAAACCTGGCCAAACGATTGCGGTTCGCGAAAAATCACGCAACCTTCAAGTCATTAAAGAAGCGTTAGAAGTAAACAACTTTGTTCCTGATTATTTAACATTAGATGCGGACAAAATGGAAGGCACGTATACTCGTTTACCTGAGCGCTCCGAATTACCGGCGGAAATTAACGAAGCATTGATCGTTGAGTTCTACTCTCGTTAATGAACGATATCCCTTCAGAGAAATCTCTGAAGGGATATTTTTATGAAAAAAATCCTGGCAATGCCAGGATTAATTGTAGCGGATTAAATAATACTTTTTCTTTCCGCGGCGAATGATCGTAAAGCGCCCTTCGATGCGGTTTTCTTTGGTGATGACGGCATTGATGTCTTGCACGCGGTCGCCATTGACATAAATTGCACCATTGGAAATGTCTTCCCGCGCTTGCCGTTTTGATGGCACAATTTTCGCCATGACAAGCAGCTCTACTAACGGAACTTCTTCCCCTTCATATTCAAATGAAGGCACATCTTTAAACCCTTGTTCAATTTCCTCCGCGGTCAATTCAGACACAGAGCCACTAAAGAGCGCCTCGGAAATACGAATTGCTTGTTTGAGCGCGTCTTCGCCATGGACCAGTTTGGTCATTTCTTCCGCCAGCGCTTTTTGCGCCGCCCGCTGCTCCGGAGCCTCCTGCAGTTTCCGCTCAAGTTCCTCGATTTCGTCTTTGGATAAGAACGTAAAGTATTTTAAGTATTTAATAACATCTCGGTCATCGGTGTTAATCCAAAATTGATAAAACTCATATGGGGATGTTTTTTCTTTATCGAGCCAAATTGTTCCGCTCTCCGTTTTTCCGAATTTCGTTCCATCTGCTTTCGTCACGAGCGGAATCGTCAATCCGAACGCTTTTGCCTCTCCTTCTGTTTTGCGAATCAATTCCAATCCCGCCGTAATATTTCCCCATTGGTCGCTGCCGCCAATTTGCAAACGGCAATTTTCTGTTTGGTATAATTGGAGAAAATCAAAAGCTTGTAAAATCATATAGCTAAATTCGGTAAACGAAATGCCTGTTTCGATGCGCGATTGTACCGACTCTTTCGCCAGCATGTAGTTTAGCCCAAAGTTCTTTCCAACATCGCGCAAAAAAGTAATAACGTCAAGCGAGCCAATCCAGTCATAGTTGTTGGCGATTTTGGCAGGATTGTCTTTCGCGTCAAAATCTAAAAATCTTGACAATTGTTCTTTAATCCGATTGCTCCACTGTTGCACCGTTTCTTTTGGGTTTAAAGTGCGTTCGCTTTTTTTTCCGCTTGGGTCTCCAATTAGCCCCGTTGCACCGCCAACAAGCGCAATTGGCCGATGCCCCGCCAGCTGAAAGCGGCGCAGCGTCAAAATCGGTAATAAACTCCCGATATGCAAACTGTCAGCAGTTGGATCAAATCCACAATATAATGTTACCTTTTCCTCATTTAACAGCTGGCGCAGCCCTTCCATATCGGTAACTTGGTTAATGAGTCCGCGCCACTCAAGCTCATGCAGTAAATCCACTTTGATCCCACCTCTTTTTTATAAAATAAAAAACTCGCCCCAAAGCGAAGGGACGAGTGACAATCGCGGTACCACCCTACTTAGAAAGCTTTACGCTTTCTCACCTCATTTGGATAACGGCGCACGCCGTCTTTTGCTACTTGGCTGCTGCCGTTCGCAAAAGCTGCTCGAGGAGGTAATTCGCGTTTATCTATGTGCTAGTTCGCACCGGCCACTAGCTCTCTGAAACAGGGAGATAAACACTACTTGTTCCTGTCATCGCTTTCTCCTATGCCATTTTGCTATACCCTTTTTTACCACAACTTTGCCTTGTTTGTCAAATTAAGTTTTTCTCGGTATACAAAAGGGGGAAAAAATGACAAAATGCCGCAATATTTAACAAAAATATGATATACTGATTTATATTGATCGGTTGTATAGGGGGATGCTCATGGAGCATAAAAAGCAAACGCTTTCCCTGGAGAAGGCATGGCGCTATTTTTTTATTATATATGAAGTAGTTTGGAATCTTTTCCTTATTTTTCTCATTCTTATTCTTTGCCTCATTTGCTTTGCCGTCGGTCTTGGCACTGGGTATTTCGCTTCTTTAGTAAAAGACATGCCCATCCCTTCCTATGAGGAAATGAAAAAGGATATTTACGACTATGAAGAAACGACGCATATTTACTTCGCCAATAATGTTTATCTCGGCAATTTCCGCTCTGATCTAGAAAGAGAAGAAGTCAAATTACAAGATATTTCTCCGTACGTGATTAAAGCGATTACAGCGACGGAAGACGAATACTTTTATGAACATCACGGGGTTGTTCCAAAAGCGATCATTCGCGCGCTGTTTCAGGAAGCGACAAACTCGCCAGTAAAAACAGGCGGAAGCACGCTGACGCAGCAGCTTGTCAAAAATCAAATATTGACAAATGAAGTGTCATTTGAACGAAAGGCAAAAGAAATATTGCTCGCCCTTCGCCTTGAAAAGTTTTTTAGCAAAGATGAAATTCTAGAAGCCTATTTAAACGTCGTTCCATTCGGACGAAACGCATCAGGGCGCAATATTGCCGGCATCCAGGCGGCTGCTCAAGGGGTATTTGGCGTAAACGCCAAAGATTTAAATCTAGCCCAAGCGGCATTTTTAGCCGGCCTCCCGCAAAGCCCGTTTGTGTATACACCGTTTACAAGCGATGGCAAAGTGAAAAAAGACTTATCTCCGGCGTTGAACCGGATGAAGACGGTGTTGAAACGAATGAAGCAGGCGGGATATATTTCCGAAAAACAATATGAAGAAGCGTTGCAATACGATGTCACCAAACATTTTGCACCGCCAAAGCCGTCGCCATTTGAAAAATATCCGTGGCTGACGATGGAAATCGAAAAACGCGCTAAAGAAGTATTGGCCGAGGTATTGGCCCAAAAAGACGGTTATACAAAAGAGCAACTGTTGCAAAATGCATCCCTTCACGAACGGTATGTAGCAAAAGCGGAAAAACAGCTGCGCCAAAACGGATACAATATTTACACAACGATCGACAAAACGATTTACGACCGCATGCAAAAAGTAGTGGCTGATTACCGCTATTACGGTGATGACATCATTCAATACGTAAAAGATAAACAGACAGGCAAAACAATTGCCAAACGCGAGCCTGTCGAAGTCGGTGCGATGTTGATTGAAAATAAAACAGGGAAAATCATCAGCTTTGTCGGCGGCAGAGATTACAAGCGGCAGCAACTCAATCACGCGACGCAAGCATATCGGTCGAACGGTTCGACAATGAAGCCGCTGCTCGTATACGCGCCAGCGATGGAAATGGGTGTCATTCAGCCTGGTTCTATTATTCCGGATACGCCGCTGCGTATAAAAACAGCAAAGGGGTATTATACGCCCGAAAACGCAGATCGGAAAACGCACGGTCTCGTCACAGCCCGGCGTGCCTTGCAGTATTCCTATAATATTCCTGCGATCCAAACCTATATGAAAATCATGAACCAACATCCAGTAGAATATTTGCATAAAATGGGCATTACCAGCGTGGCAAATACAGAAGAAAACCACATCGCCTTGGCGATCGGTGGAACGGATAAAGGAGTGACAGTAGAAGAAAACGTCAACGCTTACGCCACATTTGCTAATTACGGAACGTTTATCGACGCCTATTTAATCGAAAAAATCGTATCAAAAGATGGAAAAGTTATTTACGAACATAAAAGCAATCCTGTTCCTGTCTTTTCCCCACAGACGTCCTATTTAATGATTGATATGATGAGAGATGTCATTCGCCACGGTACAGCATCCTCTCTGCCATTTTATCTAAAATTCCAGGCAGATTGGGCCGGAAAAACAGGGACGAGCCAGAAGAACCAAGACTCATGGTTTGTGGCAACAAACCCGAACGTGACATTTGGCGTCTGGATGGGATACGATACGCCTGCACCGTTGCAATCTATGTACAAAGGGCTGTCTTATGGCAAACGAACTCAGCTATTATGGGCGCAATTAATCAATGCCGCTTATGATGTAAAGCCGCAGCTTGTCGCGCCAAACACGCGCTTCAATATGCCGGGTGGCATCGTCCGGCGCACCTATTGCACCGTTTCAGGGCTTGCTCCGTCCAATATATGCCAAAAAGCTGGATTAGTCAGCTATGACTTATACAACACTAAGTTTACGCCAAAGCAAGGGAAAGAACCGTATTTGATCGAAGGACGCTTCGTCGAAGTAAATGGCAAGCGGTACGCTGCGCTCGATACAACACCAAGCGAATTTGTTTCCAGTGGAGTTATATTAAATAGAGAAATATTAAAAAAATGGGGAATTAATGGTTCAAGCGCTAGTGGATGGAATGGAGAGCTGTTTGTTAATGAGTTGAAAGAAAACGGAAAAATCCCGGCACCGCCATCCATCCATCTAACAAATGGAATCATTACTTGGCAGCCGCATTCAGAAAACGATGTCATTGGCTATCGCGTATATCGCGCCGGACAAGACGGTTCGCCGCCTCGAGTTGTTGCGATCGTCAAAGCTGGAAAGACGTTATCCTTTGCAAATCTGCAGCCTGGAGCAACCTATTACGTCACAGCCGTGGATATTGGCGGCAAAGAGTCAACGCCATCCAATACGGTTTCCATGCCATTGCCTAGTGCGGCGGACCAAGCCAAAGAAACAAAAACGCCGGAAGGACAAAAACATTAAAATAGCGAAAAAAAAGCTAATCGAAAACGATCAGCTTTTTTCTTAGTCTTCCATGGTCGATAAATCGCCTGTCGGCAAGTTAAGCTCCCACGCTTTTAGGACGCGGCGCATAATTTTCCCGCTTCGCGTTTTTGGCAGCTTGTCACGGAATTCGATTTCCCGCGGCGCCGCATGTGCCGCCAACCCTTTTTTGACAAACTGGCGAATATCTTCTTTCAATTCCTCTGATGGTTCATATCCTTCCCGAAGCGAAATAAATGCTTTAATAATTTCCCCGCGCACTGGGTCCGGCTTGCCGATGACGCCCGCTTCTGCTACCGCTGGGTGTTCGACTAGCTTGCTTTCGACTTCAAACGGACCGACGCGTTCCCCCGACGTGTTAATGACGTCATCGACACGTCCTTGGAACCAGAAGTAGCCGTCTTCATCCATATAGGCGGAGTCACCGGAAACATACCAATCGCCGATGAAATACGATTCATATTTTTGCGGGTTGTTCCAAATCGTTTTCATCATCGACGGCCAGCCTTTTTTGATCGCCAAATTCCCCATCCGATATGGCGGCAGTTCATTTCCTTGATCATCAATAATGGCGGCTTTGACGCCAGGAATCGGTTTGCCCATCGAACCTGGCTTGATTTCCATGCATGGATAGTTGCAAATAAGATGCGCTCCAGTTTCTGTCATCCACCACGTATCATGAATGCGTCGCCCAAATACTTTCATTCCCCAGCGAATTACCTCTGGGTTTAACGGCTCGCCAACACTAAGGATGTGGCGGAGAGAGCTTAAATCATATTTTTTCACAATTTCATCCCCGGCTCCCATCAACATGCGGAACGCCGTCGGTGCGCTGTACCATACCGTCACCCCGAAGTCTTGGATCGTCTGATACCAGGCATCCGGGCTGAAACGGCCGCCGACAACCACGTTCGATGCTCCGCATAACCATGGACCGAAAATACCGTAGGAAGTGCCTGTCACCCAGCCTGGGTCAGCCGTGCACCAATAAATATCGTCTTCTTTTAAATCCAGCACCCATTTTGCCGTTTGATAGTGCTGAATCATCGCATTATGAACGTGCAAAACCCCTTTTGGCTTTCCGGTAGATCCGGAAGTATAATGCAAAATCAATCCATCTTGACGGTCGACCCATTCGATATCAAAGTGCTTGCTCGCCTCATTCATCCGTTTCTTTAAGTCGATATATGGTCCTTCTTCCACAATATTGTCTCCGACAAGGAACACATATTTTAATTCCGGGAGATCGTTAACTGGAACGCGCGGCAGCAGTTCTGGCGTTGTGACGATCGCCTTCGCCCCGCTGTCTTCGAGGCGATCGCGAACTGCTCCTTCCATAAACGCTTCAAACAGCGGGCCGGCAATCGCCCCTGTTTTAATAATTCCTAATACAGCAAAATACAATTCCGGAGAACGCGGCATAAATACAAATACACGGTCTCCTTTTTCAATTTCCGCTACTTGCTTCAGCACATTGGCTACTTTATTGGACATTTCCTTCATTTCTTTAAAAGTATATTTTTCATTTCGTGATGCATCGCGGTAATAAAGGGCTACTTTATTCTTCCGGAACGATTCCGCATGACGGTCAATCGCTTCATACGCCATATTGACCCTGCCGGTTTCAAACCAGGAAAACTCTTTCTCTACTTCTTCCCAATCAAAATGTTTATATGTGTCTTCATAACTTTTTAAATTATAGTCCCCTTGTACGACTGGTAGTACTTCAGTTTTCATTCTCCCGAATCCCCCTTATTATGTAAGTGGTTACAATTCTATTATAGTACAGGATAAATGGTACCGTCAAGAATTTTGTGTAATATAATGGGGGTAGGGTTTCTCTGAAATGGATTTGGAATGAATAGGGAACTAGTTTCCTCCACACAGGAGACTGAATATTCAGTCTCCTGTGTGGAAAGGGAGAATCCCCCTATTTTGTTTATTTACAGTATTTGGTTAATGATAACGTTCTTCAAACATTCGCTCGAGGGCTTCCTGTGCTTCGGCAAATCCTCGCAACTTTCGCCCTGCCCATTTCTCATTAAAATCTTGAATGGTCAAATATACGATTTTTTCAGCGGCTTCTAAACTATTCAAACTGTTCATCGGCTTTAGACGTTTCCGAATCTCCTTGATCGTTCGTTCAATGGCATTCGTCGTGTAAATCACACTTCGAATACTGCTTGGATAATCCATAAATGTAAGGAGGACATCCAACTCATTGGCCCAAGATTGAACTTCTCTCGGATACTTGCTTGACCATTTCGACTCAAACTGTTGAAACATCTGTAACGCCATCTCCTTATTCGGCGCGCGATAAATCAGCCTGAGATCCTCGGCCACTTCAAATTGGTCTTTTTTCCGAACACGATGGAGCGTGTTACGGACTTTGTGAACGACACAACGCTGCACATCGGCTTTCGGATAAACCGCCTTAAAGGCTTCCTCCAACCCTGGTAGTCCATCGAATATGCCCAGAAGCACTTCCTTGGCGCCTCTTTGGTAGAGGTGTTGAAGAATTTCCTGCCATACATAGGCGCTTTCTTGTCCTCCCACAAAGAAATCAAGAATTTCGCGATATCCTTCTTCGTTCACCCCTAACACCACATAAATGACTTCTTTCTCCACGGTTTCGCGACGAAGTTTTACGTATAAACCATCCAAATATAAGACGGAATAACGCTTGTGCAGTGGACGAGTGTGCCATTTCTCGATGTCTTCCTTCACGACATCGGTAATACGGCTGATCGTCGCAGGAGAATAGGTGCTTCCTAGAATTCGTTCGATAAACTTGCCAATTTCCCGTGTACTCATGCCACTTTGGTACATCCTAATGATTGCTTCCTCCAGCCAGCCGGTGTGCCGTTGGTAAGGGGCAAACAACTGTGTTTGAAATTCTCCGTTTCGGTCTCTAGGGACCAAAAGACCTTCAATCCGGCCATATTGCGTATCTAGATTTCGTTGATAGTAGCCGTTTCTCATATTTGATGTTCCGGCCTGTTCTATTTCGAGGAAATTCTTGATTTCTTCCCGCATGATCAGTTCTAATTTTTCCTTTACAAACTGACGAATGACACTTTCCAGTTGATTTGCCCAGTCGACATTCGGTATACTTTTAGACATAGGTAGGGTTCTCCTTTCTCTGGAATGTTTGGGTTCAATCAGAGAATACCCTACCTTTTTTATTTTGATCTAGTAAAATGCTTTACACAAAATTTTATACATCATCGGATAAATGAATTCTCAATTTTTTAAATATTTTTATGTCATTTTTCTTGAAATTTTTTTGAAATCCGGCTATCAACTACTGTTTTATGTATAATGGAAGAAGAAAGATAAAAGCCAGGTGGTGACCGAATGGAACATAAAAAAACATATAATGCCAAAGAATTAAAAACGCCGAAAGGGACGCTGATTATTGAAGGTCCCATATCGGCGGAAAAACTAGCAAGCTATGAATTTCACCATGACTTGACATCCTTCCGCCAACCGCCGCAGCAGCATCAAGCATTGATCGAAATCGCCAAACTTCCTGAAGGAAGAATCATTATCGCCCGTCATCATCACACGATCGTCGGCTATGTGACTTTTCTGTATCCTGACCCGCTTGAACGATGGTCAGAAGGAAACATGGAAAACTTAATCGAGCTGGGCGCCATTGAAGTCATTCCGGAGTTTCGCGGCTATGGAGTAGGGAAAAACCTGCTCATTGTATCAATGATGGATGATGCGATGGAAGATTATATCATCATTACCACCGAATATTATTGGCATTGGGACTTAAAGGGAACCGGATTAAACGTGTGGGAATACCGGAAAGTGATGGAGAAAATGATGAACGCCGGCGGGCTTGTCTGGTACGCTACCGATGACCCAGAAATTTGTTCCCATCCGGCCAACTGCTTAATGGCCCGCATCGGCAAACGGGTCGATCAAGAGTCGATTCAAAAATTTGACCGCCTTCGCTTTATGAACCGTTATATGTATTAATATTGTTTTTGACAACAAAGGGGAGAAGAGGAAATGATTGTCGAGCAAATTATGAAAACGCCTGTTATCACGCTTCAACCGACCAATACGATCACAGAAGCGATTCAGCTAGTGCGACAATTCCGCATTCGCCACATTCCAATTGTGGATGGCGAAAACCATGTTGTCGGCATTGTGACCGATCGCGACATCCGCGATGTAAGCCCTTCTATTTTTCATATCCATGAACACCTCGAAGATTTGCAAAAACCGATCAGCACAATTATGAAAACCGACGTTATCGTCGGACATCCGCTCGATTTTGTCGAGGAAGTAGCGTCGCTGTTTTACGAGCATAAAATCAGCTGCCTGCCGATCGTCAAAGACCGCAAACTGGTCGGCATCGTTACCGAAACCGATTTATTATACACGCTCATTCAACTTACAGGCGCCCATCAACCTGGCTCGCAAATTGAAATTAAAGTTCCGAATGAAAGCGGGATGTTAAGCAAAGCGGCAGCGATTATCGCGAAACGAAATACGAATATCGCCAGCGTTCTTTTATATCCAGATCAAGATGAAAATTACCAAATCCTTGTGTTTCGCGTGCAAACGATGAATCCGATCGGAATCATCAACGATTTAAAAAATGCCGGCTATACCGTGTTATGGCCGAATTTGCCGGGGGTTTCGTCATGAAAAAAGACTGCGTATTTGTTTACAGCAGTGATTTTCTCCAATATAAATTTCATGACGAGCACCCGTTTAACCAGCTGCGGGTCAAACTTACGTATGATTTGTTGCGCGCGATGAACGCTTTAGACGATGAACAAATTGTGGCGCCTAGAATCGCAACGGAGGAAGAGCTTGCCTTAATCCATGACCGCTCCTATATTGAAGCGGTCAAGGCGGCGGGAAGAGGAGAGCTGCCTGAACAAACCGCCCTAAATTACGGGCTGGGAACAGAAGACACACCTATTTTTCCGAACATGCATGAAGCAAGCGCCCTCTTAGTCGGAAGCACTTTAACGGCGGTTGACTATGTGCTGTCGGGAAAAGCAACGCATGCGCTAAACCTCGGCGGCGGCCTTCATCATGGTTTTCGCGGAAAAGCGTCCGGCTTTTGCGTTTACAATGACAGCGCAGTCGCCATTAAATACATTCAAGAAAAATATGGGCTTCGCGTGCTGTATGTCGATACCGACGCCCATCATGGAGACGGCGTGCAATGGGCCTTTTACGACGACCCAAACGTATGCACGTTTTCGATTCATGAAACAGGCCGCTACTTATTTCCGGGGACAGGAAATGTGAATGAACGCGGACACGGGGCGGGATACGGATATTCGTTTAACATTCCTGTCGATGCCTTCACCGAAGATGAATCGTGGATCGATGCCTACACGCAGGCGTTGCGGGAAATTGCCGACTTTTTCCGTCCCGATGTGATTTTAACGCAAAATGGCGTGGACGCCCATTATTACGATCCGCTTACTCATTTATCCGTAACGATGAAAACGTACCGTATTATTCCAAAGCTCGCTCATCAAATCGCCCACGAATATTGTGATGGGCGCTGGATCGCCGTTGGCGGTGGCGGTTATGATATTTGGCGCGTCGTTCCGCGGGCATGGGCTCTTATTTGGCTGGAAATGACCGAACAATCAAATATTTCCGGCAGTTTGCCAAAATCATGGCTCGACAAATGGCAAGCGTTTTCACCCGTTCCATTGCCGCAAACATGGGATGACCCGGAATCCCTATACCCGCCGATTCCACGCAAGATGGAAATTACCGAAAAAAAATGCACAAACGGTGGAAAAAGCGTTATATCCGATTCGCAATCAGCGGCAACACCTAAAATAAAGCAAGCCTATGAACACTCATAGGCTTGCTTTATCGTTATTTCGTCGATTCCCGATATTCGATGCGATGCGGCAAGACGACAATATGGTTTTCTACCTGTTCTTTATTCATATATTTGGTCAATAACCGCATCGCCACCGCACCGATATCATACATTGGCTGCACTACCGTCGTTAAACGCGGACGTACCATCGTCGCCAGCCGAGTATTATCAAAACCGACCACTTCCAACTGATCCGGAACGCGCACGCCGTGATCCTGCGCGCTATGGATAATGCCGAGCGCCATCTCATCGGTTCCGGCGAAAACGGCCGTTGGCTGCTCCGCCAATTCGGCAATTTTTTCATACGCTTCAATGCCGGAATCATAGGAGTTGTCGCCTTCAATTACAAGCTCTTCATCATAAGCTATTCCATGCGTTTCTAAAGCGCGGCGATATCCTGCTAGTTTCTTTTGGTTAATCGGATCGTCCGTTGGTCCTGTCACGTAGGCGACCCGCTTGTTGCCTTTTTCTACAAGATAAGTAACCGCTTCAAAGGCAGCTTGTTCATAATTGATGTTCACGGATGGAATCGTGTTGTTCGATTCAATCGTAGCCGCAAGCACGATCGGTACTGGCGATTTTTGAAACTCATTGACGTGCTCTTCCGTAATCGTTCCGCCCATAAATAAAATGCCGTCGACTTGTTTAGCCAGCATCGTATTGAGCAAATGCAACTCTTTTTCCTTATTTTGGTCTGAGTTGCTTAAAATAATATTGTATTTATACATGGTGGCAATATCTTCGATTCCGCGTGCCAGCTCAGCGAAAAAGATGCTAGAAATATCAGGAATAATCACCCCGACAGTCGTCGTTTTTTTGCTGGCCAGTCCGCGCGCCACCGCATTCGGACGATATCCTAGACGTTCAATCGCTTCCAATACCTTTTTTCTTGTCGATGGCTTTACGTTTGGGTTTCCGTTTACGACACGGGAGACCGTCGCCATCGATACGTTTGCTTCCCGTGCCACATCGTAAATGGTTACGTTCATTGGCTTCACTCCTCTTTTTATGAATCAACATCCACATCGATTGTTATTTCTTCACCGTATGTAAAAATATCATACGATACATTATCGCTAAATCGCAACGAATTGGCAACTATTTTGCTGCTGTGTTCACAAACAATTCATGAATAGCACTATGTATATGTTACCCTTTCTCCTGCGTCCTATTTTCATATGTAGCACATATTTTCCCCGAAAACAAAAAATGGCCCCTTCAGGCAAGTCGCCAAAAGGGGCTATTCGTCTTACGCCTTTACTAATTGCTGCTGAAACGCTCTTACTTCTTCCATAAATTCGTTAAATTGGGCAATATCCATTTGCTGCGCCGAATCGGAAAGCGCCACTGCCGGATCTGGATGCACTTCGGCCATTATTCCATCGGCACCGATCGCCAACGCGGCTTTTGCACAAGGGATCAACAAGTCACGGCGTCCTGTCGAATGCGTGACATCGACAAATACCGGCAAGTGTGTTTCTTTCTTTAAGATCGGCACCGCCGAAATGTCTAACGTATTTCTTGTCGCCCGTTCATACGTGCGAATGCCGCGCTCACATAGGATGATTTGGCTGTTTCCTCGCGACATAATGTATTCCGCCGCATTAATAAACTCTTCGATTGTCGCCGCCAGCCCGCGTTTTAATAAAATCGGCTTATTCACTTGACCGGCCGCTTTTAGCAGTTCAAAGTTTTGCATGTTGCGCGCGCCGATTTGAATGACGTCAATATAGTCCAGAGCGATTTCAATATCGGCAGGGGTCACGATTTCACTGATCACCGCCAAGTCAAACTCATCGGCAATTCGCTTCAAGATTTTTAATCCTTCCACACCGAGTCCTTGGAAGTCATATGGCGATGTCCGTGGTTTGTATGCGCCGCCGCGGAGCAGTTTTAATCCTTGCTTTTTCACCGCTTCTGCAACCGCCGCAACTTGTTCATAGCTTTCTACCGCACATGGTCCCATGACGAAATATTGCTTGCCGTCACCGATTCTTTCTCCTTTTACTTCAACAATCGTGTTTTCCGGATGTTTTTTCCGCGATACAAGCAATGCTTTGCGGTGATCATCTTCTTGCAGTTCTAGGCCGGCTTTAAAAATTTCTTTAAAAATATGTTGCAACGTTGACGTTTCAAACGGCCCATCATTGTGCTCGGAAATTAAATCCAGCATTTTCCGCTCACGCACCGGGTCATAACGATACGTCCCTTGCGCTTCTTTAATTTTCCCGATTTCCTGAACAAGTCTCCCCCGCTCGTTGATCAATTTTAAAATTTGCAAGTTAATCTCATCGACCTTCGCCCGCAGCTCATCTAATCTCTCATTGCTCATGCTTCCTCATCCTTTCGCCAAAGTTTAATACAGTTTTTGTAATTAGTCATTATTATAATGGATAGAGGAGCGATTGTCACCAAAAAAATGCTTTATTCATTAAACGCTTTTAAGTAATAAAGTATTTTATGGAAAACGAATTAGCCGCCGCAAGAAAAAAAACTATGGCGCCTTCGATTGAAGGCGCCATTTTATGCCTTGATCACTTCTTTTTTTAACGAATCATACGTAATATTCCAGTGGGATGTGTGCCATACGGCAGTTCCGTTTTCAAACAAAAGCGCTTGCGGCGATTCGTGTTTGACGCCAAACGTTTCGGCAATATAGTTCGAAAGTGGACGTGCTTCTTGCACGTACAAATAATATGTATCCACTTCCGGATGATCGGAAACAAACTTCTCATATTCCCGAAACGCCGCTTTGCTGATTGGGCATGTGAGGCTATGTTTGATCAATAAAAATCGTTTCTTTGCTTTGGCAACTTTATCAAATTGCTCCGCCGTCTCCAGTTTCTCCATTCCCATGAAAATCACTCCGCTTCGTTTTGTTTTTGAATTTTTTGTTCGGCATCATGAAAAGCTTCCTCTGCCTCTTTTAACAGCTTTTCGATATTTTCTTTATCCTTTTCACCTGCCGATGGCGGGATTGGAATTGACGGTGCTTCCGTCGTCGTTTCTGCCGCTGTCGAGAGCGGCTGTTCGTCCGTTTTTCCAAGCGGAATAAATTTTGTTACCTCTTTTGTTTTTTCTTTCGCTACTTCCAGCCATTCCGTCGCGGTCGTTTTCACCGGATCCAATTTTCCTGCTTCATTCATTTCCGCAAGCCACTGCTTCCCCTTTTCACTTGTCAAAAACACGGCTGCTGCCGCACCGACAATTCCGCCGACAATCGCTCCTAACAAAAATCCTCCATTATTTTTTGCCATCCAGTACAACCTCCTTTGTCTTTTTTTGTTTCCTTTCTCTCCATTTTTCCCATATTTCGATAAAAGCATTTCCCCATTGCATGACTTTTGTTACTTTTTCCCGGTGGTTTTCTACTTTCGCCGTTACCGTGGACGAAATTTGTCGCAAGGAACGGTTGAACGACTGGACGGTGGCACCGACATCGCTGACAGCATGGACGAGTGAATTCAAGCCTTCCACTTTTTTCTGTACCTCGTCAGCAAGCGCGTTCGTTTTCTTCAAAAGCTGCGTTGTTTCCGTGGTAATGCCCTGCACTTCCTTGTCTAAATGGTCGATGGTTGCCGTCAAGCGGCGGATTGTTTCCTGCAATACCGTCAATGTTTTGGCAATATAAATGACTAATATGAAAAAAGAAACGGCAATGAGCGCGATGCTGGCGTATAAAATAATTTTCACCCAACTTCCTCCTTGCTAGTTTCGCTGTATCTCTCCTTTTCAAACTTTCGACGTCCATAAGGTAAATTCCTTCAAATTCGACATCAAGGCGGACAAAAAACGAGCCGGCTAATGGGATGCCAAGCTCGTTTGTTCTTTTCCAGTCACCCTTATCATATTACGAATGAACAAGACGTTCATACGCTTCTTGGAACTTTTGAATATCGCCCGCACCCATAAAAATGAGCACCGCGTTGGCATGTTGCTTTAATACCGATGTATTATCCTCCTGAATGAGGCGGGAGTTTGGAATTTGCGCCTGCAAATCGTGAATCGACAGTTTGCCGTGATGCTCGCGCGCCGAGCCAAATATGTCACATAAATACACTTGATCGGCCTGTTGCAAACTTTCGGCAAACTCCCGCAAAAACGTCTGTGTTCGCGAATACGTATGCGGCTGGAAAATCGCCACGATTTCGCGGCCTGGATATTTTTGTCTTGCCGCCTCAATCGTCGCAATAATTTCCCGCGGGTGATGGGCATAATCATCAATTAAAATTTGACTGCCAAGCACCTTTTCACTAAAACGGCGCTTTACTCCTTGGAATGTTTTCAACCGCTCTTGAATGATGCTGACGTCAATTCCTTCATAATGGCAAAGGGCAATGACGGCAAGCGCATTTAAGACGTTATGGTCGCCAAAACGAGGGATGTCAAACGACGCATAAAACGTATGACGGACAAACACATCAAATGACGTGCCTTCCGTTGTTTTAACAACATTGCGCGCTTGGAAATCATTATCATCGCCAAATCCGTAAAACAAAACCGGAACTTTTGCTTGAATCTTTTGTAAGTATTCATCATCCCCGCAAGCGATGATCCCTTTTTTCACTTGCAGTGCCATTTCTTGAAATGCAGAAAACACATCATCAATATTGGCAAAATAGTCGGGGTGATCAAAATCAATGTTTGTCATAATTGCATAATCTGGAAAATAGGATAAGAAATGGCGGCGATATTCACATGCCTCAAAAACAAAATATTTGCTTCCTGCAATTCCTTTTCCTGTTCCATCGCCAATTAAATACGATGTTGGATGCGCCCCTTGCATCACATGGGCGAGTAAACCACTCGTCGTTGTTTTTCCGTGCGAACCAGTAACTGCAATGCTGGTAAACTTTTGAATAAATTCCCCTAAAAAACGATGATACCGGATGACAGGCACTCCTAATTCATACGCAGCCTGTATTTCCTCGTGTGTATCGGGAAACGCGTTCCCTGCAATCACCGTATATCCTGGCTGAATATTTTCCTTGCTAAAAAGAAAAATCGGAATTCCCCGCTCCTCTAAAGCCTTTTGCGTAAAAAAGCGCTTCTCGACGTCCGAACCTTGTACCGTATAGTTCATATCGTGAAGAATTTGCGCCAATGCGCTCATTCCCGTTCCTTTAATGCCAACAAAATGATAAACTGTCATCGCTAAGCCCTCCAACAATCGTCTATCTGTAAGACAGTATATGATATTCATCTAGTTTTGCCATTTATCTCATTTTGCGATTAGAGCACTACATTTTATCATTATAACACGGTCCAGCCTTATTAAACACTATCGCGTACCGGATGCGGGGGCTCTCCTTCTATTCATCCGTAATAGGATCCATATACTTATGATCATATCATACTATTCTCTTGCCAATTCGCCAATTCCTCTTCCGTAATTAACACCTCTCGCGGCTTGCTGCCGCGCGCCTCGGAAATAATTCCTTGCTGCTCCATCATTTCAATTAAACGGGCGGCGCGGTTATAGCCGATGCGGAAATGCCGCTGCAAACTGGATGTGGAAGCTCCGCCTTGCTGAACGACAAAGTGGCACGCCTCATAAAAAAGTTCATCTTCTTCCTGTCCGATCGCCGTCTTTTTTACAAAATCGTCCTGTTGAAACAAATAAGAAGGCGCCATCTGCGCTTTCACATGGGCAACAACCCGTTCAATTTCTTCGCCTGATACAAAACTTCCTTGCAACCGAACCGTTTTCGATGAGCCGTTTTCCAAAAACAGCATGTCGCCGCGTCCAAGCAATTTTTCGGCGCCGTTTACATCAATAATCGTGCGCGAATCGACTTGGGAAGAAACAGAAAAAGCGATTCGCGTCGGAATGTTTGCTTTAATTAAACCAGTGATCACATCAACAGACGGGCGCTGGGTGGCGACAACTAAATGAATTCCGCACGCCCTTGCCTTTTGCGCGAGGCGGCAAATCGCTTCTTCGACATCGGCCGGAGCCACCATCATCAAATCGGCCAACTCGTCGATGATAATCACGATATATGGAAGATGGTGCTCTAGGCTGCCTTTTTGTTTCACCAACTCATTATATTTTTGGATATCCCTCACACCTGCATGAGCGAACAGTTCATAGCGCCGCTCCATTTCTTCCACCGCCCATTTCAGCGCTCCTGTCGCCGCTTTCGAATCGGTAATAACCGGGCTGACAAGATGGGGGATGTCATTGTATGGCGCAAGCTCGACCATCTTCGGATCAATCAACAGCAATTTCACTTCATGTGGGGCGGCTTTGTACAACAAACTGACAAGCATCGTATTAATACATACGCTTTTTCCCGAACCGGTCGCTCCGGCAATCAATCCGTGCGGCATCTTTTTTAAATCGGTGACTATCGGCGCCCCCGATATATCAAGCCCAAGCGCGACCGTCAGCGGCGATGGACTATTGCGAAATGCCTCGCTTTCTAAAATTTCGCGAATCAGTACGGGGCGGCTTTTTAGGTTTGGAACTTCAATGCCGATCGTGCGCTTGCCCGGAATCGGCGCTTCGATGCGAATATCTTTTGCCGCCAAATTCAATTTAATATCATCGGCTAAATTTGTAATTTTGCTCACTTTCACTCCTAAATCCGGCTGCACTTCAAACCGCGTCACCGTCGGTCCTTGTGTCGTATGGACGACTTTCGCGCCGATGTGAAAACTGGCAAACGTCCGGTTCAACCGCTCACATTGCTCGCGAATCCATTGTTCGTCGCTTTCGTGGCGCTGTTTTGGGCTCTCTAATAACGACAGAGACGGAAACTGATACCCGTTTTTAACGGATTGCCTTTTTTCTTCCCACTTTTTCCGGTCTTGCTTTAGCATGATGACATTGTAAGGAATGCGAGAACGCGGCTGGGAAGGTTGCTGTTTTGTTTCGTGAGCGCGTTCACCATCATTTTCCTCTTCTTTTTTAGGCTGTTCTGCTTCTAGGAAAAGCTCTTCTTTTTCCCCATCTGTCGTTTCGTGTTGTTCTTCGCTGCTGTTTGGTAAATCGATGTCTCCTTCCTCTTTTCGAGGTGCGTCGCTGTTTATCTCCTTTTCGCTTGTGTGTAAGCATTCCGGCGCCGCCAAACGTCCGCCTGTTTCCTCCTCTTCTGATACGGAGATGGACAACTTATCATCTTTGGTATAGGATGGCAGCTCCCACTCGATCACCACATCACTCTTTTTTGTTACTTTTCTATTATATCCATAAATAGGCGACGGCACATCAGAAGGGCGAAATGGCTTTTTGTCATCGACCCGCCCGCTTTGATCGTATTTCGGTACATAGCTGCGGGACGAGATAGCTTGATTGTTTTCCTCATATTCCTGTCGAAACGACCGGAAATGCCGTTCTGCTGGTCGATCATCCGGAATAAGCGGAAAGCGAAAGTTCCCTTTTGGATACTGATATACCACTTTTGCATCCAACTTCGGAGGCATTGGTTGGTGGCGGTGTTGCCGATCAGGCGAAGCAGATGGTTCCTCGTCGTCTGATTCCAACCAATAGTGAATAAACCGTTTAAACCATTTCATCGTTCTATCACTCTTTCTGTTCCCATTCGTTTTCGGAAAAAAAGTCACTAGAATCTCCTCTAGTGACTATTGCGTCGTTACCAAGTAAACGGCTGCCCCACTTCGTACTCATCAGATAATACTAAAATTCCTTTTTCTTGCGGAGCGTTTGGCAATTCCAACTCCCTTGCCGAACAAATCATTCCGTACGACGGGACTCCGCGCAATTCCGCTTCCTGAATGACAAGCCCACTCGGCATGACGGCGCCGATTTTAGCGACAACGACTTTTTGGCCTTCCGCCACGTTTGGCGCCCCGCATACAATTTGCAACACTTCCGTTCCGACATCCACTTGGCATACGCTCAGCTTATCGGCATTTGGATGTTTCTTTTTCTCTTTAACATAACCAACGACAAACTTTGGCGAAAGATCAGCTTCGATCGTTTCGTTCCATCCATTTTTTTTCAATATCTCGTTAATGACCGAAACGAGCTCTTCATTCAGCTCCAACAAACCGTTGCCAGCAAAAGGATGATAGGTGGAAGCCCGGAAAATATTATAGCCTGCCGTTTCTCCTGTTTGTTCATCAAAGATGCGGACAACATCGCCTTTTTTCTCGAACGCCCGCTGCTCCGGCTGAATCGGTTTTACAGAAACAAGCAGTACATCACCGACGCCTTCTCGATTGTAAAATACGTTCACAGTAAGCCACCTTCTTTCTGTTATTTTTTGCGATAATTTTTCCCTAAAATAAAAATCGGCTCTAATTTTCCGTCCTCGTATAGAAATGATAATGCAGTAATCGGCACTCGTCCATTGGCAAAAAAGCTCATCGTCATTTGCGCCAGCACATCATATCCGACTTCATTTTGCAAATCGGCAATAATGAGCACATCCTGATGGGGCACGGCGAGCGCCATCGTTCCTGTGATTTTCTTTCTCATTTTCGCCAAAAAGGCATCGTTTAAAATCCGGCTTGCGTCATAGCCGTCATTTGTATTCACAAAATAAAACGTGTTTCCGGCGACCTTGTCTTCTTTGACGCTTGCATCGAGCGAACGAACGTTAAAGCGGGCGATTTGCTTTATTCGTTCCTTATTCCATTGTTCCTGCTCCACCATCTTCTCGTCAATGAGGCGATATGTATTGCCTAAATCGAGCGCATAATAAATGCGCGTTTCCGCCGTATGGTCGTCATAAAGAAGGGGAATGCCTTCTTTCGTTTTCGTCGGAAACGAGGTGGAACGGATCACCGGATAAATCTCTTTTTCTTTGCCGGAAAGCGTATGTTTCTCATGCATCGTATTTAATGTTTGTTCCACGTAATATACCATTTCGTTAATCGCTTCCTCTTTTTGTTCGTGCCATTTCGCAATGACGCCGGGAAGCGAGATGGTTACTCCTTTTTTCGTTTTTTTCTCTTCTATACGGAGCGTGTCGTTCTTTCGGTCCAATTGAAATGCCCAATCGTGATGATGGGCAAGCCGCTTTTTAATTTCCTCATACATTTGCTTGCTGTCCATCGCCGCGCCCCCTAGCTATGACAAGCCGCGGATGAATTGCTCGACTTCCTCTTTCGTTTTGCGGTCTTTGCTGACAAATCTGCCGAGTTCTTTTCCATGGTCATAGGCGATAAAGCTTGGAATGCCAAACACATTTTCTTGCTGGCATACTTCGAGCAATTGGTCACGATCGACATAATAAAACTCATAATCGGAAAAAGATTTTTCGATTTCCGGCAGAAACGGCTGAATAAAGCGGCAGTCCGGACACCAATCTGCTGAAAATACAAAAATCGCTTTTGCTGTATTTTTTACCTTTTCATATTGTGCTGCTGTTTCAATGGTTTTCATCCGTGAAACTCCTTTCTATACCCTTTTATCATATCGCGAATCAGCAGTTTTGACAAAAAAATCGTATTGACCTGCAAGAAGCTGGACGATATGGCCAAACATTCCTGCCCTGTCGACGTAACCGTTCGTAAACACGCCGATCGCCCCCTCATGGTGGCGAATGTTTCGATTGCCCGTATATTCCGCCATCACATCGCCAAGCTCCCTGCCGTCGCGAATGCCTTCTGCTACCTCCACAGGAAGGGGAATGCGCGCTCCGCCGGCGGTAATAACGATGCCATTCCGATCAACAAGCGCCCCCCAGTTGCATAGCCATAACTCTTCACCCACTTCCATCACGCCGCCCTCCAAACCGATGCCGATATCGGCCCGCTCTTTTTCTAGCGCACGTTTGGCGCGATTAATCGCGCCTTGACGCGTTTCCGCATCGGAAAGCGGTTGGGCGGAAACGCCCGATGGCACATTCGTTGGGATAAGCGTATAACGATCTGAAGCAAAAACGTTTCGAACTGCTGCTACTTTCGCTTGATTCGTGGTGCCGATTGCAATGATTTCCAACGTATTCACTCCTTTGTACGGAAAAAGAGAAGTCTTGTGGCGCAAGACTTCTCAATTTGTTTAGCTATTTTTCTTAATCGCATCCACCGTTGCGCGGTCGCAGCACTTGACAAGCTCAATAAGCAGTTTTTTTGCCGCTGCGTAATCATCGACGTGGATGATGGACGCATGCGTATGAATATAGCGGGCACAAATGCCGATGACAGCTGATGGCACGCCGCTGTTCGCGATATGTACGCGCCCGGCGTCCGTTCCACCTCCAGGTGAAACGAAAAATTGATACGGAATGCCGTGCGTCTCTGCCGTATCTAGTACAAATTCACGCATGCCGCGATGGGTGACCATCGAGCGGTCATAAATGCGGACAAGCGCCCCTTTGCCAAGATGGCCAAATCCCTTTTCATCCCCCGTCATATCGTTGGCCGGGCTTGCGTCTAAGGCAAAAAAGATATCGGGCTGAATCATTGTCGCCGCCGTCTGCGCCCCGCGCAGACCGACTTCTTCCTGAACCGTAGCCCCGGAGTATAATACGTTTGGCAGCTTCTCGTTTTTCAGCTCTTTCAGCAATTCAATGGCAAGCCCGCATCCGTAGCGGTTGTCCCACGCTTTGGCCAAAATTTTTTTTGGATTGGCCATCGGGGTGAACGGACAAATCGGCACGATTTGCTGTCCTGGTTTAATGCCCATTTGTTTCGCGTCCTCGCGGTCATCGGCGCCGACGTCAATGAGCATGTTTTTGATTTCCATCGGCTTGTTGCGCTGTTCTTCGCTTAATAAATGAGGCGGGATCGAGCTGATGACACCGACGACCGGACCGTGGTCGGTAATAATTTGCACGCGCTGCGCTAATAATACTTGATTCCACCAGCCGCCAAGCGGTTGAAAGCGAACCATGCCGTTGTCGGTAATAGCCGTGACCATAAATCCGACTTCATCCATATGTCCTGCCACCATGACGGTAGGGCCGTTTTCATCCCCGCGCTTGACGCCAAAAATGCTGCCAAGCCGGTCCTGCACCACCTCATCCGCATATTTTTCCAGCTCTTTTCGCATAAAATGGCGGACGGCGTGTTCATTGCCCGGTGCTCCCGGCAGCTCTGTCAGCGTTTGAAACAATTGAAGCGTCTCCACATTCATCTTCACTAACCCCTTTTCTTCGTAATTTATTGTAGCGAATCATGAAATGTTTTTCCACTTTCCTTACATTCTCCGCCAAAATAAGATATACTAAACGGTATAAAAGCCGATAGGGGAGGTATCATGCCATGAGTTGGAAAAAGTTTATCACCGGCGCCGCGCTTGGTTTTGCCGCCGCCTACGCCATCAAAACAAAGCTGGAGCAACAGATGCTTTCTTCGGAAAAAGCACTTTCTTTAGCAAAAGCAGCGTTTCGGCAATTAGAGCCAATCAACGGTTCCTGGATTCAAACAACACCGGAAACATATGAAAAAAATCATGTCCACTACACCGTTTATAAAGGTGGAGTTTGCCGCGACGACGCCCAGTACGAATTTGTGATCGATGCCTATACGGGAACGATTATTGACACCAGAACGATATAAGCGGGGGATGCTGCTTCGAAAGCATCGGCCCGCACTCGCGTTTACGGGTGATTCCGCTTTACGTGTGCGGTGATGTTTCCGTTTTCATCCCACTTTAGAGCGCGATAGTACGCATCGTGATAAAACGTAAACCATGCTTGCTTTTCTATGGCATATGGAATCCATTTTTGTTTCGCAAAAATAGACGTCATCGGATAATCGTCGTATGCCATCACCCATAGTACGTTTTGATGGGCGTGTGTCCCTAGCAAATCAGCCATATGAATCGCCATTTCCCCGTCTGATTCCATCACGATAATCGAGTGTCCGTCGCTATGTCCTCCTGTATATACCATTTTAATGCCATTTGCCACTTCCTTTTCCTTTTCAAACGGAACGACTTGCTCGACAATCGGCTCCCAATTTTCTTTCCAATATGTATTGCGTGAGCGGATGTTTGGATGTCTCATTTCATCCCATTCCACTTGTGACGTTATAATTTGCGCGCGCGGAAACGTCGGAACGAGCCGGTCTCCTTCCCATTTAGTTAAACCGCATGCATGGTCAAAATGCATGTGCGTCACCATCACGATATCAATATCATCGGTTGTTAAGCCGAGCTCGTGAAGAGACTGCTCCAGCGCCGATTCCTCGGTAACACCAAAATTGCGCTTTTGCTTGTCCGACAATTTTCCATTGCCGATGCCGGACTCAATCAGCATATTTTTTCCATCCACCTGCACAAGAATAGGATCGGTGCGCAATTCAATTTGATTGTTCTCGTTGCATGGATACTTTTTCGACCAAAGAGGCTTTGGAACGACCCCGAACATTGCACCGCCATCTAAATGAGTTACCCCTCCGTTTAGCCATGTCAATGTGATTTTTCCTACTTTTAATTGTTCCATTTCCCATCACCTCCCTATTAGTGTAACACTTCTGCAAATATTTCGAAAACAAAAAATAAAAGGCTTAGAAAGCCTTTTACGTCAAGCGATGCTTCGGCGGATATTTTGCTTCACATCGGTAAATACGGTTCCCTTTTGCCGCAAATTTTTCTTCGTATTCGGTCATCACATTTCCAGTAAAATCACTATGATGCAAATCTAAACTGACATATGTCAGCACTAAGCCATATTGGGAAAAGCTTACAAGCGAATATTCAAAAAAGCCTTGATTATCCGTTTTTAAATGAATTTCTCCCTCATCCACCAATATTCTTTCATACAGTTCCAAAAAAGCCCGATAAGTTAGCCGTCGTTTTTCATGCCGTTTCTTCGGCCATGGATCGGAAAAGTTTAAATAAATGCGCTCGATTTCCCCTTCGGCAAAAAAATTCGTCAAATCTTTCGCATTGACATTTAATAACCGTACATTGGGCAGTTCATTTTCGATGAGTTTATCGAGTGCGGAGACAAGCACGCTCGGATATAACTCAATGCCGATATAATTAATATGGGGATGTAATTTGGCCATTTCAGTGATAAATTTCCCTTTGCCAGTACCAATTTCAATATGGATGGGTTGATCATTTCCAAATACTTCTTTCCATCTCCCTTTATATTGTTCCGGATGAGGAATCACATAATGTGGATAAGAAGCAATTTTTTCTTTGGCCCATGGTTTGTTACGTAAACGCATACTGACACCTCTATTTTTTGTTCATCGTTGTCAACAATACCACGAATGCGCATTCCTGTGCAAGTTAATAATCGGAAAACATAAAAAAACACAGCCGCACACACGACTGCAAAAGGTGACAATCATAAAATCTGTTGTATCAGTACATATTATAAAATGTATCGCATATTTTTTAAAGGATGGTGGTACCAATTGCCACTAGATCATCAGCATCAGATCACCATATTAAAAGACATTTTATCGGAACACCAAGCCGACTGCTGCGGCACCGTTTCCGAATGCGAACAAATTGAGAGGCTTGTCAAATCATTGCTGGGAAATGAACAAGTGCATCCGCAAATCAAAAGCATCCTTCCTGATATTTACACATATGGGCAAAACGGAAAATACAGCGCTGATTTAAACTCGCACATTTTATCCCATCAGCAACAATTATCGGACTGGGTCAACCAGCTTACGTAGGAAATGCAGCGACTGTTGCATTTCCTTTTCCGCATTTTTTTTCTTTTGCCATATAAGCGAATAAAGCGTTTGCGCGATCGTATACCATTTCATGCGCAGACGTAGGCTATCGGTTAGTTCCAATCCATAAAGCTCCAGCCATTCTTCCCATTTTTCTTCCGAAATATAGGAGTAAAGGAGCATGCCTATATCAATGGCGGGATCGGCGATCATCGCGCCATCCCAATCAATTAAATACAGTTTGCCATCTTCGGCAAGCAGCCAATTGTTATGGTTAATATCGCAGTGACACACCACATATTCATCACATTGCAAGGAAGATAGGTGCTGTTCGAGCCAATGGAACGCTTGATCGATGAATGGATTGGCAAACGTATGACGAACAAAGTATTCTTTTATTGTCTCCAACATCATTTCTGGCCGCAACGGAGTTTTGCCGAGCCGCTTCAGCATGATCACTAAGTCTTTGGAACGGTGAATTTTGCGCAATAAGCTCGCCACTTGTTCACTTCCCATCTCATGCGGCTTTAATTCTCTGCCGTTCAGCCACTGTTGAGCGGTAAACACATCCCCATTTTCCAATCGTTTCGTCCAAACTAATTTCGGGACGATTCCCTCCGCTGACAAAACCGCAAGAAATGGGGAAGAATTCCGTTTTAAAAATAACTTTCTCCCTTCATATTCCGCAAAATATGCATCTCCCGTTGCGCCGCCAGCCGGAGTGATGTCCCACTCCTTCCCTAGTAACTGTTCCAAAGCATGTTCACCTTCGACTTAAAAAATAAGAGACAGCGATCACCTGATTCCGTATTTTCAGACAATAGCTGTCCTACTAGATTTTATACAATTTCTGCAAATAAAAAGGACGGCTGAACCACGTCCTTATCCGTTCATTTTACTTGTATTATACTGAAATATAGTCACTTCTTGCAAATATTTTATGCAAATTGTAAAAAACAGGAAAATTATATTTATTTCACAAGCACCCACGTTCCGATCCCATCGACGCTTATTTTTTTCTGCACGGAAAACATCGGCGCCGTTCCACTGCGAACCCCGCCGCAAAGCACATGCCATTTATCTTCATCGGGGAGAAACACATCTTGCTTTTCCTCTTGGTTATGGTGAATGACAATAATATCACGCCAAGGCCCATATTGCTCCACACCGCGAAGATGATAAGCGATTACAGATAAAGGCATCGGTTCCAGAAAAAAAAGATGATGGTTTACTTCCGCGTCAGTAGAAAATCGAAATGCGCGATGGGATTTCCGCAGTTGAATCAATCCTTGAATATAGCGAATATCATCTTCATGCTCGCTCTTTCGGACCCAGTCGATTTGATTAATCGAATCAGGAGCGTTATAGCTGTTGTCTATTCCTTGTTTCGTTCGGTAAAACTCCTGTCCGCTATGCAAAAATGGAATTCCTTGCGAGAGCAGAACGATCGCGGTCGCTAATTTTTGCCGTTTCTTCCGCGTTTGTTCATTTTCATGGCTGTTCGCCGCCTCCATTTTATCCCAAAACGTATGGTTATCATGACATTCGACATAATTAACGGTTTGCAATGGATGAAGAAACATTCCACCTTTTTTGCGGATGCTTCCGCTAATTGCCACTTTCACCTTTTCGCGATCATCGCAATTGCCAAGGGCGAATCCTCTGTCAAGCAGCTGAAATGTGTTTCCTTTGACACTATCGCGAAAATAATCGTTAAAATAGCCGATGCGCGGCAGCCGTTCGGCATTATACATCGTTGCTTTTTGCTCGGACGGAAGCGGTGTCGGCAAATCCCAGCCTTCTCCAAATACGAGAATGGACGGGTCTAGCGCATCGAGCGTTTCGCGAACCGTTTTCATTGTTTCTACATCTAAAATTCCCATCAAATCGAAACGGAATCCATCGACATGGTACTCCTCTGCCCAAAAACGAACCGAGTCGACGATCCATTTTCGCACCATTTTCCGTTCAGAAGCAATATCATTTCCAACTCCAGTGCCATTAGTAGGATTGCCGTACTCATCATAACGGAAGTAATATCCGGGAACGATTTTCTCGAAGGAAGACTGCTCCCGCATATAAACATGGTTGTAGACCACATCCATAATGACGCGGATGCCGTATTCCTGCAGCGTATGAATCGCTCGTTTCAACTCGCAGATGCGCGCATACGGGTCCGTTGGATCGGTCGCATAGCTTCCTTCCGGTGCATTATGATGAACCGGATTGTAGCCCCAGTTATATTGCCGCAGCGGGTCGCGTTCATCTACCCCGGCAAAATCGTTAAATGGAAGCAGTTCGACATGCGTGATTCCCAACTCTTTTAAATAAGAAAGTCCGGTTGTCGTATGATTTGGCCCCTTTGTATCGGATTCGGTCAATCCTAAATATTTTCCTTTATGAACTACGCCGCTGTCCGGATGAATGGTAAAATCGCGAATATGCATTTCGTAAATAATCGCGTCAGCCGGTGAAGAAAGCGGAGGGAGAGGCGGCTTTTCCGTTCGTGTCTTCTCTAAATCGACAATCACTCCATACTCCCCGTTGATAGAGACGGCCACCGCATACGGATCCACCGCTTCGCGCCAAATTTTGTTTACACATACGGCATAAGTGTAATACGTCCCTTCCAAATCGCCGTATACAGTTGTCGTCCATACCCCTTTTTCCATTCGTTCTAGCGGCATATCATCCACTTCGCTTGTTTTCGGGTTGACTAGCTTTACTTTTACATCTGTCGCCGTCGGCGCCCAAACGCGGAAAGTCGTTTTCTCCTTGGTATACACTACGCCTAAATCGCCGTCATAAAAAAATCGGTCATCAAACGCCGCTGTCCGCACGACCGCGCCAATTTGTAAATCGGTCGCTTCTCCTTGATCATCATAAAGAAGATATTCCCTTCCTATTTCAATCGGAATCGTACATAAACATTCGTATTTCACGTTTTCCCCTAAATCTGTTTTTCTCTCTATGGCTAAAGGATGCCGCTCCCCGTATGGCGTTTCTAACGTAAATGTTTGCATTTCTCCATTGCAATGCGATTTCGGCACTAACACCGTCACCATATTCATCGCATCTAAATATGCGGCAAATTTCCGGTTTATATCAAGCAAATCTGCCCATCCCCTTTAATGTAGGTTGTATTATTATCATACGTAAAAGAAGAAATGCGGTGTCAGGGAAGCGGATGGCAACTGTATCCATTTCAACAATAAAAAAGGTGTAATTAGCTTTACACCTTTTCCTCATCCGTATTCCAAGCCGTTCGTATATCGTAATGGCTGTAGCAATGACGCAACAGCGAAGCAGCTGCTTTTAATTGGACATGCTTTAGCGGGAGTGTTAATCCCCTTAACATTGAAAACCAGCGCTCATAATTTCGTTTATCAATGCATTGAACATGGTGAAGCGAAGGATGGCCATCAATATAGCCGTAGCGATTGATCACCGCTTTTTTCACGGGAAAATCGATATCATATTGTTTGTATATACCAACAACAATCTTTTCCATCCGTTGCAGTGAAATGACTGGATTGATTCGCTTCTTTTCCCCTTTTTTCGTCATCTCCGTCCAAAAGCGGTCTGCGGACGCAATGATAATATTATCCGCTTCTCCTTCGACAAAGGTGAGGCACCATGTCGTCGTCGGGCTCAATAACAGGACATCCAATTCGACCGGAGCGCTTTTCACTAAAAATACCGGCTTATATAAGCATAAGTACGTGTCAGGAAAACGCTGCAAAAAATATTTCAATGTTTCTTCATGGTAAAACTTTGGATGTACATTGGATTCATACCAAACGGTAGAACTCGCCCACTTCAGCTGCATATGAAATATGTCTTCTAAAAATAAAACTTTTAGTTCATCGATATTGGCGGCTTCCATTACAATATCGTTCTTATCATCGATCAGAATGTCCGCATCGTCTTCCGATACAGAAGAACGGCGAAACCATTTTTTCACCCGCTCCAACAACGTCGGCTTTTCCACTAACCACTCCCACGTTTCCTCTAGCACAGGGGAAGCATCGTTTTTTCTGCTGGTTTTCCACTGTTCTTTTGTTTGCTCCCACTGTTTTTTCTTTAATCGAATAAATTCAGTCGCATAGTGATACACATCGTTTTCATACCGGGAAATATAGTCTTGCAACTTGATTAATTGACCCACACTTGCCACACTTCCTTTACAAAGAAGTTATTTTCCCAAAAGCGGAAACGAAGCGATTTCCTCGTACTTCGGGGTTCGATCTAAATGTGTTTGGTATAAAACGATGTCGTGAACGGAAAAAGTTGCCGCTATCCTTGGTTTCTGCTTCAGCGCCTCTAGGCGAAACGCCTCATTTCCTTGCCATTTGCGGGCAATGGTAATATGCGGCGTAAACGGCCGCTTATCCAAAGAAAAGCCGATGTCGATGCAAGCCGTATGCACATCGCGTTGCAACGCCCATAGCTTCTCTTCTTTTTCTACCCCCTGCCATAAAATACGCGGCGCTGTCCGATCGCCAAACGTATGTATTTCCGATAACGATAAGGAAAACGGAGCATGGCGCGCCGCCACCTCGATCATCTTTTCCCGCACTTCTTCTACTTTCGTCGCTGGAACATGCCCTAAAAACGCTAATGTAATATGGTAATCTTCTTCGTGCACCCACGTGCGGAATGGAAAGGAGGAAACGATTTGCTCTTTCCATTGGGCAATTTGTTTTTTCACCGCAGCTACAATCGGAACAGCGATAAAATAATGTGTTTGCTTCATCCTTCTTCACCTGCAGAACGATTTTTCTTATTTAGAATATGTATGCCAACTAATGCGAGAATCCCTAAAAATGTACAAATGCTAAAAAATAAATATACGGCCCCGATATGATAATGGTCAAGAATATATCCGCCGATAAAAGTGCAAAACCAGGTGCCCAGTCCGTTTCCGACAGCCGAATAAAGGGATACTGCCGTCGCCCGCACATGCTTTGGGGCGATATCGCGTACATATTGCAACGCCACCGGGATCGACAAACCAACGGACAACCCTTGGACAACCGTCGTCACATATACGAAAACAAGCGGAGGTTCCCAAAAATACAACAACCAGCGTAATCCTGACACTGCCGCAGCAAAGATGAAGAGCGGAATCATGCCAAAGCGGCGGATCAGCCCATCGGTCATTTTCATAAACGGCGCTTCGCTTCCCGCCGCCAGCAAAAACGCAAGTCCAATCCCTGTCAGTGTCCCGACAAGCTGTTTAATGAAGATGCCAAAATAAGAATTATTCGCTAAAATCGGGCCAAAAATGAGAAACGTAGCGAGCATCAAGAGCAAAAAGCGGGGGATGGCAAGCAGCTGTCTGACTCCGCGAAGCGTTCCCGCATTTACCGCCTGGCTCTGTTTTGGAAGCCGCCAAGCAAGAAAAGCGGCTACTATTAGCATAAACGAAAACAAATAAAAAATCACAACAAAGACAAAATGATCAGATAGCCAGCCGCCAATGAATACAGCGGCGGCAAAGCCGATCGATCCCCATAAACGGATGGATCCGTAACTGCCGCCGTCCTGCTGCACATAATGAAGGGCAATGCTATCGGAAATCGGAACGATGGCGCTTTGCACGGACGCGAGCAATGCAGCAATCACAATAAGCCAGCGATAGTCTTCTGCGAAGGAATAAGCAAATCCGATCAATGCGGTGGCCAATAACGCGACCGTTAGGATAAAAACCGGCTTGCGTGTATAATCGGTAATCATTCCCCAGAGCGGCTGGATAAAAATCATCGTTACCGGACTAATCGACATAATGGCGCCGATTTCCGTCCCGGAAAGCCCTACTTCTTCTTGTAAATAGACAGACAAAAGCGGAAATAATGCCCCAAACGCAAAAAATATAAGGAAATAAAAAAGCGGAAACAACATCTTTCCAGTTGATGCACCACGTTTTAACGTTACCTCCATGTTGCCTCTCCCATCCTTTCATGAAAAAGCACCGCTCAAAAAAAGAGCGGTACGTATTCTTCTTACTTTTCTGTAATATAGGCTTTTCATTTTGCCAATTCATAAATAGCCTGTGCATAAATCGCCGTTGCTTTCAGCAAATCATCAATGATGATATATTCATCTTTTTGGTGTGCGACGTCTGGCCGGCCTGGGAACAGCGGACCAAACGCGACTCCCGCTTTTAAAGAACGGGCATAGGTACCGCCGCCAATGGAAAGCAATGTAGCATGTTCACCAGTTTGTTCTTCATACACGCGTTGCAGCGTCCGTACAAGCTCATGGTTTTGCTCCACGTAATGCGGTTTCGAGTCGCTGAAATGCGCGATCGTAAAACCGTGCTGCTCGGCAACGGATTTTAGTTTTTGCTTTGTTTGTTCTATTTCATTTGTAACCGGATAGCGGATGTTTAAACCAATTTTCGCACCGCCTTGCCCCTCATACGACAAAATGCCGACGTTCACCGTTAAATCACCAGTAATCTCATCGCGGTAGGCAATACCTAGCTTGTTTCCACGCGAATCGGCAAAGAAATAGTCGATCACAAAACGGATAAATGACGCTGCCGGCGCATCCAGCTCGACACTCGAAAGCCATTTCGCCAGCCATAAGCCGGCGTTTTTCCCATTTTCCGGCTCCATCGCATGGGCGGAAATTCCTTCTAGTTGAAAAGTGATGGTATTCTCTTCTACCGCCGCCTCCCCTTTCATATCGGCTTCTTGCAGAAAACGGCGATATTGCTGTATCATTCGTTCTTTTTGCTCTTTTGTCACCTTTAGCACCGCCTTGGCAAAATCGGGAACCATATTGTAACGGCGGCCGGCGTGAAATGACACAAGCTGAATTCCGCCTTGTTCACTCGTTTCGGTAAACATCTGACGCAAATCGAGGTCGACAATTCCTTTTTCTGCATAAATAATCGGGAAATCCGCATCAGGAGCAAATCCCATCGTCGGCATTTCTTCATGCTTGAAATAATGGTCGACGCAGCGCCAGTTGCTTTCTTCATCTGTCCCGATAATCATGCGCACCCGTTTTTTGAGCGGCAACCCGAGCTCTTTCACAATTTTCATCGCATAAAACGCAGCCATCGTCGGTCCTTTATCATCGATAGCGCCGCGCGCGTATATTTTCCCATCGCGAATTTCCGCCGCAAACGGATCACTTGACCAACCGTCCCCGGGCGGCACGACATCGACATGGCATAATATGCCGATGAGCTCATCGCCTTGTCCCATTTCTAAATGTCCAGCCAGGCCATCGAGATTTTTGGCTGTAAATCCTTCTTCCTGACCGCGCCGCAATAAAAACTGCAAAGCCTCGTACACCGCACGTCCAAGCGGTGCCTCCGCTGTAGCATCCTCTTCGTCCAGAACGCTCGGAATGCGCAAAAGCGCCTGCGTATCTTGAATCAGCTCCTCTTTCCGCTTTAATACTTCTTCCATCCAGTTAATGCCCACACCCATTCTTCCTTTCTTTTTCATTGCTCTTTGTTGTCAACGTAACACAAACTCATGATGAAAGTCAAAGTTTTCTTTTTTTTGCACCGATATTACAGTTTCTTCACAAAGTATTTAAATATTTTGTTAATATTGGCGAATCGGTAGCATTTTTCATCTATTTTCGTGTAAAATGATAGTAAAAGGCAACAAGATATAATCTCTCATCTTGGAAATAGCGTGTTGTACCATGCGAATTATGCAAAGATAGGGAGTGGTCTTTTGAAACCTTCAACACATCGTATGCTAACACGGATTAAATCGGTGTACATGTACATTAGCGAGAAGGGAACCGTAACGACACAGGAGCTTGTTGATGAGTTTGGCACTACCCCAAGAACGATTCAACGTGATTTAAACGTGTTAGCGTATAACGACTTAGTTCGCAGCCCTAGCAAAGGCAAATGGACGACAACCAATAAGAAGGTGCGCATATCTTCTTAATGGGTGCAGAGAAAAGAGAAAGGTGAGAGGTTATAGCGAGATAACAATTAGCCTCAACATGCCAAAAAAGAATGTTGATTAGTTTGCATATAAAAAGGAACCTAACCACGGTTCCTTTTTTTTCGCTTTAAACATTTTCCCGTAAAGCCTTCGGCCTCTAAATGGAATGAAGGTGAAAGAGGTTCATGGACGAAAATTCTTTAACTTTTCCACCTCTTCATCGGTTAATTCGCGATATTCCCCAACCTGTAACGATGGATCAAGAACAAGAGGCCCCATTTGAATCCGTTTTAAATAAATGACTCTTTTACCGACTGCCTGAAACATCCGCTTCACTTGGTGAAACTTTCCTTCTGTAATCGTTACCTCTACATCGGAGCGCAGCCCCGATTTTAAAATCACCAGTTCGGCCGGTTTCGTTTCGTAACCGTCATCTAGCACAACGCCGCGGCGAAATACCGCTACATCTTTTTCCGTTACTTCACCGTCAATGACGGCAAAATACGTTTTTGGCACATGTTTTTTTGGCGAAAGCAGCTGATGTGCTAATTGGCCGTCATTCGTTAACAATAAAAGCCCTTCCGTATCTTTATCCAATCGCCCAACTGGAAATGGCGAAAACACGCGGTCTTCCTCTTCTAGCAAGTCAACGACCGTTTCTTCCAACACATCTTCCGTCGCCGAAATGACTCCCGGCGGTTTGTTCATCATCAGATAAATAAATTCCTTATACTCGACTTCTTCCCCCCATACCGTCACTACTTGTTCACCTGGATTGACTTGTGTTTTCGGATCTTTGACAGGCATACCATCAATTTTTACAACGCCTGATTTTAATAATTTTTTTACTTCTTTCCTTGTTCCATATCCCATGTTGGCCAGCATTTTATCAATACGCAGCCCCAATGTTTTCACCACCTTAAAAAAATTGATTCAATTAGGCGTTTGTCTAGTCCGTACTTGACCTATTCCCATACACTGTAAAAGAAAAAACAGAAAGGAGATTTGCTGATGAATTATTATCTGACAAACGATTATCGTCAACAGCCTACTCAACCTTATGGTCCTGGTTTTCCAGGCACTCCAGGAGGGTTCCCAGGAGGTTTTCCGGGAGGTTTCGGAAACATTCAGCAACAATTGAATCAGATCGAACGGACGTTAGAGCGCCATACCGATCGTCTCAATCGTCTTAACCGTCGCTTGCAACGCGTTGAGCGCCGGCTTGGGCTTCCTTTTGAAGAATTTTAATCTTTTAGAAAAGAAGGCGGCTAAGAGACCGCCTTCTTTTCCTTTCTACGTTGCAAAAATGCAAACCGATTTCCAAATAGCGAAGCAAGCAATCCAGACCGGTCGCTGAAAAAGAAATACACCCCCGCGCCGACAAGCCCGCTAATTGCGACGATCACGATGGATTTCACTGTTCCGCCATGATAATGAAGCATCGATTTCAAAAGCAGCTGTACAATTGCAACAAATACGGACATCAGCGCCGTTAATATTCCAATAAAAATGATGCGGCGTATGACAAACTGATATCGGTAGTTTGTGTATTTTTTAATAATCCATAAATTAAATACAACGGAAACAAAATAACCAGACATCGTCGCCAGTATCGCACCAATCGTCGCAAATTTTGTAATAAGAAACGTATTGAGCAAAAGTTTCACGGAAAGTCCCAACGTTAAGCTGACAGCTGAAAAGCGTTGCTGATTAATGCCTTGCAGCATCGCCGCTGTCACGGAAAACAATGCAAACAAAATGGCAGTTGGCGCATACCAACGCAACACTTGCTCTCCAAGCGGATCATGGCTGTAAAACGCGGTATATACCGGTTCAGCAAGAAGCGCCATGCCAACAACCGCAGGCAATGTTAAAAACATTAATACTTGAAACGTTTGGTTTAAATATTTTCGCAATGATTTCTGGTCTCTTTCTACATACGCCTTTGTAATGGTCGGAATTAGCGTCAAACTAAATGATGTCGCCAGCGTTACAGGAATAATGACAATTTTCTGCGCCCACATATTAAAAATGGAATAAGCATGCTCAGACATTTTTCCAAGTCCTATGCTCGCCATCGCATGGTTAAATGTAAACTGGTCAATTAACTGGTAAAGCGGCATAGCTAGTCCAACAAAAACGAACGGTGCTGCATACAGCAATAATTCTTTGTACATTTCTTTCAAAGAAAGCGTAACTTGTCCACGATCTCTCTCTAATAAATCATCCAGATAATCTTTTCGCTTCCACCAATACCAAATGAGAATAGCGAGCCCACCGAGCGCGCCGACAAAAGCGGCAAATGTTGCCACGCTGACAGCAGTAACGAGAGATCCTTTCAATACACGCAACACAATGTAACAACCGATCAGCAAAAAGGCGATTCGGACAATTTGTTCGATCACTTGTGATAGAGCTGTCGGCCCCATCGATTCATGCCCTTGGAAAAAACCGCGAATTAAACTCATGACAGGAACGATAATAAGCGCAAAACTCACTGCGCGAATAACGGTTACGACGTCATTGATAGAATTGACATTCGCTCGTTCATCAATAACAAACGGAGCAAGCCATGGGGCAATGGTATATAAAACAACACAAGCAACGATGCCGGTAACCATCATTAATCGTAATCCCGACCGAAATAGCACATAACCGATACGATACTCTCCCAACGCATTATATTTGGACACAAACTTGGAAACCGCCAATGGCAGTCCTCCTGTAGCGAAACTGATGAAAATTTGATACGGCACATATCCATACCCGTAAAGCGCGCCGCCTTGTTCCCCTACAAGATGATAAAATGGGATTACGTAAATTAAACCGAGAACGCGTGACAGCATGACACCAACTGTAAGAATAAACGTCCCACGTAATAATTTCGAAGTAGACATACGATCCCTTCCCTAACTTGATGACATTGAAAATGGTAACTACAGTATTTTATCATATCTTTGATAAAGTCAAGAAATTTCCCCCGCTCCATTATAATCTAGAAGGAAAGGATAGTGAAGAAAATGACATATGAAATTATTGTCATCGGGGGAGGGCCATCGGGATTAATGGCGGCAATTGGTGCTGCGGAACAGGGCGCAAAAGTGCTTCTTGTTGAAAAAGGGAACAAGCTTGGGCGGAAACTTGCCATTTCCGGCGGCGGACGATGCAACGTTACCAACCGTCTTCCGGTTGATGAAATCATTAAGCATATCCCCGGAAATGGCCGCTTTTTGTACAGCGCGTTTTCTGAATTTAATAATGAAGATATTATCCGCTTTTTTGAACGGTTGGGCGTGCAATTGAAAGAAGAGGACCACGGCCGCATGTTTCCGGTAACCGATAATGCGCAGTCTGTTGTACAAGCGTTAGTGAACGAGTTAAGACGGCTGCATGTTGATGTTCGGCTCAGCACACCAGTTGCCGATGTCGAATACGAGCATGGAAAAACGATAGGCGTAACGCTAAAAACTGGCGAATTTATTGGTGCGAAAGCAATCGTGGTCGCAGTGGGCGGCAAATCGGTTCCACAGACCGGTTCCACCGGGGACGGCTACGCTTGGGCGGAAAAAGCAGGGCATACGATTACCGAACTGTTTCCAACCGAAGTACCGATTACATCCAAAGAACCGTTTATTCAGGAACGGGTTTTGCAAGGCTTATCGCTGCGCGATGTTGCTTTAAGCGTTCTGAAACCAAACGGAAAACCGATCATTACCCATCGAATGGACATGCTGTTCACCCATTTCGGCATTTCTGGCCCCGCCGCCCTTCGCTGCAGCCAATTTGTCGTTAAAGCACTAAAAAAATACGGAACAAACTCCGTCACAATGAGCATTGACGCGCTTCCCGACCAAAATAAGGAAGAACTGTTTCAGCAACTTGCTAACGCGTGCAAAGCGGAACCAAAGAAGGCAATAAAAAATGTCGTCAAAGGCTTGCTTCCGGAGCGATATGTCTTATTTTTGCTAGAACAAAGCGGCATCGATCCGCAGACACCGGCTGGAACGGTATCACACGAGGCGATTCGGACATTTGTCCATCATTGTAAACAGTTTACATTCCACGTTCACGGCACATTGCCGCTAGAAAAAGCGTTTGTCACCGGCGGAGGCGTTTCGGTGAAAGAAATTCATCCAAAAACAATGGCCTCCAAACGGATGGAAGGACTCTATTTTTGCGGGGAAATTTTAGACATTCACGGCTATACAGGCGGTTATAACATCACGGCGGCGCTGGTGACCGGCAGGCTCGCCGGCGTCAACGCGGCAGCATACGCCACCTCCTGCCGGACCTAACGAGCAGCGTTAGGTCCGGTAAATAATCATTGCAGAAAAGCAATAAATTTGCTCCCCTTCCGATTCCATCACCGCCACGCTGTATTTAACGTCGATTAACTGTCCATCTTTTAATCGCGATAAAAAATCGTTCACTGCTGTTTCCAAATCTTTCTCATGTTCCTTATCAAATACTTTGACTTTGTACATTTTGCTTCTCCTCTCCCAGCTCTTTTCTTTCATTCATCATTTTCACCGGCTATTGTGTGAATTCCTTTATTTTTAGAAAGCAACAAATAAAAGATATTTTTCTTATTTTCTTCAAACAAACCCCATTTCCTTATGAGAAATAATACTTATCTAAAATAAAAATCAGCTGGCGACATTTGTGCCAGCTGATTTTTATTATTATTCTACAATCACGGTTGGCGGTGGAAACTGGTCTTTGGCAACTTCTTTCGTCTCTTGGTCATGGCCAATAAGAACAAGCGCCCCTAATACCACCACCGACAATACGCTAACAATCACTTTTTTCAACATAATTCCTCCTATATATGAATAATTTTTTTTAAAAACTCATAGCTCATTTTATAGTATTTGCTTGCTAGCTTATACTTGCGACACCGTTCGTAGTAGTCCGCTAAATATTCAGCATATTGTGCCACGTCTTCATATTTTTTATGTTTTTGAAAATAAGGGAGAACCTCATTTTTCATAAACATTTCAAAGTCTCGCTCAGAAACGTTATTCGACAATAAATATTGATAGACAGTAAAATGAAAGTAATATTCAGATGAAGTATAGTCGGAATGCTGTCTCAAAAGCTGTAAGCTTTCTTCCACAATTGCCAGTGCCTTGCGATAATTTTGCGAACTATAGTATTCTTTGATGAGGGAAAACAAGGTGATAAAACGATCTGCAAGCATAGCTTGTCTTTTATATACTAAACTATTTTCATAGTGTTGAATTGCTTCCCGATGCTCCTTCATCATCGATTTTAAATATCCTAAATTATGCTCAATAATGCCCAGCAGTTCAATATCGTTGACCATTTGCGCCGCCTTTTGCGCAAGGGAGTAATATTCGATCGCTTTGTCCACCTCGCCATACCTTCGATAGCAAATTCCTAGCAGCACATGACATTCCGCGCTTCGCTTTAAGTTATAATCTGCTTGGTAAATGGCTAGCGCGCGCTGCACATAGTTGATGCAGCCTAACATTTTCCATAACCGACTGTATGCAAGCGCTAATAAATAATACAGATCCGCTTCTTCCCACTTTGGAAACGATTGAAGCCGAAACAGCTCCTCTGCCTTTTTATAATATTCGAGCGCTTCTTCATATTTTTCTATGCAATAATATAAAAGCCCGGCAAATTTGTAATAGTAGTATTTCATTTCATGGTCAAATGTATTGTACAATTCACGAATCTGCATCATCGCAGCTTCGGTGGCGGAAATATTTTTTATGAACAAATAATAGCGCATCTCCATTAGCAGAAAATAGGTATTTGCTTCCGCATCGTTAAAACTCACATTTCGCACCCTAACAAGGTCAAAACAAAGGATTTTTTATTTAGTTTTTCAGAATAACTTTTTGACCAACACAACGAGCGATGGCAATCCTTTTTTTACCATCGCTGGTCGTTCCGTATCACGTTACACGTAGATGCTCTCATCCATGCCCAATCCCTGCAGAATCCTTCGCTGATCAGGGGTAAGGGAGCGATCCAGTGAGCGTTGGATGCGCCCATCCGGCAGCTTGAACAGGACGACGTTCACATATTGAAACAGCTGAAAAATCGCCTGTCCCGTCGGCCGGGTCAGCTTGCGGCCTCCAGGACCCTTCAACGGGTGTTCTGGAGTAATAAACTGACGCACTCGGCGCTGAAAAACGCGGTAAATAGCCAAGGCCAACAGAAACAAATAGCCTAATACTGCGACCCGTTCTGGTTTTTTGACGTAAATCTCATCCGTGAAAAACGGATCTTTCAAAAAAGCGAAGTTCATTTCCACCGAGATCTGCCCTTTATACAGCTTCAAGATCTCTTGGGCATCCATGGGTTGGCCCTTCCATTCCTTCGGAACGGTCGTGACAAGGACAAACCGGGACGCTTTCCGTCTCGCCTGTTCCCACGCGTCTTGGTCGAATTCGACGTCAAGGTGCAAGAAATACAGCGTCTCCACCTCGGGTTCCGCCCCTTTTTTCGGCCGTCCGCGCCGTTTTTTCAGGCGTACGATCTCTTCGACCGCGGCCTCAACCCGATGAAACCGGGGGCGAAGGGACGCCTTGAGGGACGCCAAGGCTTGTTCGGCATCTTCCCGGCAGGAGAAGGGGTGACGCTCCCAACGGGCTTGTTCCTCGCGAAGAAGCTCCGCTTCTTTGGTTCGTTCTTTTTCAAGCGTCTTTCCTTTTCGCTGGTCGAGCGCGCTCGATTCAACAACGATCAGCCGAACGGGGTGGCCTTCATACGTCGAGGCCGTTTCCCATACCCGGTACGTGGCGCCGTTTCTCTCCGCCAACGTAAAGGGATCGCTCCACGTCGTGTCCTCAGCATCCGCTTCGGCCAGCGCGGTTTTCACGATCCGGAGCGACGAAGGGCCTCTGGTGATCAAAAAGGCGTTGGCCGCTTTGGTTTGCGCCAGGGTCTCTTTCGTCATCGCGGCGGAATCGGCCACGTAAATCCATTCGTCTTCGATTTTGGCCTGCTTCAGCTGTTCATGGACACGAGACAGCACCTCGGGATTCCATGTTTTATCGGGCAGGTTGCCATCGTGCACATCGCCGTAAAACGGGATGCCGTCCTCGTTGCCGACCAGTCCGAAACCGATCTGTTTTTGCCAACGATGATGGCGGTTGTAGCCATGTGTGATTTGTAAGGCCTCTAACGAGGCCGATTCATACGCGCCGTAAACGGTCTTGTCCGTCGTATCGGCGTGGAAGGCTCGGAGGGAAAGGCCTTCTTTTCGATAAATATGAATCAAGCAAGTGCTGATGACGTTGTGAATGCCAGCCTCATACAGGCGATCGAGATGACGGGCCAACGCATCGTCGTTCAACCAGGAAGGATGGAGATCGGGACGGATGAGTTTCTCACAATCGACCTCCTGAGCCCAATGTTCCAAGTGAACAAGGGCTTGCCGGCCGTCAAACACATTGTAGAGGATGGCCTGAACGGCATCGCTGACTCGCGTTTGGCACTGCGGATCGACGGGCACGAGATGGTCAATCAATTGAGGCAGACCCAGTTTCTTGAATAGGGCACTTATTATATTCAAATAAGAATTGCGATAGACCTTTTTGACTTGAACGTTCATAAGTGAAAAACTCCTTTACGTTCCTTGTGTGTCAAGGATTCATTCGACATCGGAACGAAAAAATCCTCCCGATTTTCGTCGAGAGGGTGCGAAATGTGAGTTAAAATACTCTATCATTTTCTTTAGGTTTTCATACATTTCCACTGCTTTCCATTCATTTTTATCCGTTATTGCCTTATGCCATAACATCATTTGCTTCATCAGTTCATTCATCCGTTCGTTAAATAAGTTGTCAATCCCAAGCCGCTGATAAAGCAAATGCAGCACTTCTTCACTCGGCGTTACCTGGTTGTTTTCAATTTTCGACAAATACGATACGGAAATAATTCCTTCCGCCACTTCCTCTTGAGTCATTTCTTTTTTGAGACGGGTGAGTTTTAAGCGATCGCCAATCTTCAATAAATATCTACCCCTTTATCTATTAGTCTGAATAGTTTAAATTTAATGAAAATTATACAATATTTTTGTCAGATTGGGAAGTAGCTAATAGTGCTAAAGGGATAGAAAAAAAAGACGTCATCGCTTTTATATCTTTTATTATACTAAATAATGCTCTTTCGTTTATTGAGAAAATCAACGGGTTACAAGTGCAATAATTCTATGTTTCCATATTTCATTTGGGAAAATATCGCCGTGTTGACGAAAAACGAGTTGCAAAAATGGCACCATCTTGAAAAAAAAACGCTCGGTCATTTTTCGTCAAGAAACAACCGAACGTTAAAAAAGTACTAGGATGATTTTCTGATGTCAACCACCTAAAACAATAGGCTATTTTTTCGGCACCGTATCTCCTTCCCATTCAAGCATCCCGCCGACCATATTGCGGACGCGATATCCTAGTTCCTGTAAATAATAGCAAACATTTTCGCTGCGCCGGCCGGAGCGGCAGACGAAAATATACTCTTCTTCTTTATTGAATTCATCGAGCCGGCTTGGAATTTCCCCCATTTTGATATGCTTGGCGCCAGGAATCATGCCGAGCGCGACCTCCTCATCTTCGCGCACGTCGACAATGTTTAGCTTCTCCCCGCGTTCGAGCTTTTCTTTTACTTCCGCCGCGGTGATTTCTTTAATTTCGTTCATCACGTCGTCTCCTTTCTATCATATGCCCCTCGCAAAGGAGGGGCGCTATATTAGTTCGCTACGATATTCACCAGTTTTCCAGGAACGGTAATGACTTTGCGCACCGTTTTGCCGGCAAGATGTTCTTGCACTTTTTCTTCTTGCAGCGCGATTTGTTCGAGTTCGTCTTTCGACAAATCCGCGCGCACATGCAGTTTTGCTCTTACTTTTCCATTCACTTGGATGACGATTTCGACTTCCTCTTCCACCAGTTTCGATTCGTCGTACGTTGGCCATGGCTCGTACGCAATCGTGTCGTTATGGCCAAGTTTTTGCCATAATTCTTCCCCAATATGCGGGCAAACCGGCGATAATAGTTTCACAAATCCTTCCATATAGGCTTTTGGCAGTTGCGGCGCTTTATATGCTTCGTTAATAAACACCATCAGTTGCGAAATCGCTGTATTAAAGCGAAGCGCTTCATAATCTTCGGTTACTTTTTTCACCGTTTGATGGTATACGCGCTCAAGTGTATCCGTTTCCGGATTGTCGACGATTTTCGGGTTCAACTCGCCATTTTCTTCGACAAACAAGCGCCAGACGCGGTCCAAGAAGCGGCGCGCTCCGTCCAGCCCTTTTGTCGACCAGGCGATCGACGCTTCGAGCGGTCCCATAAACATCTCGTATAACCGCAGCGTATCAGCGCCGTGGCTTTCGACAATATCGTCCGGGTTGACGACATTTCCTCTTGATTTGCTCATTTTTTCATTATTTTCCCCAAGAATCATGCCTTGGTTAAACAGTTTTTGGAACGGCTCTTTTGTCGGCACGACGCCGATGTCGTATAAAAATTTATGCCAGAAACGCGCGTACAATAAGTGAAGTACAGCATGCTCCGCCCCGCCGATATAGACATCGACCGGCAGCCATTTTTTCAATTTTTCCGGATCGGCGAGCTGCTTGTCATTGTGCGGATCGATGTAGCGCAAATAATACCAGCAGCTTCCGGCCCATTGCGGCATTGTATTCGTTTCGCGGCGTCCTTTTTTTCCTGTTTTCGGATCGACGACGTTCACCCATTCTTCAATGTTGGCAAGTGGCGACTCTCCCGTGCCGGATGGTTTAATTTGATCGGTTTTTGGCAGCTTTAATGGCAGTTCTTCTTCCGGCACCGGCGTCATCGTTCCATCTTCCCAGTGGATGATCGGGATCGGTTCGCCCCAGTAGCGTTGGCGGCTGAACAGCCAGTCGCGGAGGCGGTATGTGACTTTCTTTTGTCCTTTTCCATTGGCTTCTAGCCATTCAATCATTTTCTTAATCGCTTCTTCTTTGTTTAGACCGTTTAAGAAATCGGAGTTAATATGCTCGCCGTCGCCAGTATACGCTTCTTTCGTAATATTGCCGCCGGCGACCACTTCTTTGATTGGCAAATTAAATTTTTCCGCAAATTCATAGTCGCGCTCATCGTGTGCCGGCACGGCCATAATTGCGCCAGTGCCGTAGCTCATCAGCACGTAGTCGGCAATCCAAATCGGCAGCTTCTCGCCAGTGACTGGGTGAATCGCGTATGCGCCGGTGAATACCCCTGTTTTTTCTTTCGCCAAATCGGTGCGCTCGAGGTCGCTTTTGCTTTTAATCGCATCTAAATACGCTTCCACTGCCTCTTTTTGCTCTGGAGTCGTAATTTTTTCGACAAGCGGATGTTCAGGTGCCAACACGGTATATGTCGCACCAAACAGCGTATCTGGGCGCGTCGTAAAGACAGTGAATGTTTCATCGTGGCCATCGACTTCAAAACGGATTTCCGCGCCTTCTGAGCGGCCAATCCAGTTACGCTGCATTTCTTTAATGCTTTCCGGCCAATCTAACTCTTCCAAGTCTTCAAGCAAACGGTCCGCGTAGGCGGTAATGCGGAGCATCCATTGCCGCATCGGCTTGCGGATCACCGGGTGGCCGCCGCGTTCACTTCTGCCATTAATGACTTCTTCATTAGCAAGCACCGTGCCTAACGCCGGGCACCAGTTGACCGGGACCTCATCCATATAAGCTAATCCTTTTTCATACAGCTTTAAGAAAATCCATTGCGTCCATTTGTAGTAATTCGGATCGGTCGTGTTGATTTCCCGGTCCCAGTCATACGAAAACCCTAGCGATTTAATTTGGCGCCGGAACGTATTAATGTTTTTCTCGGTAAACTCCGCCGGGTCGTTTCCGGTATCAAGCGCGTATTGCTCCGCCGGCAATCCGAAGGCGTCCCATCCCATCGGATGAAGCACGTTATAGCCTTGCATCCGCTTCATGCGCGCCAAAATATCGGTGGCGGTGTAGCCTTCCGGATGGCCGACGTGCAACCCTGCTCCCGACGGATACGGGAACATATCCAATACGTAAAATTTCGGTTTGTCGTCGTCATCAACCGTTTTAAACGTTTTATTTTTTTCCCAATAATCCTGCCATTTTTTCTCTATTTCTCGATGGTTGAAGCTCATTTGCCTTTCCTCCTATCTTTTTTTCTAGTAAACATTGTTAACAAAAGCGAGAATAAAAAAACCTCCCATCCCAAAAGGGACGAGAGGTGCCATTCCCGCGGTACCACCCTTATTAGCATGCAAAACCGCATGCTCACTTTCATCATTAACGCAGATTCACGGCGGACATTACGAGGCAAAAGCCGCTCATGCCCGCAACTCCGAGGCGAGTTCGTGAACAAACTTCGGTTGACTCGCACCGACCGTCAACTCTCTGTCGCCCATTTGTTCACTACTACTCCTCTTCACCGTTATTGGCCAATATTGTTGATGTATAATATTTTAAAAAATTTGTCGGTTTATTGCAAGTAGGGAAAAATGGAGCTTATATGCTATATATGCCGTTCATATCCACGCGTGACTGTGTTATTTATCTATTTTTATACCACATTTTCCGCGGATTTAGCTCATAGATGCCGTCTTCGCAATTACATATAGTTCGCGGCGAATGGTTGCGCAATCCTCATGGAATTTAAAAAAATGGAGTAGAAAACATGTCTACCCCACTATAACCGTTTGTTTCTCCTTGTTTTGCTTCTTCGGCAAGTTCCGATCATAGAAGAACGTCGTGACAAGCGAAAGTGTGGAAAAGAAAACAAGCGCGGCAAACAGCGATTTCATGCCTACACAATCAGCAATAAAGCCGCCTAGCACGGGTCCGATCATTCGTCCTGCCGTAGCCGTGCTGTTGACAAATCCTTGGTAAAAACCGCCTTTGCCCGGCGGCGCAAGCTCGCTTGCCACCGTCGGAATCGCTGGCCAGACGATCATCTCCGCTATTGTCAAAACGACCATCGCGACGGCAAATTCCACGAATGAATCCGCGCCGTTTAATAAGGCAAAGGAAACGACAAAAATCGCAAACCCGACCAGCATTTGCCGCTTGATATAAGGCATCCAGCGCCGGATCGCGGCTGACAAGAGCGGCTGCGCCAATACAATCAGCGCGCCGTTGATCGTCCAAAGGAGACTATATTTCCGTAGCGGAATATGAAGGGCCTGCGTATAAGCGGCAATCGTCGTCGACCATTGCACATAGCTGATCCAGCATAAAAAATAGCCGATACAAAGCGTCACTAGCGCGTACCAATTGGCGCGCGCCTCTACTTTTACCGCTTCCGCCGCTGCAGCCTGTGGTTTTGCCGCTTTGGCGACGTGGACATGACGGAGCCCAAATACAATAAGCAAGAAAAAGGAAATATATAGCAATAAATTGGCCAAGAAAATAAGCGTAAACGAATATGACGCAACTACGCCGCCAAGCGCCGAGCCAACCGCCACACCGATGTTTTGCGCGACATACAGCCTGTTAAACGCTCGTCTTCCACCCTCCGGCCAAATCGCCCCCGCATACGCAGCCGCTACTGGGAATACAATTCCGCTTCCCATCCCGATGATCGTTAAAAAGATGGCATAATGCGGCCATCCGTGAAAGAAAACAAGGCCAACGAGCGCAGCCATCGTCGCGACAATTCCGATCATCATCGACTTAAAACCGCCAATTTTATCAAACAATAGCCCTCCGGCTAAGTTTCCAACCACGCTTGCCCCGGAATTGAGCATGAGCACCATTCCAGCGACAGAGAGTGACTTGCCAAGCTGCTCATGAACGTAAATCGTATTCATCGGCCACAAAAAAGAAGCCCCTGTCACGTTCATGGCCATGCCTACCATTAATATCCAAAGCTCACGGGGCATATGTGCATCCTCCTTCGATATTTCGAGTGCCAAAATAATTGTATGGATTTTATGAAATAAAAGCAATAAAAAATAAGCTTGCCGGCGATTCGACAAGCTTTTTATTCTTCGATATGCTGCTTCGATTTTTGCGGCTGCCCGCCCGTTTGTTCATACGCTTTTTTCGCCTGCTTTACCGGATCGAAATCTTTGCCGAGCTCGAGATCGTTATGATGAATTCCGTTTCTCGTTTTTTGTTCCGGATTGTTTTGTTTCGACTTTTTCACGACATACACTCCCTTTAACGATCAAGTAAAATCATTTGATTTTGCAGTTGCTCAAGCTGCAGGCGCATCCGATGCAATTGTTCGCGTTGCTGGGCGTTGCAGCTGCGCGCTAAATGTGCCAAATCATTGACGGCGCTCTCCAGCATTTGCTGCGCCTCTGTATATTCCGTTATGTTATAATGCTCTTGCTTTTGTGATTCCGTGTATTGCTCTTTCGCATAACGAATGACATCTTCGCAATGCTGTAAAAATTCTTCGACCGATTGCCGCGTTGCCATTTATTTTCCCTCCAACCATTAATCGTTTGTCTCATTTTTTAATGTGCGCATTTTATTTTCCGCCTATCACGTTAATGATTGGTAATAGTCGATTTTTTCCGCCAATCGTGATACAATGCTGAAATGATATGATTTTACAAACAAGGAGGGAGCTGTGTTGGCACAGTTCAACCCATTTCCATATACAAATGACCATAAGCGTTACCATACGTGGAATTATCATCTGCGGCAAACGTTCGGACATAAAGTGTTTAAAGTCGCGCTTGACGGCGGCTTTGACTGCCCGAACCGCGATGGAACGGTGGCGTATGGCGGCTGTACGTTTTGCAGTGCGGCGGGATCAGGCGATTTTGCCGGCAATCGCGCCGATGATTTAGTGACACAGTTTCATACCATTAAGGAAAAAATGCATCAAAAATGGAAAGATGGAAAATATTTAGCTTACTTCCAGGCATTCACAAACACACATGCGCCGGTAGAAGTGTTGCGGGAGAAATACGAAACCGTCTTAAACTTAGACGGGGTAGTCGGGTTGTCCATTGCCACGCGACCGGACTGCCTTCCTGACGATGTTGTGGAATATTTGGCGGAGCTGAATGAGCGCACGTATTTATGGGTCGAGCTTGGTTTGCAGACGGTTCACGAGCGGACGGCCCTGCTGATTAACCGAGCCCACGATTTTCAATGCTTTGTCGATGGAGTCGAAAAATTGCGCAAACACGGAATCCGTGTCTGTGCGCATATTATTAACGGGCTGCCGCTGGAAGATTATGATATGATGATGGAAACGGCAAAAACGGTAGCCAGCATGGATATACAAGGAATCAAAATCCATTTGCTTCATTTATTAAAAGGAACGCCGATGGTAAAGCAATATGAAAAAGGGTTGGTGCAATTTCTATCCTTTGAAGAATATGTAAACCTTGTCTGCGACCAATTGGAAGTATTGCCTCCGGAAATGGTCGTACATCGCATCACCGGCGATGGCCCGATCGATCTCATGATCGGTCCAATGTGGAGCGTCAATAAATGGGAAGTGTTAAACGCCATTGACGCCGAACTCGAACGCCGCGACAGCTATCAAGGGAAATATTACAAAAAAGAAGTGGTCCAGCGATGAAATTGGCGAAAATTCTTCCGTTTACGCGCGTATTAATGGACATGGCGGTGAAAGAAGGCGATATCGCCGTCGATGCCACGGTCGGAAACGGACATGATACGCTTTATTTGGCAGAGCGCGTCGGAGAGAAAGGCCGCGTATTCGGTTTTGACATTCAACAGGAAGCAATTGCGGCGACATCCGCCCGCCTTCAAGAGCATCATTTGCTAGAGCGGGTGACATTATTTCAGGCCAGCCATGACCAATTAATTGAAAAAATCCCTGATGTCTATCATGGCCGCATCACCGGCGCGATATTTAACCTCGGCTACCTGCCCGGCGGCGATAAACGGATTGTGACGAAACCGGAGTCAACGATCCGCGCCATTGAACAATTGCTGCAAATCATGAAAAAAGAAGGCATCATCGTCCTCGTCGTCTATCATGGCCATCCGGAAGGCGTCATCGAACGGGACGCGCTTCTTGATTATGTAAGAGAAATGGACCAAAAACGCGTTCATGTATTAAAATATGCATTCATCAACCAAAAAAACAATCCCCCTTTTATTATTGCCATCGAAAAACGATAAAAAGGCTGTCCCTCGTTTAGGAAAGAGACAGCCTTTTTTGTTTAAAAGACGATGAAAGCTTGTTCTGCCATAAGCGATACGCTTTTCCGTTCCAGTAAAAAAACCAAGAAACCGCCCCGCCTGCACGGACAAGCTTTCTCGCAAGGCGGCGAAGCTCGCGCTGTTTTTTCACTTTTTCATCCGATAAATATAGACCGAGAAGGCCGCGGTGAATAAGGCGGTGAAACTCTCCATGCGGCAACGCACTCACATGCCGGTCGGCCTCTTCAATAAAATGGCATAACCGTTCCAATAAAACGGACTGGCTTGGGTAGTAAAAACAGAAATTCAAGTCTCCGCCTAACCGATCTTCTTCCTGGTCAATTAAATAATCAAGCAAAATATGCAGCCCTTGTATATACGGAAAATAACCGTCGCGTATTTGTTTGGCCATTTCCGTTTGAAATGTTTCGCTGAAAGCGTAAGCAACTAAACAAAAAATACCTAGCGTAGAGCCGGAGCAAGCGGAAAACTCATACCATTCCATCGGCGGAAGCTGGTCTTTGTATTGTTTAAACCATTTTTCCAGGCGCGGCACGCGCTCCTCGACATGCACATGTTTATGTACTTGCAAATCACAATAATATCCCGCTAGTTCATGCAAAAACGGCATAATTTTATCGTAATGGGCTACTTTTTGCAAAACGTTTTGACACGTGCGGACAAGGTCATGCAAATAGCCGCCATCATCTTGTTCCTGTCGGTGGCGGTAATAATTTGCCACATCGGCATCAATCGACAGGGCATCCGGCATCGATTCATGAAGAGCGCGGAAGTCAAGCGGATCTAGTGATGTGCTTCGGTCACATAAATTATCCAAGTAATCGCTGATCGTTTGATACGCGACGATAAAACGAATGCACTCTTCCATATCTTCTCCAGCAAGCAGCGATAAAATGGCGCCGCCCTCGCAATGAAACGTTTTTGTTGCAATGCTGGCCAATGCTTGTCTGCGCAGCTCCGGGTCGGGAATTCGCTCCGCCTTTTGTTTCCAATAAGCCAATTCGCGGTGTACAACGGGAAAAACGTCACGATATACTTTTTTCATTAGTGTGATCGGATGCGTTGGTATTTTCAATAGGCTCACCTCAGATGCAAAAATGACATGGTTTAACGATATAGCTGGCATTGCGTATCTAAAAACGATTTGGCATATAAGAAAACATCTTCCCGCTCCGGTTCATTAAAAATTTCATGGTATAATTGATTCCATTCTTTATACATTTTTTCCGAAATGGATAAATGATCAAACCATTCTTTTACCTTCGTTTTGTCGACAATTTTATCGTCGCCGCCCTGCATGAGCAGCAACGGAATATCAGGAAATTTCGCAACGCGGCGAAACGCCAATTCCATCGCCTTCACCAGTTCGCGATACCAGCGGACAGATACTTTCGTCACATACAGCTCATCCTGTTGATCCGCCTCATGCACTTCTTTATTTCTTGTTGCCAGTGCAACAGACAGTCCTGAATCAAATAAAAGAGAGGGGGCAATATAATTCAATACTCTAGAGAGCATATCAAGCCCCTTGGATGGATACGACACAAGCCCCAAACAAGGTGAAGATAAAATAACTCCGCGGACAGGAAGGCGTTTTTTCTCCTGCAAGGTGCGGATGACTACCAGCCCTCCCATGCTGTGGCCGATAAGAAATATCGGCTTATGAAATGACTGTGCCTCTTCGATCCAATCGGCTACTTCATTAATATATTCATCAAACGATTGAATATGTCCACGTTTTCGCCGCGTTGTCCGTCCCTGCCCCGGCAAATCTCCGGCGACAACATGATATCCGCTTTTCACCAAGCGCTCGATCAGCCATTGGTACCGTCCATGATGTTCGGCTGCTCTGTGGACAATCACCACCGTTCCTTTTCCGTCGTTTGCCTCCCATTTCCACATTGCTAAATCTCCTCCGTTTACGAATCGTGCCATTATTTGTACAATAATAATACCGAAACATTTAACGAAAGGAAAGAAACGTATGATTTACCCGTACAAAGGAAAGGTTCCGAAGATTGCTGAATCTGCCTTTATTGCCGATTATGTCACCATTACCGGCGACGTGATCATTGGGGAAGAAACGAGTATTTGGTTTAATACCGTCATTCGCGGCGATGTCGCCCCAACAATCATCGGCAATCGCGTCAATATTCAAGATAACTCAATTTTGCATCAAAGTCCAAATAATCCGCTTATCATTGAAGATGGCGTCACCGTCGGCCATCAAGTCATCTTGCATAGCGCCATCATCCGCAAAAACGCACTAATTGGCATGGGTTCGATTATCCTTGATGGGGCGGAAATCGGCGAAGGAGCATTTATCGGCGCCGGCAGCCTCGTTCCACAAGGAAAAAAAATTCCGCCGCACACGCTCGCGTTTGGCCGTCCCGCTAAAGTTATTCGCGAACTGACCGAAGAAGATGTCCGCGAGATGGAGCGAATTCGCCGCGAATATGTGGAAAAGGGGCAATACTATAAAGTCTTGCAGCTAAAACAATGATCATCGTTCCCGTAATTTTGACATATTCCCGAAAAAAGTCTCCCACTTCTAAACGCGAAGATGCGATAGCACCAATGAAAGTGGGAGATGAAATTCGGTTAAGTGTACCTAAAATTGCTTTTTCTATCGAACATATGTTATTATTTTATAATGTATTCTTTGCTAACTGGATATATGTGGTTGCATGGAGCACAATGCGAAAACCAAGCGAATGCCTTCCATGCGTAAAATACATGCGTAAAATATCCAAGGTACAAAAGAATCTCCGAATGATCGGATATCTAGGGTTGGAACGACCCGAAGTTACGCTCAGGGAGACGAAAGGCTGCTTTCGTCGTGGAACTGAGAAGCTCACACTTCAAGCGTTAGCTAAGTAGCGAGTAGTTTACAGACATTCCGATTATAAGGAGTAATGTTATGTCTACCATCTTGGTTCTTTTCATCATTGTGATCGCATTGTTTATTGTATTTTCACTAATAAAAGCATTATCGAAACCGGCACTTATTTCTCTTTTTATGTTTTGTCTTCTCGCAGCACTGTTGTTCAACCAAAAAATAGAAACAACGATCGCGCGTTTAAAACAATCTCTTTTAGCAAAGGAAGAAGCACTGATAGAGGATGTTATTTCTCCCTCTGTAGAGAAGGAAATCAAACCTTCTGTGCTGCTTGATGTGCCAGCCATTCGCCAACTTCCCGAATTGCCGCGCGGCTGCGAGGTCACGAGCTTGGCGATGCTTCTACAAGATGCCGGTGTTCAGGCGGACAAAGTAACGCTTGCTAAACAAGTTAAAAAAGACCCAACTCCGTTTCAACGAAAGAATGGAAAAGTATATTTTGGCAATCCAAATGACGGTTTTGTTGGCGACATGCACTCGCTCACCACGCCAGGCTTAGGCGTGTATCACAAACCAATTAAACAGCTTGCCGAAATATATTTACCCGGCAAAATCATGGACATAACCGGCAGCGAATTTTCCGTACTGCAGCAATATCTTTCCAAAGGGGCACCAATTTGGGTTATCACCAACAGCACGTATAAAAAACTGCCGGAATCAGCCTTTCGCGAATGGGAAACACCGAGCGGACCGATTAAAATTACGTATTACGAACATTCCGTCGTTATTACGGGATATGACGAAGATTATATTTATTTCAATGATCCGCTTACAGGCGAAAAAATAAAAAAGCGCCCAAGGACGATTTTTTAGACGCCTGGGCGCAAATGGGAAGACAGGCAATCACCTATCAACCTGATTAGATGGATAGGGGTTGTCTGTCTTTTTTATATAGATGGGAAAAATCGTACTTTCTTTCGATATACACTTGATGCCAAATCATAAATACTAGCACCGTCCAAATTTTGCGGCTATGATCCGCTTTATTGGCACAATGCTCTTCTAACAAGCGATATAACACATCTTTATGGAATAAATGATCGGTTTCACTTTCCTTGATGATTGTTTTTGCCCAATCATGCATTTCATTTTTAAGCCAATGGCGAATCGGCACTGGGAAGCCAAGCTTTTTGCGATGAAGAACATGATCCGGAACAATGCCTTCTGCCGCTTTGCGCAAAATGTATTTCGTCGTATTATTAGCCGTTTTCATTTCCGGCGGAATTTTTGCCGCCACTTCAAAGACGGCCTTGTCTAAAAATGGGACGCGCAATTCCAACGAATGGGCCATCGTCATTTTGTCGGCCTTTAACAAAATATCTCCTCGCAACCATGTGTGAATATCAATATATTGCATCCGATTCACCGGTGGATAATGGGTTGTCTCTTCATAAAACGGACGAGTAATCTTCGTATATTCCAACCCATGTTTGTAAGATTTCAACAAACCTTGCTTTTCTTCTTCACTATACATTTTCGCATTTCCAATGTAACGTTCTTCCATCGGAGTTAATCCGCGTTCGATAAAGCTTTTTCCTTTGACGCCTTCTGGAAGCATATGAGCAATGACGCGTAATGCGGATTTTACCGGGTTAGGGATCCGTTCAAACATTTCCAATGATTGCGGTTCGCGATAAATGTTATACCCGCCAAATAACTCATCCGCTCCTTCTCCGGAAAGGACAACCGTTACATGCTTTCTCGCTTCGCGGGCGACAAAATAAAGCGGAACAGCTGCCGGGTCGGCAAGCGGATCATCCATATGCCACATAATTTTTGGCAATTCTTCCATATACTCTTCCGGCGAAATAACATAGCTAATGTTTTCGACACCTAATTTTTCTGCCGTTTCTTTCGCAACATCAATTTCGCTAAATCCTTCCCGTTCAAAACCGACCGAAAAAGTTTTGATGTTCGGATGAAACTGCTTCGCAATCGAAGCAATCAGCGAAGAATCGATTCCGCCCGATAAAAATGAACCAACCGGCACATCACTGCGCATATGTACGCGTACAGAATCGAATAAAACATCGCGAATTTCTTTCACAAATTCGTCTTCCGATTTCCATACAGGCTGGAACCGCGCTTTCCAATAGCGGTGTACCGTTAATTTTTCACCGACTTTCTTTTTGATATAGTGGCCCGGCTCCAATTTTTTAATCCCAGCGGACATGGTCATTGGCTCAGGCACATATTGGAATGTTAAATAGTGCTGCAGCGCATTATAATCAAGAACGTCGTTTTCCATCGCATGCAAAATACTTTTCTTTTCCGATGCAAAAAACGTACGACCCGCTTCTTCCAAGTAGAAAAACGGCTTAATGCCGAATGGGTCACGCGCGGCAAAAATCGTTTTTTCTTCTTTATCCCAAATGACAAACGCAAACATGCCGCGAAGCTTTTCTACCGCTTTTTCTTTTTCAGCGCTGTAAAGCGCGATAATAACTTCCGTATCCGAGTTGGTTGCAAATTCATATCCTTTTTCCACTAATTCATCCCGCAGCTCAAGGTAATTGTAAATTTCGCCATTAAAAATAATCCAATACCGCTCATTTTCGTAAGAAAGCGGCTGGTGGCCTGCTTCTAAATCAATGATGCTTAAGCGTCGGAACCCGAAACGGACATATTCATCAAAATAATATCCACTATCATCGGGACCACGATGTATAATCATATCATTCATTTCTTCGAATGTTTTCTTCCATTGCTCCTCTAACATTTTCGGCTCATCATGAATGCATCCAATAAACCCGCACATGTTTGTTTCACCTACTCCTTCTTCAACCGATTGGTTATACCTTACGTTGGAACAATAGGACTATAACATTTTTCAAAACAAATTATCAACAATCTTTTCTTTAAATCAGTCGAAACAGATGCTCTTGTCTCACATTTCGCACCCTAACAAGGTCAAAACAAAGGATTTTTTATTTAGTTTTTCAGAATAACTTTTTGACCAACACAACGAGCGATGGCAATCCTTTTTTTACCATCGCTGGTCGTTCCGTATCACGTTACACGTAGATGCTCTCATCCATGCCCAATCCCTGCAGAATCCTTCGCTGATCAGGGGTAAGGGAGCGATCCAGTGAGCGTTGGATGCGCCCATCCGGCAGCTTGAACAGGACGACGTTCACATATTGAAACAGCTGAAAAATCGCCTGTCCCGTCGGCCGGGTCAGCTTGCGGCCTCCAGGACCCTTCAACGGGTGTTCTGGAGTAATAAACTGACGCACTCGGCGCTGAAAAACGCGGTAAATAGCCAAGGCCAACAGAAACAAATAGCCTAATACTGCGACCCGTTCTGGTTTTTTGACGTAAATCTGGTACCGTCAAGAATTTTGTGTAATATAATGGGGGTAGGGTTTCTCTGAAATGGATTTGGAATGAATAGGGAACTAGTTTCCTCCACACAGGAGACTGAATATTCAGTCTCCTGTGTGGAAAGGGAGAATCCCCCTATTTTGTTTATTTACAGTATTTGGTTAATGATAACGTTCTTCAAACATTCGCTCGAGGGCTTCCTGTGCTTCGGCAAATCCTCGCAACTTTCGCCCTGCCCATTTCTCATTAAAATCTTGAATGGTCAAATATACGATTTTTTCAGCGGCTTCTAAACTATTCAAACTGTTCATCGGCTTTAGACGTTTCCGAATCTCCTTGATCGTTCGTTCAATGGCATTCGTCGTGTAAATCACACTTCGAATACTGCTTGGATAATCCATAAATGTAAGGAGGACATCCAACTCATTGGCCCAAGATTGAACTTCTCTCGGATACTTGCTTGACCATTTCGACTCAAACTGTTGAAACATCTGTAACGCCATCTCCTTATTCGGCGCGCGATAAATCAGCCTGAGATCCTCGGCCACTTCAAATTGGTCTTTTTTCCGAACACGATGGAGCGTGTTACGGACTTTGTGAACGACACAACGCTGCACATCGGCTTTCGGATAAACCGCCTTAAAGGCTTCCTCCAACCCTGGTAGTCCATCGAATATGCCCAGAAGCACTTCCTTGGCGCCTCTTTGGTAGAGGTGTTGAAGAATTTCCTGCCATACATAGGCGCTTTCTTGTCCTCCCACAAAGAAATCAAGAATTTCGCGATATCCTTCTTCGTTCACCCCTAACACCACATAAATGACTTCTTTCTCCACGGTTTCGCGACGAAGTTTTACGTATAAACCATCCAAATATAAGACGGAATAACGCTTGTGCAGTGGACGAGTGTGCCATTTCTCGATGTCTTCCTTCACGACATCGGTAATACGGCTGATCGTCGCAGGAGAATAGGTGCTTCCTAGAATTCGTTCGATAAACTTGCCAATTTCCCGTGTACTCATGCCACTTTGGTACATCCTAATGATTGCTTCCTCCAGCCAGCCGGTGTGCCGTTGGTAAGGGGCAAACAACTGTGTTTGAAATTCTCCGTTTCGGTCTCTAGGGACCAAAAGACCTTCAATCCGGCCATATTGCGTATCTAGATTTCGTTGATAGTAGCCGTTTCTCATATTTGATGTTCCGGCCTGTTCTATTTCGAGGAAATTCTTGATTTCTTCCCGCATGATCAGTTCTAATTTTTCCTTTACAAACTGACGAATGACACTTTCCAGTTGATTTGCCCAGTCGACATTCGGTATACTTTTAGACATAGGTAGGGTTCTCCTTTCTCTGGAATGTTTGGGTTCAATCAGAGAATACCCTACCTTTTTTATTTTGATCTAGTAAAATGCTTTACACAAAATTTTATACATCATCGTAAATCTCATCCGTGAAAAACGGATCTTTCAAAAAAGCGAAGTTCATTTCCACCGAGATCTGCCCTTTATACAGCTTCAAGATCTCTTGGGCATCCATGGGTTGGCCCTTCCATTCCTTCGGAACGGTCGTGACAAGGACAAACCGGGACGCTTTCCGTCTCGCCTGTTCCCACGCGTCTTGGTCGAATTCGACGTCAAGGTGCAAGAAATACAGCGTCTCCACCTCGGGTTCCGCCCCTTTTTTCGGCCGTCCGCGCCGTTTTTTCAGGCGTACGATCTCTTCGACCGCGGCCTCAACCCGATGAAACCGGGGGCGAAGGGACGCCTTGAGGGACGCCAAGGCTTGTTCGGCATCTTCCCGGCAGGAGAAGGGGTGACGCTCCCAACGGGCTTGTTCCTCGCGAAGAAGCTCCGCTTCTTTGGTTCGTTCTTTTTCAAGCGTCTTTCCTTTTCGCTGGTCGAGCGCGCTCGATTCAACAACGATCAGCCGAACGGGGTGGCCTTCATACGTCGAGGCCGTTTCCCATACCCGGTACGTGGCGCCGTTTCTCTCCGCCAACGTAAAGGGATCGCTCCACGTCGTGTCCTCAGCATCCGCTTCGGCCAGCGCGGTTTTCACGATCCGGAGCGACGAAGGGCCTCTGGTGATCAAAAAGGCGTTGGCCGCTTTGGTTTGCGCCAGGGTCTCTTTCGTCATCGCGGCGGAATCGGCCACGTAAATCCATTCGTCTTCGATTTTGGCCTGCTTCAGCTGTTCATGGACACGAGACAGCACCTCGGGATTCCATGTTTTATCGGGCAGGTTGCCATCGTGCACATCGCCGTAAAACGGGATGCCGTCCTCGTTGCCGACCAGTCCGAAACCGATCTGTTTTTGCCAACGATGATGGCGGTTGTAGCCATGTGTGATTTGTAAGGCCTCTAACGAGGCCGATTCATACGCGCCGTAAACGGTCTTGTCCGTCGTATCGGCGTGGAAGGCTCGGAGGGAAAGGCCTTCTTTTCGATAAATATGAATCAAGCAAGTGCTGATGACGTTGTGAATGCCAGCCTCATACAGGCGATCGAGATGACGGGCCAACGCATCGTCGTTCAACCAGGAAGGATGGAGATCGGGACGGATGAGTTTCTCACAATCGACCTCCTGAGCCCAATGTTCCAAGTGAACAAGGGCTTGCCGGCCGTCAAACACATTGTAGAGGATGGCCTGAACGGCATCGCTGACTCGCGTTTGGCACTGCGGATCGACGGGCACGAGATGGTCAATCAATTGAGGCAGACCCAGTTTCTTGAATAGGGCACTTATTATATTCAAATAAGAATTGCGATAGACCTTTTTGACTTGAACGTTCATAAGTGAAAAACTCCTTTACGTTCCTTGTGTGTCAAGGATTCATTCGACATCGGAACGAAAAAATCCTCCCGATTTTCGTCGAGAGGGTGCGAAATGTGAGTCTTGTCGTTACGTCTATCCTTTATTTTTTTATTTTGCAAAAAAACTTTATTATCGTAAAAAAAAGAGAGAGCTACATAAACGAATGTAACTCCCTTTTCTGTTTTATTATTGCTTCGCTAACGCAAAAGCTTGCTCTTTCAATGCTTCTGCTTTATCCGTACGCTCCCATGGCAGGTCGATATCCGTACGTCCAAAATGGCCGTAAGCAGCCGTTTGCTTGTAAATCGGACGGCGCAAATCCAACATTTTAATAATTCCTGCCGGGCGCAGGTCGAAGTTGTTGCGCACGACTTCGATTAAAATGTCTTCGGATACTTTTCCCGTGCCAAATGTGTCAATCGAAATCGAGACCGGTCTTGCCACCCCAATCGCATAGGCCAATTGCACTTCACACTTATCGGCAAGTCCTGCCGCCACGATATTTTTCGCGACATAACGGGCCGCATACGCAGCAGAACGGTCTACTTTTGTTGGATCTTTTCCGGAGAACGCACCGCCGCCGTGACGTGCGTAGCCGCCGTATGTGTCCACAATAATTTTCCGTCCCGTTAATCCCGCGTCGCCTTGAGGCCCGCCGATAACAAAGCGACCTGTTGGGTTAATAAAATATTTCGTATTTTCATCGATGAGCCCGGCTGGCACTACCGGCTTAATGACATGTTCTTTAATATCGCGTTCAATTTGTTCTTGCGTAACTTCTGGATGATGCTGCGCGGACACGACAATCGTATCGACGCGAACAGGTTTGCCATTTTCATCATATTCCACCGTTACTTGTGTCTTACCGTCTGGACGTAAATATGGCAAAACATCTTCCTTACGCACTTCCGCCAAGCGGCGTGCCAAACGGTGCGCCAATGAAATCGGAAGCGGCATTAACTCTTCTGTTTCATTGCAGGCAAAGCCAAACATAAGCCCTTGGTCACCGGCGCCGATCGCTTCGATTTCCTCGTCAGTCATCTGACCTTCACGAGCTTCTAACGCCCGATCGACTCCCATCGCGATATCTGGCGACTGCTCGTCAATCGATGTCAACACGGCGCATGTATCCGCATCAAAACCGAATTTAGCACGCGTATAGCCAATTTCGCGAACCGTATCGCGAACGATTCTTGGAATGTCGACATATGTTGATGTCGTAATTTCTCCGCTTACGAGCACGAGCCCTGTTGTCACACTCGTTTCGCAGGCAACGCGAGCGTTCGGGTCTTTTTCTAGGATCGCATCTAAAATTGCATCGGAAATTTGGTCGCAAATTTTATCCGGATGGCCTTCTGTTACAGACTCTGAAGTAAATAAACGTCTTTTTGATGACATTCGGCATTTTCCTCCTCTTTATATAATCAAACATCGAAAATGATAATGCCGTAAACGGCGGGGCGATACGGTACTCATTTCCCTTGTTTCATTTTCTCATATAAAAAAACCTTTCCTGTAACGGTGAGGAAAGGTCATTGCAATCGTAATTGCTCCTTTCACTCTTATCGTTCAAGGACACCGCCTTGCCACAGGTTAGCACCATTTCACATGTTTCCAGTTGTGACGGTTGCTGGGCTTCATTGGGCCTGTCCCTCCGCCAACTCGGGATAAGAGTATCCGTTCAATGACTTATCATATCGTAATGAAGCTCGAAAAGTCAACAAAATGCGGCGAATTTTTTATGAAAAAAACAGGAAAAATAAACAAAAGAAATCGTCACAAATAGTATGGACTAATAATAAAAATGTGTTATACTATTTTATAAGGATTATTAAATAAAAAAAGGTAGGTTTTGAAAATGGGGATCGCAAAAATGACCAATAAACTTTCTTTATTATTGCAAAAACCAAACGTATTTCACAATTTATCGGTAGCACAGCTGGTGGAAAAAGTGCTGCAGCGTAAGGAAGGTCACTTAACAGCTACTGGGGCGGTGGCGGTAACGACAGGAAAATATACAGGCCGCTCGCCAAAGGATAAATACATTGTCGAAGAAGCATCGACAAAAGCAAAAATCGATTGGGGAACAGTCAACCAGCCGATTTCGGAAGAAGTGTTTGAAAATTTATATAATAAAGTGCTTGATCATTTAATGAAACAAGATGAAGTTTTTGTCTTTAAAGGATTTGCCGGTGCTGATCCTAAATATCGTTTGCCGATTCAAGTGATTAACGAATTCGCTTGGCATAATTTATTTGCCCATCAATTATTTATTCGCCCAAGCGCAGAGGAATTACAAACACATGAAGCGCAATTTACGGTGATCTCTGCTCCAAATTTCAAAGCAGATCCGGCGGTGGACGGAACAAGATCAGAAGCGTTTATTATCATCTCTTTTGAGCGCCGCATCGTGTTAATCGGCGGAACGGAATATGCCGGCGAAATGAAAAAATCGATTTTCTCGGTGATGAACTATTTGCTTCCAGAGCAAGGGATTCTTTCAATGCATTGCTCAGCCAACGTCGGCAAAGAAGGAGACGTTGCATTATTCTTCGGACTGTCGGGAACAGGAAAAACGACGCTTTCCGCTGATCCAAACCGCCGCTTAATCGGTGATGACGAACACGGTTGGTCAAACCGCGGCATCTTTAATATCGAAGGCGGATGTTATGCGAAATGCATTAACCTATCCCGCGAAAAAGAACCGCAAATCTTTGACGCCATCGGGTTCGGAGCGGTGCTCGAAAACGTGGTAATCGATGAGCATACAAGAATACCAAATTACGATGATGCGACATTAACGGAAAATACGCGTGCGGCTTACCCGATTCAGGCCATTGCCAACATCGTGGATCCAAGCATTGCCGGCCACCCATCGACGATTATTTTCTTAACCGCAGACGCGTTTGGCGTATTGCCGCCAATTAGCAAACTGACGCGTGAACAAGCAATGTACCATTTCTTAAGCGGCTATACGAGCAAGCTCGCCGGCACCGAACGAGGAATCACTTCTCCGCAAGCGACATTCTCTACTTGCTTTGGCGCTCCGTTTTTGCCGCTTCCAGCCGTGCGCTATGCGGAAATGCTCGGCAAAAAAATCACGGAACATAACGTGCGGGTATTCCTTGTCAACACTGGTTGGACCGGCGGGGAGTACGGAGTCGGCAGCCGCATGAAGCTTGCCTACACCCGTGCGATGGTGCAAGCAGCTGTCGAAGGAGAACTGGACAATGTTGAAACAGTGAAAGACCCTATTTTTGGCTTGGCCATTCCACTTCATATTCCAGGAGTGCCAGATGAAGTGCTGCAGCCGCAAAATACTTGGGCTGATAAAAACGCATATGAACAAAAAGCAAAAGAACTGGCCGCAAAATTCCGCGAAAACTTCCAAAAATTTAAGCATATTGCACCGGAAATTGAAGCACTTGGCGGTCCGCTCGTATAATCGAAAAGGAGGGAACGATTCCCTCCTTTTTTTAATTCGTTGAATGCAAGGCGATAAGCTCATACGTGACAATCGTCCGATTATCGGCAAGTTCCAGCTTTTTCACCACCGCTTGACCGCTCGCCTCGCTTTGCAACGTTCTTCTAACCTCTAGCGGAATATCAAGAGGATAAAGGCGATATCCGTCTTTTTCTAAAATAAACAAATTATCTTTTACGCGCTTTTCTTTCCCTTTTGTGACAATCAGCGTTTGCAGCTCCAGCGGCATGCCCATTACAACACACCCCTTTTCTTTTTATCGTATCATACATTTGGCTGTCTTTTCATCCATTCTGTCAACCTCCGGACAGTCTCGCGATTTTCTTTTGGCGGAAAATAATGCGTAAACTGTGGAAAATACCATGTTGTCACTTGCTTATTTAATTCTTTCAGTCTTTTCTCAAGCCGATATGCATGCTCAACCGAAACATTGCGGTCTTTTTCCCCATGAATGATTAGGACAGGAGCATGAATTTTCTCGATTTCATATAATGGCGTCCGCCAGCGGTATCGCTCTGGATATTTTGTCGGCGTCCCTCCGATGACCCGCTTCATCATTCTTCGCAAATCTTCCCTCTCCCAGTAGGTAAGCGCTACATCGGAAACTCCGCCCCACACCGCAACAGAGCAAACCCGCGGCTCTAAAATCGCCGTATGCAGCGCCATCGCTCCCCCACGGGAAAATCCAAAGATATGAATCCGTTTTTCATTCACGTTCGGATGCTGCTGCAGCAGCCGAAACGCGGCAAGCGCATCATATCGGTCTTCCCCGGCAAAATCTTCATTTCCTTCCCCACCTTGGTTGCCGCGGTAAAACGGCGCCATCACGACAAATCCATACGAGGCAAATTGGGTAATGCGCGCTAAGCGCACTTGCCCGACGCTTTTAATGCCGCCGCGCAAATATAAAAAACCGTCATACACTCCAGGAGCTTTTGGTATGGCCAAAAATCCTTTCATTTTTAGCCCTTGGCATAAATACGTGACAAGAAATACATCAATGTGCGGATTGGGGGAAGGAAAGCGATATTGCTCGACAATATATCCATCCATGATCATTTTCTCCTTTCCATAGGCATTCACACATTTTTTTCACTTGCATACGATAAGGTGAAGTAAGTTACTTGTTAAGGAGGCTACCAGCATGAAAAAAATCGCCATGATGTCGCTTTTTCTCTTTCTCCTTATTATTCCTCTAGCCGCCTGCGGCCAACAAAAAGAGGAGAAAGTAAAAAAGATAAGGCTTGCGGAAGTGACTCGCTCTATCTTCTATGCTCCGCAATATGTCGCCCTAGCAAAAGGGTTTTTTAAAGAAGAAGGATTAAACGTCGAACTCACCACTACGTGGGGCGGCGATAAAACGATGACTGCCCTTCTTTCCGGCGGAGCCGATATCGCCCTTGTCGGCTCGGAAACATCCATTTATGTCTACAGCCAAGGCACAAACGATCCGGTCATTAACTTCGCGCAGCTCACTCAGACAGACGGGACGTTCCTCGTCTCCCGCCATAAAATTGATAACTTTACTTGGGATCAGCTGAAAGGCAGCACCTTTCTCGGCCAGCGCAAAGGCGGCATGCCGCAAATGGTTGGCGAATTTGTGCTGAAAAAGCACGGCATTGATCCGCATAAAGATTTAAAACTTATTCAAAATGTTGATTTCGCTAATATCGCCAATGCGTTTGCCGGAGGCACAGGCGATTTCGTCCAGCTTTTTGAACCAACGGCAAGCATTTTTGAACGGGAAGGAAAAGGATACATTGTCGCCTCGTTTGGCACAGAGTCCGGCCACGTGCCATATACCACTTATATGGCAAAGCAAAGCTTTATTCATAAAAATAAAGATGCGATTGAAAAATTTACACGCGCGATCTATAAAGCCCAGCAATGGGTAGAGTCGCATAGCGCAGCAGAAGTGGCGAAAGTGATTCAACCTTACTTCAAAGATACGGATCTTTCCATCATTGAAAAAGTCGTTAACCGCTATAAAAGCCAAGGCACGTATGCCACCAATCCGATTCTTGATGAGGAAGAATGGAATAACCTGCAAAATATTATGGACGAAGCAGGCGAGCTGCCGAAACATATTGATCACCAGACGCTTGTCGATAATTCATTTGCGGAAAAAGCAATGGCTAAATAACGAAAGCGGGTGAAAGGATGAGCTTTTTAGTCGTCGACCGCGTTTCCCACACTTATTTTACCGAAAAAACTGCCGTGACGGCCCTTGAAAATATCTCGCTGACCGTAGAGAAAGGAGAGTTTGTCTCCTTTCTCGGCCCTAGCGGCTGTGGCAAAACGACGCTCCTTTCGATTATCGCCGCTTTAATTGAGCCAACAGAGGGATCGGTGTTTGTCGAAGGAGAAAAATTAGATCGCGTCCGTCCAACCGCAGGGTATATGCTACAGCAAGATTATTTGTTTCCTTGGAAAACCATCGAAGAAAATATTTTGCTCGGTTTAAAAATCATGGGGACATTAACGGAAGAAACAAAAAAGCGAGCCCTTGATTTGCTTGCCTACATCGGTTTAAAAGGAGTCGAATCGTATTACCCTAACCAGCTGTCTGGCGGCATGCGCCAGCGGGTCGCACTCGTGCGCACGTTGGCGACAGATCCAAAAATGCTCTTGTTAGATGAGCCGTTTTCCGCCCTTGACCAGCAAACGAAATTAAAACTGGAAGAGTTGGTATGGAAAACATTAAAAGAGTATGGAAAGACAGCGGTGCTTGTCACTCATGATATCGGGGAAGCCATTGCGATGAGCGACCGTATTTTTCTGTTCTCGGCAAAGCCGGGACGCATTATGCACACATTTATGGTTCCCGATGAATTGCGGAGCTTATCGCCATTTGACGTCCGTCAACATCCCGCCTTTTCCGTGCTATTCCAATCCATTTGGAAGGAGCTGGAGGAACTTGAAACAAACCAATGAGCGCATCCAGTCTCTTCATCAGCAATACATCGCTTCACTGAAAAAAGAAAAACGAGTCATTCGCCTGTTTCAAATCGTGATCTTTATCGCCTTTTTCCTCTTATGGGAGACAGCCAGCCGCTTTCATTGGGTCGATCCGTTATTGTTTAGCTCCCCATCGGCGATTTGGAACCTATTTGTAGAAAAACTCGGCGACAACTCGCTTTTGACCCATACGTTCGTTACACTGTTTGAAACCATATTGGGATTTATTATCGGCACGGTAGCCGGAGCATTGTTAGGCGCCCTGCTCTGGTGGTTTCCACGCCTATCAAAAACGCTCGATCCGTATTTAGTCGTCTTTAATGCAATGCCAAAAGTGGCGCTCGGTCCTATTCTCATCGTCGCACTCGGTCCCGGATTTACTTCTATCATTGCGATGGGTGTGATTATCTCTGTCATCATCACCACGATTGTTGTTTACTCTTCCTTCCAGGAAGTCGATGCGAACTACTTGAAAGTATTACAAACATTCGGCGCCACCCGCTATCAATGCTTCAAAGAAGCGGTGCTGCCATCCTCGTTCCCGACGATTATTTCGACGCTAAAAGTCAATGTCGGCCTGTCTTGGGTCGGCGTCATTACCGGCGAATTTCTCGTTTCCAAGCAAGGGCTCGGCTATTTGATTATTTACGGATTCCAAGTGTTCAACTTTACATTGGTGTTAATGAGTTTGCTTGTCATTGCCATATTGTCAACCGTAATGTATCAGGTCGTCACCATCATCGAAAAAAAATTGATGAAACATCGTTAGAGACGTTCATGGCACGATAAGGAACGTCTCTTTATTTCTTCTAATGCCCGCGGAAGCACCTCATCTTTCATCATAAAACTAAACCGCTCATCCGTACGGATGTTTTCCGGCAGTGCCGGAAGCAGTACCGGGCCGTTTGTTTCTAAATAGGAAGACTGCTTCACCATCGCGGCGATTTCCGCAAAATAAATGTTTTTTACCATATCCGGTTCGACTTTATATTGGCCGATATAAGTGAGCGAACGAATCAGTCCCCCTGTTTCTTCCTTCACTTCCCGAATCGCCGCTTGTTCCGGCGTTTCCCCACTTTCTACTTTCCCGCCCGGGAATTCTAATCCGCGTCTCGGATGGTCCGTTAAAAGCCATTGTCCATGGTAGCGGCAAATAATCCATACGTGGCCCGGATGCACAGAAAACGGATGATCCGTAAACGACAGCCGCACTCGATTACCATAATAGTCATAAAACGTATACATAATTTCCAACCCCGCTCCTGCTTGTCTCTCTTTTTCATTATACGACAAAATATTCATCAAAAAAGCCGCCAATACGAATGGCGACTTTTATGAATCAAGCTTCTCTTCTGGAATGATGCCAAGCGAACGGATATGTGCTTTCGCTTCTTCATTCCCAAGCTTGTAAATCAGCTGATAAATTTTCATTAATGTCCTGTCATAGGCATCATTCTCACGGTCATAATGGTATTGCACATATGGAACGTGGGCGCGAAAAAACGCTTGCAAGTCTGTAGAATAGTTTTGATCGAAATACTCCCGCAATTGAATAATTTCATCATCTGTCGCTTCAATTTGAAAATCCCATGGGGAAGCGGTTTTTACTTGCGAGATTTCTCCCGATGCAAGGGACACATAATACGTCTTTTTTTGCTGCTCCGCCACAGTCGTCATCTCCTTATGATCTTTCCTTTATTGTTTAGTGTGGATGAAGGCAAAAAAAATTATGCTCGAAAAATCACTTTACTTCGTCTTTGAGCAATTCAATCGCCTTTCGCAAAACCGTGGGAATCGGAACCCCCGCACGCCCGGTGTTTTCCACAATGGAAATAAATTCATTCGCAATATAGAAAAAAATGATGATATTACGAATAAAATGATTGCCCCAGCCAATGGCAATATCTAATAAATGCGAAACAGCGACTAAAACAAAAATAAGCAGCTTGCGGACAATGCCGCGGAAGCCGACTTGACTGGATAGCTTTCCCACCATCGCACTTGCAATGATTCCTGTTATATAATCTCCGACGACCAAACAAAGCAAAATAATGATCAATGAGTCCATTCCTCCGATAAGAAACGAAACAACGGAGCCAGCTAACGAAAATCCCAGCATCGACGCGTACTTGTGCATGCTCCCCCCTCCTTACGAATAGTACTACTATCGTATGCGTAAAGAGGGAAAGAGGTATAGACAAAATCATTCCTTCATCAGCGAAGGGGCGGTCGGTCAGTGTCTATTTTTAACATTTTTCCCGAGAAATCTCCCTTCCTCTAAACGGAGGGAAAGAGGGAGATGAATCGGGAAGTTTTTGATTCTCAAAAACGAACATATGTGCTATAATCAAACTATCCTATCAGGTAAGGAAAGAAGGGATTCTCATGCTTCGTGGCCAAAAAGTATTCTTCCGGGCATCGAAAGCGGATTTGGACCGATTGTATGCCTGCAATCGGGAATCCGCCCGTGTTTGGAATGAATGTCTTCGATTGGCGAAGGAACATTTTCTCCAATACGGCCGTTGGATTACCAAAAGCGAACTGCAAAAACAAACGAAAAGAAAGTTCCATCTTCACAGCCAATCGATTCAAGCTGTCTGCCACAAATACCTCTTCGCAAGACAATCTTCTCACCACGCGATTCAGCAAGGATATCCTGCTCGCTACCCTTACAAGAAAAAGAAGTACTTCCCAACGAAATGGGCGAAAGACGGTTTCAAAGTGTATGAAAACGGAAAAATTGAACTCTCCATGGGCATTCATCACGGAAAACGGGAAAAGCCGATCGTCGTGTATGCGTCGCATCTGCCAAAAGGAACGATCAAAGAAATCGAATGCTGCTTTGATCATGGTCTCTATCTTGCGGTGACGTATGAAGATGGACAAAAGGCAACAGCGTACAAACCGAACTTCTCCGTCGGAGTCGATCTTGGAGAAGTACACACCATCGGTGCGTTTTGCGAAACCGGGCAAGCCCTCCTCATCACGGGAAGAAAAATACGCTCCCTTCACCGGCTGCGGAATAAAAAACTGGCGGAGATCCAGCGGCGCCAATCGAAATGTCAAAAAGGATCACGCCGGTGGAAAAAGTATGAGCGGGCGAAACAATATGTGTTATTGAAATCCGAAAGACAGCTGCGGGATGCGTTGCATAAAACGACCAAACAGTTTGTGGACTGGTGTTTGAAGCAGTCCGCCTCCGATGTGTATATCGGAAACGTCGAAGGAGTGCAGCGCAACAAGAGAAAGAAAAAACGTACGAGCCGCAAACAAGCGCAAAGACTCTCGAATTGGTCATTCGGGAAAGTGAAGCAGTATCTCTCTTATAAGCTGGCCCACCATGGCATTCGCTTGCATGAAATCGAGGAGTCGTATACAAGCCAAACATGTCCTGTCTGCCAAAAGAGAAAAAAAGTGTCTTCCCGCCTGTTTGTGTGCCGGTGTGGGTATGAGGAGCATCGTGACGTTCACGGCGCGAGAAATATCTTAAGCAAGGCGCTGCATGGTACCTTTGTTCATTGGGACGTACAAACGAAGCTGACGTATCTACGGATTGCGTAAGCAAGAAGTAGTAGAAGGGTTGGACCGCCCCATCGGTGTGGTGCCGATGTTGCTTACTGGACCCATCAAGAAGGCTTCCGATGCCAAGCATCGAGTGGAAGGAGACCACCTTCTTCTGCGCAGAAGCTTCTTTGATGGAGATGGTAAGAAACTCCCACCTCTCAATGAAGTGTAGGTGGGAGAGGTTCATTGTAAAGAACGCTCCAGTTGGCAATTTGTTTGTTTACAATGTCCGTTAATTACTTCTATGGATATATCTATTAGACAATGACGAAACATTTATAATCGAACTATATTGTTTCCTATTACCTAATGTACATTACCCACTAATTCATTTCTCATGCTGTAAACGACATCACCAAACCGTTTCATTCCCACATTCGAAAAATTTATGTCATTTGTTCATCCATTCGTGCAAAGTGCCATCTCATCATGCGATGATCATGTGTTACAATAGAAAGAAAAAAGGTGAATTAGCGATGTATGTTACTTTAGCAGTATCATTGATCATTGCTGCGATCATTCTTGCTTTGACGGTGATTACCACATTAAAAGCATACCAATACAAGCATACGGTCGACCCGCCTCCTGAAGACAATCATTCGCAAAATAAGTAAGGCTATCATCGATATGATGATAGCCTTTCCACTTTATCCAAATACTTTCTTTAACTCTTCCTTATCTTGCTCCAGCCAGAAGCGCATGAGCCGCTTTGCCCCTTCTAGGTCATGCAGCTTCGCTTGCCCGCATTGCCGCTCTGTCGCCGCTGGGACTTCCGTTGCGTTTAGCGCATCTTTCATCGTTTCCTCAAGCAAATCAATGATTTCATCCACCGTCGGAGATCCGCTCACAACAAGATAAAATCCTGTTTGGCAGCCCATCGGCGAAATATCGATGATATCAAAGTGATCGTACTTTTCTGCATGTTTACGCATCGTATAAGCAAGCAAATGTTCGAGTGTATGAATCGCAGCTGGCTGCATCGCCTGCTTATTTGGTTGGCAAAAACGAATATCGAATTTATTGACGACACCATCGCTTCCGACTTTATGAATGCCACAATGTCTCACATACGGCGCTTTTACCGCACAGTGATCCAACTCAAAGCTTTCCACTGAAGGCATGTATATCACTCCTACTCTGTTTTCTCTTTTCATCATACACCGAAATCCGATTTTTTTCATCCTTTTTGTATAGATTGTCACCAAACACTATGATACGGCATTTATTCCTTATTTATGATACATTATGAATAGAATCATTTATTCGTTAGGTGTGTGGCAAATGGCAAAAAAATTATTGATTTGGTTAATCCGTTTTTATCAAATTTTTATTTCTCCGTTAAAACCACCGACATGCCGATTTTATCCAACATGCTCGCAATATGGTTTAGAAGCGGTGAAACGGTTTGGCGCCATCAAAGGCGGCTGGCTGACGATCAAGCGAATTTTAAAATGTCATCCATTCCACCCCGGCGGATTTGATCCTGTTCCAGAAAAGCCGGAAAACAGGAAGTCGTAAACAACAATTATAGACATAGCATGAAATCTTTGCCTTTCGTGGCGCTCCCTTTCGCCGTCATACGAGAACAAGGAAAAACATTACATAACATTTATTCTTCCTGATCCGTTTTTTCGTTTGATTCCACCAAAAAACTATTTTGAATGCACAAACTGAATTTGAGCTGTTCATGAACGCCCTGTCTCCTATTTCCATTATCCCCCAAAAACAGAAGTCCCACTGCTTAAAAATTTTTAAAAAAGGTCAACATAGCAGTTGCTGTTTGGTCCATTTTCTTGTATGATTACCTATATAAAATCGTAATGATTACGATTATCTACGCATCCACTTCTTTGACATCATGATCATATTTTAGTTCCCAAATCGTAATGATTACGATATAATAACAATGGCTTCATTGCCCTACATCAATTTTAGTAAGGAAGGGAATTGTTATGAAAATAAAATCACTTCTTTTGTCGCTACTGCTTGTTATCTCTGGCCTTTTATATGGTTGCAGCGGAGAAACGCAGGAGCAGCAAGGCAAAAAAGAAAAAGACGTTTTAACAATTTATACGACCGTTTATCCGCTTCAAGACTTTACAGAAAAAATTGGCGGAAAATATGTACATGTACAAAGCATTTATCCTCCAGGTGTCGAAGCGCATACATTTGAACCCACAACCAAAACGATGAAGCAATTGGCCGATGCTGACGCGTTTATTTATATTGGACAAGGGATGGAAAGCTTCGCCGATAAAATAAAAGAAACATTGAAGGATGAACCGGTTCATTTTCTCGCTGCTACGAAAGGGATCGACTTGCTAGCTTCCACTCATAAAGAGCACGACGATGAGCACGAACATGGAAATCACGGCGATAAAGACCCACACGTCTGGCTTGACCCGATCCGCTCCATCACCATAGCAGAAAATATCCGTGATCTGCTCATTGAACTAAAACCAGAAAAGAAAGAAATATTTATGAAAAACTTTGAAACATTGAAAGCAAAATTAGAAAATCTTGACCGGCAATTCCGAACGGTCGTTAATCAATCTCCAAAAAAAGAAATTCTTGTTTCTCACGCCGCCTATGGTTATTGGGAAAACCGCTATGGAATTAAGCAACTTAGTGTTTCTGGGCTTTCGCCGACAAACGAACCTTCGCAAAAAGAACTAGCTGAATTGATTAAAACAGCAAAACAGCATCATATTAAATATGTCATTTTTGAACAAAACATCACATCCAAAATGACGGAAATCGTCAAAAATGAAATCGGAGCCGATGCCCTTCGCTTAAATAACTTAGAAACGCTAACAAATCAAAACATAAAAGAAAAGAAAGATTATTTTGCCTTAATGGAAGAAAATATTGCTGTACTCAAAAAAGCGTTGCGATAAAGAAAGGATAGCGCTCTTCCCAAAGCGCTATCCTTTTGTTTCGCTATTGTAATCAAAAGAAAAAGAGACTGTGTCACTTCTTCGCGTGAAATACAAAATTGCAGTAAATGATCGGCGATTTTCGCCAAAATCATATAACTATGACCCGGTGACTCAATAACTGAGCGGAAAGCAATAAGCGGCAGGAATGGAGCCATTTTAGCATATAGAGAGAGGAACGCAATGCTGGGAGCAGCAAGGTAATATTCCCACATCACGCGTTGCGAATAAACCTCTCTGCGGCTTGTTGCCACGTCGCCATTGCTTCACGGTGAACGATCGCTTTCATCGTTGTTGCATTCCTTTCATTTTCTTTTCTCTAGTTGTTGAACAACGGAATAAATCGAGCTCCACGAACGTTTGACAAAATAAATCGGTTTTTCTTTGTTTTTCGCTTTTTCCTTTATCTTCTTGGCCAAATTATGATTTATGTAATCCGTCATAACAAACACGATATCGACATGTTCGGGAATGTCGCGTTTTACCATATTCACTTTTCTGCCGTCAAGATGGATGATTTCTGAAATCCGAAGTTCATCAGTTTATCGGAAATGTTTCCTAAATGGTCCGCACCTACTACTAATAACGATGCCATCGTTTTCCCCCTATCTTCCTTTTCTTGCTTTTATTCTAATTGATAATAATTTTCTATATCAATTACAATGATAAATATTTTCAATAAAACTGTCGATTGTTTCCTTCATAACTTTTTCGCAAACCGGCAAACTAAAGGTGTAGTTTATTTTCTTACTAACGGGGAGGAATAGAGATGGCAAAAGATGTTCTTTGTGAAGTAAAAAACTGTAGTTATTGGGCTCAAGGAAACCGATGCAGTGCGGAATCGATTTATGTCGTCAGCCATACGGGGAAAATGGCGTCTGATTCCAAGGAAACAGACTGTAAAACATTTACCCCTGCGGACAACGCATAACCAATTGGATGCGCTGTCTTTTTGGCTTTTTTAACTGCCAAAAAGGTGGCGCTTACATATTTATTGGAAGAGAGGCGACGTATTGTGGTGAAAAGAGACAGCTTAATTAAAGCATTTAAAGAAGAAGTAAAACGGACAAATTCAATGACATTTCCAACCTGCGTCGACTCATTTACAAATTTATGGCAATACGAATTTGATTCTTTGGAAGATTTGCCGCCGGAAGTGGAAAAACTGATCGCCTATCGCGCAATTGAATTAGGTTTAATGGACGAAGACGGATTTTAACAACGGGGCTTGTCCTTATCAAGCCCCGTTGTTATCGTTAGGGATGAGCGATTTTAACTGACGGCGCAACAATTTCTGCGACGCGTTACGCGGAAGCTGGTCGACAAAATAAATTTGTTTTGGAACTTTATACTTGGCCAAACGTTCCTGGCAAAACTGTTTTAACTGTTCGGCAGTGATGGAATAACCGCTTTTTTGTTTGACAAACGCACATGGCACTTGTCCCCATGTTTCATCGTCAATTCCGGTTACTCCCGCTTCTTCCACGGCCTCATGGGAAAGAAGCACCGCTTCGACTTCCGCTGGATACACATTCTCCCCACCGGAAATAATCAAATCGGAGCGGCGGTCTAATACGTATAGAAACCCGTCTTCATCGACATATCCGATATCTCCGGTGTAAAACCAGCCGTCCCGAATCGCTTCTTTTGTTGCCTCTTCCCGATGCAAATATCCTTTCGTCACATTTGGCCCCTTTACGACAATTTCCCCCGCCTCATACGGACGGGCCGTTTGCCCATCTTTTTCAATGCGAAGCTGCGCGGGAAAAAGTGGTTTTCCTGCGGAGCCAAGTTTCGTTAAACTATATTCCGGCGCCAATGTGACAATTTGCGATGCCGTTTCCGTCATGCCGTACGTCTGATAAACGGGAATCGCCTTTTCTTTGCATGCCTCTAGCAGCGGCTTTGGCGCCGGCCCGCCGCCGAGCAGCATGCAGCGAAACGTTTCTGGATACCGCCTTTCGCCAAGATCGGCAAGCATTCTTTGCAGCATCGCTGCGACGACGGACATGATCGTCACTTTCCCGCCCATGATTAAATCATTTGCTTTTCGCGCATCAAAGGAAGGCATCACATACATGCCCATCCCATATATGACGCTTCTCATCATAATCGACAAACCGCTAATATGAAACAGTGGAACAGCGGCAAGCCAGCAATCATTTTCATGCAACCCTAAATTTAAGGCTGAGCCGATGGCGCTCCACCAATGATTGCCGTACGTTTGCAATACTCCTTTTGGCTTTCCCGTCGTTCCTGACGTATACATAATGGTGGCGACATCATCGAAATGATAATGCGATTGAAATTTCACGTCTGTCTCCGGCAATGCCGACAATTCTTTTATTGTAACCACGCGAATGTCTGCCTCAACAAGGCCTGCCAGTTCCTCGTCGGCAATCACGCATACGGCACCGCTATCGTTTAATTGCCACGCAAGTTCGTGGGGAGTTAAACGTATATTTTGCAATAGCGCGATGGCACCGATATAATGGAGCGCATGAATCGTTTCCACCATCGCGATGCTGTTTTTCATCAGCACCGCGATGATATCCCCTTGGCGCACCCCTATGCTTGCCAATTGCCGCGCCCGTTTTACTACAGATTCGTGAAGTTCGGCAAACGTCTTTTTCTGTCGCCCATCATTGACAGCAAGGCGCTGTGGCGTTAAAAAAGCTCGTTGCATCAACCAGTTTGGTACGGCTGTTTGCATGATGGCACTCTCCTTCTTTCCATAAAGAAACAGCTTGATGGAATACATCAAGCTGTTTTGGCAAAACTTGCCTTCCGCTTTTCTTATTGTCTAGCTCCAGGCGCCTTCCACTTTTCTCGTTGTCTAGCTTCAGGCGCCCTCCGCTTTTCTTACGGAAAACGCGGAAATTGTTGGAAGTTTGGTTTGCGTTTTTCTTTAAACGCATCTCGTCCTTCTTTGGCTTCATCGGTTGTATAGAACAATAATGTCGCGTCACCGGCCAGTTGCTGAATGCCGGCTAAACCATCAGAATCGGCGTTAAACGCTGCTTTTAAGAAGCGGATCGCCGTCGGGCTTTTTTCTAAAATTTCTTGCGCCCACTTGACGGTTTCTTCTTCCAATTGCTCGAGCGGCACTACTTTATTGACGAGCCCCATTTCCAGCGCTTCCTGAGCCGTATATTGGCGGCATAAATACCAAATTTCACGCGCTTTTTTATGGCCGACAATCCGCGCTAAATAGCCAGCGCCATATCCGCCGTCAAAGCTTCCTACTTTTGGACCAGTTTGTCCAAAAATCGCGTTGTCTGCCGCAATCGTTAAATCACATACGACATGCAACACATGGCCGCCGCCGATTGCATACCCTGCCACCATCGCGATGACTGGTTTTGGAATCACGCGAATCAACCGTTGCAAATCCAATACATTTAAGCGTGGAATATGATCGTCGCCGACATAGCCGCCGTGGCCGCGAACCTTTTGGTCCCCGCCGGAACAAAACGCTTTTCCGCCTGCTCCCGTTAAAATAATGACACCGATTTTGGAGTCATCGCGTGCATACGAAAAGGCGTCGATCATTTCCGCAACTGTTTTTGGACGGAACGCGTTATGTACTTCCGGACGATTAATGGTGATTTTGGCAATGCCGTTATACGTTTCATAGATAATATCCTCGTACTCGCGTTCCTTCACCCATTCGATAGCCATTTTACTCTCCTCCTCTAATGAACTCACTTACTATTTTAGCAAAAATCTCCCGTTGTTCCACATGAATTGCATGCCCCGCTTGGGGAACGTTGACCAGTTCGCAATCCGGGAGGTGTTCTTTCATTTCTTCGGCAATTCGACAAAACTTTTCATCCCACTCTCCGCATACCAGTAACGTCGGCATGTTCACTTCTGACAACCGATTCCACCATGAAGGCTGTCTTCCTGTCCCCATTCCGCGCAGGCTATTAGCTAGTCCGGTTTGATTATTTTTTAACCGTTCCTTACGTATTTCCTCCTGTACGCTAGATGGCAGACGCTTTTGCGACGCAAACAGGGGCAGCTTTTCCCATTTTTCCACAAATGCTGCAACCCCATATTGTTCGATCTCCCGTGCGAGCGCCTCGTCGTTTTCTCGCCGCTGCCATCTTTCCTGCTCCGTCTTTAAACCAGGGGAACTGCTCTCGAGTACCAACTTGCGAACACGGTGAGGGTAAAGGATCGCAAACGTTAATGCAAGCCGTCCTCCCATCGAATACCCTAACACATGGGCGTCCTCTACATGAAGATGACGTAATAGTTCATCCAGATCCGCGGCTGCTTGCTCGATCTCATACCGCTCTGAGTCATGCGGCGAATCGGTAAGACCATGGCCGATAAGATCGACAAGAATCAAACGAAATTCCTGCCAATATGGGAGAAACGGTTTCCACGTCTCCATGCTCCCAGTAAATCCATGCAAGAGCAAAAGCGGATCGCCATTCCCATATTGTTCGACATGATAGGAAACACCATTCACCAAAATGTTCATGCCATTCTCCTTTTTCCGAGAAATTCTGCTATTTCCTGGGAAACCCTTTCCCACAAAAAGCGATGGGTTTTTACATTTGTCTCCCTGGATGTACATACCTCAATCACATGAAGGCCATCCGTTGTAAGCGAATGGGCAACATGATGGCGAAATTCGTCCCATGTTTTGCTGTTTTGGTAATTCCCTTCGTACATGTGAACAGCGTGCTCAAATTGTAAATCGGTTGGCGTGCCAAACAGCATTTCGAAATGTTTTTTATGGTTTGCTTGCGGCAAGAACGAGAAAATCCCGCCGCCATTATTATTGAGAACGATAATCGTCGCATGCAATCCATGCATTTTTGCTGCCAACAATCCGTTTAAGTCATGATAAAAAGAAAGATCGCCGATGACAAGCACGAGCGGTTCGGCAACGGCGCTGACCCCTAGCGCGCTCGACACGACACCATCAATCCCGTTGGCGCCGCGATTCGCCAAAATGCGGATCTGCTTGTCTGTCGTAAAGAAAAAGGTATCGGCATCGCGAATCGGCATACTGTTGCCGACAAATAAAGTAGCACCGCTTGGCAGCAGCTGCGAAAGTTCGGTAAACACTTTTCCTTCAAACAATTCGCTTTCCTCTGGTTTCTCTAAGAGAACGGATTTCGCAATATCGTTGACCGCTTTCCAAGTTGCGGACCATTCGCTTTTTGCCGATTTTCGCTCCGCCATTTCGATGAGTTGGCGGCAAAATTCCACTTCATCACAGTGAACCATATATGATGCCATCAATGTTGGTTCCCGCCATCCTCCGCCGCCATCTACTACAATTTGACGGATGGATGGGTATCGTTTCAATAGCAGAAATAACGGTTTGGAAACTGGCATGGCGCCAAAACGAATCACGACATCCGGCACGAATGCAGCAGCCGTCTTTTCATCTTTTAATATCGCATCATAGCAATCAATAATATACTCTTTGGAATGAGGTCCGCTGCGCAGCTGGGAAAGCGGGTCCGCTAAAATCGGATAGTCCAGCATTTCTGCTAACTCGGTAACCGCCCCGGCAAATTCTGGATAGTCCATTGGCCCGCAGACGATTAATCCTTTTTCGACGGAAGCAAATTGGTCATATAATTCTTCCAGCTGTTGTCTATCGACCGTTACTTTTCCGGCAATAACCTTTGTATAAGATGGCTCTTTCGCTTCGATTTGCTGCCATGTTTCCTTCTGGATCGCCGGCATAAGCGGCTCACGAAGAGGAAAGTTCAGATGAACAGGCCCCGCCGGAGCGCTCATCGCTATACCTGCCGCCCTTGCCGCCACCGTCCGTGCATAGCGAAGCATCTCTGAGGTTCTTTCCGGAAGAGCCATTTCGACAAACCATTTTGCGTACTTTCCATATATGTTTAATTGATCGATAGCCTGCGGCGCGCCAACATCGCGCAATTCGTGCGGACGGTCCGCCGTAATGACGATAAGCGGGATCCTTGAGTAATACGCTTCCACTAGAGCTGGAAAATAGTTAGCAACCGCCGTTCCTGACGTACAAAGAAGGGCGACCGGATGCCGTTTTGCTTTCGCCATCCCAAGGGCAAAAAAGGCGGCAGAACGTTCATCTAAGTTCATATGTATGCGCATTTCCGGATGCTCTGCCATCACGATCGCCAGCGGGGTCGAGCGTGATCCCGGACTGACGACAACGTCTTGTATTCCTGTTTTTGCTAACTCATCGACAAACGCGGCAATATATAAGGTTAGTGACTCATTCATCTTGCCCCACTCCCAGCGCTGATAACATCGGTGTAAATTTCACTTTCGTTTCCTCATATTCACTGATTGGATCGGAATCACCGACGATACCGCAACCAGCAAAAATCGATACGTCTTGTCCTTGCAGCAATCCTGAACGAATAGCGACGGCAAATTCTCCGTTCCCTTTCGTATCCATCCAGCCGATTGGAGCGGCATACCATCCTCTGTCTAATGGCTCCACCTTGCGGATTTCTTTGACTGCCGCTTCCCGAGGGGTTCCACCTAACGCAGGGGTTGGATGCATTTTCTCAACCAGCGATAAAATAGAGGAAACGCGGCAATGCTCCCCAACAACCGGCGTATATAAGTGTTGAATGTTCGGCAATTTTAACAGTTGTGGAGAAGGCGGCATGTCAACGCGCTCGCAAACCGCTTCCATCGCTTCTTTAATCATTTGGACAACAAATCGATGTTCGTGAAGGTTTTTTCCATCACGCAACAGCCATTCTCCAAACTGTTCGTCTTCCTGAACAGTTTTTCCGCGGCGGATCGATCCCGCTAAACAAGTAGAGTAACATGCGTCGCCTTCCTTTTTCACCAATTGCTCCGGAGAAGCGCCAATAAAGCATTGCCCTTCTTGTTCAAACGCAAACAGATAGCTAAACGGCTGCTGCTCACGCAGTTGCCCAAGCACTGCACTTGCCTCCACCCAATCCGCAAACGATAAACGCGCCTCCCGCGCCAGCACCACTTTATCGAACTTCCCGACGCGAATCTTGGCGATCGTTTGTTTCACCGCATTGAGCCATTGTTCCGTTTGTATTTCTTCATATTTCATCAAAGAAGGCAAAGAATGGAGCGGCGCCCGCTCTTCATGCAACAAATGAAACAACATTTCTATTTTTTCCATGGTTTCCGCACTCTGTCCGGAACGCACCGTCACGGTTAACGTTGCTTTTCCACCCTTGCTCGTTAAAAGAACGGCTGGCACGACCATTTTCGCATGCGGAAAAGCACGCCATTTTTCCGTGCGCGGTTTGTACGGATCAAACGAAAAGCCTCCAAATAGGATAGGAACCGTTTCTGTTTTATTGGAATAAAATGCTGTTTGTCCAATCCATTGTTTCCATTTCGTTTCAACCGTATGAAACCGATCTTCTTTTTCCTCTGTTTCAATTACATACGTGCAGCCAAGTCCAACGTAAACGGTCTCATTGGTGCGATCGGCCCAAAAAAACCGCTCACGAAAAGAGCATATTGGTCCTAATGAAAAAAAATAAACCGGATCTACATTGTTCCATTCCTCTGTCCAACTAATAAACGGCCGTTTTTCTTTTTTTTCGATGAGATGCAATTGTTCGCGAATTTTATGCTGGTATAAAATTGCCACTGTAATCCCGCTTTCTTCACTAAGTTTATTGCTTATCTCCTATTTCCCATTATATATAATAGGAAATAATTTATCTATTCGAAAGGGGTTGACACGCTATAAACGTTTTCCTACACTTATTGTGAACGTTTATTGAACGTTATTTTATCCGATATGAGGGGTATGATTATGCAACCATCATTGCAAACAGATCGCTGTTCATCGGTTCGCCGCCACGATTGGCGAGTTTGGTGGAGGCTTACCCGTCCACATACATTGACTGCTGGATTTGTGCCTGTTTGTATCGGCACTGTATTGGCGCTTCATGAAACAACCATTCGCATCTCTTTATTTATCGCCATGCTGGTCGCTTCTTTGTTGATTCAGGCGGCCACCAATATGTTCAATGAATATTATGACTACAAGCGCGGGCTCGATTCCCCAGAATCGGTAGGAATTGGCGGGGCGATTGTCCGTGAAGGAATGCATCCAAAAACCGTTTTATATTTAGCCATTGCTTTATTTGCTGTCTCGACGCTCATCGGTGTCTATATCTGTATGAATAGCAGCTGGTGGCTTGCATTGATCGGCTCCATCTGTATGGCAGCGGGATATTTCTATACAGGCGGTCCGGTGCCGATTGCATATACTCCGTTTGGCGAACTTGCAGCCGGATTTTTCATGGGGCTGTTAATTATTCTTATTTCCTTTTTCATTCAAACGGGAGAAGTAACAAAAACGGCGATTCTCATTGCTATTCCAATTGCTATTTTAGTCGGTGCGATTTTGCTGGCCAATAACATTCGCGACCTTGATGGGGATAAAGAAAAAGGAAGAAAAACGCTGGCAATTTTAGTCGGACGTGATAATGCGATCCGCATTCTTGCCGGTAAGTTTGCCATTTCGTTTATTTGGATGGCAGTGCTCGCTTTTTCCCATATTGTTTCTTTTTGGACGCTGCTTGTCTTTTTGAGTATCCCAAAAGCAGTAGCTGCAGCGAAAGGATTTATCGGAAAAACGAAGCCAATTGAAATGATGCCAGCAATGAAAGCAACGGCACAAACGAATACACAATTCGGGTTTCTGTTGGCCATTGGTCTGCTGATCAACCACTGGCTGTAACACGGTTGGAAATAAGCCGTGTTTTTTTTTATTTTTGGTTCATACTACAAGGTAAACGGTTTATTTTTAGGAAGGAGTTAATCATGATGTTAACCAATGAACAACTAGCCGCCTTCCGCAAAGAACTGCTTCAAGCAAAGCAAGAAATTCAAGAACGGCTGCAAAATAACGATCATTTTGGCAAACGACGAAGCCATGCCCACGATGCGGTTGGTGAACTTGCAAGCTATGACAACCACCCTGCAGACGATGCAACCGAGCTGTATGAACGGGAAAAAGATATCGCGCTGAATGAACATACGGAACGGGAACTAAAAGAGATTGAGCGCGCACTTGAGGCGATGGACAACGGCACATACGGCATTTGTGAAGTTTGCGGAAAGCCGATTCCTTATGAGCGGCTGCAAGCGATTCCAACTACAACCTTCTGCAAAGAGCATAGCCCTGACCAAACCGTTTCGCAAAAACGGCCGCTCGAGGAAGGCGTGTTGATGCCTCCGTTTGGAAAGTTTGATTTGGATGGCCGCCATGAATCGGTGGCATATGACGCAGAAGATGCCTGGCAGGAAGTGGCGCGCTACGGCACCTCTGATACCCCCTCCGATTTAGGAAAAAACGTTGATTATTATGGCGAAGCATATGCCGAATCAGAGGAAAATGTTGGATATGTCGAAGATTTGGAAAATTTTGCGGCAGTCGACTTATACGGAAAAAATGTCAAAGTATATCCAACGAAAGAACATGAGCAACTTGAAAATATTTTAGATGATGAAGGAATCATGTCCAATATTGGTGATTTGCCAGCCTATGAAAAAGACCCTTATACAGAAAAAGAAGACCATCACCGTTGATGGTCTTTTTTTTGAAACGGAAAGGAATCCCGGTCCGTATAAAGAAGTATATAGTGTAGAAATGATGAGATGGAGGAGAAAAACATGAACGCGCATGAAATTGACTACAAATTATACGGCGATGACATGCAATTTGTAGAAATTGAACTAGATCCACAGGAAAGCGTCATCGCCGAAGCAGGCGGAATGATGATGATGGAAGACGGAATCACGATGGAGACGGTATTTGGAGATGGATCTGATTCCGGAAAAGGGTTTTTGAACAAATTGGTTGGTGCGGGGAAACGATTATTGACAGGAGAAAGTTTATTTATGACGGTGTTTACGAACACCGGCTCTGGAAAACGCCGCGTTTCGTTTGCCGCCCCATACCCTGGAAAAATTATTCCGATGGACTTAAGCGAGCTTGGCGGCAAAGTGATTTGCCAAAAAGATGCCTTTCTTTGCGCAGCCAAAGGCGTTTCGGTCGGCATCGATTTTCAGCGCAAACTTGGCACCGGCTTTTTCGGCGGTGAAGGATTTATTATGCAAAAACTCGAAGGGGACGGGCTCGCCTTTTTGCATGCCGGCGGAACCATTTACAAGCGCGAGCTGCAGCCTGGCGAGAAATTGCGCATTGACACCGGTTGCCTTGTAGCGATGACAAAAGAAGTTGATTACGATATCGAATATGTCGGCAAAATTAAAACCGCCTTTTTTGGCGGCGAAGGTTTGTTTTTCGCGACATTGACTGGGCCAGGAACCGTCTGGGTGCAGTCGCTTCCGTTCAGCCGGCTTGCTGACCGAATTATCGCCGCCGCGCCAAGCGCGGGGGGCCGTTCTGTTGGAGAAGGCAGCATCCTCGGAAGCATTGGCGACTGGTTGGATGGTGATGATTAAGATGAAGAGAGAGGGCAAAACCTCTCTCTTTTTTTATCGGACTGGATGAATGTCCCATATTTCATTCGCATACTCCTGAACGGTCCGATCGCTTGCAAAATAACCGGAATGGGCGATATTGATTGCGCTCATTTTCAGCCACCGTTCCCGCTCTTGATACACTTGTTCTACTTTTTCCTGCGCCTCGACATAAGCGGCGAAATCGCGTAAAACAAAATATTCATCGTTCTGTGCTAAAAGCGAATCGTAAATCGGCTCGAAATGGTCATGGGCATCTTGGAAAAACCCACTGATGAGCTGATCGACGACTTGTTTAGTCCGCTTGTCATGATGGTAATATTCATGGGAGCGATAGCCTCCGTTTTCATAGTAGCTTAGCACTTCATCCGCCGTAAGTCCAAACAGAAACATATTTTCTGCGCCAACCGCTTCCAAAATCTCGACGTTGGCGCCGTCTAGCGTGCCAAGCGTAATCGCTCCATTCATCATAAACTTCATATTGCCAGTGCCGGACGCTTCTTTGCTGGCGGTGGAAATTTGTTCGCTTACATCCGCCGCGGGGAAAATTTCTTCCGCTAGTGAAACACGATAATTTTCCAAAAAAATAACTTTCAACTGTTCGTTTGTCTGTTTGTCCTTATTAACCTTTTCAGCGACGGAGTGGATCAGCTTAATAATGCGCTTCGCATAATAATATCCTGGCGAAGCTTTGGCTCCGAAAATAAAAGTGCGCGGGTAAATGGAAAAGCTCGCATCTTCTTTCAACCGGTTATACAAATACATGATGTGAAGAACATTTAACAACTGCCGCTTATAAGCATGGAGACGCTTCACTTGCACATCAAAAATCGATGATTCATCCACAGCAATCCCCATCTTTTCATCAATGCGCTTCGCTAATTTTGCTTTTCGCTGCAGTTTGACTTTCGCAAGCGTCTGCTGAAAAGCGGGATCGGAAGCATACGGTTTCAACTCGATCAGCGCCTGTGGCTCTTTCATCCATCGATCGCCAATGGCATCGGTAATTAATGCAGAAAGCTCAGGATTTGCCTTTAGCAACCAGCGGCGATGGGTCACTCCGTTTGTTTTGTTATTAAATTTTTGCGGTTCGAATTCGTAAAACAGCCTCATTTCCCGTTTTTTTAAAATCTCTGTATGCAGTTTGGCAACGCCGTTAACACTATGGCTGCCGACAATCGCCAAATGCGCCATTTTGACAAGTCCGTGAGCGATAATCGCCATTTCTTCAATTCGTTTCCAGTCGCCAGGATAATGATTCCAAAGGTCGCGGCAAAATCGTTCGTTAATCTCCTCGACAATCATGTAAATGCGCGGCAATAGCGGCTGAAAAATGTGAATCGGCCATTTTTCCAGCGCCTCGGATAGCGTCGTATGGTTTGTATACGAAATCGTGTTCGTTGTAATATGCCAAGCGTCTTCCCAGCTCATTCCTTCTTCATCTAATAAAATCCTCATCAACTCAGGAATCGCCAAAACCGGATGCGTATCGTTGACATGAATGGCGACATATTTATGCAGTTCACGCAGATGCCCGTGCTGGCGGCGATGAGCGCGGACAATGCTGCCAATGCTGGCGGCGACGAGAAAATATTGTTGTTTTAGCCGCAAAATCTTCCCTTCTTCATGGGTATCATCGGGATATAAGAACTCAGAGATCGCCTCCGTTTCCCGTTTATATTGCATCACATCTTTATGGATCGGAAATGTTTTCGCAGGCTCCGCGCTCCAAAGCCGCAAGGTATTGACCGTTTTTGTATGGTAGCCGATGATCGGCATATCATAAGGAACGGCCATGACTTTTTCGCTGTCAACATGGCGGAACGTCAGCCTGCCGTTTTGTTGCGATATTTCCACTTTACCCCAAAAGTTCACTTCTACTGCCAATTCTTCCTTGCGGATCTCCCAAACATTTCCATGGCGCAACCATTGTTCCGGGAGTTCTACTTGATATCCGTCGACAATTTTTTGGTCAAACAATCCATGCTTATAACGAATCCCGCAGCCATGTCCGGGCAAATCGAGCGAAGCAAGCGAATCTAAAAAACAGGCAGCAAGGCGGCCGAGCCCGCCATTGCCTAGCCCTGCATCCGCCTCGCTTTCTTCGATATCCTCTAGGGAAATTCCTAAATCGCGCAACCCTTCTTCGACGACGTCACGAATTCCGAGATTCAACAAGTTGCTGCCAAGAAGCCGCCCTAATAAAAATTCAATCGACAAATAATAAACTTGTTTCTGCTTGCGTTCGCGATTTCGCTCGTTCGTTTGAATCCAGTTTTGGCTGATATATTCGCGGACCATGTTCCCCAGCGTGTTGTATTGATCGCGCAATGTTGACTCTTCAAACCGTTTGCCGCACAACGTCTCCAGCCGTTTTAAAAACGTTTTTTTAAACTCGTCTTTATTCGAGAACATGGTTTTACCTCCTGTTTACTAAATCCGCATATACTTCGTTGTACTTAGCCGCCGATTGTGCCCAGCTATAATCGCGGCTCATCGCCTCCTTCATCAGTTTTTCCCATATTGGCTTATCGTTATAAAACGAAAGCGCGCGGCGAATCGTATATAACATATCGTGGGCGTTAAAGTTCGTAAAACTAAATCCGTTTCCTTCTCCCGTCACCTCATTGTACGATTGCACCGTATCGTTTAATCCTCCTGTTTCCCGCACGATCGGGATTGTTCCATAGCGGAGCGCAATAAGCTGGCTGAGGCCGCATGGTTCGAATAGGGAAGGCATTAAAAACAGATCAGCCCCCGCGTAAATTTGATGAGCCAACGGTTCGTTAAACCCAATATATGCTTTTACTTTATCGGGGTACACTGCTGCCATTTGAGAGAAAAACTGTTCAAAATGCCAATCCCCTGTCCCAAGCAAAATAAATTGAACGTCCTCGGCCATTATTTCATGAAAAACGCACTTTACTAAATCGAGCCCTTTTTGCGCTGTCAGCCTAGTGACCATCGCAATGATCGGAATGTCTTCCTGCATGGGCAAGCCAAAATATTGCTGTAGCGCGCGTTTGTTGAATCGTTTTTTCGAAATCGTCTGTATGTCATATTTTCTTGCAATAAAGGGGTCGGTTTGCGGGTTATATATTTCCTCATCAATGCCGTTTAAAATTCCGATAAAATCACGCTGCCGCGCTCGCAACAGCCCATCAAGCCGCTCCCCATAATATTCGGTCTGAATTTCTTCCCTATATGTAGGACTGACTGTCGTAATGACATCGGCAGAAACAAGCGCTCCTTTCATAAAGCTGACATTCCCGTAAAATTCCAAGTGTTCGATGGTAAAATAACGGTCGCTTAAATTTAATAGATCCCCTAAAATTTCACGTGGAAAAATGCCTTGAAACTGCAAATTATGAATCGTAAACACCGTGCGGATTGGTGCATAAAAGGGATCTTGCCGATATTCTTCCCGCAATAAAAACGGGATCATCCCCGTATGCCAGTCATGGCAATGAATAATGTCGGGACGGAACGGAATTATAGGGAGAGCGTCTAAAACCGCGCGGCAGAAATAAGAAAACCGCTCCCCATCGTCATAATGGCCGTATAACTGATGGCGCTTAAAGTAGTATTCATTATCGATAAAATAGTAAACAATCCCTTCATGCTCCAGCATTTCGATTCCGCAATACTGCCGACGCCACCCGACTCTGACGACCATCTCGGCAATTTTTTTCATCGCTTTTTTAAATTCTGTCGGAATGGTTTCATATTTAGGCATGATGACACCAACATCCGTCCCCAATTTGCGCAATTGTTTCGGCAACGCTCCCGCGACATCCGCCAGCCCCCCCGATTTGGCAAATGGGACGCATTCCGATACAACAAATAGCACCTTCACTGATTCATCAGCTCTCCTTGTACGGTTCCTTTGCGAATCACAAACGGATGCCGATCTGTTCCTCGTAAAGAAACTCCGTTTTCAATTTTTGCATCTTTATCCACAATGACTGAATCAAGGTAACATTGCTCGCCAATTTGACTTTTTTGCATAATGATGCTGTTTTTGATCACTGCACCCTTTCCAATTTTAACCGAACGGAAAATAATGCTGTTTTCTACATGTCCTTCAACAATGCAGCCGTTGGCAACGAACGAATTTTTTACAACCGCTTTTTCCGTATATTTCGTCGGCGGCTCATCTTTCACTTTCGTATAAATTGGCCGCTCAGGAAGAAATAACTGCCGCCAAATATCCCTATTTAGCAATTCCATACTATGCCGAAAATAGCTCTCCACCGAATCGATGACAGCTGCATATCCGTTATGTTCATAAGTGCAAATTTTGTAAGAATGGCGATAATCGCGTACAACATCAACAATGCTGCAATATCCCGTCTGCTTATAATTAGCAATTAAATCAAGCAGCAATGACGTTTCTAACACGTACATCTCCAGCGAACGCCCTTGATAACGGATTTCGGTAATATCGCATTCGTTCGCAATATGACGCTCAAGCACCGCTTCATAATCGATATTGCAAACGGTATGGCTATTGCAAATAACCGCGTATTTTTGCCTGCTGCGCAAAAAATAGTCGATATGTTGTTCAAAATGGGCAAACGCCCCGACATGATGGGTTGAAATGGACAAATCGGGAGATGGAAAGAAAAATAATCCGTCACGTTTGCGGTTTAAATCCCAGTTTTTTCCCGAATTTAGATGATCCATTAACGAACGGTATTGATATTTTGGAAAAATGGCCACACTTTCGATCCCGGAGTTCACCATGCTCGACAATACAAAATCAATCAATCGGTACCTCCCCGCAAACGGCACCGCCGCTACAGAACGATGCAGCGCCAGCGGCTGAAGCGGCTCGATATACGTCGTTGCATCAATAACTCCCAGCATCCATTCGTTATTCATAGCTGCTCATCCTTTCTGCATATTTTCCACGTTCTGTTCTTTTAACCATTCCTCTGTAACAAGGAGAACATCATCCGGGCAAATAACCGAGTGCGGCGGAATTTCGATATTCGGCGGCACGATCGCTCTTTCGATATATACCCCTTCGCCAATCACCGCGTCCGGCATAATCACGCAATCTTTCACCACCGCTCCCTTGCGAATATGAACACCTTGAAACAATACGGAGTGTTCGACATTCCCTTCTACCATACATCCCTCGTTCACAAGCGAATGAATGACAATGGCTTCATCGGAAATGTATTGTGGCGGCTGATTCGGATTGACAGAATAAATCCGCCATGAACGATCAAATAAATTTAGTTGATTTCCTTCGTCCAGCAAATCCATATTCGCTTCCCATAAACTTTTCACTGTGCCGACATCTTTCCAGTAGCCTTTAAACGGATAAGCAACAAGCCGCTTTTTCTCACGAAGCAATAACGGAATCACATCTTTGCCGAAATCATGGCTCGAATGCGGATTGGCGTTGTCAATTCGCAAATATTTCTTTAAAAGCGGCCAATTAAAAATATAAATCCCCATCGAAGCGAGATTGCTTTTTGGATTCGCCGGTTTCTCCTCAAATTCGATAATTTCCATTTGTTCATTTGTGTTCATAATGCCGAACCGGCTTGCTTCCGACCACGGCACTTCGATGACGGAAATGGTTACATCCGCTTGTTTCGCAATATGATAGTCCAGCATTTTGCGATAATCCATTTTATAAATATGGTCTCCTGATAACACTAGCACGTAATCAGGATCATATTGTTCAATATAATTGATATTTTGATAAATCGCATTGGCCGTTCCCTCATACCACTTCACACCAGATGATACCGAGTACGGTGGAAGAACGGTAACGCCGCCATTTCTCCGGTCCAAATCCCAAGCGCTGCCGATGCCGATATAAGAGTGGAGAAGAAGCGGCTGGTACTGTGTTAACACTCCGACCGTATCAATGCCTGAATTGGTACAGTTGCTCAAGGTAAAATCAATAATCCGATATTTGCCGCCAAACGGAACGGCTGGTTTCGCAATGTTTTTCGTCAAAGAACATAAACGGCTACCTTGCCCTCCGGCCAATAACATGGCGATGCATTTTTTCTTCCTCATTCTTTTTTCTCTCCCCTCGTTTTTTCACTGGCCGTAAAATAGAAATGCCAAACGGCGGAATCGTCATCCGAACGTGATACGGTTTTCCATGAAACGGCTCGTTGATCGCTGCAACCCGTTTTGTATTGACGTTTCCCCATCCCCCAAACTCGGCGGCATCGCTGTTGAGGATTTCCCGATATGTCGTAAACAACGGGACACCAACTTTATAATCGTGGTATGTTTTATTTGTGAAATTACAAACAATGACAAGCAAATCGTTCTCTTTTTTTCCGCGTCGAATGAAGGAAAAAATGCTCTGTTCGGCATTATGCACATCAATCCACTCAAATCCGTCTGGAGAATGATCTAGTTCATAGAGAGGCTTATAACGCTTATAGCATTTTAACAATTGCTGCATATAATGATTCATATTGCGGTGCATATCAAAGTCAAAAAGCATCCAATCAAGCTGCTCGAGGTCCTTCCATTCATCAAATTGCGCGAATTCCCCGCCCATAAACAGCAGTTTCTTGCCAGGGTGCGCCAACAAATACCCATACAATAACCGCAGCTGCGCAAACTTTTCCTCATAGGATCCCGGCATTTTATTTAAGAGCGACTTCTTGCCGTGCACCACTTCATCGTGGGAAAAAGGCAAAATGAAATTTTCCGAATACGCGTACAAAAGGGAAAACGTTACTTTATTGTGCACATATTTGCGCTGTTCCGGCGGAGTTTCCATGTATGTCAAAATATCGTTCATCCAGCCCATGTTCCATTTGTAGTTGAACCCTAATCCGCCGTCATACGTCGGAGCCGTCACACGAGGCCAGTCTGTTGAATCTTCGGCAATCATTAATATGTTCGGATCATAGGCGAATACCGTTTCATTTAATTTTTGCAAAAACTCCACGGCATACGTATTTTTGTATAGCACATCACTGTTTGGCCAATATAACATATTGGCGACGGCATCTACGCGAAATCCGTCCACATGGAAATATTCCATCCAAAATAACGCATTGGAAATCAAAAAACTGCGGACTTCCGGCCTGCCAAGGTCAAAGTTTGCCGTTCCCCATACGTAATTTTCCCGGTCCTGCATGTTGGCATATTCATAGGCGGGAGCACCGTCAAACATATATAGCCCGTGGGCATCTTTGCAAAAATGGCCAGGAACCCAATCAAGAATGACACCAATCCCCGCTTGATGGCAACGATCGATAAAATGCATCAAATCGTGCGGAGTCCCGTAGCGGCTCGTTGCCGAATAATACCCCGTTCCTTGGTACCCCCAAGAACGGTCGAGCGGATGCTCAACAAGCGGAAGCAACTCAATATGAGTAAATCCATGTTCCAACACATACGGGATTAACTCATCCGCCATCTCTTGATATGTATAAAAACTGCTGTCCGCTTTCTTTTTCCATGAACCAAAGTGGAGCTCATAAATGAACAAAGGCTGTTCATAAATTCGCTTTCGCTGCTTTTTCCGCTGCCAGGCCTGATCTTTCCATCGATATCCTTTCATATTGTAGACAATGGAGGCGGTGTGAGGACGCAATTCGGAGTAAAATGCGTAAGGGTCGGATTTTAACAAAACATTCCCATTCTTAGTAATGATCTCATATTTATATAAATGCCCTTCTAAATTTTCGGGAATAAAAATGGTCCATACACCTTGATCGCTGATTTTGATAAAATGAAAATTAGTTCCGTTCCATTCGTTAAAACTGCCGACTAATCGCACTTCACGGGCATTTGGAGCCCATACGCAAAAACGCGTTCCAACCATTCCATCCTGTTTAATGACATGGGCGCCAAACAGTTCATAACTTTTATATAAGCTGCCTTCATGAAACAAGTAAATTTCTAAATCAGTAGGGCTGACGGCAATCAATTAGTATCGCATCCTTTCCTAAAGGTTCTTACAGTATGTTACTTATATTCTACAAACGTGGATAAATTCCTTGATAAAGAATTTTATACTTTTTGACAATATTCAACATTTGATATTTTCCATTCGACAAAAAAATTTTTTGCACCATTGCTAAGAACTATATTATAATATATACCCGTGGTGCTAGATAAAATCAGACAAGCATAAAAATAGCCCTTGCATGAGGATCTCCTTAAAATGAAAGTGCAACCAAACATCAAAAGGAGAAGTTCCCATGCAAGAGCACTTTCATTTTACAACAGATCGTGTCAAACTTCAAAAACAATATGCATCGATTTTGCTTTTTGTATCGGCTCAACTATCGAGTATCCAGATTCATCTTCAACGTCGAAATCGTCATTTGTTGAAACAGAAAGACGAAGTCATCATCACCATCCATGTCCTTGGAAAGTTGTTGGGCTTCACTTCCGAACGGGCTTGGCACCGGTTTGTGATTGGGAATTTGTTTCCCAAGGCCTTGTTCCCTGAGCGTTCTCGGTACAACCGTCGCTGCCGAGCGCTTAGCTTTGCGATCAAGTGGATTCGACACCAGTTGGCCAAGCGCGGGCAACACCATGCGTATGCGGTCGTGGACAGCTTGCCGATCGAGCTGTGTCATTCAGCTCGAATGCATCGCGTCAAACGATTCCGTGGAATTGCCGATATTGGCTATTGTGCTTCCAAAAGGATCACTTTCTATGGGTTGAAACTTCACCTGCAGGTCACCGACCAAGGGCTTCCGATGGGATATGTTGTCACCGAAGCGTCTTGTCACGACCGGGTGGCCGCTGAAACCGTCATGACGCAAATTCCACATCCGTATAACCTCGGTGACAAAGGGTATATCAGCCAAAAGCTGCAAAAGAAGCTGTACGAAGAGCACCGGGTCGCTTTTTGGACGCCCGTTCGAAAAAATCAGCGAATTCGCCAATCGGACGCATGGAAACAGTGGATGAAGCGAAAACGTAAAGTGGTGGAAACCGTGTTTTCGATTTTAGTCGATTCGTATCGGATCACCGAGATTCGAGCGAACTCGGTTTCTGGATTTGAAACGGCGCTGGATGGTATTTTACTGGCTTACTCCCTTGTTGTTCTTGGGCTAGTTGAGTGTTAAAACTCAACTAGCACCACGGGTAATTATTATAAAAAAAGAGGTGTACTATGCCACCAATCCAATACGATTACCATCATCTTCCACATGTCAAAACACAAAACCAATCGAAAAAAACACTTTGGATTACTCTTGGATTAACATTGTTTTTTACGATTGTGGAAATTGTCGGGGGACTGCTGTCCAATTCTTTAGCGCTGCTTTCCGACTCCGCTCATATGGCATCCGACGTATTGGCGCTCGGACTTAGTATGGTCGCCCTTTACCTCGCGACACGTCCGCCCAATCAACGTTTTACCTTTGGTTATTTGCGCTTTGAGATCATTACGTCCTTTTTAAACGGACTTACGTTAACCGTTATTGCTATTGGAATTCTCTGGGAAGGGATTCAGCGGTTTATTTCTCCTGAGCCAATCGACTTTCGCTTGATGTTGACGATTTCAACGATTGGACTCATCGTAAATCTCGTATTGACCATCGTCCTGAGCCGCAGCACAAAAGAAGAAGAAAATTTAAATATTAAAAGCGCCTTATGGCACTTTATCGGCGATTTACTCAGCTCGATCGGCGTGATTATTTCGGCAGTGCTCATTTACTTGACCGGCTTTTATTTCTTCGATCCGCTCATCAGCATTATTATCGCTGGCATCATTTTTACAGGCGGGGCGAAGATTATTCGCGAATCCTATCTCATTTTAATGGAAGCCGTCCCTGATCAGTTTGACCTTGAACAAATTCGCAAGGACATTCACCAAGTCGAAGGCGTCGAAGATGTGCATGACATGCATTTATGGGCCGTTTCCACCGACCATTATTCGCTAACCGCGCACGTTTTTATCAACGAACACATTCAGCCGTTTTGCGTCATCTTAGCCATCAATGATATGCTAAACGAAAAATACGGCATTAAGCATACCACCATCCAAGTGGAACACGCCATGTTTCATGACCACGGCAGCTATGGAAAGGCGTTTCTTCACAAAAAGAACAACGGACAATGACAAAGACCGCCATGCCATTGGCAAAGGCGGTCTAATCGTCACTCGATTGAACTCAAAATAGGTATATTTATAAAACTGAAAAAGCCTACTTCACAATGGAAGTTACAGTTTGGCTAGCTTTGATCGCTTGCTTTAGATCATATATAATATCATCAATTGCCTCTGTACCAACAGATAAACGAATAAGTCCTGGCGTAACGCCAGCAGCTAATTGTTCCTCACTGCTCAATTGCTGATGCGTAGTGCTAGCAGGATGAATAATTAATGATTTAGAATCGCCAATATTGGCTAAGTGTGAGAATAGTTGAACAGAATCAATTAATTTTTTCCCTGCTTCAACGCCGCCTTTAATTTCAAATGTTACGATAGCACCTTGCCCTTTTGGTAAATACTTTTTCGCTAACTCATAAGAAGGATGGCTTTCTAAACCAGGGTAGCTTACTGATTCAACGGCTTCCTCTTTTTCTAAAAACTTCGCTACCTCTAAAGCATTTTGGCTATGACGTTCTAAACGCAAATGTAAAGTTTCAATTCCCTGTAAGAATAAGAATGAATTGAATGGTGACAATGCCGCACCAAGATCTCTAAGCAGTTGGACGCGTGCTTTCGTAATATAGGCAGCTTCTCCGGCAGCTTCTGTATAAATTAGGCCATGATAGCTTGGATCTGGTTTGGTGAATTCCGGAAACTTTCCGCTCTTCTCCCAGTCAAACTTTCCACTATCGACAATAATTCCACCGATTGAATTTCCATGCCCTCCAATAAACTTTGTTGCAGAATGCACAACAATATCCGCGCCAAAGTCAATTGGACGAAGTAAATACGGGCTAGGAATGGTGTTATCCACAATTAGCGGAATAGAGTGATGATGAGCAATTTCCGCAACGGCTTCGATATCTAATACGTCACATTTTGGATTTCCGATTGTTTCAGCAAACAAGGCTTTTGTTTTGTTTGTAATCGCCCGTTCAAAGTTTTTCGGATCGGTGGAATCCACAAATTTAACGGTAATTCCGAATTTAGGCAGCGTATGAGCAAACAAATTATACGTTCCGCCATAAATGCTTGACGAAGAAACAATTTCATCTCCAGCTGAAGCAATATTGATGATGGAATAAAAAACAGCTGCTTGACCGGATGAAAGCGCAAGCGCCCCCACACCGCCTTCAAGAGCAGCAACCCGTTTTTCAAATACATCGGTCGTTGGATTAATAATTCTCGTATAAATATAACCTTCTTCTTTTAAGCTAAACAAATCGGCAGCATGCTGACTGTCATTAAATACAAACGAGCTTGTTTGATAAATCGGTACTGCTCTTGATAAAGTTGTAGGATCTGGCACTTGCCCCGCATGCACCGCTAACGTTTCAGGTTGAAGCTTTCTTTCATTTGACATAATCATTTTCTCCCTTCTAAATGTAATCTTGATAAAAATTTTTCAAAAGAAGAGACATCTATTTTCTTGGCATAAAGAATAAAGATGAAGATACCTTTAGTTGAAGTGTGCCAGATTTTATTTTACCTACTAAACTAATAGGTTTAGTTCTATATACAAAAAATTTACTCCTAAAATCTATAAATGTCAATTCACTTTTCTAAACTTTCTAAAAAAGATAGTGTTGCAAAACTAGAGTAAAAACTTAAGAAGTCTAGTTCAACCCTTTCTCCTTTTAATTTTCAAGAATAATCTCTCCTCTCAGGTAAATGATCACCTGGTTGCAGAATTGGCACCTCGATATCCACGGTATGCGTATATTTCAATCCAATTCCCGTATTAAGAACGACAACTCTTTCTCCCTTGCGAATCCATCCCCTCTCGCGCAGACGACGTGCAGCTACAAACGCAGCAGCCCCTTCCGGACAAATAAAAGCCCCCTCGAGACGAGCAACGTTTCGTTGCTCATGAATGATGGCATCGTCTTCTACAGCAATCGCGCACCCATCTGTCTTATACAGAGCATCCAATACGAGGAAGTCCCCCAAAGCTTTCGGCACATTAATCCCAAAAGCAACAGTCGAAGAGTTTGGCCAAAATTCCGATACCTGTTTCTTTTCGTTCCAGGCTTTTACAATTGGAGCACAATTTTGCGCCTGTACAGCCACCAGCCTTGGCATCTTTCCTTGCACCCATCCAAGAGCCTGCAATTCTTTCAGTGCCTTATAAATTCCTATTAGCCCGACACCTCCTCCGGTCGGATATAAAATCACATCAGGGAGTTCCCAGGAGAATTGCTCCGCTATCTCCAATCCCATCGTTTTCTTTCCCTCAATACGGTAAGGCTCTTTGAGCGTAGAGGCGTCATACATGTTTCGCTCCTGGATTGCTTTGCTGACTATGGCTCCCGCATCACTGATTAAACCGTTTACCAAGTAAAGCTCGGCTCCAGCGATAGCGCATTCGTTCCTTGTAATCGCAGGAGCGTCCACTGGCATGACAACAGTCACCTGAATTCCTGCCCTAGCTGCATAAAGCGACCATGCTGCTCCTGCATTTCCATTCGTCGGCATAGCCAACTTTTTGACTCCCAGTTCTTTTGCTTTTGATATGCCAACAGCTGCTCCCCTCGCTTTAAAGGTGCCTGTCGGAATTATCCCTTCGTCTTTCATATATAACTGCTCGATATCCATGTCTTTACCAAGTCGAGGCATAGGAACAAGCGGAGTCATGCCTTCTCCTAAAGAAACGATATGCTCAGGATTTTCTACGGGCAATAACTCGTGGTACCGCCATAAGTTAGGCTCTCTGTTTGCGATAATTTCAGGCTTCAGGTCTTTACGTAATGCGTCAAGATTGTACGCGACAAGCAGAGGCGAACCGCACTCGCATAGCTGATGCTTTTCATTTGTGCCATATGTTTTTTTGCACTTCGGACAGTACAAATGGGATACATAACTGAATGGCATCATACACTTTCTCCTTATGTTAAATTTGTTCCAAACCTACTTTTTTTAAGAATAAACACAGCTGCTGAAGATTCATTGATTCAGTTCCTTAGATAGATTGAATGAATCTATAATGATATAAAACATATAAATCATATTGGATTAATATGTTTTATGAACGTAATATATCACCATATTTATTTACTGTCAATTCCTGAACTGAAAGGGTGTGAGTCAAGTAATAGCAGCGAAATCGGCATGCTTTATGGATCCTCATTGTACATTCGAGAGACATCACCCTCCAAGGACGTTGCCGATTCATCTCCCGCTTACTTCGTGAAAACGGGGGTCTTCCCAGTTTATTTATTTTAAGCAAAATAAAAAATCCCCTTCAAAGCTGCGCTTTTGAAGGGGATTTTATTTATATTTTCTTCAAACCTTCATTCATTTGCTTTGCTAAGTTTTTGAAATACAAATTTCAGGTACAAAACAGTGAAATGATATGCGAAATGGAGTGTAAACTGACTACATTTTTGACACTCCATTTTTATAATCCTTTTCATAAATTGGCGAGCAAGTTGTTGGTAATTGTAAGATTATAGAAATAATTTATACGTTCATCGAATAAAAAAAGACCACCTAAAAAAGTGGTCATTTTAACGTAAGATACCCGTAATTATCTTTTATGGAGTTAATTTTAAATCCGCCCAATGTGGGTGTGCCTCAAGTCTACGTTCCATATCACGGAACGCTTTATTTCCAAATTCCCCCTCTCAATGAATGCTTCATTACAATGATTTCAATGCTTCAGCAATCTCTGTATCCCCTGACATTAAATCGAATGCTTTTTTATACGTATTTGGTTCATCAAGAGATTGAACGATTGTTCTTGCTACATCTTCACGTGGAATGCTCCCACCATTTAAGTTTTCTGCTATAGTAACCAACCCAGTACCTTTTTCATTACGAAGATAACCAGGACGAATAATCGTATAATTTAAACCGCTATTCATTAACATACGATCAGCATAATGTTTGGCGACATAATAAGGCTTAAGGTTTTCCTGCCAGTTCTCACGGTTGTGGGCTTGGAACGAGCTCACCATGACAAATCGTTTAATTCCGACTTTTTCTGCAGCTTCCATCGCTTTTACAGCACCGTCTAAATCGACAAGCAACGTTTTATCTGGACCTGTGTGTCCACCTGAACCAGCGGAGAATACGATCGCGTCACAACCTTTGGCTGCTTCGGCAATTTCATCGACAGTACCCTCAAGATCAGCGAGTACCGCTTCAATTCCTTTTTTCTGAAAAACCTCCAATTGCTCTTGTTTTCGAACCATCGCACGAACGGTGTGTCGTTCATGCGCATGAAGCATGTTCACCACTTGTTGACCTACTTGTCCATTAGCGCCAATGACCAAAACTTTCATCCATATCCTCCCTTTCTTATGTTTACGGTTTTAAAGGTTATCAACCAAATGGATTGTCTCTCATCATGATAAAGCCGGAAAATGTGGAAGCACAAATTCACCTAATTCTTCGATCACTTCCTCTACTGGACGTTGGCCATATTTTAAGTTGATGATGACATGGTTCACACCTGCATCTTGTAAAGCTTCAAGAAATTCGATAAGGAAAACGCGCCCCGTACGGAATCCAAGATGAATCGGTATTGGCACATGATATGGGTCTTCCGCTAAATCCACATAAAGCGATTGGGTAAATGGCTTAAATTCCTCTGTTAACGAACGCCAATTCTCGATTAATGCTCTTTGAAATTTGAGTGCACGTGGATAGTAAATCCAGCCATCACTATGTTCAGCAATCCATTCTGGAGACTGTCCACTGTGACCTGTCACCATTACTGGTATGTCTGACAATTTCGGTTTTGGCAAAAGATCTCCACTTGTCATATGCACTCGTAAAGAGTCAATGGCAGGAAAATGCTCGCGCCATACTTTTCTCATAACAGACACTGATTCTCGGAATAATTCGCTCCGATCTTCTGGATTCACAGAGAATGCTGGGAACTCGATTGGACGGTCACCTGTTGCGACACCGAGAATAAGTCTTTCACCAGATAATCTGTCTACAGAAGCTGCCGCTTTAGCGACATGAAGAGGATGGCGCAACGTTAAAATAATACTTCCCGTTCCTAAGGCAATCTTTTCTGTGTTCGCAGCAACATACCCTAAATACGTAAACGGATCATACATTTGCCCGACATCACCGAAATTGGGATCACGTAACGGTACATCTCTCACAAATAATGAAGCGAAATTGAGTTCTTCTGCTCGCTTTGCTAACTTCATTTGCTTTTCTATATTCATCTCAGGGACGTCACCCATATACGATTCAATCGGAAAGAACAATCCCAAAGTTAGTTTGTTTTCTTGATACATGCGTGAATACCCTTTGTGATTTTTGAATTTTTCCATTTCGACATCTACCTTCCAATTGTTTTTTAATTCTGTTTCATCTAGAAAAGCCTACCTGCTATTAAAACGTAAAATATCTTAAAGATGATTCAGTATGATGTTTTGTAGTTATTCTTTGTATTGATAGCCAATAAAAATACCCTAGATTTATTACTCATCGCAACACTGATTATTCCTGACAAGATAGCGTGTATACAGAGGGTCATCCCATATCTATCAAATAGTGTAGTTGTCTATATCGTTTTAAGATGTAACAGTGGCAGTGGAAACATCCATTTTTATCACTTCGTCAATAATCGCACTGCCAAGACAAACATCATTGTCATAAAATACCGCTACTTGTCCTGGAGTAACGGCTTTAACTGGTTTTTCGAATTCCACAAAAGCCGTTCCATTCGGACGAATATGAACGGTTACCTTCTGATCTTCTTGACGGTATCTAAATTTAGCTGTACATGCAAATGTACATGGACGAACATCCCCATTAATAAAGCTAATGTTGGATGCAATAAGACCGGTAGAAAACAGTGCAGGATGATTCTTGCCTTGAGCGACGAGTAAAACGTTGTTTTCTAAATCTTTATCGACGACATACCAAGGTTCACCTGTTCCTCTGCCACCGATTCCAAGTCCTTTTCGTTGGCCAATCGTGTAGTACATCAACCCATCATGAGTACCTAGCACTTCTCCATTGAGTGAACGAATTTCCCCGGGCTGTGCCGGTAAATAATTCTTCAAAAAGTTTTTGACTCACATTTCGCACCCTAACAAGGTCAAAACAAAGGATTTTTTATTTAGTTTTTCAGAATAACTTTTTGACCAACACAACGAGCGATGGCAATCCTTTTTTTACCATCGCTGGTCGTTCCGTATCACGTTACACGTAGATGCTCTCATCCATGCCCAATCCCTGCAGAATCCTTCGCTGATCAGGGGTAAGGGAGCGATCCAGTGAGCGTTGGATGCGCCCATCCGGCAGCTTGAACAGGACGACGTTCACATATTGAAACAGCTGAAAAATCGCCTGTCCCGTCGGCCGGGTCAGCTTGCGGCCTCCAGGACCCTTCAACGGGTGTTCTGGAGTAATAAACTGACGCACTCGGCGCTGAAAAACGCGGTAAATAGCCAAGGCCAACAGAAACAAATAGCCTAATACTGCGACCCGTTCTGGTTTTTTGACGTAAATCTCATCCGTGAAAAACGGATCTTTCAAAAAAGCGAAGTTCATTTCCACCGAGATCTGCCCTTTATACAGCTTCAAGATCTCTTGGGCATCCATGGGTTGGCCCTTCCATTCCTTCGGAACGGTCGTGACAAGGACAAACCGGGACGCTTTCCGTCTCGCCTGTTCCCACGCGTCTTGGTCGAATTCGACGTCAAGGTGCAAGAAATACAGCGTCTCCACCTCGGGTTCCGCCCCTTTTTTCGGCCGTCCGCGCCGTTTTTTCAGGCGTACGATCTCTTCGACCGCGGCCTCAACCCGATGAAACCGGGGGCGAAGGGACGCCTTGAGGGACGCCAAGGCTTGTTCGGCATCTTCCCGGCAGGAGAAGGGGTGACGCTCCCAACGGGCTTGTTCCTCGCGAAGAAGCTCCGCTTCTTTGGTTCGTTCTTTTTCAAGCGTCTTTCCTTTTCGCTGGTCGAGCGCGCTCGATTCAACAACGATCAGCCGAACGGGGTGGCCTTCATACGTCGAGGCCGTTTCCCATACCCGGTACGTGGCGCCGTTTCTCTCCGCCAACGTAAAGGGATCGCTCCACGTCGTGTCCTCAGCATCCGCTTCGGCCAGCGCGGTTTTCACGATCCGGAGCGACGAAGGGCCTCTGGTGATCAAAAAGGCGTTGGCCGCTTTGGTTTGCGCCAGGGTCTCTTTCGTCATCGCGGCGGAATCGGCCACGTAAATCCATTCGTCTTCGATTTTGGCCTGCTTCAGCTGTTCATGGACACGAGACAGCACCTCGGGATTCCATGTTTTATCGGGCAGGTTGCCATCGTGCACATCGCCGTAAAACGGGATGCCGTCCTCGTTGCCGACCAGTCCGAAACCGATCTGTTTTTGCCAACGATGATGGCGGTTGTAGCCATGTGTGATTTGTAAGGCCTCTAACGAGGCCGATTCATACGCGCCGTAAACGGTCTTGTCCGTCGTATCGGCGTGGAAGGCTCGGAGGGAAAGGCCTTCTTTTCGATAAATATGAATCAAGCAAGTGCTGATGACGTTGTGAATGCCAGCCTCATACAGGCGATCGAGATGACGGGCCAACGCATCGTCGTTCAACCAGGAAGGATGGAGATCGGGACGGATGAGTTTCTCACAATCGACCTCCTGAGCCCAATGTTCCAAGTGAACAAGGGCTTGCCGGCCGTCAAACACATTGTAGAGGATGGCCTGAACGGCATCGCTGACTCGCGTTTGGCACTGCGGATCGACGGGCACGAGATGGTCAATCAATTGAGGCAGACCCAGTTTCTTGAATAGGGCACTTATTATATTCAAATAAGAATTGCGATAGACCTTTTTGACTTGAACGTTCATAAGTGAAAAACTCCTTTACGTTCCTTGTGTGTCAAGGATTCATTCGACATCGGAACGAAAAAATCCTCCCGATTTTCGTCGAGAGGGTGCGAAATGTGAGTTTTAAATAGTTTAAAAAGTGTTCTTCCGCATTGTGAAAAACGCGAATGAGTATATTCGATAGGTTTCTACCTATTGGACAATTCTCATTGGAATCAGGGCACTTCGGTACAAGCGTTTCCTCACTAGTGATTTTAAATATTTTGTCTAACGTAATATGTTCAGGCAGATCGTTTAAAGTGAATCCGCCTTTTGCCCCTTCTTTAGAAGTAATAATATTTTCTTTCCTTAATATGCTCAAAATTTTCCTTAATCTTGCTGGATGGACAGAAACACTTTGGGCAATGTCTTCACTGGTCACTCGTTGGCTTTGTTTTTGGGCCAGGTAAGCAACGCAGTGAACGGCAATCGAAAAGTCGCTATTCATAATGAACCTTCCTCCTAACTGTAATAATAATTATTACAGTTTATATTGTCAATTGGTAAATAATTGTTGACCTACTGTGAATAAAGTACTGTTGATATATACTGATTCTTGTGTGTTTTTCAAAAAGTACCGCCCTTTGATTATTATTTATTAACAAGTCTGTATACTAAAACCATTCATCATACATCCCTTTTAAAAACGTTCTTGTAATTGGAAATCCAGAACTCTCCCCTATAACAGAATCAATTCCACAATGAGGACAAACTGCAGTGTCTTCATCATCCCACCACTCCGTAATTTCAGTAGGGCTAAAAATTTTTAAACAATAAAAGCAACCACATATAGTATCCTTTTCTAAATCTTTTCTATTATGGCTGCTAAAGCGATGCGCTTCTTTAAAGTGCTTTTCCACACTATATCCCATTCCTTTCCTTATGCCTGTATTCTATTTTCACTTGGATTATCTTTTTCTTTTATTAAACTAAACCGCCTCGTTAGTTTAATAAGAAAAACAACATTCTTTAACAGAGACACTCATGACAGCTTTTTGGTACAGCGATGCATTAAAATAAGCTGTATTGCCCATACTATTCGGTTCATATCTTTGTATACCGCTTGTTTTCAGGGGAGCCTTATAATAAAAGTAATCCTGCTTAAAGTTTATTGAGACGCTTTTGTTTGAAGTAATTTTATACCTAACCCTATAAAAATAATCCCCGTTAATTTGTTCAATAGGTCTGCTATCTTTGTATTTTCTCTTAGTTTTTCGGTAGCGAGTGAAGCAAAATATGCAATGATTAAACACCAAAGAGTACCTGTAGTAATAAATGAAATTCCTAAAATAATAAAGGGAATGGGACCGTAAGGATTGTTTGTAATAATAAATTGTGGAAGAAAAGAAATAAAGAATAAAGCTACTTTTGGATTTGTAACATTGGTTATGACTCCCTGCATATATATCTTTCTTAATTCCAAATGCTGTAATGCAGAGGGTTCGAATTTTAGTAATGATTTTTGAAACAACATTTTTATACCAAGATAAATCAAGTAAGCAGCACCCATTATTTTAATTGCGGTAAATAACACAATAGATTGTTTCAAAATAATAGATAAACCAAAGGCAGCTAATAAAGTATGGATGAAAGAACCCGTTGAAATTCCAAGTACAGAGTAAATGCCTGCTTTTCTGCCTTGTGATATACTTCGGCTAATAATATACATAGTGTCAGTGCTTAATATGGCCATAAGTAAATAAACTCCGTAACCAGTTATTCCAAGCAATTCGCACACCTTCTTTTCCATTTATTTCATTTATCAACAGCATATCATCAATGAAGTCGTTCAGGAACTAAACTTTGCCTTTTTCAGCCAACCTGACTGTTAGTTTAACACTCATGAAACGAAGATTAAATGCTGCCTGTTAGCGGAACAAGAAAAACGATACCAGTATTGAAGTATCGCTTTCACTGCTTCAATAACATTAACCGTTAATTACTAATGTTTTTTGATTAAATTCAGTAACAGCATTGTTCCTATATTTTAAAAAAGACCAGCTAAAAATAACGACACTTAGCAAACCAACTAAATAACTTATTGTTTTATCAGTGAGATTAAAGTATGTATAGAACGTTAAATTACTGCCAAAAATCATTGAAAACAAACATAAGAAAGCATATTTTCTTACAGTTTTACTATATTGATTGAGTCCATTCATCCACCATCTTTTCTTATTCTCCATGGTATAAACCTCCCTCTATAAATGTTGATATATCAACGGTTGTAGCCGTTTCAGGGGTGTCAAAAAAATATTTTTCGACAAAGTTTCTAACATTATTTCTTAAATATGTGTATATCTTACATTGACTGGGTACGCTTCGCGGCCACTACTGGTTAAATTTGGTTGTAGTAGAGGAAGCGTATGGGATGCACCGTGGATCTCTGCATCGCTGATGATGACGAACCCTCCCATGTCTCTTGGCATCCTTGTGCCTACATTCCTTCGTTCGGTCTAGTCATCAGGCAGAGGCCGGCTAAGCTCCTTTAGGGACTCAAGGTCGAATGGATGATATCGCGCCAGCTTCTCCGTGTCATCCTTGTTGTCTAGAGAATCCAGACTATAGGCATCAAGCAGCCGTTTCGAGGCCAAAGATGTCCTGCATCATTCGCTTCACGTCAAACGCCTGTCGTTTCGTACACACCGCATGCAGTACCTTCAGTAATTTTCCGCATAACACTACAATGGATTGCTTCTTCCGCAACGGATTATCAGGACGTGTCGTGTAATAGTCGTGCAGCTGCCGAAACGCTTCGTTGTGACGGATCATCGGCATCATCACCCGGAACAGAAGGGCGCGCAACCGCCTTCTTCCACGCTTGGAGATCCGTTTTTGCCCTTTGTGTTGGCCGGAGGAATGTTCCCGCAGCGTCAGGCCCGCTAATTTGATAAGCTGCCGCGGATCCTGATAATGGGAGAAACTCCCGATCTCTGATAACAGTTCTACGATGGTCGCATCGCCTAAGCCCGGAACGGTCTTCAGCCATTCGTATTCGACGGAGGTTTGAACTAGTTCAATCAGCTGTTCTGTCAATGCCTCGATCTCTTTTTCCAGCTGGCGGTACCGGCGGACAAGCGTGGCAATTTCGATACGGGCCATCTGTTGTCCTTCCGTTACGCCAATGGAGTGTTGGGCCAATTCCATCAACTTCTTCGCTTTCGGCTTTTGTGGCGATTGTAATCCCTCACTTTGCCGGTAAAGGGCCAGCACCTCTTCTAGTTCTTTTCCTGCCAGATCACCCGGAAATGGCGTATATTCCAGCACCGCGAGCGCCATTTTCCCAAATGACGGGAAGACTTGGGAAAACTCCGGAAAATATCGATCAAGCCAGCGAATCATTTGATTTCGAATCGCTCCCTGTTCTTCCACCAATTTGGAGCGAAATGTCGCTCCCACGCGCAGATCCGCCTCCATCCCTTTCAGAATACGCGGATAGCTGAATCGGCCGTCTTTCACTAACCGGGCAATGACGAGCGCGTCTTTCGCATCATGCTTGGTTGGAAGGTTATCGTCCAGCTCTTTGGATCGCTTCACGTGCATCGGGTTTGTCATGACGAGAGGGATGCCTTTCTCATCAAGAAAATAGGCGAGATTCAGCCAATAATGTCCCGTTGGCTCGATGCCAACGATCACCTCGGTTTTTCCAAATTCCTTCATGGCTTCCACGATGCACTGGTACAACCATTCCAATCCTTCTCTCGATTGCAGAACGGGAAACGGCTTTTTTAACACCCTCCCTCGCTCATCCACAAAGCAGGCATAATGTTTTTTCTTTGCAATATCCATCCCAACCACCAGCGTTTGATCGGTGACTTGATTAATCTTCTTGTTTGAGATAGAATTCATGTATAGTCCTCCTTGGTATCCAAATTAGGGGTCAATTCGTGCGATTGACACCCCCGAATCATACCAAGAGGGCTTTTTTTATTCAAGTCCCCGAAAAAACTTCTAACAGGAATGCTCCTTATATTGAAAATTTAGTTATTTCGTTTTACGATTTTATTGTATATAGACAACAACCCTTTTCGGGTTGCCTGACAGGTCACTTTAGCATTATTTTTTAAAAATGTAGGAGGGACAAATCTAATGGATAAACTTTCCCTAGAAAGAGAATTAGATTTGTTCTTAAAGAACAATACCATTATTCAGCTAGTTAAAGCATTACATATTCCTGATGACTCCGACACCCTAACAAAAGATCGCCCCTCTATCGTTTTTGGACATTCACTTAGTAGCATGGAAATATTTGAATTAGAAAAAAGTGTTAAGAAAGCTGAAAATGCAGAAACTCTTGAGGAATTTGTCCAATCAATGTTCGAAAAAAAGCAAGCAAGCCACAAAGATCTTCAAGATGCAGGAATTTCGAAGGAATATTGGCATAAACTTGTTAGAGGGAAAATCAAGCAGCCATCCAAAGCCAAACTCCTTTGTATAGCTATAGCTTTAAAACTAAACTTGGAAGAAACGGAAAAGCTGCTGAGAAAAGCTGGTTATAGTCTTGCTAGAGACGTATCTGTATTTGAATCTATTATAGGATTTTTCATTGAAAAGGGGATTTATTGCATCACTACAATAGATGAATACTTAGTAAACTATAATCAACCTACTCTTTTCTCCATCGAATAAATATGACTTGACGTGTTTGAAGGGAAGGGGAAGCAAATCCTTCCCTTTATTTTACAGCAGGAATATAATAGTTAAATTTCGATTGATAGTAAAATGGAATTTTGGCATATCCAATTCCATTTCGCTGCTTCAAAATCACGAGTTCCATATCTCGTATTTCTTTGGCTTTCCATTGATTAATTAAATCCCTCCTTGCTTCTTCGTTTTTTGCAGCTTTATCAATATCTTTAAACTGCAAGCCACACACCACATCCGCAGAATACTCAATTCCTCCGCTTTCTTTAAAACTTTCAAAGCTAACAGAATGTACATAATGTGCTCTATTGAAAGATGAAATAACAATAAGGGGAACATCGAAATCTCGGCTAATCTTTTTTAACTGAGTTACGTTATAATCTACTAATTGCTTATCGCTTAAGCTTTTTCCTTTGGGGGACATTAATATTTGCAAATAATCAACCACTACAACCAATCGGTCACATTTTGTCTTATATTCCTTAACGATGTTGCGAATAGATAACACATCTGAATCAAATGGGCTTTCAATAATAGCCATATTATGTGAGATAATTTTGTAGTTACTTAAAGCTTCCATAAGAACTTCTTGAGGAATCTTCCCAAGCAGAATATCTTGTGAAGTGTAAGCTTTACGAGGAGAAATGAGGAATGTTTGTCGTGAGAGGCTTCTACTAATTAATTCTTTTTTACTCATTTCGAGTGAGAAATAGAGAACAGGAATATGAGTGGAGGCAATATAATCGCTAATTTGTTGTACAAATGCGGTCTTTCCCAAAGAAGTTGCTGCTCCCAATACATAAAGACCTGGTACAAGCCCTCCCCCCAACACCTTATCTAACTCCTGAAAACCTGTTGAGATGGGTTTCAATGAATTTTCCGTTATTTCCTTAACGAAATCATCTAAATAAGCCGCAACAAAGTGCTTTTCCCATTCACTCTTAATCCGCTTCTCAATTTCTTTAAGAAAACTTTCCAATCCTTTTCTATCGTCAACAAGGAATTCATTCACATCCTTATATTTAGAAGGTAAATGGAACACTCGAAGTTCAATGCCTTCTTCCTCCGCTTTTTTCTTCATAAAAGTAGCAAGCTTCTCTCCTGAGGTATCATTGTCAGGAATTAGCACAAATGCCTTGTCCTCTATACTATTGCGTTGTTCGACTATCTTTTTCATCAACATATCTGCATTACTAACGCTATTCAACGCAATAGCATAAAATCCAAATTCTTCAATAGATAGTGCGTCAAAAATACCTTCTACAACAAAAATGAGATTAGAATTGCAAGATTTGAGATAACGTTCATTAAATAACTTAACACGATATCCTTTCAGATTGTGTGTTTTGTTTACTTTTTTTCCTTCTGGTACGCTTTGTTCATCCACTCTTGAAATAAAATATCGGCAAACATTGTCTTCATCCCAAATCGGTAAAAAATATTTAAATGCCTTCATTACATCACTAGGTCTCTCATTTAGTGCTGTACTGAGCTGGATCGCATCATTCATTCCATTTGCTGAGTACCCAAGCTTATACTTTTTAACAATGTTTTCTGAAAGTCCACGTTTACGGAAATAATCTGTTTGTTCAACATTTCGATGTAGATGATTAATTAATTCATTAAAATTGATCTCTACCGTCATGGATGATACATCTCCTTTCGTTTTATTTTTCTTAGTCAATGAATTTTTTTCTCCCGTATAGGAGAGATAAGATGATATACCTGCCATGTTCATTAATTTTTATATTGCATCAGCTGTAGAAAGATTTTCATACTGTTCCATGAAATTAATAATATCCCCTTTGTGATCACAACTAAACGATTTAAAATAACGCTCATCAGGACGAATAACAAAGTGATCCCTTCTACCACAGAAAGGACAAGGATTAATAAAATACTGTTTCCCCACTTTTTTAGCTTTTGTACATGTAGCATTCTCGATGTAGCTAAGAATGTCTACTCTATGTTTCGCTTCTTCGATTAGGGATGGATCAAAAAAACTCATTAAGCAAGGAAACCTCCCTTTCTTAATTGTTCTAAATGAATTTAATGTTTTTTCTGAATGGCAAGAGCTATTTTAAAATGCTCTTGCCATTCTATTATTTTTTATTAAATCTATTAAGAAGAAAATATTCCCTAAAGGTATTGATAAATACTGTATTTCCTGAAAATATCTCCTATCACAGTGTATCCATTTCCTAGAGGAGTGTATAGAAATTCCTAATAAAGTGTATAAACCATTGCATTAGGAAAAATGGTTTACATCGATTCATAGTATTCTTTTAGTCTAGTATTTTTATATGCCACTTTGGCATTTAAAAACGAGAAATAATCATGAATATCGGTTAAAAAATATATTTCATATCCCTCAAACGCTAATTGATAAAACATGGAAGAAAACATTTCTACATAGTAAGAATAACCTTGCTTTTTAATTTGTTGATGGGTAATACCCAAAAATTTCAATAATGTGTCGTGATGTACAACTAGTTCGCCAGATGCTTTTTTTGCATTTAACTTACACAACTGAGCAAATTTCAGAGAAAGCATAACTAGTGGAATGTGGTTTTTGTAATGAGGAATGAAGAAGTTTTGGTTAATGAGGGTGAAAGGGTGGGGATCCAAGTTATCAATCCATGTACCTAATTGAATGTAAATATCTCGTCCTATCATATCGAAGGTTAACAAATTTCCATATACCTGATATTCTTTTCCCTTTTTTCTTCCAACTATTTCAATGTTTATGGATGATAAAATACTTAAATCTTCTCGCAGGCGTTTCATGTTCTCCGCCCTTCTTCTTATCCCTTTTAGTGAGAAATACTCCCCTACGTTGAATATGAATTCTTTGTTTTGATGTCTTCTCCATGAAAACAAAATATATATAAGCAATTGAATTTGAGAAGGACGAATGAGTTTTTTAATCTCTGTAATATCATTTACGTTAAGTTTGTCTGTCACAGCGATAGAAATTTTGTTATTCTTTTGCGTACAAACCACTAATTCATTGAAAAATAGTTGCGAAGACGGTTCAGCTGCATTTCTTAGATTACCTATTCCCTCCACGATCTCCATGACAACGTCATTCAGGGGCACTGGAATAAATGAGTTCGTAACCAAGCCGATTTTGCTTTTCATAGCCGTTACCATCATAATAGATACCTCCCTTCACTTTTGCTTTTCAATTCGATTTCCATTATATAAAACCCAATAAAAAAATTTGGTGACCTGCCAAGTCACTTTATTGTATTTTTTTATTTAACAGAAAAACGGTTCGAGCTTGTTTTATTCCAAAGCCTTTACTTTACATTTCACTTTCAGGTTCCCTACTAGAACATAGATTATTTGATAACCTGCTTCGTTAAACAAAAAAGATCATATATGCAAATGATTCTACATTATATTAGCGTTTCTTTAATAAATAAAAAGAAACCGACTCATTTCTATCGGTTTCACAGATTATTCCAAAACTTAGCTTGAGTCACCAACGTAATAAATGAGAAAGTGTGAGTATGCTTCTTTCATGAAGAACATCTCTTTCCAAAGTTCATTTGACGATACTTAATAGCAAAAGAGTTAGTCATGAAAATGTTAAACAGTAACAATCCAGTAGAGAGAATTTACTCACCTTTCGGATCATAGAAGTCAACATACATCCAATGATTATCAATAAATGTTACAAAAGTGTCACTTTCAATTCAGCATGCCAAGACAAGAAGAACTGTTCCGACGACATTTATATCGAATCGTTACATACCTTATCTGTATCAACCTTACATGAAAAGAAGTGACACACAAGCGATTTTCTTGAGATACATTGAATGTTACTACAACTAAAAAGAAACCTTTCAGTCTTTAGCCTAGTATTACCTTACTAATTCAAACTGCGTACTACATTGCCTAGGGAGAGGCAGCTAATTAACTTTACAACAGTACAGGACTCAATTTTGTTGAAATTTGTATCCCTATTAAATGTTTTAGACGTTCCCTTTTTTGAAATAACCAGATAACACAAAACCTCCTGTAAATCTAACAAATTTATCTCCTTTTTCTATTCTTTACTCGTTTTCTGTCCAATATTACATTGTAACTGTATTAACGTTAATATGATCATTGATTTTATATATACTTTCTACTCTAAATACCCTTGATCCAACTACTTCACCTTGCGAATACAGACAAAGGCGTTCCGCCAAGGTTTCCGTTTTTTCTTGCATCATTACTGTAAATTGAATATGTACTTGTATGTCATTCTGTTGAACTGCTTTTATTATTTCGTCTTTATAAGCGGAAGAAAGAGGGAAAACTACAAAAAAACTATTAAAGTCGAGAATTAAATAATCTTTTTCACGGTATTCAACCACATTGACAGCAATTTGTTCGTGATAATCATCGTAAACTTCTTCGTGTACATTCCTTTTAAGAAATACATCTGTGCTATTTGCAAAAATGGTTTCACCTCGTTTTACCAAAAACAACGCATTTCTAACACTTCTTGTAAAGACATTAAACCCATTTATATCATCCCCAAAATCTAGTATGAAGGAAATCGTTCCGTTATCTACTTCGATTCTTAATTGAATTCCTTCATTTTCTTCACAGTTTTTTGCCAAACTCAATAACTCGAAAATATCTGCTTCTAACGCCTGTCCAATTCTGATTATTTTACCAGCAGATGGATTTATTATGCTGGCACTTTCTAACTTCGATAAATATTCCACATCATTAATGCCTGTAATTCGTGACAATTCAAAGTAGTCCATCTGTTTCTCATTTCGAAGTTCATAAATTTTGTTTGCAAATGCATATATTCCCTTACTTTCATTTTTATTTTGTTTCATTGATTGTAAAGTCTCCTTCCAAGTTAATATACCACAAATATACCACACCTGATTTTATAAGTAAATAAAAATTTTATTATAACTCTTGAGTAAGATATCTGTCAATTATTTTTTACCGAAAAATAAATTGATTATATAACATTAATAGAGTTATAAACATAAAATAAAAATCTATAATATAGCAACACAAAAAGAAAGGAGGCGTATACATGAACAAAGACAACTTATTAGCAATGAGTAGCAAAGAACGTGTAAAAATCGTCAACGAACTACTCAAAAAGGAAGGTTTTGATTTACAAAAAGTTGCAGATTACTTCAATATAAACTACTCTACTTTTACGAAATTGATGCAGGAAGATGATTACGTCTATATCAAGCGTGAAAATCAATACTACAAATTTATAAGGGACGAAAGCCAAATTTCTCCTAATTCAATCAACACTGACAATAACGAACTCACATATATTAAAGATCACTTTCATACACTAAAGTCGATAATTGAACAATACGAAAATAAAGAGGATTTCTTTATCGATAAACGTATTTTCAACACGTCTTCCAAAATTTCGACGAAAAATTTCCGAATTTCCGATGATCTGTACAATCAGTTCGTTAAAATATGTCAACAGAAATTCCCCCACCTGAAGATACAGGATATTCTTTCTCAATTAATTTTTAACTTTGTAAATCGATATTCATAACATGCGCAGTTAAACAAAAAGCAGTCCCTTTGTTTGCATATAGCAAATAAAGGAACTGCTTTTTTTCGAAATTATATTTCATTTGCTAATAAGTTTGTCATTTCTTGGGCGAAGGAAGCCTTCTGTTGAAAGAAGCTATTAAGCAATATCTCCCATTCGCAATGATTGCTCCTGACGCTCAATTTGCTAATGTTGTTGTTACATTCCTAACGATATTAGAGGCGAAGACAAATGGCAAAGCGTAAGATTTCCATCAGTTTCAAGGAAAAATACGAAGATGTTTATCTCTATTTAATAGAAATGAAAAAACGTAAAGAGAACATCAGCGAATATATCTGCAGATTAATAAAAGCGGATATGGAGGGATCCTCAAATTGGCAAGAGGAAGTAAGAAAAATCGTGATAGACACTCTTCAATCCAATAAATTTCCTTTAAATAATCCCCATTATTCTTCACATCAGATTGATAACCGACTTTCTGATGAAGACATAGAATTAATTAACAATTTATTCTAATTAGTTCATTATAAACTTGAGTATAAATTGTTCAAGATGATGAATTTAAACAGCTATATCATATGGATTTGATCGGTATTTAATGTATATTGCTATATCTTATCCTTATGTATAAATTCAAGTACTTACTTTGTTCTTGCAACACCGTCTTATGTAATTAAAAGACAGTTCTCCTACTATAAGCTGGAAGCTACCTTTTGCGATTTTGATTAATCCGTCCACTCATTTTTTACGCAACAATAAATCCCTAAAGATCTCTTCACCTAAAATCGCTTTACTTTGTTTCCAGTCGGGCATAGCGAGTATAACATTTTATAAAAACTCTCGCTGTGGTCATTGTACTTAAAATGAATCAACTCCTGTGTAATCGACAAAGAAAATTTTGTTCTTATGCAATCTTGGTGATAGGAATTTAACAGTTTTCGCTAAATAAAATTGAACACTTTTCTAGAAATTTCAGCGTAAATCATTATCACTTAACATGAAGCCTCTGCGTACAAGATTTTTACGAAAAAGAGGAAAACAATAAGAGTTAACCGTATGAAACGAGGCTATTGTGTACACCACTCCATACAAAGCGCCCATTTCTAACTTCTAACTGATAAAAAACTGTTCACTTTTATCAATCGAATTCTGTTCAGTTTTATAGTCCTTATGTTCTTTAGGTGATAGTTCAAAAAATGTTCGTAATAAATAATGAATGGAATTGTCAAAGATTTAGTTTCGGATAATAATAAGATGTTTTTTTGGCAATTAAAAAATGTACCAAATGGCAAATAAGAGTATCCATTTGACTGAATATTAACTCATACACCACGTTACTTGACATGGAGTCTCTGCGGTCATGATTCTACGCAAAAGAGCAAGCCATATCGTTTTGCAGACAGGAGAGCCTATCACGACCGCCACTCCATATCAAGTTATAATTATACAGAAATAGATGCATATGCTTAATTGCCAAACTGTATATTTTTTGATTACCACTAACAATAAGAGACAAACAATAATTCAATAATTTAAACTATAATTCGATGTTTCGATGATGTATAAAATTTTGTGTAAAGCATTTTACTAGATCAAAATAAAAAAGGTAGGGTATTCTCTGATTGAACCCAAACATTCCAGAGAAAGGAGAACCCTACCTATGTCTAAAAGTATACCGAATGTCGACTGGGCAAATCAACTGGAAAGTGTCATTCGTCAGTTTGTAAAGGAAAAATTAGAACTGATCATGCGGGAAGAAATCAAGAATTTCCTCGAAATAGAACAGGCCGGAACATCAAATATGAGAAACGGCTACTATCAACGAAATCTAGATACGCAATATGGCCGGATTGAAGGTCTTTTGGTCCCTAGAGACCGAAACGGAGAATTTCAAACACAGTTGTTTGCCCCTTACCAACGGCACACCGGCTGGCTGGAGGAAGCAATCATTAGGATGTACCAAAGTGGCATGAGTACACGGGAAATTGGCAAGTTTATCGAACGAATTCTAGGAAGCACCTATTCTCCTGCGACGATCAGCCGTATTACCGATGTCGTGAAGGAAGACATCGAGAAATGGCACACTCGTCCACTGCACAAGCGTTATTCCGTCTTATATTTGGATGGTTTATACGTAAAACTTCGTCGCGAAACCGTGGAGAAAGAAGTCATTTATGTGGTGTTAGGGGTGAACGAAGAAGGATATCGCGAAATTCTTGATTTCTTTGTGGGAGGACAAGAAAGCGCCTATGTATGGCAGGAAATTCTTCAACACCTCTACCAAAGAGGCGCCAAGGAAGTGCTTCTGGGCATATTCGATGGACTACCAGGGTTGGAGGAAGCCTTTAAGGCGGTTTATCCGAAAGCCGATGTGCAGCGTTGTGTCGTTCACAAAGTCCGTAACACGCTCCATCGTGTTCGGAAAAAAGACCAATTTGAAGTGGCCGAGGATCTCAGGCTGATTTATCGCGCGCCGAATAAGGAGATGGCGTTACAGATGTTTCAACAGTTTGAGTCGAAATGGTCAAGCAAGTATCCGAGAGAAGTTCAATCTTGGGCCAATGAGTTGGATGTCCTCCTTACATTTATGGATTATCCAAGCAGTATTCGAAGTGTGATTTACACGACGAATGCCATTGAACGAACGATCAAGGAGATTCGGAAACGTCTAAAGCCGATGAACAGTTTGAATAGTTTAGAAGCCGCTGAAAAAATCGTATATTTGACCATTCAAGATTTTAATGAGAAATGGGCAGGGCGAAAGTTGCGAGGATTTGCCGAAGCACAGGAAGCCCTCGAGCGAATGTTTGAAGAACGTTATCATTAACCAAATACTGTAAATAAACAAAATAGGGGGATTCTCCCTTTCCACACAGGAGACTGAATATTCAGTCTCCTGTGTGGAGGAAACTAGTTCCCTATTCATTCCAAATCCATTTCAGAGAAACCCTACCCCCATTATATTACACAAAATTCTTGACGGTACCGATGTTTCACCAAATATGCGTAAGAACCAGTTTTATTTAGCAGTCACATCATATGTGTAAACTGTTGTAAGGCTATTCATTTTGGTTTCTAATGTCCTCATAACCCCTTATAAGGATATTTTAGAGAAGGTAGCTCTCTTTTGTATTTGATAATTGAATTTTGAGCCACTCCGATTACATCCTTGTGAGCCACTTCGAAATTGGCAAATGGTAAATCTGGGGTGTCTTGACATGGAGCCTCCAGAGGCATGATTTCACTCGAAAGGCGAAACATCAAAGTGTTTCGATAGGCAACAAGCCTATCATGCCTCTCACTCCATATCAAGACGGTGTTTTTCGATGGAAATGGAGTGGCTCACGTTTTCATGAGCAAAGTCGCTCAATTTTATGTGAGCAAAAACACTCTTTATCAGGATCACACAATGATAGCACGTTTTTACACTTCCCTTTACGATTTCCATAAGCTTGTCTATTGTTCATGACTGATTTTGAAGATCAACTTTTATCATATACATCATAGAAGCTCGTTGTTTTCAATTCTAATTCATAATTTTCAAATATAATCGTGATTCCATCTCCTTTAAAATTTTTATCAATTAAGCAAACGAAGATATAATCATAAAAAAAGCACTTCGCCTATTACAACGAAGTGCTAATAAAACATTTTCTTGAATATTTAGGCTCATATCTAAAACAGATATTTTTTACACCATGAAAACATTATCCAAATCATCCCACTCATTTTGTTTTGTTGAATAATTTTTATTTCGGTTAATTTTTAAATAAGGAATCTCTTCCGTTCCAAAATTTGCTACTATTCCACCAACCAATTCTACATCACCCTTTGAATTTACCGAATGTATATATTCGTATAACGCCTCTGCTTTTGCTTTTGTTTGTTGGGAATCATCTAATTTATCTTTTGTTTCAAACAAACCTATTCGTCCATCTTCAAACACAACAATATAGTCAGGATAGAAATCGCTATATTTACCTTTTATTTGGTAAGGAATCGAGAAATATTTACTGCCATTATCGCCATTCTTCACCCAATACCTAATAATATTAAGATTATTTTTTAGATATTTTTCGAAACTTCTTTCGGGCTTGGATCTTCCTTTTTCTAAGTAACATTCTGAATAAAAATATTTTCCAATATCTACCTTCTCATATGTAATACTATTTACGTTATCTCGTTCAGGTATTGTGTAAATAAACGGTTCACCAAAGGTAGTTTCGATTTGGTCATCTTCTTTTAATTCCTTGTATTTGGCTAACACGTCTGAAATAAGTTTACTAAATACACTTTCATAATTAAGGATGAAAATTCTTTGGGCGTCTATAAGCATATTTCTTAGTTTGTAAATGTCAGTAACGTAGTATGCAATTAGGGAATAAATATTTTCCTTCAATAGATTGAACATATAATTCTTGTCATTTCCAATCGCATTAGAATGTTTCTTCAATAACTTATCAAATAGTCTTTGTGTTCGAAAATCATCTAACTGAAACTCTACTTCAGTTCCCTTAATTTGTTCTTTTTGTAATATGTCCTCAGTTTCGATTTCTATTTGGGCAATGATTTTTTCTGTCAATTGACTTAAATCATCATTGATTTTGAGTAATTCTTTATTTAACGAATAATCTAACTTTACTAATCCTTTTTCATTTATGATTTCATTAAAAGCTTTAACTAACGCTTCCTTAACAACATCTTTTTTCTTACGTTTTATTTTTTGAGTAACTAATGTTATGTTTTCATACCCTTTTGCAATCAAAGGTATATCGTTTATATTTTCATCAGGAAAATCAAAATCTTCGTCTATAATGTTCAAAACACTACCGATGTAGTCAGTATAAACATACGCTTTATTCAAAACGTCATTTTCATAGTGTTTTTGCTCTGGCATTCTTAAAATTCTACCCAAAGTTTGTCTCTCAAATGTTTCTGAAGATGTCTCTCTATACTTAAGTAAAATCGATGCTCTTGGACAATCCCAACCTGTATCAATCGCCTGCTTAAATAGCAAGAACTCTACAGTATCTGTGTTACTGGTTATCGTCTCAAGATTAACTTTGTCTTCCTCATCCGATAGCCATATTGCAAGCTTTCTGTTTTCGATTGTTATACCTTTCTCTCTTAATGATTGTATAACAAATTCCTTTTTTATGTTCCCTTCTTCGCTGTTTGGCAATTGGATAATAACAAGTGGATTTACATCACTATCCTCTTGCTCCAGAGCTTTTTTAAGCTCATTTCTCTTCGCAAAAGCAAGTTCTAATAATTCCAAATCCATTACCATATCATCTCGTTTGTTTAGACCCTCATTTACAACTAATTTTTTCTTAATCATTCCCGCATCAATGACATCTTTAATATCGACTTCTACATAACCTGCTTTTCCATTAGCCACATGTTCCTTAAAACCAGAAGGTATTTTAGGAGTAGCACTCATCTCTAATATAATGTCAGGATTCACTTCTTTTTTTATTTCTTCAGTTCTTGTAGTCCCCTTACCAATGTGGCTCTCATCGATAATTAAAATAATCTTTCTACCTGTTTCACGGGTATTAGCAAGTACATCTCGAAAATTTAACTTTTCTCCATCTCTCATTAGAATATTTGCCCACTCGTCTGTTTCACTATCTTTATCTCTAATTTTCTCCCAATTAACAACAACTATTTCTTTATTATCAATTTCCTTTTTCCATCCAAAATAATCTTTCTCTAACAACGACACCATAGGGTATCCTTGAAAAATCTTTTCAAGCTTAGCTTTAGATTGGAGATGTAAATCACCTTTACCTATACTGATCCAAATAAAACAATAATCGCCCTCTAATTCTTTTAAACATTTTTTAATAAATTTTGCTGCCATAACGGTCTTGCCAGATCCCGTAGGTGCTTTAAATATAATTAGTGAATTCTTTTCCCCGTTATTCAAAAGTTGCTTTGTATAGCTTAATAATTCATTCACCGCAACATTTTGATACCATACATCTTTTATCAACATAGCATCACCCACGTTTTCTCAAATCATCGAACATTTCCAATATTTTCATAGGTATTGCTTCTATTTTTGTTTCTTTTCCTAACTTGTTAAAGATACTACTGTCAACACCATCTGTAAAACTGAAACTATATATCTCACATTTCGCACCCTCTCGACGAAAATCGGGAGGATTTTTTCGTTCCGATGTCGAATGAATCCTTGACACACAAGGAACGTAAAGGAGTTTTTCACTTATGAACGTTCAAGTCAAAAAGGTCTATCGCAATTCTTATTTGAATATAATAAGTGCCCTATTCAAGAAACTGGGTCTGCCTCAATTGATTGACCATCTCGTGCCCGTCGATCCGCAGTGCCAAACGCGAGTCAGCGATGCCGTTCAGGCCATCCTCTACAATGTGTTTGACGGCCGGCAAGCCCTTGTTCACTTGGAACATTGGGCTCAGGAGGTCGATTGTGAGAAACTCATCCGTCCCGATCTCCATCCTTCCTGGTTGAACGACGATGCGTTGGCCCGTCATCTCGATCGCCTGTATGAGGCTGGCATTCACAACGTCATCAGCACTTGCTTGATTCATATTTATCGAAAAGAAGGCCTTTCCCTCCGAGCCTTCCACGCCGATACGACGGACAAGACCGTTTACGGCGCGTATGAATCGGCCTCGTTAGAGGCCTTACAAATCACACATGGCTACAACCGCCATCATCGTTGGCAAAAACAGATCGGTTTCGGACTGGTCGGCAACGAGGACGGCATCCCGTTTTACGGCGATGTGCACGATGGCAACCTGCCCGATAAAACATGGAATCCCGAGGTGCTGTCTCGTGTCCATGAACAGCTGAAGCAGGCCAAAATCGAAGACGAATGGATTTACGTGGCCGATTCCGCCGCGATGACGAAAGAGACCCTGGCGCAAACCAAAGCGGCCAACGCCTTTTTGATCACCAGAGGCCCTTCGTCGCTCCGGATCGTGAAAACCGCGCTGGCCGAAGCGGATGCTGAGGACACGACGTGGAGCGATCCCTTTACGTTGGCGGAGAGAAACGGCGCCACGTACCGGGTATGGGAAACGGCCTCGACGTATGAAGGCCACCCCGTTCGGCTGATCGTTGTTGAATCGAGCGCGCTCGACCAGCGAAAAGGAAAGACGCTTGAAAAAGAACGAACCAAAGAAGCGGAGCTTCTTCGCGAGGAACAAGCCCGTTGGGAGCGTCACCCCTTCTCCTGCCGGGAAGATGCCGAACAAGCCTTGGCGTCCCTCAAGGCGTCCCTTCGCCCCCGGTTTCATCGGGTTGAGGCCGCGGTCGAAGAGATCGTACGCCTGAAAAAACGGCGCGGACGGCCGAAAAAAGGGGCGGAACCCGAGGTGGAGACGCTGTATTTCTTGCACCTTGACGTCGAATTCGACCAAGACGCGTGGGAACAGGCGAGACGGAAAGCGTCCCGGTTTGTCCTTGTCACGACCGTTCCGAAGGAATGGAAGGGCCAACCCATGGATGCCCAAGAGATCTTGAAGCTGTATAAAGGGCAGATCTCGGTGGAAATGAACTTCGCTTTTTTGAAAGATCCGTTTTTCACGGATGAGATTTACGTCAAAAAACCAGAACGGGTCGCAGTATTAGGCTATTTGTTTCTGTTGGCCTTGGCTATTTACCGCGTTTTTCAGCGCCGAGTGCGTCAGTTTATTACTCCAGAACACCCGTTGAAGGGTCCTGGAGGCCGCAAGCTGACCCGGCCGACGGGACAGGCGATTTTTCAGCTGTTTCAATATGTGAACGTCGTCCTGTTCAAGCTGCCGGATGGGCGCATCCAACGCTCACTGGATCGCTCCCTTACCCCTGATCAGCGAAGGATTCTGCAGGGATTGGGCATGGATGAGAGCATCTACGTGTAACGTGATACGGAACGACCAGCGATGGTAAAAAAAGGATTGCCATCGCTCGTTGTGTTGGTCAAAAAGTTATTCTGAAAAACTAAATAAAAAATCCTTTGTTTTGACCTTGTTAGGGTGCGAAATGTGAGATATATAATTTTTTCGTGACTTTCTAACGAGTTTACATCCTCTATGAAAGCATCAATATTTGTATTAAGAAAATCTGAGTATACACCCATAATTTTCTTATTACCTTGTTTATAAATTCTATAGGATTCATGTGTTTTTACTAATTCGTAACAATCTTCTTTTATACATAGCAAATCATCTACTACCTTAGCCATTTGAAGTGCCATTTGATCTTTATTTTTATTTTTAGGAAGAAGAGAAGTTTGGTAATATTTTAAGTTAACTTTGTAGCCCTTAATAAAAGCACCTTCTTCATTTTCGCCAATTAACTTCAAAATATCATTTTTAAGCTCGTATTTAATTTTAGAAAATTCGTTTGCTTTCTCGTTTTTGATTTTTTCCATTCTTTGCAAAATTACATCAATATTTTTCAGTTTGGTGACAGTTAGTTTTTCCTCATCTAAGATTTCTTTTGTCTTCTTATTAACATAAAAGCCTTTAATTATCTTCCTAATCCTTGGATAAGTAACTCTCCTACAAACACCGTATGATTCAAACTCTTCGCTTCCTTTTTCAATTCCCATTTTTTTTAGTTTTCTTTCAGTTTTCTCATCTACTTCATTATTGGTTACTAAAATAAATCTCCTATTTCCTCCATCTTCTTCATTTAATTCCAATACCGCTTGTCCTGTAGTTCCACTACCTGCAAAAAAATCAAGTATTAATGCATCTTTTTTGCTATATGTAGCCATTTTAATCAAATACTTAATTAAGCTAACAGGTTTTGCATAGGTAAATAAATCATTATCTCCAGTGCTTATGTTAAATATTGTTTTTATTTCTTCATTAGCATCCTCATTAGTTCCTACACCAACATCCTCATTTATAAGGGTGGAAGGAGGTTTTATTTTGAATGATTGATCCCATCTAAAAACATTAAAACCAAATCCTAATGAGTTTATTGCTATTCGGGTTCCCATTTTTAACTCGTTGTCTAGTTTCTCTTGTGTCCATACATATCTTCCAGTAACTTTAAAAGGCGTGATTACTTTTCCGTTCTTTATTTCTATATCATTTTCAAGTCTTACCATTGTCCCCCCTTTACCATATTCCCCCTTTTTATAGATACCATCAGGTATCGTAGCTTCCACTACATTTCCTTTCAGCTCTAATGTTTTTAAACTATTTGTCCTTTTTAATAATGGTTGCCATTTATTATCGTAAGCTTTCTCGCCGTAAAATTTAATTTTTGCATCCTTATCAGCTCTATAGCATAAAATATATTCTGTCATTTTTCTTACACTTTCTGAGAGGAAACTGCCTTTCTTTTTTCGTACCCATGTAAACATTCCCAAAAAATTTTTCTCATCAAAGATTTCGTCACAAAGCAACTTAAGTTGTGAAACCTCATTATCATCAATACTAATGAATATTACCCCATCTTTTTTCAAGAGTTTCCTTGCTATTTTTAAGCGTCTGTGCATAAATGAAATCCACTTTGAATGTCTATAACTATCATCTATATCTACAAATTTATCGTTATATTTAAAATCTTTATTTTTGGTGTTATAAGGTGGATCAATATAAATCACATCAATACTACCTTTATGGGTAATATATAATAGCTCCAATGCATGGAGATTCTCTCCTTCAATAAATAGATTGGGTTGCCCATCATAGTCAAGAATATCTTTTGAAGAAACATTTTCCAAAATAGGATAATTATCCTTTAATAATTCATCCAAATCTTCTTGTTTTTCTTCCCAAACCAAACCGTACTTGTGTTCTCGTTTTAATTTCTTTATATAATTTATTAATTCTTCTTTGGTCATCTCGTCAAAATTCAGACTCATCATTTACCTCCTATCATTAAATAATAACTAATTCTTATTCTACAATAAGTTATTAACAAAGAATTATATAAGTTATATCACATTATGCTTATTTATTTGATAAACAATCTATTTTTAAAACATCTTGTAAAGCTTTATTGAGCTTACAATCAACATCTTTCTTCTGTATGTCTAATTAGAGAGCTTGTTCAGACATTAAAAAAGGTATATCTATTTTTCTCACTGATTCGGTAATAATAGTTGTTTTGTGCAGAAAGTCTTGACGTAATATCATACGTTCATAATCCAATTGATCAGAAGCTCATTCAAAAAGAGCATTCAAAAAATATATTCTTTGTATTCAGAAGGTATCCGTTCCCCCTTAATACGTCACATGCTTCTAAAAGTTTCGATTCAATTTTTGGTAAAGTCAATTTTCTTCTTATCGCTCTTTATCCCTCTGTAGTTCTTACTTATTATTTCACTATCATCTTATCAAATAATTGATAAATAAATAAGTGGTATTCCGAAAAATATAGTTTTCGGAAATTTTTCTCTGTATCTTTTTCATTAAAAACAAAGAGGCAGACCTAAATAATTTCTGCCTCTTTTCAAACAGTGATGTATTCACTTGTTTTCCTCACACCTTTCATATGTTTCTCCATCCTTCAATCCTAACACTTCTAAAACTTGATCGTTGGGAATGTTTAGCGCCTTCACTATTTCAGTCATAACTTGTACAGATATGCATAATCTTTCCGCTTTCTCAATGCGGCTAAGATAAGAAATAGAGATATCCGTCATTTCGGAAAGTTCTGCTAAAGTGAGCCCACTCTTAGCTCGGTAGTGTCTCATTAAAGCTGCAAAATTCTCACCGATCTGCTTATCTCTACTCATTTCCCATTTCTCCCCTTCTTGAATGTTTTTCCTTTCGACAGACTTCAACAAATGAATCCTGTTTTTATTTGTTACATTGCATTATAGATTTTTCGACATGCATTCATAACTGCAAACAAATAAAAAAGCACTTGGTTTTCGCTTTATTTACCAAGTGCTGTGTTCTTATTAATTATGAAAGCTGATGATAAAATTCATACATTTTTCTTATCATTTGCACAATATCTACTAAATTTATTAATAAACATTATGACAATTATCATATAGTTTATTAATCAAATTCATGAATTTTAGGCGAAATATTGCATTGTTGTTGATCAATTAAATGTTTGATGTACTCTTCCCATAAACGAATCGGAAAATTATTAATGGCTTGGTAGAAATAAACTTTGCATTTTTGCATAGTCTTTTTTGTACATTTTATACACATGTTTTTCATACATGTTAATAATGCATTTCCTTAAAGGTTCTTCGGATTATATGGTGGAATGACATTCGAATTTATTGTGTTAATAAAAATTTTCTTGAACTAATGCACTCATCAACACAATAATGTTTTACCTTATATGACTCGAATAAGGGTCATATAATCCTGTTAACAATAATACAATTAATGCTGTTATTAATAATCCTGCAATGATTATTCCTGTACCAACAACTTTTTTCTCGATCTTTAGCAGTATGATTCCAATGACTAAACTTAAAGCTGCAATTGGTAATAAGAGTAATCCTGCACCAATATTCACTATTTTCTCCCCTACCTATATAAGTCAAACTTGATTTTTCAACATGTTGGAAGCTTGGTGTTTTTGAATTTGGAAGTGTATAGCATTGGATGAGAAAAAAGTGCTCCAAAGAGCCAGACCTACTCATATGATGAATTTTTTAGTTGAATTTATCTAAATAAACTGTCCGTTAGTCAATAAGAAGACCAAGTTATTTTTATGCATTTTTCTATACTTACTTAAACATAAAATCCGAATACCTATTTTAAATGAGAGTGATTAAAGCAAAAACACCGACACATTTGAAAACGTTTTTATATAATTGACAAAAACAGTCATTCTAGTCCAATGAAAATTACCTTCTAACAAATCCTTGTTCCTCATTAGAAGTGTGGTTCTTCCCTGATGTGGCATACTAACTGGAGATGTGGCTTTCCTCCCATGGGAAGAACATTTATTTTTGTCATAGGATCCTTCTTTCCGAGAGAAATGTTCTTTCTAAGGAAAATCTCCCCTTCCCTAGATTAGCTTTCTTCCCATGAGAAATATCTTGGGGATACATCCTCTTCCAGAGAGAAGTGGTACACCTGAGAAAAAATTTTCTCCCATATATAAAGGTTTTATGTTTCCTGAAAGTTGTTTCAAACCAAAAAATGCTGTCTATAAAAAATGCTTCCCTTTCAAACTCTGCAAAAACTCAATAACATCCTGATTTTGCTTCATTAATCTTTCGGTATGAGGAGATAATGAAATCTCGGGCACTCTTACTTTCGACACTCTTTTCACCATCTTTTCAACACTTTTATCATTTTTTGTTTCATTCGTCGCACAAATTAAATTTTTAAGTGCCAACAATGATTGCTCTGGCAACACGTTAATTAGAAACTCTAACCCCGTGTTTGTAAGAAGCGCTAACAATAAAGCTTTTTTCTCATTTTCCGTAAAAGAGAGGTTTCCATTAATCAGTTCTATTTTTTCTGGAAGTTTTTCCATACTTTTATATGTTAATTTTTGTCCTTCCCGTCTCGGGATTAGCTTCGACATATGGCACACCTCCATACGTATAATATCTTTTCGATACATATTCATTGTTCCCCTTTTTCCTCGTCACTTTTAAAGTAGCTAATCGATAATGTAAAATAATAAATAAATGTAAAAAGGAGAAAACATAACGATGTTTGATACAGTAGATCAGTTAAAAGAAAAATTAGATGCTCATCGCCCATTACCTGCAGGACTAGTAAAAAATTTAAGGGATTTTTTTCGGATTGAATGGATTTATCATTCGAACGCTATAGAAGGGAATACATTGAGTCTGTTAGAAACAAAAGTGGTAGTCGAAGAGAGAATTACCATCGGAGGAAAGAAACTTAACGAGCATTTAGAAGCAGTCAACCATGCGGAAGCGATTGATTTTGTGGAGGAATTGGTTGCTAAACAAGAACCTTTGACTGAGTCTGTAATCAAACAACTTCATTATTTGGTATTAAAAGGTATCAACGACGGAAACGCTGGACGATACAGAAGTTATAATGTTCGGATCTCTGGTAGTGTGCATCAGCCCGTGCATTTTCTGCATGTTCAAGAAAAAATGAATCAATTGTTGGAGTGGTATGAAAAGAATAAAGCTGTCCTCCATCCTGTGGAATTAGCAGCACGCTTTCATTTTCAGTTAGTATCTATCCATCCGTTTGCAGACGGGAACGGTAGAACAGCTCGATTGGTTATGAACCTTATCCTGATGCAACATGGTTACCCGCCAGCTATTGTAAAAACTGATTCCCGTCTAGATTACTACGAAGCATTAGAAAAAGCAATGGTGGAAGGAAATGAGGAGTCATTTATTTTGCTCATCATATCATGTGTTGAAGAGAGTTTAAAACAATATCTTTACGCATTAGGGTATGATGAAAAAAAGGAGTGTAGAACGGACACAAATATTCAGAAACCAATTCAAAACTTATCGAGACCAAAACGAAGAATTTTAAGAAACACTGTTCGTTCAGATTTGCGCCCACATACAAAAATAAATGTCTTAGAAGGTTTTCAGCCTATTCTTGATGAAATAAACAAAGTTTTATCTTCACTGCATCACAAATAACTAAAATAGAATCGAATTGTCTTTAGATCTATTCGATCAACCTCCAGTTTTTGTCAAAGTAGAGCGATGCAAGTAATCTAGTATTTTCCCGTATATTCCTTCAATGTAACTAGCAAAAAAACTGATTCTTTGTTATATTTTGAGCATATGTCCGTCTTTTCATTAATGTCTCGAGATAACGAAAAGCTGTACAAAACATGTGCAGCTTTCAAACATCTTTATTCTTCAACCACTCTATATCTTGTTTTTGTGTTCTTTTACTAGGAACTAAGGCTAGCTTAAACATCCTCTTCAACTGTTGAATAGTCGAATACAAAGAAAGTAATGGCATGAGCTTTGTGGGTTCAGACAACATTGAATGTTTTTACAATCAAAAACGAAGTCATTCCGCCCTCGGCTATGTATCGCCATGTGAATTTGAGGCTGCTTACTACGCTAATCAGGGAAAAGTAGCTGCCTAAGTTCAGCTATTTCTCTCCTGTTTATCGTGTCCATTTTCTTGACATAACACCACTATTCCTCTTATAACTCTTAAAAAAGACCGAAGGACGATCAGAACCATGTCTGATTTTCCTTCGATCTTGGACACGATTTTTTATTTCAAGTCATGTTTTTTTATTTAAGGACGAAGTGTTCGGTGTTGGGACATGGTAAAAATTAAATTGCAAAAAACTCGGTAATCATTTCTCCAAAAATATCTCATACAACAATTCATTATTGAAACCATTTTAACCATTCATCCATATCCCTAATTTCATCAACTGGGGTTGTTATCACAGCAATAATTTCACCTTCCTCCACTTCTCCACTTTTCTTTATAATATGTAGGCGACCATCTTTTGGACTGTTAATACTGAAAACACGAGACGAGCTGGTACTACTTTTAATCCAACCTAATATATCCCCCTTCTTAACTAAATCCCTGTCTGATACTTTCCATTCAATAAAAGGCTGAACATGCTTTTTCTCAACTAAATCATCGTCTGATTTTAATAGCAGCACGGACTTAACCGTAGGAATAAACCATCCAGGAAAATAAGAGGCTCTTACAAAAAACCACTCTTCTCTGATTATTTTTCCAATCAGTTCTTTGTATTTTGTAATCTCCTTTTGTTGATTTTCTACCACCTTTTCCAATTCAGAAATTTTCTTCTCGTATTCATCATATATGGCTACCTCAGTGGGAGAGGTATTAAAAAAGATAGACAGATTTAATAGTAATTCATTCATAAATTCAAACACATTTACACATTTATCCATATTGAAAATAGCTTGCGTTTTTAAATAGTTGTATACCAACGATAATCGAATACTTTCATAATCAATCACATTTGATATAGATGCAACCGCATCCACAATATAACTTTCTTCTGTCTGCAAAAGGTAATATTTTTCAATGCCTTTAATAAGAGAAGCTTGATAAGGTTCAATGTTTATAGCTGTCTCTATACTCAATCCACCAAGCAACTTATCAAGCAATTTCGGTTTAGAAATGATATATTCAAAAAATTCCCTATACGTTATTTTTTTCTTTACATTCAGTCCAATCTCTGACATGGTCGATTTCAACAACATTAAATCTGCCGTTGACCATTTTCCCTTGGTTAAATGATAAAAATCATTCGCTAAACAAATAATTTTTTCTATTTCTGGGAGCTCAAAATACTCGACCCCATCAAACATTTGATATTCAATCGTATTGTGCCAATGTAGTAGATTTACGTTTTGTTCTAACTTTTCAACTCTACTTTCTAATTGCACCATGTTACTCCTTACTTGTTTAAAAAACACAAGAAGTAGTTCATATATTCGATTAATTTCTTCTTCCACTTCTGTTATCATTGTATTTAGCTTGTTATTAACCGTTGTAATGAGTTCAAAAGTAAGCAAGTTTTGTTCTGCCAGCTTCTGTATCATTTGTTGAGAAGCATATTGAGCTGATACTAAATTCCGATCAATTTCAGCTCTAATTTTTTTGTTTTTCCCTGTAAGACCGTTCCATATTTTTTTGATTTTCCCTTGACTTGCAAATTCATTGCTCCTCGCTTCCGCAACAGAAAGACATGCTACACTATCTAACACAAGTGTATTAATTACATTTGTGTTAGACTTATGTTTCTCAATGATTTCATCTACAAATTGATCGATTTCTGCTAAATAATCTTGTGATAGATTACTAATCCCATTCAACGGAAGCCGAAGATTCATTGTTGTAACCCCTCTCATTCAGTAACCTGCCTAACTCATCTTTAAGAAGTTGACGATTATGTAAAATTTTTGTTCTACGTTGAAATGAATGAGCGTTATCTTTTTTTAGCACGTGGAGAGATTGATAAATTTTCGACTGGATCATTCCCATTTCATATAAAGGTCGAAGAACTTGTATTGTATCTTCATATCCTTGCTGAATTCTTTTTATTGCATTAGAAGCACTAAAATCCAATGTTCCACCGACAAGTGCTCCTTGGTGCTCTTTCGGTACGATTTGAACAATCTTTGCATCTGGATATTTATTTATTTCAACGACACTATCCCTACTAAGATGTACAATTAAAAACTTTCGATACCCCTTCTCATATAGCGGTCTTATCGGAACATTATCAACCAAACCACCGTCTATATACTGTTCACCTTCGATGGTTTCAACATCAAACACAATAGGCAATGCGGAGGAAGCTAACAAAATGGATGTAATCTTTTCATCGCTTTGGTCAGACAAACAAAAATACTTGGCTTTAAATGATGGAATATGACAACAAGTGACATAGCATTCGATTTCGGATGTCGATACACTTGAAAGATTTATATATTGATGAATTATATTCAATAAGCCATCCTTTGAAAAAATACCATTGAATATTTTTCTTTTTATAAACGTTTCTATCATTGTTTTATTTTGTATAAACGTCTTTATCATTGTTTCATTTAAATTAGAACCAATTTCTAAAATGAAATTTTTAAGTAACTTCCAAACATCTACTTTAAGTATTTGATTATGTGAAATGTTCAACCAAATTCTTTCTGCTAATTCGTAATCACCTTGTACAAAGGCAACTGCATTCAAGGCTCCTACAGATGTTCCTGCTACCGCACCAATATTTCTGTCCACTCCATATTCTCTCAAGGCTTTCCATACGCCTATTTGATAAGCACCTTTTCCTCCCCCACCAGCCAAGACTAACGCCAACTTTGACATTTATCTCACCCTCTGTTCAACATTCAACTTCAGTTTTAATTTGAGTATAGACATGTATAAGTAAATCTTAAGCGAAACTGATTTAATTAGATAGTTTTCGACAAATGTAGAGCATACCATAACCAATTCATACCAGAAACCGATTCATATCTTTCTTCCACTTCTATATTATTATTTTACGGCATATATTTACTATATTTTAACATAATTAGACAAATAATTTATCTTATGTGGACATTTCCTTTATCCCTTGCATCCTTTCCCCCTACCATATTCCCTTACAAAAAACCTTGACGATTTCCCTTCTTCGCCTCACGTCTGCTCGAAGCCTTGTCCCACAAGGGATGGAAGGTCATTTGGATGAAAATACCATACAAAAAAGTTTGACGAGAAAAAGATAGGGAAAAAGGAGATAGGGGGAAGGGACAAGGAAGCATTCCCTTCGGGAAATAACAAAAAAGGATGACGAAAAAAGGGAAAAGGACCAAGGGAAAAGGATTCCCTTCTCCCTTATCCCTTTCCCCTCTTTTTGCTCCAAATAAAAAGGAATCGAGAAATGTACTAAAGGCACTTTTCCCGATTCCCTTGAATTCTCTTCTTCCCTCTTTTTATTTCCTCAACAATCACCAGACTTTTTTGTGTATCATCAAAATTTTTCAAGAGAAACAATATGAGAAATTACTTAAACAAGTTATTTATTGGACTGAATTTCGCATGCCCTTGCTGCACTTCGCTGCTGAAAAGATTTACATATACTTTTGTTACTTCCAATGACGTATGTCCTAGTATTGCTTGCAATTGAAATGCATTCGCCCCATTTAACACACATAATTTAGCAAATGTATGACGGAATGTGTGTGGGGAACAACGAACATTCTTTATCCCCGCTTTTTTCCCATATTCTTTAATTCTATCTTGTACTTGCTTTTTACTCAATGGAGTGTTGTCCCGAGTAATAAATAAGTAATCTGTATCCACATTTCCTCTTACAACTAAATATTTTTTTAATTGGCTAATCATTTTATCTTGAATAGGAACAAAGCGTTCAAAGCCACCTTTTGTGTTTCGAATGCGTATGACTTTTTGTTCCCAAATGATATCTGTTGTTTTTATACCCACCAGTTCATTTACTCGAACTCCCGTTTCCAACAGTAACATCATAATCGTATAATCCCTTAAACCTACAAACGTGCGAAGGTCGCATGCTTTAAATAACGCCTTTATCTGCTGGTTGTCAAACGTTTCTACAATCCTTTTTCTATCCCGCAGCAATTTGATGTCTTTCATCGGATTGCTTTTTATGAGATTTCGTCCTTCTAAAAAGTTAAAAAACGCCCTCATGGCTCGCAAACGGGAATTGATACTGACTGTCTTAAGACCTTTTTCTTTCATGTACATAATGACATTTCGCTTAATGGTTTCTCCTGTCCATTCACTTACACGCAACTCGATTTTTTGCTCTTTCAGCAGTTTTATAAACGCATTTAACTCACTGCGATAATATTTAATCGTATGTTCCCGCAAATTTCTTAGTTTGCAATCCTCAATAAATATTTCTAACAATTCCTCAAATGTGTATTCAATTTCTGTGTTGTTATCAGATATTAGCAATAGTTCCTCACGACTCAGTTCACCTCTCCTTCCCTTCTTGCTATTTCTCTGCAATGTCCCCTCATCTCTCATTTTTCTCACTTTCAATTCACCTCACCGAACACGATTAGCCGCACACGATTTTTCTTGCTCGAATCGTATTCGGTAAAAATAAAGAAAGGGTTCCCACATTTGTGAGAACCCTTGATCCTAAAGCCTTTTCCCTATTTTCGATGCCGATGGTGGGAGTCGAACCCACACGGGGGGCTACCCCACACGATTTTGAGTCGTGCGCGTCTGCCAATTCCGCCACATCGGCGTAAAACACATATTTAATTATACAATATCAAAAGTAGAAAGTCAACAACTTATTTCATGCTTTTATGCCGAGGGCCGGACTCGAACCGGCACGGTAGTTACCTACCCCAGGATTTTAAGTCCTGTGCGTCTGCCAATTCCGCCACCCCGGCGCCATAACATGGAGGCGGCACCCGGATTCGAACCGGGGATAAAGGTTTTGCAGACCTCTGCCTTACCACTTGGCTATGCCGCCACAAAGAGCGGAAGACGGGACTCGAACCCGCGACCCCCACCTTGGCAAGGTGGTGTTCTACCACTGAACTACTTCCGCAACATGGCTGGGGTAGCTGGATTCGAACCAACGCATCACGGAGTCAAAGTCCGTTGCCTTACCGCTTGGCTATACCCCAACAGTAGAAGAAAAGGGCGACTAGTGGGAATCGAACCCACGCATGCCAGAGCCACAATCTGGTGCGTTAACCACTTCGCCATAGTCGCCATGCATATTTATCAATTTAATGGCAGGGGCAGTAGGAATCGAACCCACACCGGAGGTTTTGGAGACCTCTGTTCTACCATTAAACTATGCCCCTAAGTGAAAAATGGAGGGGGACGGATTCGAACCGCCGAACCCAAAGGGAGCGGATTTACAGTCCGCCGCGTTTAGCCACTTCGCTACCCCTCCGTAATGGATGGTGCCGACTGCAGGACTTGAACCCGCAACCTACTGATTACGATTCAGTTGCTCTACCAATTGAGCTAAGTCGGCATATGAGGATTGATATTATTGCGTTGAGAATTAAGTGGTGGCTCGGGACGGAATCGAACCGCCGACACAAGGATTTTCAGTCCTTTGCTCTACCGACTGAGCTACCGAGCCAATATATTGTAATGGCGGTCCCGACGGGACTCGAACCCGCGATCTCCTGCGTGACAGGCAGGCATGTTAACCACTACACTACGGGACCTATATGGATTGCGGGGGCAGGATTTGAACCTGCGACCTTCGGGTTATGAGCCCGACGAGCTACCGGACTGCTCCACCCCGCGACGATATTAGTGGTGGAGGATGACGGGATCGAACCGCCGACCCCTTGCTTGTAAGGCAAGTGCTCTCCCAGCTGAGCTAATCCTCCGACAAAAAGAAAGTGACCCGTACGGGATTCGAACCCGTGTTACCGCCGTGAAAGGGCGGTGTCTTAACCACTTGACCAACGGGCCATGTGAGTTAAGTAGTGGCGGAGAGCAAGGGATTCGAACCCTTGAGGCGCTATTCACGCCTACACGATTTCCAATCGTGCTCCTTCGACCACTCGGACAGCTCTCCAAGATGGCTCCGCAGGCAGGATTCGAACCTGCGACCAATCGGTTAACAGCCGATTGCTCTACCACTGAGCTACTGCGGAATGAGGTAATGATTCATCTATACTCGATTTTATTTTATATTGCCTCTTCCTCTACAAGCTTTTTCAAAGAAGCAGGATGCGTCGAGGCAACTCGCCTAAATTTTCCTAATCGTTGTCCCTTCCTCTTCTAGTTTATTCAACGATGTTATATGCGTCGGGACAACTCGAAGCAAATCCACAGAAGCCTAGGCTCGTTGCTCCCCACTGAGTTGCTGCGGAATAATTTGGACAAGTATTATTATAATGACCGATATTGTTGTGTCAAGAGTTTTTTTATTTCATTCCTTCAAAACTAGATAACCGTTTACTTGGAAGAAGCCGGCCGCCTTTGCTGTCTAGCTCCGGACGCCATCGGCTCGCGACGCTTCGGTCCCGTTGCGGCGGCAACAGCCTCCTCACGGGCCCTCCAGCGCGTGTCGCCGATAGGCGGGCGTCCTCCGCTTTTCGTGGTGTCTAGCTCCGGCTCCTAGCCCCTTGGGTCGCTTCAGACCTGCTGTGGCGGCGACAGCCTCCTCGCAGGTCTTCCAGCGCCCATCGGGGCTAAGCAGTCGCCTCCGCTTTTCGTGCGCTTTTCTTGGTTAAGTCCTCGATCGATTAGTATCCGTCAGCTGCACGTGTCGCCACGCTTCCACCTCGGACCTATCGACCTCGTCATCTTCGAGGGATCTTACTCGCTTAACGCGATGGGAAATCTCATCTTGAGGGGGGCTTCACGCTTAGATGCTTTCAGCGCTTATCCCTTCCGCACATAGCTACCCAGCGGTGCCCCTGGCGGGACAACTGGTACACCAGCGGTGCGTCCATCCCGGTCCTCTCGTACTAAGGACAGCTCCTCTCAAATTTCCTGCGCCCGCGACGGATAGGGACCGAACTGTCTCACGACGTTCTGAACCCAGCTCGCGTACCGCTTTAATGGGCGAACAGCCCAACCCTTGGGACCGACTACAGCCCCAGGATGCGATGAGCCGACATCGAGGTGCCAAACCTCCCCGTCGATGTGGACTCTTGGGGGAGATCAGCCTGTTATCCCCGGGGTAGCTTTTATCCGTTGAGCGATGGCCCTTCCATACGGAACCACCGGATCACTAAGCCCGACTTTCGTCCCTGCTCGACCTGTCCGTCTCGCAGTCAAGCTCCCTTGTGCCTTTGCACTCTACGAATGATTTCCAACCATTCTGAGGGAACCTTTGGGCGCCTCCGTTACCTTTTGGGAGGCGACCGCCCCAGTCAAACTGCCCACCTGACACTGTCTCCCACCCCGATCAGGGGTGCGGGTTAGAATTTCAATACCGCCAGGGTGGTATCCCACCGGCGCCTCCACCGAAGCTGGCGCTCCGGCTTCCCAGGCTCCCACCTATCCTGTACAAGCGATACCAAAATTCCATATCAGGCTGCAGTAAAGCTCCACGGGGTCTTTCCGTCCTGTCGCGGGTAACCTGCATCTTCACAGGTAGTATAATTTCACCGGGTCTCTCGTTGAGACAGTGCCCAAGTCGTTACACCTTTCGTGCGGGTCGGAACTTACCCGACAAGGAATTTCGCTACCTTAGGACCGTTATAGTTACGGCCGCCGTTTACTGGGGCTTCGGTTCGCACCTTCGCTTGCGCTAAGCGCTCCCCTTAACCTTCCAGCACCGGGCAGGTGTCAGCCCCTATACTTCGCCTTTCGGCTTCGCAGAGACCTGTGTTTTTGATAAACAGTCGCTTGGGCCTTTTCACTGCGGCTCCCTCGGGCTATTCACCCAAGAGAGCACCCCTTCTCCCGAAGTTACGGGGTCATTTTGCCGAGTTCCTTAACGAGAGTTCTCCCGCGCACCTTAGGATTCTCTCCTCGCCTACCTGTGTCGGTTTGCGGTACGGGCACCTCTCACCTCGCTAGAGGCTTTTCTTGGCAGTGTAGGATCGGGGACTTCGGGACCGATGGTCCCTTCGCCATCACGGCTCCGCCTTTGCGCCAGACGGATTTGCCTATCTGGCAGCCTAACCGCTTGGACAGGCTATTCCAGCAGCCTGCTCGCCCTACCTTCCTGCGTCCCCCCATCGCTCAAACGGTGAGGAGGTGGTACAGGAATCTCTACCTGTTGCCCATCACCTACGCCTTTCGGCCTCGGCTTAGGTCCCGACTAACCCTGAGCGGACGAACCTTCCTCAGGAACCCTTAGGCTTTCGGTGCAGAGGATTCTCACCTCTGTTTTCGCTACTCATACCGGCATTCTCACTTCTAAGCGCTCCACGAGTCCTTCCGGTCTCGCTTCGACGCCCTTAGAACGCTCCCCTACCGATGACCGAAGGTCATCCCACAGCTTCGGTGGCACGTTTAGCCCCGGTACATTTTCGGCGCAGAGTCACTCGACCAGTGAGCTATTACGCACTCTTTAAATGATGGCTGCTTCTAAGCCAACATCCTGGTTGTCTGGGCAACTCCACATCCTTTTCCACTTAACGTGCACTTAGGGACCTTAGCTGGTGATCTGGGCTGTTTCCCTCTCGACCACGGATCTTATCACTCGTAGTCTGACTCCCAAGGATAAGTCATTGGCATTCGGAGTTTGACTGAGTTCGGTAACCCGATGAGGGCCCCTAGCTCAATCAGTGCTCTACCTCCAAGACTCTTCCCTTGAGGCTAGCCCTAAAGCTATTTCGGGGAGAACCAGCTATCTCCAAGTTCGATTGGCATTTCACCCCTACCCACACCTCATCCCCGCACTTTTCAACGTGCGTGGGTTCGGGCCTCCAGTAGGTGTTACCCTACCTTCACCCTGGACATGGGTAGATCACCTGGTTTCGGGTCTACGACGACGTACTGAACGCCCTATTCAGACTCGCTTTCGCTGCGGCTCCGTCTCTTCGACTTAACCTCGCACGTCATCGTAACTCGCCGGTTCATTCTACAAAAGGCACGCCATCACCCATCAACGGGCTCTGACTACTTGTAGGCACACGGTTTCAGGTTCTCTTTCACTCCCCTTCCGGGGTGCTTTTCACCTTTCCCTCACGGTACTGGTTCACTATCGGTCACTAGGGAGTATTTAGCCTTGGGAGATGGTCCTCCCAGCTTCCGACGGGATTCCCCGTGTCCCGCCGTACTCAGGAGCCACTCGGGAGGGAACGAAGTTTCGACTACAGGGCTGTCACCTTCTCTGGCGGGCCTTTCCAGACCGCTTCGTCTACCCCGTTCCTTTGTCACTCCCATATGAGTGGTCCTACAACCCCAAGAGGCAAGCCTCTTGGTTTGGGCTGTTCCCGTTTCGCTCGCCGCTACTCAGGGAATCGCTTTTGCTTTCTTCTCCTCCGGGTACTAAGATGTTTCAGTTCCCCGGGTGTGCCCTCCATACCCTATGGATTCAGGTATGGATACTGTCCCATTACGGACAGTGGGTTCCCCCATTCGGACATCTCCGGATCAACGCTTGCTTACAGCTCCCCGAAGCGTTTCGGCGTTTGCCCCGTCCTTCATCGGCTCCTAGTGCCAAGGCATCCACCGTGCGCCCTTTCTAACTTAACCAATAGCGCTTCTCGGCTTCTTCCTTTGTCTAGCTTCGGCGCCTAACCGCGGCGCCTCCGCTTTTCTTTTCGGTTATCTAGTTTTCAAGGAACGAAGCTACTTCATTGCATTCGCTTCTTTGCAGCTTTGCGTCGAGGAATCCAGCTTCTCTGAATTCACTAGAAGACGCAGACGCAAAACGGATTAATTGAAGAGAACATAAATATGTTCCCTCAAAACCGAACAAAACGTAAGCGTCCCTCTTATTTCACACACATATCATCCTTAGAAAGGAGGTGATCCAGCCGCACCTTCCGGTACGGCTACCTTGTTACGACTTCACCCCAATCACTTGCCCCACCTTCGGCGGCTGGCTCCCGAAAGGGTTACCTCACCGACTTCGGGTGTTGCAAGCTCTCGTGGTGTGACGGGCGGTGTGTACAAGGCCCGGGAACGTATTCACCGCGGCATGCTGATCCGCGATTACTAGCGATTCCGGCTTCATGCAGGCGAGTTGCAGCCTGCAATCCGAACTGAGAGCGGCTTTTTGGGATTGGCTCCCCCTCGCGGGTTCGCAGCCCTTTGTACCGCCCATTGTAGCACGTGTGTAGCCCAGGTCATAAGGGGCATGATGATTTGACGTCATCCCCACCTTCCTCCGGTTTGTCACCGGCAGTCACCTTAGAGTGCCCAACTGAATGCTGGCAACTAAGGTCGAGGGTTGCGCTCGTTGCGGGACTTAACCCAACATCTCACGACACGAGCTGACGACAACCATGCACCACCTGTCACCCTGTCCCCCCGAAGGGGGAACGCCCTATCTCTAGGGTTGTCAGGGGATGTCAAGACCTGGTAAGGTTCTTCGCGTTGCTTCGAATTAAACCACATGCTCCACCGCTTGTGCGGGCCCCCGTCAATTCCTTTGAGTTTCAGCCTTGCGGCCGTACTCCCCAGGCGGAGTGCTTAACGCGTTAGCTGCAGCACTAAAGGGTTTGACCCCTCTAACACTTAGCACTCATCGTTTACGGCGTGGACTACCAGGGTATCTAATCCTGTTTGCTCCCCACGCTTTCGCGCCTCAGCGTCAGTTACAGACCAGAGAGCCGCCTTCGCCACTGGTGTTCCTCCACATCTCTACGCATTTCACCGCTACACGTGGAATTCCGCTCTCCTCTTCTGCACTCAAGTCCCCCAGTTTCCAATGACCCTCCACGGTTGAGCCGTGGGCTTTCACATCAGACTTAAGGGACCGCCTGCGCGCGCTTTACGCCCAATAATTCCGGACAACGCTCGCCTCCTACGTATTACCGCGGCTGCTGGCACGTAGTTAGCCGGGGCTTTCTCGTTAGGTACCGTCACCGTACCGCCCTATTCGAACGGTACTTCTTCTTCCCTAACAACAGAGCTTTACGATCCGAAGACCTTCTTCGCTCACGCGGCGTCGCTCCGTCAGACTTTCGTCCATTGCGGAAGATTCCCTACTGCTGCCTCCCGTAGGAGTCTGGGCCGTGTCTCAGTCCCAGTGTGGCCGGTCACCCTCTCAGGCCGGCTACGCATCGTCGCCTTGGTGAGCCGTTACCTCACCAACTAGCTAATGCGCCGCGGGCCCATCCGTAAGTGACAGCCAAAGCCGCCTTTCAACCGAAGACCATGCGGTCTTCGGTGTTATCCGGTATTAGCTCCGGTTTCCCGGAGTTATCCCGGTCTTACGGGTAGGTTGCCCACGTGTTACTCACCCGTCCGCCGCTAACCGAACAAGAGCAAGCTCCTATTCGGTCCGCTCGACTTGCATGTATTAGGCACGCCGCCAGCGTTCGTCCTGAGCCAGGATCAAACTCTCCATAGAAAGTTGATTGGCTTATTTTTAGCTTCAGCACCAACACCGCAAGGTGTCGAGTCGCCTTCGCTTTTCTTATTGTCCAGCTCCGGCTCCTAGCCCCTCGGGCCGCTTCGGTCTCGCTGTGGCGGCAACAGCCTCCTCGCGAGCCCTCCAGCGCCTGCCGGGGCTAATCAGTCGCCTTCGCTTTTCTATGTGGACGCTTCGTTTTGTTCAGTTTTCAAGGAACATTTCTTTATCAAAGCAGCTTCTTAATAATAACACGGCGTTTTTTTATTGTCAACCATGTTTTTTATGATCATTATACCGCTTAGCGATCGAGTTTTATCGATCGATTAGCGACGCTACTTAATATAACACCTTCTTTTTAAAAATGCAACCCCCTTTTTTTATTTTTTTTGTATTTCCCCGAAAGCTTTGTACAAATCATCAACATAACCGCTACAGAGCTCTTTTTACCGCTTATACTTACAATTTAATCGAGCAGGTGTTAGAAATCAACCTTGCTACTTCCCGCATAATAAAATTACGCACTACATACATACCCGTGGTGCTAGTTGAGTTTTAACACTCAACTAGCCCAAGAACAACAAGGGAGTAAGCCAGTAAAATACCATCCAGCGCCGTTTCAAATCCAGAAACCGAGTTCGCTCGAATCTCGGTGATCCGATACGAATCGACTAAAATCGAAAACACGGTTTCCACCACTTTACGTTTTCGCTTCATCCACTGTTTCCATGCGTCCGATTGGCGAATTCGCTGATTTTTTCGAACGGGCGTCCAAAAAGCGACCCGGTGCTCTTCGTACAGCTTCTTTTGCAGCTTTTGGCTGATATACCCTTTGTCACCGAGGTTATACGGATGTGGAATTTGCGTCATGACGGTTTCAGCGGCCACCCGGTCGTGACAAGACGCTTCGGTGACAACATATCCCATCGGAAGCCCTTGGTCGGTGACCTGCAGGTGAAGTTTCAACCCATAGAAAGTGATCCTTTTGGAAGCACAATAGCCAATATCGGCAATTCCACGGAATCGTTTGACGCGATGCATTCGAGCTGAATGACACAGCTCGATCGGCAAGCTGTCCACGACCGCATACGCATGGTGTTGCCCGCGCTTGGCCAACTGGTGTCGAATCCACTTGATCGCAAAGCTAAGCGCTCGGCAGCGACGGTTGTACCGAGAACGCTCAGGGAACAAGGCCTTGGGAAACAAATTCCCAATCACAAACCGGTGCCAAGCCCGTTCGGAAGTGAAGCCCAACAACTTTCCAAGGACATGGATGGTGATGATGACTTCGTCTTTCTGTTTCAACAAATGACGATTTCGACGTTGAAGATGAATCTGGATACTCGATAGTTGAGCCGATACAAAAAGCAAAATCGATGCATATTGTTTTTGAAGTTTGACACGATCTGTTGTAAAATGAAAGTGCTCTTGCATGGGAACTTCTCCTTTTGATGTTTGGTTGCACTTTCATTTTAAGGAGATCCTCATGCAAGGGCTATTTTTATGCTTGTCTGATTTTATCTAGCACCACGGGTTAATTTATATAATCCATATGATCACCTCTATTTCATTATAACACAAACACGAATGTATGTTCTGTTAAACTCTAAAAAAATAGAGCCTAAGAATGGTAGACTCTTTGATTTATTATTTCGTTATTTTATTTTCTAGGAATCAAATAGCAAGAATAATTTTGAGACTGCTTGTGACATTATAAGCCAGCCTCATAAGAACTACCTTAAAAGTTCTAAGCGTTTTATAGCTCTTTCATATTGTTCATTGGCTGCTTGTTGATAGAATGAAATGGCTTTATCCGTATTACCAAGAACCTCATGGAATACTCCTAAATTGTAAGAAGCAAGGAAACTCCCTGTCCCTTTCACACTGTCATACTTATCGGTATCCCCTATTTCTAAACATCGAAGAAAAGATTTTTCAATGAGCGGAAATAAATGAACATATTTATTAACGTTGCTAAAAATCAGGTCCATATAAAATAAACCGCATGCGAAATGGAAATCTGGAGAATCAGCAAATCTGTCCCGCTCGGTTTCAATCAATTTTAAGCCTTTCTCGAACGATTTATTTCCTATAATTGTATATAAATAATCAATGATTAGACTATGGCGGTACCATGATTTCAATGGGACAAGATGGTAACTCTTTTCAAAATATAATTCTGCTTGTTGTAGTTGCTGCTGCAACTTGTATTGTTTTCCTACTTGATACAGAACATAATCATTAAGAGGATCTCGTTCCAATTCTAGCAACAACAATTTGAGGTTTCGATCCGTTTTGTCTGTATAAACATATCCGTCATGATACACTTCTATATCCAAGTTCTCCCTCGGTAAATCAGACTCTACCTGTTCGTGAATTCTTCCAGTATACTTTACCCCTTTAGGCAGTAATCGAGATAGATAAGACTGTGCATATCTCTTCTCGCCATCTTGAATAAACTCATCCATCCTTTTAATCCGACCAATTACTTTGTCATTTTTTTCTATAAAGTTACGTATAATGCTTCCACAGTCATTAATAATATATTCGTCTGCATCCAACACTAAGTTCCAATCACTTGTGGATTTCTCAAGTGCGTAATTCCGAGCAGCGGAAAAATCATTCATCCATTCAAAATCGAATACTTTCGCACCAAATGCATAAGCTATTTCCTTTGTACGATCTGTAGATCCTGTATCGACAATAACCATCTCATCGACAATATCTTTGACACTTTGCAGACAACGACTAAGATGCCGCTCTTCATTTTTTACAATCATGACTAACGCTAATGTTGTCAAGATTTCACCCCATAAACTTTAATAAATTCCTTTAACGCCTCTCGCCAATGCCTTAATTCCTTAAAGCCATTTAATCGCAGAGCCATATGATCCAATACAGAATACATAGGGCGTTGAGCAGGTCTTGGACAGTCTTTTGTTTTACATGGATTAACCACTATATTAACATTAGCCTCTTCGAAAATGGCTTTTGCAAATTCATACCAAGAGCAACGACCGGAATTAGAAATATGGTAGACTCCATATTTTCCAGTCCGAATAAGTTGAAAAATACAGCTAGCTAAATCAACCGCATAAGTTGGACATCCGATTTGATCATCAACCACGAACACTTCTTTTTGTTCCTGTGCAAGCTTTAACATTGTTTTCACAAAATTATTTCCATATTTTCCATAAACCCACGATGTTCGAATAATAAAAAATTTAGAGTGAAGGTCTCTTACAAACTGCTCACCGGCTAGTTTACTTTTTCCATATACGTTTATCGGATTCGTAAAAGCAAACTCGTTATAAGGCGCGTTTGCGGTGCCATCAAACACATAATCGGTGCTTATATAAACAAACTTAGCACCTATATGTTCTGACGCTACGACTATGTTTCTTGTTCCGTATGCATTAACTAAAAAAGCTTGATCTGGTTCGGACTCTGCTGCATCCACCTTTGTATAAGCAGCAGCGTGAATAACGACATTAGGATGGATATGGTCAATAACATTTTTCACTTGCTCAAAATTCGTTATATCGAGTTCTGCTCGTCCATATCCATATACTTCATATTCCATGTCTTCTAACAATTTGACCATCTCTGTACCGAGTTGCCCTTTCGCACCAGTAACTAATATTTTTTGTCTACTCATTCTCTTTCACCATATTGCTTTTGATAATAAACCATGTACTCTCCGGATTTAACACGTTTCCACCAATCTGGATTATTGATGTACCATTGAATAGTTTCCTCAATTCCCTTGTCAAACGTATATTGTGGTTTCCATCCGAGTTCTGTCATAATTTTTGTAGGATCGATTGCATAGCGACGATCATGTCCTGGGCGATCCGATACATATTTAATTAACGACTTTGAAACTCCAAGTTTTTCAACAATTAAATGGACGATTTCGTTATTTGTCCGTTCATTATGTCCGCCGATATTATATACTTCTCCTGGTTTGCCTTTATGAATAACTAAATCAATAGCGGCACAGTGGTCTTTAACATGAAGCCAATCACGAATATTTTGACCATCACCATAAATAGGAAGCTCTTTACCTTCTAATGCATTTGTTATCATTAATGGGATTAGCTTTTCAGGAAAATGATATGGTCCATAATTATTAGAGCAACGCGTAATATTCACATTTAATCCATATGTTTCATGATATGCTCTTACAAGTAAATCCGCACTGGCCTTACTTGCTGAGTAAGGGCTGTTTGGAGCAAGTGGCGTCTCTTCCGTAAAATACCCTGTATCTCCTAAACTGCCATACACTTCATCAGTAGAAATTTGGACATACTTTTGAATATTGTTCTCCTTTGCGACATCTAACAATACCTGAGTCCCCAATACGTTCGTTTTAACGAAAACACTGGGATCAGAAATACTGCGATCCACATGCGATTCAGCAGCGAAATTAACAATCACATCAATATGATGAGACTTTACAATATAATCAACGAGTTGATAGTTTCGAATATCTCCTTTAACAAAGACATACCGTGGACTTTCTTGAATATCCTTTAAATTTTCCAAATTACCAGCATAAGTTAATAAGTCGTAATTAACGATTTTATATTCAGGATATTTGTTCAACATATAACGCACAAAATTACTACCGATAAAGCCTGCTCCACCGGTTACTAAAAGATTCATAGAGTTCTCTCCTACACAAAATTAATTTCTGCATCCGCTAACAATGGATGATTTGCATCTTTTTCCGAAAGAACAGGATTCGTTACTGGCCAATCAATGCTTAACGCTGGATCATTCCAAAGAATTCCCCGGTCATGCTCAGGAGAATAATATTCGTCAACTTTGTATTGAACTTCTGTGTTCTCTACCAATGTACAAAAACCGTGTGCGAATCCTTTAGGAACTAACAATTGTCGCTTATTGTCCGCACTCAAAATAAATCCTTGCCATTTTCCAAACGTCGGTGAGTCTTTACGAATATCAACGATCACATCATAAATAGCACCACGAGTATACATATTAAAATATACTTTATCCTCAAAAATAAACGAAGCCGGACAACCACTTTCTAAATATAATTCAAGTTACACCAGTAAGCAGATCATTTGTTTTGAAGGAGGAAAATATGATTCAAATTCAACAATCAGCCGTCGACAGCAGTTTATTCGGCCCCTCTTCTCTTTCCAAAAGTCAAGAAAAAATATTTGAAGCGTTATTAAAATCGCCGAAAAAGTATGTATACGAAAATAAACATCAGCTTTTATTCGAGATCGTCCTTCGCGACCGCATCGTTCATTCCGCTGTTGCACTCAACAAAAGCAGAGTGAGATTCGCCATTTTCCGCTTTTCCAGATGCAATGAACAATTTTGGATACGAAATGAATTAGGCGGCTTTCAATTGAGAAAAGGAGTACCTCCTGCAGATGCAATAAACGATATTTTCGTCAACAGCCATTTGTACGCCTTTGAGTGCGCGACCGCCATTGTGATCGTATTTTACAAGGCCGTGCTGGATGTTATTGATCAGCAGACGTTTAATACGTTATTTTCCGATCTCTTATTATACGACTGGCATGTGGATCAAGATTTAGGGATAAGAACAAAAAAGGGAGAAGATTATCTTCCTGGTGACTGTCTTTATTTTAAAAATCCTGAATTCGATCCGCAAACGCCGCAATGGCAAGGAGAAAATACAATTTATTTAGGCGACGACCTTCATTACGGACATGGAATCGGAATTAAAACGACGGCAGAAATCATCGCCGCTCTGAATAAAAAGAGAAAAAAATCCGCGACCAAATCAGCATATCTGCTTCCACAAACAACAAGAGTTGGTTTTACTTACTTATCGAAGTTCGCGAGCAATTTAGAACACTATCGTCTTCCAATGAACAATAAATTAATTACAGGGACGATGGGGTCAGCTACTTTCTTGTATTGGTAGCGTCCCTTTTCGATTTTCTCCCCACAAATATATCCCGATTCCTGTTAAAATGAAAATACCTCCGATCCATTGGGATGGCTGAATCATCTCCCCAAGTAAAAAGTAGGCTAATATAGAAGCTCCCACTGGTTCAAATAAAATGCTCATCGAAACGGTTGCTGCGCTTACCCATTTTACCGACCAATTCATTAAGGAATGGCCTAGCAGGGTCGGCACAATGGCTAATAAGACAAAGCAGAGCCAGTCTATTTTTCTATAGGAAAGCAGTGGAAGACGAAACGCAATTACGTAAAGAAAAAGCACGAAAGAACTAATCCCGTATACAATATACGTATATGTCATCAATGATAGACGTTTGCGCAATTCTTGACCAAATAGCCAATATCCTGTTACCATGGCACATGCCAACAGTGCCAACATATCACCAAATAATGCTTTGCCGCTGACTTGAAAATCGCCCCAGCTGATGATCACGCTTCCGGCGATTGCTAATAGCGCGCTAAACAATGCTCCTGCAGTGAGACGTTCTTTAAAAAACACATACCCGCCAACAAACGCAAATAACGGCTGCAATGTTACAAGTACAACAGAACTGGTTACGGAAGTATAGTTCAGCGACTCAAACCAAAGAATAAAATGGAATGCTAATAAAATTCCGGAGAAGACCGAAAACGCCCAATCGCGACAGGAGATTTCTTTTAATTCGCTAATATATTTGAGGAAAAACGGTGTCATCAACAATATCGTAAAAAAAAGTCGATAAAAAGCGATAACGGAAGCAGGAGCATGCGCCCATTTTACAAGAATAGCAGAAGTAGAAACGGAAAGCGCTCCTACAAATAGGGCTAAATATGGTTTGAACATGCTTGATGGCTTCATTATTCATCCCCTTAATCAATGTTTTATCATTATTATACCAATATCGAAACAAAAGAGGTGATTGCCGTGATGTTCGATCCATTCATTAAATTGGGGATATCTGCTGTATTAGGATTAATCATCGGGCTGGAAAGGGAATTAAAACGAAAACCTGTTGGCTTAAAAACTTGCTTAGTTATTTCCATTTCCAGCTGTTTGTTAACGATTGTCTCGATCGAATCTGCCTATGTATTCCCACTAAAAGACCATATTACGATGGATCCACTCCGTCTTGCCGCACAAATTGTATCAGGCGTTGGTTTTTTAGGAGCTGGGGTTATTTTACGGCGGGGAAATGATAGTATTACAGGATTAACTACCGCCGCGATCATTTGGGGAGCGGCTGGCATCGGAGTTGCCGTCGGTGCCGGATTTTATTGGGAGTCGGCCTTCGGGGTGGCATTATTAATTGTAAGCGTAGAACTTATTCCTTTTCTCATCAACTTTTTCGGACCGAAACAACTGCGGGAAAAAGAAATTCTATTGCAAATCACCGTGGCAGATACAAAAAATATTGCTGATGTCATCGAAAAAATAAGGCTGCAACACATCGATATTAAGACGATGCGTATTAAAGATTTAGACAACAATCAGCACTTAATTAAATTAAAAGCCGTTATCGATCAAAAGCGGGCTGCCGCCGACATCTATTATGCGATCCGCAGCGTCGATTCAATCGTCCATATTGATATTGAGAGCGGCTGATCTGTTTCACCTTTTCCAATAAAAAGCTGCATAAAATACTATTGCATTTCCAAAAAAGCATATATATAATTAAAAACGGACAGGAAATAATTGATGAAATGGGGCATTAGCTCAGTTGGGAGAGCGTCGTGCTGGCAGCGCGAAGGTCACCGGTTCGAACCCGGTATGCTCCATTCAGAAAGCCCTTGCCATGCAAGGGTTTTTTCTTTTTTATCCGGAAGGGATCGTTCGTTTTAAAGTAGATATTTTGAAAAAGGGCAGATCATTAACAATCTGCCCTTTGGTTTTTCAATACACGCCTCCCATTCCGATGAAATGAGGAATTTAAGAAGGGAGAATGTCACCTTGCGACTCACATTTCGCACCCTCTCGACGAAAATCGGGAGGATTTTTTCGTTCCGATGTCGAATGAATCCTTGACACACAAGGAACGTAAAGGAGTTTTTCACTTATGAACGTTCAAGTCAAAAAGGTCTATCGCAATTCTTATTTGAATATAATAAGTGCCCTATTCAAGAAACTGGGTCTGCCTCAATTGATTGACCATCTCGTGCCCGTCGATCCGCAGTGCCAAACGCGAGTCAGCGATGCCGTTCAGGCCATCCTCTACAATGTGTTTGACGGCCGGCAAGCCCTTGTTCACTTGGAACATTGGGCTCAGGAGGTCGATTGTGAGAAACTCATCCGTCCCGATCTCCATCCTTCCTGGTTGAACGACGATGCGTTGGCCCGTCATCTCGATCGCCTGTATGAGGCTGGCATTCACAACGTCATCAGCACTTGCTTGATTCATATTTATCGAAAAGAAGGCCTTTCCCTCCGAGCCTTCCACGCCGATACGACGGACAAGACCGTTTACGGCGCGTATGAATCGGCCTCGTTAGAGGCCTTACAAATCACACATGGCTACAACCGCCATCATCGTTGGCAAAAACAGATCGGTTTCGGACTGGTCGGCAACGAGGACGGCATCCCGTTTTACGGCGATGTGCACGATGGCAACCTGCCCGATAAAACATGGAATCCCGAGGTGCTGTCTCGTGTCCATGAACAGCTGAAGCAGGCCAAAATCGAAGACGAATGGATTTACGTGGCCGATTCCGCCGCGATGACGAAAGAGACCCTGGCGCAAACCAAAGCGGCCAACGCCTTTTTGATCACCAGAGGCCCTTCGTCGCTCCGGATCGTGAAAACCGCGCTGGCCGAAGCGGATGCTGAGGACACGACGTGGAGCGATCCCTTTACGTTGGCGGAGAGAAACGGCGCCACGTACCGGGTATGGGAAACGGCCTCGACGTATGAAGGCCACCCCGTTCGGCTGATCGTTGTTGAATCGAGCGCGCTCGACCAGCGAAAAGGAAAGACGCTTGAAAAAGAACGAACCAAAGAAGCGGAGCTTCTTCGCGAGGAACAAGCCCGTTGGGAGCGTCACCCCTTCTCCTGCCGGGAAGATGCCGAACAAGCCTTGGCGTCCCTCAAGGCGTCCCTTCGCCCCCGGTTTCATCGGGTTGAGGCCGCGGTCGAAGAGATCGTACGCCTGAAAAAACGGCGCGGACGGCCGAAAAAAGGGGCGGAACCCGAGGTGGAGACGCTGTATTTCTTGCACCTTGACGTCGAATTCGACCAAGACGCGTGGGAACAGGCGAGACGGAAAGCGTCCCGGTTTGTCCTTGTCACGACCGTTCCGAAGGAATGGAAGGGCCAACCCATGGATGCCCAAGAGATCTTGAAGCTGTATAAAGGGCAGATCTCGGTGGAAATGAACTTCGCTTTTTTGAAAGATCCGTTTTTCACGGATGAGATTTACGTCAAAAAACCAGAACGGGTCGCAGTATTAGGCTATTTGTTTCTGTTGGCCTTGGCTATTTACCGCGTTTTTCAGCGCCGAGTGCGTCAGTTTATTACTCCAGAACACCCGTTGAAGGGTCCTGGAGGCCGCAAGCTGACCCGGCCGACGGGACAGGCGATTTTTCAGCTGTTTCAATATGTGAACGTCGTCCTGTTCAAGCTGCCGGATGGGCGCATCCAACGCTCACTGGATCGCTCCCTTACCCCTGATCAGCGAAGGATTCTGCAGGGATTGGGCATGGATGAGAGCATCTACGTGTAACGTGATACGGAACGACCAGCGATGGTAAAAAAAGGATTGCCATCGCTCGTTGTGTTGGTCAAAAAGTTATTCTGAAAAACTAAATAAAAAATCCTTTGTTTTGACCTTGTTAGGGTGCGAAATGTGAGATTTGAAATTTTGTCAAACAACAATTAAAGTTATGTATGGACCATATCATAAGGGGGATATCGATGATTCAGCGTTTTATCGAGCTAGGGGAAGGATATTCGGATATATACGAATTAATCGAGCTTGCTAGAGCAAATCGCCACCGTTTATCTGGGCTTTTTGCTTTTCATACAGTGAAAAATGGAAAACCGGTAACGTCCTGCGTCGTCGTATTGCATCCGACCGATCCTGGGGATTTCCAGCCTCTCTACATTTGTCGCGAAGGAATCCCAAATCCGTACGTAAAGCCGAACAAGCGCTATGAGCTATTTGCCCAACTGGCAAAGGAGCTAGGAACGGAAATTATTCATTTGGAAGTAAAACCTTCCACCTTTTTCGCGGAATTGGATTTATATTATCAACATTTAATCGGCATTATGCGAATGAACCGCTTTATCCCTCCTCTCCAATAACGAAAAAAGAGGGTGTCCCAAAAGTGTTCGCATAGCGTTCGCTTTTCGGACACCCTCCTTTTTTTCGAAAAAAAATAAGAAAACCGTTCCTCTTTTGGTATAATAAAGTCACCACAACCCTACCAAGAAAGGACGGTTTTCTTATGTACATTTATTATAACCGAGATCAACTCATTTTGCCAATGGATCTTGAAATTCTCATTCCGGAACATCATCTTTGCCGGATCGTGGATCTGGCAGTGGAAAAAATGGATCCGGCTCTGCTCGTTTCCCTCTATCCTGGTGGAGGCCGCCCAGCCTATCATCCGAAAATGATGTTGAAAGTCATCCTGTATGCCTACGCCAATCGGATCTACTCCTCTCGCCAAATCGCCAAGCAGTTGAAAGAAAACATTTACTTTATGTGGCTATCCGGCCATCAAACACCGGATTTCCGCACGATCAACCGATTTCGCTCGGAACGGATGAAGGACGTCATTTACGAAACGTTTTTCTCCATTGTTGATCTTCTGCGTCAAGAAGGGTTCGTCAAACTAGAGGATTACTTTCTGGATGGAACGAAAATCGAGGCCAATGCCAACAAATACACGTTCGTTTGGCGCAAATCAACGGAAAAGTACGATCAGAAGCTGGAGGAGAAATTCCGGCAAATCGTTGCCTCGATCGAACAGGTGGCGAAAGAAGATGAAGAGGCGGAACAAGAAGGGGATTTTCAAGAAAAACTGGAAGCTTCACCGATTACGTCCGAAAAGATCGAAGCCGTAATCGAACAAGTGGAAGAACGCCTAAAGAAAGAGCCGAAGAATCGCACGTTAAAGAAAGCAAAACGGCAATTGGAGCAAGATCTTCTCCCCCGTAAGAAGAAGTATGAAGAATACAAAGAAGTGTTGGGCGAACGGAACAGCTTTTCGAAAACGGATCCGGATGCGACATTCATGCGGATGAAAGACGACCATATGAAAAATGGGCAGCTAAAACCGGGATACAATGTACAAATAGGAACAGAAAACCAATTTATCGTTGGGTTTAGCGTGCATCAACGGGCGGGGGATGCCGGATGTTTCATTCCACATTTGGAGCAATTGGCCGCCTATGGACGACCAATGCCCAAACGGGCCATTGCGGATTCCGCCTATGGGAGTGAGGAGAACTACACGTACTGCGAGAAAAAGAAGATCGTCGCCCTGATCAAGTACAACACGCTGGACCGGGAACAAACGAAAGCGTGGGCGAGAGAGATCGGCCGAATCGAGAACATGACGTATGATGAGGAGCTGGATGAGTGGATTTGCGCCAAAGGGGAACGGTTGGTGTTTGTGTATGAACGGAAGGAAACGACCGACAACGGGTACGTTACCGTCAAACGGACGTATCGTTGTACGGCATGTGCCGGATGCCCGTTTCAAACGGCATGCGCCAAAGGCAAAGACACGAAAACCATCCGCGTTTCTTTGAAGAATCAACAACAACGGCAGGAGATTCGGGAACGGCTGTCCACGGAAGAAGGGGCGGCGACATATCGAAGACGGCAAATCGAAAACGAGCCGGTGTTTGGGCAAATCAAGCATAACCAGCAATTCCAGCGCTTTTTGTTAAGAGGGCTCCCAAAAATTACCGTGGAATGGGGGCTTATTTGTGCTGCCCACAATTTGAGAAAGTGGGCGGCCACCGTCCACCCAATAAAAAGAAAAAGGGAGAACATACGGGGATAAATACGGGGATAAGAAGAAGCAGATCCTTTGAGAAAGTAAAAAATAGACAAATAATGTAAAAACAAAAGCAGGAGGCTGTCCTCAAAAGGTCGTTTTACCGACCTTTTGGGACAGCCTCTTTTAGTCTGTGGAATACCCTAATGGATAAGAGGAGTTTTCTTTTTCCTTTTCTCCTTTAGATTCGAACTCCAACTTTAAAAATGGGCGGTAAGATGGTTCAACCCGTTTTACAAATGGCAAGGAAGCAAGCTTTTTCATCATTTCATCGACTTGCTCCATATCGCAATATAAAACCACATATTTTAGCCGCTTAGAAATATAGTGAATGTTGCCGAATTTTCGCAAATGCTTGCTATGCTTTAACGAATGAAGCCAAACGATAATTCCTTGTCGTTTTGGAAACATACCATCATTCCCCTTTTCTGCTATGTGCGGCAGCCGCAGCTTCCTCCCGCTCCGCAACCGCCGGAACAGCTTGTAGACAAAAAATACGGATTTCCTGTCGGGACTTTAATTTGCTCAGATACTGCCTTGCCAATTAATACACTAATCTCATCCAACAATTCCTGAACATTGTTTTCCGCTTTTTTAAAAGCGGCAATCGTCTCATGAAAATCGAGTTCACGCTTTGCATCACGCACTTCTTTTATTACATTATGGTAATCGGGATGATATTTTCCAAAGCGCTGCACCTCTTCATAACGCTCCTTCGCTTTCGCAAAACGAGCAATAATATCTTGGGCAGCGCGGTCTTCCTTCAGACGTCGCAAACAGCGGCGATATTCTTCCGCCACTTCTGATTGTACAATCATTTTCGCTAATGCTTCTGCTTTATCTAAAATCTCGATACGTTCGAGAGTAGCAATGATCACGTTATTGGCACCTCCAATGTAATGATACCACGAGAAGAAGGAAAATGGGAAGTGAGGAAGGCCAAACGGCCAGACAGTAAACATAAAAAAAGTCTGACTTCTTTGTCAGACCTTTCTTTACGGGATCGTTACGGTAAATTCATGCGACATTCCGGTGATTTTTCCATCATTATACACAAGCTCAAGCCGAATCGCATGTTTTCCGGTCGGTACCCCCCGCAACATAAACGCTGCCGTATATACTTCATTGATTTTCTGGCCGTTTAAATAGACATTAATATGCCCTCCATTTTTCCCTTTTTGAAACGGAAAATTAGCGGCCACGCATTCAATAAAAACATCGTTCCCTTTCACAAGGTGTTTCACATGGAGCCATTTGCTGTCGCTTGCCATCGCGTGCGCGACATTGTGCATATTTGTCTGCGGTGCCGGTTTATCATTCCCGCACGCTCCTAACAAACCAACAAAAAACAAACATAACATCATCATTCGTTTTGGCAAAGACATCACTCCTTTGAGAAATAGTCTTTGCCTTTTGTCAAAAAATTAGTCGCGCATCGCTTGAAACATATGAAGCATCAATGAAGCCATCTGCAAAGAATTAGCAATTTTCTCTACTTTATGCGGAATCGTCTGCTCATAGTAATGCATCGCTTCTAGTTCAAATGACTGCAACTTGTGCGGGTAGCGGGAGAGAAGGCGATACCAACGCGGCTGTTCGCGAATAAACGATTGCAACATTTTTTTTGTGCGAATATATTGCATTACTTCTTTCCTCATTGGCTCCCCCCTTAATCTTTGCGGAACGAAAACGGATGCTCATCTTTTGCCGCACGCGTATGCTGTTTTTCCGCCCCTTGAAATTGAGCAATAATATTTTGGATGGCAACAATCGCTTGCTGAACGCTTTCCAAATGTTTTTGTACTTCATCTGATTCGATATTTTGCAGCATATTAGCAATTTTTTCAAACCACTTTTTGTTTCCTTTTCCCGTTTGTTTCACCGATGACCTGTCTTGTTTATACGGTTCCCATATTTCATCATCCTCGCCAAATAAATACCAATCTTCGTAAAACTCTTTCCACGTCTTTTTTCCGCTGCGCACTTCTTGAATGATTTTCGGGTGTTTTTTTACAAATTGTTTAAACTTTTCTACCGAAGGATGTAGATGTTTGGCCATCGACTACCTACTCCCCCTTTATCCACTCATGCCTATCTACCATATACTATCGTAGATGGCGGATTAACGTGCGCCCATTTTTTCCCCATCAGCAACATCATCTTTATTACCATGGCCGCAAAAAGTCTTGCGTATAATAATCACCAGAAACGCCGACACCAAGATCAGTAAATTGCCCGTTTAATAATGCTTCGCGATGGTTTTTGCTGTTCAGCCACCCTTCTACTGCTTCAATACCATCCACCTGATGTGCGGCAATATTTTCTCCGGCTATGTGAAATTTTATATTTGCCGCTGCCAGCCGATCTTGCAGACCGCCGTACCGCGGCGATTCATGGGAAAAAAAGTGATGGTCCCACATATCCTTGCTGTGCAAATAGGCGACATTTGCCGCTTTTTCATTCCAACGAACTGGATTCACATGGTAGCGTTGGCGAATGATATTCGTCATATCAAAAATTTGTCTTGCATTCGCCAATTCTACTTCCCGTTGTTTTTTTGCGGATAAAGGGGCTGGATTAGGTAAACTGCCGCGGTACACCAGCTCATAGGGTCTCATTTTTACGAACGTTTCTCCCGTCATAAGGCGAATGCTTGAAATCTTCCCAGTAAAACGATCGACATATAATTGTGCATAGATGCTGCCGATTTTGACAATCGGCCGGGAAGCATAGTCCTGCTCCGATAACTCAAAGCGGTATGTTCCTGTGCTTAATTTTATTTCTACATTCGACAAAACGGGCATCGTTTTAAATACTTCCTGCAGCGGTTGGCCGATGTAAAATGGCTTTACATTCACATGCTCTCCACATATCAACGCTGTAACAACGCGTCCGGCCATGATTCCGATTTGAAAATAGGTGCCTGCTCCTCGATTGTAAATCCACCATTCGTAATCATAAGCAGAAGCATCTTTGCGTGTCGGCGCGCCGAATTTCTTTTTTACCTCTTGCTCCGTCTTTCCAATCATGGCAATGATGCCGTTTTGGATTTTTGGTTCTTTCACTATATAGTCCTTCAGTTTCGTTTCTTGCGGTGGACTAAGTGGCGGCGGACTCGGGGTAAAATAGTAAAATCCAATTAGCAGCAGTAAAACAAGAAAAAACCATTTCACATAGCAACTCTCGCTTTCCGAAAATAGATATCTTATTGCCATTATAGCCATTTTTCGTGCGCAAAAAAACGCAAAAACGGATTCCCCTGCATTTTAGAGGAATCCGTACATGCTACTTAATGAAAGAACTCAGTTTCTGAAATTTCTGTTAAGGCTCGGCCGGCACTTTCGTCAGAATAGCGATTAGTCGCTAGATCACCAAGAGAAACGATGCCTATGAGCCGGCCGTTTTCCACCACCGGAAGACGGCGGATTTGGTGCCGCGCCATTTGCTCTGCTGCCTCTTGTACAGAAGTATCAGGAGTTACCATAATTAATTGATCGCTCATGATTTCTGTTACTTGGGTGGAGCCGGGACGTTTTTCCGCAATGCCGCGTACAACTATATCACGGTCGGTAATCATTCCGACTAATCTCCCGTGATCCACAATCGGGACCGCTCCGACGTTTAAATCACGCATTTTTACGGCCACTTCGTACACATTATCAACAGGTGTGCAATATTCAACGTTTGTAGACATGACATCGCGCACTGTTTGCATCGTCCGTCTCTCCTTTTATTTATTTACCAATAAACATTTGCGTCCAATAATGTCCATAAGAACCACCTTTGGCATAACCGACTCCAATATGAGTAAATCCTTTGTTTAAAATATTGGCACGATGCCCTGGGCTATTCATCCATGCGTTAACCACTTCCTGCGGGGTTCGCTGACCGGCGGCAATATTTTCTCCTGCTGAACGGTAACTAATTCCAAAATTTTCCATCATCGTAAATGGCGAGCCGTATGTCGGCGAGTTATGTTGAAAATAGTTTTTATCGCGCATATCAGCAGATTTGTAACGTGCTACCCGCGCGAGCTGCCAATCAATTTTCAGCGGGGGAAGGCCATATTTTGCCCGCTGTTCATTCGTAAGACGGACAACTTCATTTTCAATTTGTTTCACATCATCTAAAATAGGGACGTATACTTTTTGTCCTGGATAAATTAAGTTGGGATTGGGAAATTGCGGATTCGCCCTAATAATTTCCGATAATCCGACTTGATAGCGGACGGAAATTTTCCACAGCGTATCCCCCGGTCGAACAATATATGTAGTTGTTCCTTGACCATGGGCGATACTTGGCATGCTTCCTCCCCATATTCCCACAGCTAATAAAAAAACAAGCAGGAGTTTTTCATCTTGTGCTGCCTCCTTTCCGCTTTTATTCTCACCAAATAAAAAAAAATAACAAACGCAAAACAAAAAAATTTATTCCAACGGACAAAATAGTAAACAATTCATTGAAAATCCAGTCACTTTCATACTATTATAAATGAAGGAACATTTTCTTTTTCGTGTACTAGCATATCGTGTTGTTAGGAGGAAGAAACATGAAATTTGAAAATACTGGCATTGAAAATCAAACAGTAGAGCTTTCCCGCTTAGATGACGTCATGGAACATTTTGGGTTCGTCAGAGCCTCTCAATGGGACTATGAAAGAGTTACATACGACCGCAAATTCCAAATCAAAGGAGATACTTTTTATCTGCGCGTGCAAGGATATGCGGTTGAGGGAGACGTCGATTCCCGTTATGCCTTGATTAAATTGCTTACGCCTATTTTAGGAAAATATTACTACCCGCACGGCGTTGAATACGGGGAGGACGAGCATTTCCCTTCTTCCCTCGTCAGTCAATGTCAAACCATTTTAGCGCAAGTAAAAGCAGAGCTTGACAAAATTCAAGACTAAACGGCTAGTTTCTAGGAAGAAACACTGCTGCCTAGCCTATGTCCATATAAAAAACGCATGAGTGATTTTTCTCATGCGTTTTTTATATATCCAAGCGTTTCACCACTACATGTACCGCGTCCACGGTAAAAGGAGTCATGAACGCGATTTCCTCTGCGATATGCTTTTGTATTTGCTGGCACAATAAAAGAAGCGGTGCTTCCGGCTTCATTACTAACGATACGGTAACCGTACAGTGGCCATCATCGGCAACAACGATATGAACTTCACAATCATCAGCGATGATTTCATTTCGGCCCTGCAAACACATCATCACAACCGTGTGCAGCGTAGCTTGTGCAACACTCCGTTTGCGAAGGCGGATGGCACCCGTTTTCATCCCTATCTCCCCTCCTATTCCCTTGCCTCACACCAATCATAGGATGTTTTATAAATATATGCCGTTTTTCGCCAAGCTGCCACCATGAAGAAAAAACCCGACAACATAGCTGCCGGGTTTAAAAACCTAAGATCGCTTTAATCATCGATGTTGTTTCCCCGCCTTTATAAAATACGTAAAGAAGCAAATAGACAGCAACCCCTGTCACCGCCGTAAAAAACCATACGATGCTTGTAACCGGCCCGAGCCGCTTATGACGGGCACGAATATCTTTTAATCCCGTCCAAATGGTGACGATGCCAAAGATAGCCCCCACGGTTGCCAAAACGATATGAAACACTAGAAAGATGGTATAATACACTTTGACATCATCAGGACCGCCAAAACTTGTATTGCCAATGAAAACAGTCCGCAATAGATAAATGATAAAAAACAATAAAGCAAATGCCGCCGCTGTCAGCATCACCTTTTTATGCGCTTCAATGTTTCTTTTGCGTATTAAATACCAGCCGTACGCTACTAATGCTGCGCTAATGACGATACAGCTCGTACTAATAGTCGGCAAAATTGGCAATGAATATTTCATATCCCGTTCCTCTCTGTGTCATTTTAATCTTATTAACCTAATTTTTATTATTATTATATTGTTAATGATCCAGCAGTTTGCAGTTTAAATGAACAACAATGTTTCGATCAAACATTATGATTCAGAAGGGTATGGCGATACGGCAGTTTCCAATTTTTCCTTTTCCCTCTCTTTTCGGTACCAATCCACAAAGACGAAAAAGAGCACTGTACCGTAAACAATTTCTTGAATGATTTTCATTAATACTCCGCCAAGCTGCTGGTCATAAAGAAGCGGAATTGAAAAGAACATCTGTGGTCCTGATAAATCAAGAGAAGCTAATGTCCCAGCGGGAACGCAAAGAGCAAGCGACTTCATCCACATTTGCGGATCGTAATAAGTCGCATATAGCGGCTTATTCGCGAAAATAATTAAGGCACACGCCGGAGTTAATAAAACGCCGTCTGCAAAAATGTAGCCTATCTTCTTGAGGCCGCTAAGAGACTGCCAGCCTGGCATTTTATTAAGGAGAGGCCACCACATCATCCATGCAGCGATAAAAATCATCGTGGTAATTACCGCATGATAAAGCGCATGGCTGTTCGCTAAGTCAAAAATAAATGGGACGTGATAAAACGAGAACAAGCCATTAAATAAAACGATCGCAATAAGCGGCTTTGTCAAAAACGTTACTGCTGCCTTTAATGGGCGAATTTGGAAAACCCGCTCAAACAGCCAATTTGGTATTCCTAAAATAAACAATTGTGGAACCATAAAACTTAATATCGCCATTTGTATCATATGAGCGCTAAATATCAAATGCCCTAGCAAATCAATCGGCGAACCTACACAAATATAAAGCAACACGATACCCGCGACAAAATATGCTTTCTGCTTGCGTGTCGGCGGCCCTTCCTTTGTAAAGCGAGTTCTCCACGGCCCGACGATCATAAAATAAAGACACGTAATCAACAATAGAAACGCAAGAAAATAGGGACTCCATAGCGCGACAAAACCAAACATGCTTAATGATGCCATCTTCATCTCACCTCAATTCGTTCTCTTTTCATTATACTACACTCCTATCGTTTGTCTATTGTTAAGCGCTATCAACCAACCTGTTTGGAATGGGCCAGTCCATTCTTGTTTTCAATTTAGATAATAAAGTCTTTTTTGTTTTATGAAAAAAAGGAAATCAGCAAACGCTGATTTCCTTTTTTATTACCACCAAACAACGGTCGCAAACGCCCAAATGGTCAAGAAGGCTACAAATACACCACCATACAGGAACACCGCTGGCATTTCATGTCCTTTATGGCTCATATGCATAAAATAATACAATTGGAACATCACTTGCACAACAGCAAGAAGGAAAATAAATGGAACGGAAAACCAATGCGAAAATTTGTCATAACCGACCGCAAAAAATGCAATCAACGTTAACAAAATCATTAATACAAAGGAAATAACTTGGTGTTTCATTTCCTCTGCATTTTTTCTGCGACGATATGCTAAATCAACACGCTCATTTCCGGAATTTGTTTGATTCACCATATATTCACCCCACCATTCCCATTAGGTATACGACGGTAAAAATGAATACCCATACGACGTCAATAAAGTGCCAGTAAAGGCTTGCCACATAAAACTTTGGCGCATTGTAAAGGTTCAAACCACGCTTTGCGTTGCGGATCATAAGGGTTAAAATCCACGATAAACCAAATGCAACGTGGCTTCCGTGCAGACCGACTAGCGTATAAAAAGCAGATGAAAATGCGCTTGTTGAATATTTTAAACCTTCATGCACATAATGATTGAACTCGAAAATTTCCAATCCCAGAAAGCCTAGACCTAGCAATACAGTAATGCCAAACCAAAGCTGCATTTTCTTAAAGTCAAAGTTTTTCATGTGATATATAGCGTAAACACTCGTTAAGCTACTTGTTAATAAGAGCATGGTAGCAACAAACACGAGCGGCAATTCAAACAAATCATGCGATGTCGGTCCCTGAGCCGTCTTATCTCTCAGCGCGATGAAAGTGCCAAAGAGGGAGGCGAAGAGAACTGTCTCCCCCCCTAAGAAAAACCAAAATCCTAAAAATTTATTTTTCCCTTCGAGGGTGGCTCTTTCAGGCGATGCTGGGAATGTTTCCGCCGTTAATTTTTCCTCTGCGTGCATTATGCCTTAACCCCCTTTTTCTCTGCTTCGATAATCTCGTCTTTAGGTATGTGGAAACCATGGTCGTCAATGATCGAACGCAAGAACATAGAACCAAAGGTAATCGCTAATCCAAGAATTGCTACCGGCAAACCCCAAGAGCGGTCGTTATGATACAAGAAACCAAACGCAGCGATAAACAGTCCAAGTGAAATGACAAACGGCAAGAATGAAGGGTTCGGCATATGGATGTCTCCAAGCGGTTCTGCCGGAGTTAATCCTTTTTTCCCTTCCATTTTCTCTAGCCAAAAAGCATCTAAACCGCGAACAAGCGGAATTTGCGCAAAGTTGTATTCAGGTGCTGGCGAAGAAACCGCCCATTCAAGCGTACGTCCGACTCCCCAAGCATCTGCTTCCGCTTTTTTGCCTTTAACTGTTGTAATAATAATATTAATTACAAGAACAACCGTAGCGGCAGCCATAAAGAATGCACCAATTGTACTAATTAAGTTTCCAGTTTCCAAACCTTGACCTGGTAAGTAAGTAAATACGCGGCGCGGCATCCCCATTAATCCAAGGAAATGTTGAATAAAGAACGTTAAATGGAAGCCGATAAGGAATAACCAGAATGTAATTTTGCCAAGTGTTTCACTTAACATTCGGCCGAACATTTTTGGCCACCAATAATGTGTACCAGCTAAGATAGCAAATACTACTCCACCAACAATGACATAGTGGAAGTGAGCAACGACGAAGTAGCTGTCATGATATTGATAGTCAGCCGGTGCTGTCGCATTCATAACTCCAGTTACTCCACCCATAACGAAAGAAGGAATAAACGCAACAGCGTATAACATTGGTGTTGTAAAGCGAATGTTTCCGCCCCACATCGTGAATAACCAGTTAAAGATTTTAATACCTGTCGGAACAGCAATAGCCATTGTCGCAACCGCAAAAATTGCGTTCGCAACTGGTCCCATACCAACTGTAAACATGTGGTGCGCCCACACCATGAATCCTAAAAAACCGATTAATACAATCGCAAATACCATGGAAGAGTATCCGAATAAACGTTTTTTAGAGAAAGTCGGAATAATTTCAGAGAAAATACCGAATGCCGGCAATACTAAGATATATACTTCTGGATGGCCGAAAATCCAGAATAAGTGTTCATAAATAATGGTATTACCGCCTAACGCCGCATGGAAGAAGTTACTGCCAAATAAGCGGTCCAACATCAGCAAAAGCAACCCAATCGTTAATGGCGGGAACGCAAATAAGATTAACGCAGAAGCAACGAATGTTGCCCAAGTAAACATTGGCATACGCATGAATGTCATGCCTGGAGCACGCATATTAACGATGGTTACTAGGAAGTTAATACCGCTAATTAATGTACCGAAACCGGAAATTTGTAAACCCAATAAGAAAAAGTCAATTCCGTGTCCTGGTGATTCCAATGACAGCGAAGCATAAGACGTCCAACCCGCATCAGGAGCTCCGCCTAAAAACCAAGAACAGTTTAGGAAAAGTCCCCCGAAAAAGAACAACCAAAAACCTAATGCGTTTAAGAACGGAAACGCAACGTCACGCGCACCAATTTGAATTGGCACAGCCGCATTCATCAATGCGAATAACAGCGGTGTCGCTGCCAAGAAAATCATTGTTGTACCATGCATAGTTAATACTTGGTTATATAAACCGCCGACTAGGAAATCATTATTCGGCTTTGCAAGCTGGATACGAATAAGAAGTGCTTCAACGCCACCCGCGACGAAGAAAATACCGCCAGCAATTAAGTAAAGGATGGCAATTTTTTTATGGTCGACCGTTGTAAGGTAGTCCCATATAATGCTCTTTTTGCGAGCTGTTGTACTCACGGATTTAACCTCCTTTTTATAGAAATTCCACTTGTTATTCAACTTTTAGACTCATTAAGTATTTCGTTAAAGCATTAATTTGCTCATCCGTTAATTGGCCATATTTGCCTGTCATTTTGTTGCCAGGTTTTACACTTTCAGGATCTTTCAGCCATTTCTTTAGGTTCTCCTCATTATGTGCTAAAACACCGGCAATACGCGTGCGATCGCCGAAGTTTGCCAAGTTTGGCGCTGTACGTGCTTGTTCTGGGCGTTTGTCCAACGGGGTAACCGCATGGCAGCCAATACAGCTTTTATTGAAAATTGCTTCCCCTTGTTTGGCAACCGGATCTGTGACAACTGGTTTTTTCGCATTTTGCATCTTTTTGATCCAAGCGTCAAACTCAGCGCGTGGAAGCGCTCTAACTTTAAAGTCCATTAATGCATGGGATGGACCGCAAAGCTCCGCACATTTCCCATAGAAAATGCCCCCAGCTTTGTCAGCCGCTTTTTGGTCAAATTCAAGCCAAAATTGGTTTTTGTTTTCTATGTTTGTATCCATTTTTCCACCGGCAGCTGGAATCCAGAACGAGTGTTTGACATCGGAAGATTTTAAATTGAAATATACTCGCTCATTGGTTGGGACAACTAGTTCTTGGCTTGTAATCACTCCATAGTCCGGATATTCAAATTCCCACCAATAAAGATTAGCGCGAACGTTAACAACAACGGTATGTTTATCGCGTTTTTCTTTGTTCATTGGTTTGACGTCCGCAAGTTTAAAGGTTGCATAAACCGTTGGAACTGCCAAAATAAGCAATAGAATAATCGGAATAACAGTCCAAATCACTTCAAGCTTATGGTTCCCTTCCACTTGTTTTGGAATTTTGTTTTCCTCGCCTTTACGTTGCCGATAACGAATGACAACGTACACAAAGATAATCGTTACAACCACAACAACGAGCACCATAATGGCCGTGCTAAGCAGCATCAGCGAATATTGCATGTCTGCTACTTCGCCTGCCGGCTGAAGCGTCGACAAAAACGGCTTGCCGCAGCCAGCTAACAGAAGCGCCATCATACTAAAAAGAGAAAATAAGCGCCAGTTATGTAGCCATTTCTTCATAGCCTAATCAAACCCCTCTTTCTATTGATGAAATAAAATATATATGAATTCTTTCGCTTAATGGAAAGAATTTTAAACCGCTTTTGTTTACCAAAGGGTAGCGATGACCATCGCCACGAATAAAATGGTTAAATAGTTAAGCGAATAAATAAACATCCACTTTGCCCATTTTAAGTCATCTTTCATTTTAAATCCATAAAGCCCTAATGCAAGCCATCCCACGTTTAATAACGTAGCAACCGTTAAAAACGGCACGCCTAATGAGAACATATAAAATGGCAGTGGCAATAAGCACGCAACCCAGACAACGATCTGCCGCTTTGTCATCGCAAAACCATGGACAACAGGAAGCATTGGGATGCCTGCAGCACGGTACTCTTCGCACCGTTTCATTGCCAGCGCCAAAAAGTGCGGCGGCTGCCATAGGAACATAATTAAAAATAAAATGATCGGAAAAACGTGGAAGCTTGGGTCTACTGCCGTCCAGCCGATTACCGGCGGCACAGCGCCGGAAATGCTGCCGATAACGGTATTAAGCGTATAGTTTCGCTTCGACCACATCGTATACAAAAATACGTATGTGATCATGCCGATTAACCCGACAACAGCAGCCGTGACCGTCGTCATTAGCAGGCTCATCGTTCCTACCGTTACTAGGGCGATTCCAAGCCAAAGCACCCGCTTTGGTTCCATCGTTCCCGTTACGGTCGGCCGCGTTTTTGTCCGCTCCATAAACTGGTCGATATCGCGGTCGATAAAGTTATTAATGCTGCACGAACCGGCAATAACGAGTCCAGCCCCAAACAACGTAAAAAACACAATATGAAGGTTTTCCAAAAAACGTTCCCCCGTAAAATAGAGCGCCAACCATAGTCCAGTAAAAGTAGTGATTAAATTTGAGTTGACGATTCCTATTTTGATGACGGAGGAAAGTTCTTTCCAAATAGTTGCTATATTGACACGCGGGCGGTCTCCCGCATGGGCAGCATGTTCCTGCATTGTTTTTAAATTCGACATTCTCCTGTTCCTCCTCGCTGCACCGCCCATATTCTATTAGGGATTTATCGACTGCAAACGGTGCCATGTTACAAGTATTTACTCTATTCTGCCACTACTAACATTCGACTTGACAGGAAAGTATTGGTTATATAACAAAAAATTGCTACTCTTAGAATAAAAAAACTGTTTTCTCTTTATATTAAATCACATTTTTTTTGCATATTGTGAACTTTTTTTGAATAATTTGTGTCAAATTTTCGGATTACAAAGGAGAAATCATTTCATTGCATGCCCCATTAATATTTCTAGCAAACTTATTAAACTTATTCAATATGTAAACGTTATTTTGTTTTTTAACGCATCATCATGTAAAATGTATTTGGCGAAATTGCCGTTTTTGCTTCTTTCTTGTAAGATAGATGTATACTTTACTAAATTATTGACAAAATAATGATTTCTCAATACAAGAAGGTGAAGATTTTGCAGCGTTCTTTAAAGTGGTTTGCATCTGTTACAACATTGGCGATGTTATTTGTCCTTATTGGAGGAGCGCTAGTGACCAAAACAGGTTCTGGCATGGGATGCGGACGGTCATGGCCCCTTTGCCACGGCCAACTAATTCCGTCGCACATTACGCCCGAACTCATCATTGAACTGAGCCACCGTCTCGTATCCGGTTTAGCAGGAATCATGGTGCTTGTTTTATCTGTCTGGGCATGGCGTGCAATCGGGCATATTCGCGAAACAAAGTTCTTAGCGATCGTTTCCTTTGTCTTTCTCGTGTTGCAAGGATTAATCGGCGCTGCCGCCGTCGTCTGGGGGCAATCCGATTTTATCCTTGCGCTGCATTTCGGAATCTCTCTTATTTCCTTCGCAGCCGTTTTTTTGCTGATGTTGCTTATTTTTGAAATCGACAAAAAATTTGATGCCGAGTCGATTGTATTGGATCGAAAAATGAAATTTCATATTTACGGCGTCATCATTTACTCCTATATCGTTGTTTATACTGGTGCATTGGTACGTCATATGCATGCGAGTTTGGCATGTCCAAGCTGGCCGATTTGCACGAAAGCACGCATCATCCCTGTGCAGCTTCATGAATGGGTGCAAATGGGACATCGCCTTGCTGCGGCGCTCATCATTATTTGGATTGCAATTGCGACCGTACGGGCAGTAAAATATTATAAACATCAACGCGCCATTTACTACGGATGGTTGATTGCTTTTGTTCTCGTTTTAGCGCAAATGGCAACAGGAGCGCTAATTGTATTTACGGAGTTAAATTTGTTTATTGCGTTGGCGCACGCTTTCTTCATTTCCTGCTTGTTTGGAGTGCTCAGCTATTTAACGATGATTGCCTTCCGAAGCAGAAACCGTGGGCAGAAAGTGGAAGAAACAAACCGGCAGGTCAACACGGTTGCATCGATATTGTTAAAATAAAGCGCTTGGGATTGACCCAAGCGCTTTATTTTATTTCGTCAATTCAACTAATAAATCTCCCGCTTGAATAGCATCGCCATTTTTCACATAAATATCTTTGACAATGCCCGAGAATGGTGCCTGCACCGTCGTTTCCATCTTCATCGCTTCCGTAATCATTAAATGATCGCCTTTATTCACTTTTTCGCCCTTTTCTACCAACACTTTGACCACTGTGCCCGGCATCGTCGCCGCAATATGATTCGGATTGGTGCGGTCTGCTTTAATGCGCTCGACGACTGCCGATTTAATGCTTTCATCGCGGATAATCACTTCGCGCGGTTGTCCGTTTAATTCAAAATAGACGACGCGCGTTCCGTCCGCCTGCGGCTGCCCGATCGAAACGAGCTTGACAATCAGCGTTTTTCCTTTTTCGATTTCTACTTCGATTTCTTCGCCAAGGCGCATTCCATATAGGAAGGTCGGCGTGTCCAACACCGAAATATCGCCATATTTTTTGACCGTTTCTGCATATTCTAAAAATACTTTCGGGTAAAGGGCATAGGCCAGCACATCAAAATCAGTCACTTCACGATCAAGAGCATGGTATAATTCTTCTCTTAATCGATCAAAATCTACCGGCTCTAGCAATTCCCCAGGCCGAACGGTAATCGGCTCTCGCCCTTTTAGAATAATGCGCTGCAATTCTTTTGGGAATCCGCCGTGCGGCTGCCCTAAATATCCCTCGAAAAACTCCACGACCGAATCCGGGAAGTCAAGCGTTTCACCGCGCTCGAAAATATCTTGCTCCGTTAAATTATTTTGCACCATATAAAGCGCCATATCGCCGACGACTTTGGAAGATGGAGTAACTTTGACGATATCGCCAAACAAGTCATTGACACGGCGGTACATTTCTTTCACTTCATCCCAGCGGTCGCCAAGTCCAACCGCTTTGGCCTGCTGCTGCAAATTGCTGTATTGTCCGCCCGGCATTTCATGCATATACACTTCCGTATGCGGAGAATTCATGCCGCTTTCAAACTCTTGATAATACTTCCGCACGTCTTCCCAATAACGGGAAAGCTGCTCGAGCCCTTGAATGTTGATCTCCGGCGCCCGTCTTGTTCCTTCTAATGCGTAATAAAGCGTATTGGCGCTCGGCTGCGATGTCAAGCCCGCCATCGAGCTGACGGCGACATCGACAATATCGACGCCCGCTTCAATCGCTTTTGCATACATATAAATACCGTTGCCGCTCGTATCGTGCGTATGAAGATGAATCGGAATATCCACCGTTTCTTTCAACGCGGAAATAAGCACATAAGCCGCTTCCGGCTTCAACAGGCCAGCCATGTCTTTAATCGCTAAAATATGCGCGCCTGCCTGCTCGAGCTCTTTCGCAATCGTTTTGTAGTAATCCAGATTATATTTCGGACGGCTTGGATCTAAAATATCCCCTGTATAGCAGACAGCCGCTTCGGCGATTTTGCCTGTCTGCCGCACGGCGTCAATCGCTACCGTCATCCCTTTTACCCAGTTTAGGCTGTCAAAAATACGGAACACGTCAATGCCTGTTTGCGCTGATTTTTCAACAAATTCACGAATGACATTATCCGGGTAGTTTTTGTAGCCGACAGCGTTGGCGGAGCGCAACAACATTTGAAACAAAATATTTGGAATTCGTTCGCGCAATTTTAGCAAGCGGTCCCACGGATCTTCTTTTAAAAAGCGGTAAGCAACGTCAAACGTCGCTCCTCCCCACATCTCTAGCGAGAATAAGTTTGGCAATAAGCGCGCCGTTGGTTCAGCAATACGGACCAAATCAATCGTGCGCACACGGGTTGCAAGCAGCGATTGATGGGCATCGCGGAATGTCGTATCCGTCAATAATACACGGTCTTGTTCCTTAATCCATTTAACAAGCCCTTCTGCGCCTTTTTCATCAAGAATTTGCTTCGTCCCGCTAGGAAACGGCTCTGCATAGCTTACTTTCGGAATGCGTGGTTTATCAAATACCGGTTTTTTCTTTTTCCCGATTCCAGGGAAGCCATTTACGGTAACGGTTCCAATATAGGTCAGCATCTTCGTGCCGCGGTCTTTCCGGCGCGGGAAGATAAACAGCTCCGGTGTCGTATCGATAAACGACGTATCATATTCTCCTGATAAAAACTTCGGATGCTGTACGACGTTTTCTAAAAACGGAATGTTCGTCTTAATTCCGCGGATTCGGAATTCCCGCAAGTTTCGCAACATTTTTCTTGCGGCTTGCTCAAACGTGAGCGCCCATGTGGACAGTTTCACAAGCAAAGAGTCGTAATACGGTGTAATAACCGCTCCTTGGAAGCCGTTGCCTGCGTCAAGGCGCACGCCAAATCCCCCGCCGGAACGGTATGCCATAATTTTTCCTGTATCCGGCATGAAGTTGTTGAGCGGATCTTCCGTCGTGACGCGCGACTGAATCGCATACCCGTTAATGCGAATATCTTCTTGCTTCGGAATGCCGACTTCTTTGCTATGAAGCGAATATCCGTCGGCAATCAAAATTTGCGATTGAACGATATCAATTCCAGTGATCATTTCCGTAATCGTATGTTCCACTTGAATGCGCGGGTTGACTTCGATGAAATAAAAATCATTTCCGGATACGAGAAACTCTACCGTTCCTGCGTTCACATATCCGACGTTTTTCATCAGTTTGACCGCGGCTTCACATATTCTTTGCCGCAATTCATCCGATAACGAGACGCTCGGCGCTACCTCCACCACTTTTTGATGTCGGCGCTGCACGGAACAGTCCCGTTCATAAAGATGGACGATATTCCCTTCATAGTCTCCTAAAATTTGCACTTCAATATGTTTTGGCCTTTCAATGAGTTTTTCCACGTACACATCGTCGCTGCCAAATGCGGCTTTCGCTTCGGATTTAGCACGTTCGAATGCCTCTTTTACTTCCGATTTCGAGCGGACGATGCGCATGCCGCGGCCACCGCCGCCCAACGCCGCTTTAATAATAATCGGATAGCCATGCGTTTCCGCAAAGCGCATGACCTCTTCCAAACTGTGTACCGGCCCGTCGCTTCCCGGAATGACCGGAATCCCTGCTAATTCCGCCTGATGGCGGGCTTTTACTTTATCGCCAAACATATCTAAATGCTCTTCATTCGGGCCGATAAAAATAATCCCCTCTTCTCGGCACCGTTTGGCAAATTGAATATTTTCCGAAAGAAATCCGTAACCCGGATGAATCGCATCGACATCGTGTGCTTTAGCAATTTCAATAATGCCCTCAATATCTAAATAAGCTTCAATCGGCTTTTTCCCTTCGCCGACTAAATACGCTTCATCCGCTTTATAGCGATGATATGAACCTGTATCTTCCTTCGAATAAATAGCGACAGTGCGGATGCCTAGCTCTGTGCAGGCACGGAAGACACGAATGGCAATTTCTCCACGATTTGCCACAAGTACTTTGTTAATTCGACGCGTTTTCATAGTTTCTCCTCTCCTCCTTTCTAATAAAACTATAACGGTTTTCGTTTTTTGTAAATACGTTCTCTAAAAAGTCAGACCTTTTTTTTGCAATTTTTGCACCGTCTTTACCTTTTTTTTGTAACGTTCTTCGTATTTGGTAAACATCGAGACATTGACGAGCATTCCAAGCGAAGTCATAAATAAGATAAGCGAGGAGCCACCATAACTAACAAGCGGCAACGGAACTCCCGTAATCGGAATGATCCCGACTACACCGCCGACATTAATAAATGTTTGAAACCCGATCATCACCGAAATTCCAATAGCAAGCAGGCTGCCAAACGCGTCGTTGCATTTTCGCGCAATCCAGAATCCCCGCAATACGATAAACGCTAAAATCCCCAGGGTAAACGTTACGCCAAAAAGGCCTAATTCTTCCGCGATAATCGACATGATGAAATCGGTATGAGATTCAGGCAAATATCCGTATTTTTGAATGCTTTTTCCCAGCCCTAGTCCTTTTATTCCTCCTAATCCAATCGCCAAATACGAATTAACGAGCTGAAACCCTTCGTTATCGGCATATTTAAACGGATCTAAAAAGCTATAAATTCGGGACATCCGCTCCTTAGAAAAAATTTTATCGCCAAAGAGAGGGAAAATAATCGGAGACATCATAAGAAACATAAGCATAAAGAACAGCAGCTGCTTAAACAGCAGCCGAAGCCGCAACCCTGATGACAAAATTAAACTCGAGGCGATCACCAACACGATCATCGCCGTGCCAAAGTCGGGCTGGATCGCAATTAAAAAACAAATAAACAATGTATAATAAATCGGGAATAAATTGCTTTTCACAGGATCGGCCAGCCGTTTTTGTTTATTGGCAAATACCGCCGCTAAATAAACGATCAACCCGAGCTTCACCAGCTCGGCCGGCTGTATGCTTAACCCACCAAACCGAAACCAGCTTGTTGCGTTGTTCGCCGTATGTCCAAGAAATGCTACCGCGATTAATATAATCGGAGAGACAACAAAGATAAATTTAATCAACTTTTCATTCGCCCATACTTTATACGGAACGATTATCGTAATGAAAAAACCAATAAACGCGACGATAAGCCATAGCTTTTGCCGTTGGTAAAAATAGTCGCTCGGCACGTTAAAGCGAATAACAGCTGCGATCATACTCGAACTATAAACCATGATCAATCCAAATAGTGAAAGGATCACGATTGCGATAATCAACGGATAGTCGTAACATTTTAAAACCTTTTTGATAAGCTCCTTATCCATCGTTCCTCTTCCTTATTGCTAGTATGTACATTAAATCATTCGTAACCATTGTTCGTTTTCCTTCTTAAAAACAGAAAAACTCAAACGATTGCGTTTTCCAACCGTTTGAGCTAAAAATTTATTTTTATCGTACGCGCTTTTTTATTACCGCCTCATGAAGCGCGGAAAGTTCGCGCTCGAGCCGGTCGAGCAACGCTTTTCCTTCTTTCTCGTCAACTAGGCCAAGACGCACGGCAAAATCAATTTCCCGTGATAGGCCGAACATTTGCGTATCGAGCACTTCCTCATAGAGTGGACATTGCGGCATCGTCAGATGATCCATTTGCACTTGAATGAGCTTGACAATTTTATCTGCATCCGCTTGCAGGAGCGCGTACGCTTTGTCACGATAGTTAATGACCTCGTCTGTCACATCGATCCCTCCGTTCTCCCCTAATCCTTCTTTAAATCTTAACGTGAAACGTGCAATTTTGCAAGTTGAAACACTTGTCAATTGTGGCGATAGAAATGAAACCGCCATCGGCGTAGACATCTTCCGTTTCAGAAAAAAGTGATATAAACATGACTTGCGCATGACAAACTGTCCATTTACCATTATACTAAAAACAGCAGCTGATGTAGAGGAGAGGATCGAAAATGAATGATATTATTCTTATAACGGGAAATGTAAAATTTACTATTACGTTGGACCCAGGAGTATGGATTTTTGACGACCGTAAAATAGATTTAAATACTTATTTTTTAAACCCTTCTCATGGACAGCAACATGAACAACAAGACGAAGAGGAAGAAATTAAAAAGCTGTCTGCTTTTTGGGACCGGGAAATTCAAGAAGGGGCCGTTTTTCCACCAACGTTAAAGACAGAAAAACGCTTTTTGAAGGAAAAAATCATTACGGGGACGTTTGCGATGCCGCTCGCTCCTTTTCTGCGCAACGCGCAACCGCTTCCGGATGCAAAAGAACTGACGATTGTGACCGAACATAACGAGGTAACGATTCCGCTTGAACAAGCTTATGAAGCGATTCTCGGTTTTTCTAAAGACGGGAAACCGCTGCGAGAAGATGGGCCTGTACATTTTTATTTTGGCGACGGTTCCAACCGTGAAGCACCAATTACCCATGTCCGTCGCTTTGTCATCCGTTAAAGCCGGATGTCCCGTATGGAGGGACATCCGGTTTTTTTTACAATATATCCGCAGCAAGTTGCGCCAATGCGGAACGCTCCCCTTTGATCAGGCGAACATGCCCGGCAATTTTTTGATCTTTAAATTTCTCCACGACATACGTCAAGCCGTTATTATATTCATCTAAATACGGGTGATCGATTTGCTCCGGATCGCCCATCAAAATAATTTTGCTTTTCTCGCCGACACGCGTTAAAATCGTTTTTACTTCGTGCTTCGTTAAGTTTTGCGCCTCATCAATAATGATGAACTGTTCTGGTAGGCTGCGTCCGCGTATATAGGTGAGCGCTTCTACTTCAATCGAGCCCATTCCTGCTAAAATCGCGTCCAATTCCCCAGGTTTATTTGTGTTAAATAAATATTCGAGATTGTCAAAGATCGGCTGCATCCACGGGCGCAATTTTTCTTCTTTTTCCCCCGGCAAAAAGCCGATATCTTTTCCCATTGGGACAATTGGTCTGGCGACAAGCAGCTTTTTATACGTGCGTAAATCTTCCGTCTGCATCAATCCTGCCGCAAGAGCAAGCAACGTTTTTCCTGTTCCCGCTTTGCCAATCAAAGTGACAAGCTGGATGTCATCGCGCATAAGCAGTTCAAACGCCATCGTTTGCTGTACGTTGCGCGGGCGAATCCCCCATACATGCTCATGATGAAACACAAGCTTTTTCACTTTTTTGCCGCTATGGTCAACGATGCCGATGGCCGAAGCAGAACTGCCAAATGCGTCTTTCATAATGATAAATTGATTTGGATAAAACGGATGATTGGCAATGTCGGCTAAAACTAGTTCTCCCTTGTCGTAAAACCGCTGCAGGTACTCTTTCCCTATGTATAGTTCAAGAATCCCAGTGTAAATGTGGTCGACATCAACAACACGATCGCTTAAAAAATCTTCTGCTTGCAGTCCGATCGCATCTGCTTTGACGCGCACAAGCGCGTCCTTGCTGACTAAAATAACAGAGCGGCCATTTTCCTTCGCCTGTTCCTCAAGCGATAAATTTTTGGCAACCGCCAAAATACGATTATCATTCGTTTTTTCCACAAAAATTTCCTGCAGCTGCTGAAAAGAACGGTGATTTAACTCAATGCGCAACACCCCGCCGTTTTCGAGGGGAATTTTTTCATGCAGCTTCCCATTTTCGCGTAAGCGGTCGATCAGCTTCGATACTTGCCGGGCGTTTCTGCCGACTTCATCCATGTACCTTTTTTTTGAATCAACTTCCTCGAGCACGACCGCCGGAATAACCACCTCATTGTCTTTAAATGAAAAGATGGAATACGGATCTTGCAACAGCACATTTGTATCTAATACATATATTTTATTCCCCAAGTTACCACTCTCCCCATTTTGCATTTTTTACTTTCCTAATATCTGGACAGGAATGGTTGTTATATAAGATATGAAAAAATGTATAAAGATAGAAGGATGTTTGCAAAATAAAGTAAAAAATGAGACAGAGGTGTGTAAACGATGAACTGGAGCCGATATTGGTTGATTGCCTTATGCATTTGCTTATTGGGGGGATGTAATATAGGAAATGATGAGCGTGCCAACGATACAGAACGCTCGCTTGTTCGCGTCAAAAACTCGACAAATGAAAAAATAACGAATGAGGCTGGCCAAGATATTGCCCACCACCTCGCTGATTTAGCCAATCGCGTGCCAAACGTAAACGATGCGACCGTGCTTGTGGTTGGAAAATATGCCATTGTTGGCATCGATATCGGTGCCAATATTGATGCTTCGCGGGTGGGAACGATTAAATATTCCGTTGCCGAAGCGCTGCAAAAAGATCCTTATGGAGCCAACGCCATTATCATCGCTGATCCTGATCTGTATGCCCGCTTGAAAAACATCGCCAGACAAGTGAATAACGGCCGTCCCGTTCAGGCGTTTATGAACGAAATCGCCGATATTGTCGGACGAGTGATGCCGGAAGTGCCTAGTGATTTATTGGAAACGACGCCACCGGAGCCAACCGGTGAAAATGATTCGCAGCTAAACAAGAAAGAAGAGCGGCAGCTCCATCACCGCCAAGAAAAACAATCGAATGAATACTTAAATAAATAAAGAGCCTAGCCGCAAAGCTAAGCTCTTTATTTATGAATGCCATCGCGCTGCCGCATATGTATCATCTATGTTTGGATTCGTGATATAATTAATGAAGCCAACTCGTCTTTCGCTTGCCCACGGTTGAAGTGGAAGTCTTTCCGACTATTTTCTGGTAAAAATTTTCATGAACCAACGAGGTGGACAATGAGAGTAAAATGCGTTCTTTGCGACCGAATTGATACGATTGATGATGAATCACTGCTGGCAAAACGGCTGCGCAACCGCCCTATTCACACCTATATGTGTCAGGAGTGCTACGATCGCATCGCCGAAAAAACGAAGGCGCGGCTGGCAACCGGAAAATTCCGTATATATCGTTCCACATTGTCTGATGATGAATGGTAATTTGTCGATTGTAACCGTCCTTCTTTTCAGGCTTGCCAGCGGCGTTATCCTAGGTTTTACATCAAAAAGCCGGGAACAACCAACCCCGGCTTTTTCTAGGAAAGATAGTTGCGATATTTTTCTGGATTCATTTCCATTTGCTTCAGCATCACTTCAATTAACTCCGCCGGAAATCGCGCCACTTGCTCTTCCCCGTTTCGCTTGTAGTGGACGATATACATTTCCCCGGCTCCATCTTTATTTGCTTCCAGTTCAGTAATTTGAAAATCATTTCTTAGTATTTCGTAAAAAAAGGAAGCTGTCTCTTGCGCCGCCATATCGTCCGGACGCGCCTTGGCCACCACATCAATCGTCAGCCAGTTATAAAGGGCATCTTGCAGCGATTTCATCGTTTTACCGCCTCGCTTTTCTTCTTTCATCTTGTTTTTTTGGATTGGTATAGGCGGACTTTATAAATAATTAATACGAGGGAGGCGATCACCAATCCTTCTGCAATTGGCAAAAATACAGCAAAAAATGTTAAAATCGTACAACCTAACGCTAACAGTACATAGATAATGACGTTTTTGAGCAAAGGAAGTTTTTTGGCAAAACCAAGGCGGTACACAATGGCAGCCAAAAGAAAGATCGTAATGTAAAGGAGCCACATCCCTTTCTCCGGATTTGTGTTCACTTTATATAAGGACGCGAAAAATGTCAGGCGTTCTAAAACATTCACCAAATCCCCTCCCTTATTTCGCCTGCTGTGCCGATTTCTTTTTCTTTTCCAGCTTTTCGCGCTCGCTTTTATTTAATATTTTCTTGCGCAGGCGAATCGACTTTGGCGTTACTTCACAATATTCATCGTCATTTAAGTATTCAAGCGCTTCTTCAAGCGTCATTAAACGCGGCTTTTTCATCGTAACCGTTTGCTCTTTGGTCGACGAGCGCATGTTCGTCATATGTTTTTCCCTGCAAATATTGACGACCAAATCGTTTTCGCGATTGTGCTCGCCGACAATCATTCCTTCATATACCTCTGTTCCAGGTTCAACAAAAATCGTTCCGCGGTCTTCTAGCTGCATAATGCCATATGCCGTTGCTTTACCGGTTTCCATGGAAACGAGCACTCCTTGGCGGCGGCCGCCTACTTGTCCGCTTTGCGCCGGCGCATAATGGTCAAACGAATGGTTTAAAATTCCATATCCACGTGTCAATGACATAAATTCTGTTCGATAACCAATCAATCCGCGCGAAGGTACCATAAAGACGAGGCGCACTTGTCCATTTTCATTATGGACCATATCCACCATCTCACCTTTGCGTGCCCCGATCGATTCCATAATTGCCCCGGTATATTCTTCAGGAATATCAATGATGACCCGTTCCACCGGTTCGCATAGCACCCCATCGATTTCTTTCATAATCACTTCCGGCTTGGACACTTGCAGCTCATATCCCTCGCGGCGCATGTTTTCGATCAAAATCGATAAATGGAGCTCGCCACGACCGGAAACGATCCACGCATCCGGAGAATCGGTGTTTTCCACGCGCAGGCTGACATCCGTTTCAAGCTGGGTGCGCAGGCGTTCTTCCAGCTTTCTTGCCGTCACATACTTGCCTTCGCGTCCGGCAAACGGGCTATTGTTCACTAAAAACGTCATTTTCAAAGTCGGTTCATCAATGCGAAGCGGCGGCAATGCTTCTTGATGATCAAGCGGGCATACCGTTTCCCCGACGTTAATATCTTCCATTCCTGCCACCGCAACAATATCTCCCGCTTCTGCCTCGGTAATTTCTATCCGTTTTAAGCCGATAAACCCAAACAGTTTGGTAACGCGGAACGTTTTCACCGAACCATCCAATTTCATTAGCGCCACTTGTTGCCCGACTTTCATCGTACCGCGAAAGATCCGGCCAATGCCAATCCGGCCGACGTATTCGTTATAATCCAGCAACGCCACCTGAAATTGCAGCGGTTCCTCGCGATTGTCCATCGGCGCTGGAATATGATCGATAATCGTTTCAAATAATACGCTCATATCTTTCTCTTGTTTGTGAGGATCCAAGCTGGCCGTTCCGTGCAACGCCGAAGTATAGACAACCGGAAACTCGAGCTGGTCTTCCGATGCTCCTAATTCAATAAATAAGTCAATCACTTCGTCGACGACTTCTTCCGGCCGCGCGAACTCACGATCGATTTTATTGACGACGACAATAGGTGTCAGCTGTTGCTCAAGCGCCTTTTTCAACACAAAGCGCGTCTGCGGCATGCAGCCTTCATAGGCGTCTACGACCAATAAAACACCATCAACGAGCCGCATGATCCGTTCTACTTCCCCGCCGAAATCAGCATGACCTGGCGTATCTAAAATATTAATGCGCGTTCCTTTATACTGAACGGCAGTATTTTTGGCTAAAATGGTAATCCCACGTTCTCTTTCTAAATCGTTCCGATCCAAAGCACGCTCTTCTACATGTTCGTTTTCACGGAACGTTCCTGATTGCCGCAATAATTGATCGACTAACGTTGTTTTGCCATGGTCCACATGTGCGATAATTGCAATATTGCGAAGATCTTCTCTTCTTTTCGTCAAGGTGTGTCACTCCTATGTGTAAACTGCTTGTTTATTATATCATAAAGATAGAAAAGCAGCATATTTTCCTGTACACTAAAGAAAAACGCAAAATTTTAACGTTGCACAGGAAGGGAGAATCATAAACAAATGAAGCAGGTTCAACCAATCCCGCTTTTATTAGCGATATTCGCGGTCATCGCTATTATGGCCATCGGCATTTTTATCGCGGAACAAAGCATTATCGGCGTTATTTTATCGGTGGTCGCTTTATTGGTTATTGTCGGCATCGGATTCGCCCGCAAAAAACGAATGCGCGAAAAAGGAATGCTATAGAAAACGGGACAATCTTCCAGTTTGTCCCGTTCTAACTATGGATATATTTTTGTAAAATTTCTTCATGCAATCCCGGCTTCGACACAAATACGGAGTTTTTTTCCAGAAGACGAAGCGGCTCGCCATACAGATTTGTCACAATGCCGCCGACTTCTTGCACCAGCACAAGCCCACCAGCAAAATCCCACGGTGACAATCGCATCGTAATATAGGCGTCCAAACGACCTGCGGCAACATATGCCATTTCGAGCGCCGCCGATCCGTACGAACGCGTCCCTCTCGCATCTTTGACAAGCGGAGCCAATACGCTCGGATCAATTCGTTTATTTTCGGTGACCCATGTGGCATTGAGCGAAATGATCGCTTCGGAAACAGATACCGGTTCTAAAGGGGCCAGCGGCTTCTCGTTCAAAAAAGCCCCTTCCCCTTTGCGCGCAGCATACAGTTCATCCTGCACGACGTCGTACACGTATCCCAACATTCCGACTCCATTTTCAAACACACCGATAGAAATCGCAAAGTTTCGTTGCTGATGAACAAAATTCATCGTCCCATCGATCGGATCAATAATCCAGACAACGCCTTCGAGGGTGGTGATGTTATCGCCAAACCCCTCTTCTCCTAGTACGTGATGGTGGGGGAATGTTTTTCTTATGTTTTCAATAAAAAAGCGTTCTGTTTCGCGATCGACATTGGTGACGAGATCGTTACGATGCGATTTCGTTTCCACCGTCAGCTTTTCTGCAAATGTAGCGCGGATTCTTGTCCCTGCTTCTTTTATCCATTGTCTGGCATAATGATCGATTTCTTCCCATGTTTTTTGCATATCTATCCTCCTGCTTTCTGCGAAGTATGTACGCATAAAAAATATTTCATAAACGAAAGGGGCGCCGGCACGATTCAAGAAAAAAACGAACCGTGGATATGGTTCGCCTTAAATGTGTTGTCATACTTGAAGGCGCATTAATTCTTGACGCAGTTTTTCCAATCTTCGTTTGCACTCTTTTTTCTTTTCTTCATCGTTTTCCATCATCGCTTCATACAGCGTCGCTAACTCATAATCTAATTCCAATCGCAATACCGCCATGCGCTTCTCTCCGTCCGTACGCTTCACCGAATTCATTGTTTTTTTCATGTGCATAAGCACCCCTTTCGCTATGATCCCGAAAAACCATTAGCATAAATAACGGAATTTTCTGATAGTTATTTTGTTTTATATATATTATGTGAAAAAAGGAGTGTATGCAACAAATTTGTGTATTCACCTACATCTATGCGGTTCATTCATTCCATGTGAATCCAGTCGCCATTTTTTGCTTCTTTTGCTTTTTTCATTACTTGATAGGATGAATAGCCGCTTGCCTGTTCAAATTCATCACATAATTTTTTTCTTCACTTTTGCTTGGAACAATTTCTTTAAAACGGCGGTATACGTTCATCAATTTTTCCCGCTCCATTCCTTTTTCATAGACGGTTTCAATCGCTTCAAAAAATTTGATGACATCAATAATTTCTTGCGTGGACCAGTCGTAGGAAAACGGGTAGGAATAATTCATCGCCGGCACCTCCAACGTTAGTTTGCCCATCTGCGCCGGATTTGTTCCGCTTCGCTAATCATGCGCGCAAACAATTCCGCCACCGTTGGGATGTCTTTAATTAATCCCATCACTTGTCCGGCCCAGGCAAACCCTTCGCTTACTTTTCCTTCATAAATAAAGCGCCGGTTTGCTTCGCCGCTGATATATTCTTTCAGCTGCTCGTAGGTTCCTCCTTCTTCCTCGATTTCTAATATTTTTTGCGTCCACTCATTGGCAATCGCACGCCCCGGCGCTCCTAACGTCCGTTTAATGACGACCGTATCATTCTCCGATCCTTTCACCAGCATTTCTTTATAGATCGGATGGGCGTGAACGCATTCTTTTGTCGCAATAAATCTCGTGCCCATTTCAATGCCTTCCGCCCCAAGCGCCAATGCCGCCATCAAGCCGCGCCCATCGCCGATGCCGCCTGAAGCGATAACCGGAATCGACACCGAATCGACTACTTTCGGAATAAGAACGAACGTTCCTGTATCATATTTTCCTAAATGGCCGCCCCCTTCTTGGCCGACTACCATCACTGCATCGGCACCGAGTTCTTCCGCTTTAACCGCTTGACGAACAGCGGCAACCAACACCAGTTTTTTCACGCTTGTCCCTTTTAGTTGCTCAAAAAATGGAGCCGGATTTCCTCCCGTTACGGAAACAACGGGCACCCCTTCTTCCAATGCGGCTTCGAGCATATGCTGAAACGGACGGCCGTGCTGTCCAATGGCAAAATTGACGCCAAATGGACGATCGGTTTTTTCTTTTACTTTGCGAATTTCCTCGCGCAATCGCTCCGGGCTTTCCAGCGACATCGCCGTAATTTGTCCCAGGCCTCCGGCGTTAGAGACCGCGGCCGCCAAATCGGCGTACGCTAAATAAGCAAGCCCTCCTTGAATAATCGGATATGTAATGCCAAGCAACTCTGTCACTCTTGTTTTCCAAATCATGCTTATCCCTCCTTCTTATTAAGTATACTATGTTTCTTGTTGACATGGCTATTTTCCTCTTTTATTCTCAATCTATGTGATAGAAAATTTTTATCATCGATTTATGCTTTGCAAACAAAAAAATACATGCTATAATGCACTTGTTTTATTTTTATGCAAAAAGAGGTGTGAAAAAACATTGTCACAGTTTGAAACACCATTGTTTACCGGACTATTGGAGCATATTAAGAAAAATCCTATTCAATTTCATATTCCTGGCCATAAAAAAGGCGCAGGGATGGACCCTGAGTTTCGTGATTTTATCGGAGAAAATGCGCTATCGATGGATTTGATTAATATCGGTCCTCTCGATGATCTTCACCACCCAAAAGGCATTATCAAGCGCGCTCAAGAGTTAGCCGCTGAGGCATTTGGGGCTGATTATACATTTTTTTCTGTCCAAGGAACAAGCGGTGCCATTATGGCAATGGTGATGTCGGTAGTTGGGCCTGGCGACAAAATTATCGTTCCGCGCAACGTGCATAAATCGATCATGTCTGCCATTGTCTTTTCTGGCGCAACACCGATTTTCATTCATCCGGAAATTGATAAGGAACTCGGGATTTCACATGGAATTACACCGGACTCGGTAGAAAAAGCACTTCAACAACATCCCGATGCAAAAGGAGTTCTCGTTATTAATCCGACATATTTTGGTATCGCCGGAGATTTGAAAAAAATTGTGGAAATCGCACATTCCTACCACGTTCCTGTTCTCGTTGATGAAGCGCATGGTGTCCATATTCATTTTCATGAAGATCTTCCGCTTTCCGCTATGCAGGCCGGAGCGGATATGGCTGCAACAAGCGTTCATAAACTAGGCGGTTCTTTGACGCAAAGTTCTATTTTAAACGTGCGTGAAGGGCTCGTATCCGCAAAACACGTACAAGCTATTTTAAGCATGCTCACGACAACATCTACTTCTTATTTGTTGCTAGCCTCTTTAGATGTTGCGCGCAAATGGCTGGCTACACAAGGACGGGAACAATTTGAAAAAACTATTCAGCTTGCCGAAAAGACTCGGCAACAAATAAACGAAATCCCTTATCTTTATTGTGTTGGAAAAGAAATTTTAGGAACGGAAGCAACATATGATTACGATCCAACCAAGCTTACTATCTCTGTCAAAGAACTAGGCTTAACGGGATACGACGTCGAGAAATGGCTGCGGGAAATGTACAACATTGAAGTAGAGTTATCCGATTTGTACAACATTTTATGCCTTATTACCCCTGGAGATACGGAGCGGGAAACGAACGCGCTTGTTAATGCCCTTCGCCATTTATCTGAACAATTCCGCCATCAGGCGGCGGAAGGAGTAAAACCGAAAGTATTATTGCCGGACATCCCTGCTCTTGCGTTAACTCCGCGTGATGCCTTTTACGCGGAAACGGAAGTTGTGCCGTTTGACGAATCGGTAGGACGGATCATCGCGGAATTTGTCATGGTGTATCCGCCAGGAATTCCGATTTTCATTCCTGGGGAAATTATTACCCAAGAAAATTTAAACTATATCAAAAAGAATTTGGAAGTCGGTCTGCCGGTGCAAGGTCCGGAAGACGATACCCTGCAAACATTGCGTGTCATTAAAGAACATAAGCCAATCCGATGAACTTCTCCCACCTTCATTTAAGAGCGGGAGAAAGTTAAAAAAGCGTAAGCAAGTTAGCTTACGCTTTTTTGTTATCAAAAATAAAGGCGCGCATGTGCCCCTTTCACATGCGCGCTATGTGCAAACCTTCCCCCATCGTTTGACCTTTTCTTTATTCTCCTTCTTCTTCAGTCTCGTCGCAATTGCATCCGCAACATTTTCCGTAAAGCGTTGTCACTTTTTCATCTTCAAAGTGTGCAATCGTCGCACCACATGTTTGACATACAATTGTGCCCATCCCCAAAACTCCTTTATGATGATATATTCATTAGCTAATTCAATAATAATATATCACATTTATGTTGTCAACACTCAATTTGTATGTCACATTTAATTTTTACTCATCAAAATAAGCGAGTAACAATACTCGCTTATTAATATTCATATTCGGGATGAACGGATGTGAATGGAAGGACAGCAGAGAAGAACTCCGCTAAATCAGCAGCTTGCTCTTCCGTGTCGATGCGGAAAATTTGCTGTAAATACTCGTGGTTTTCTGCGTCTTTTGGATCGAGGAGGGTAGAGCGGCCGGTTTGCATGCAAATAACAAGAGGTTTTCCAAAAAACATATTCGTATACACAATTCCAAAATCGTAGCGGTTATCCTTTGACGTAAATCCAACAAACCGAACTTTTACTTTTTCATGCTCATCATATAGCTTTTCAAATAAAATCATAAACTCCCCCCTTATAAATATTTTGAATATTATTATAATTCCAAAATATATTAAAATCAATAGTTTTCTCTTACATAAACATGATACAATAAAAAATGGGATGTTAACGATAGAGGTGATGTATATGGCGACACATGCATACATAAAGCTCGTTCCCGCGTCGAAACAGAAAACGATTACATTAGAAGAAGTGAAGCAATTGTTTCGCTATTACCGGGATATCTTAAGCAAAACAGGAGAACAGCTCGGATGGAGGTACGAACAAGCCGCTTTTCCATATCAGCTGGTGGAGACGGATGAAGGAAAGGGAAAGTGGTTTTATTTAAAAGGAGACGGTCACCGTTATCGAGCGATGATCGTCAGCGTCGGTCCGCATACGAAATCAAGCGGGGAAAGTGAACGAACATTTATTCAAATTACACTACCTAATGAGGCGACATACGGCGATAAAGGAAAAGCGAACGAGTTTTGCAAGTTTCTCGCCAAAAAACTAGAGGGAGAACTCCATCTGTTTAACGGAAAAGTGATGTACTTTTACAAACGATAGCGGTTCCGCTATCATTTTTTATTCTTTACTGAAACGCCTCCCAGACAAAATGCTGACAAGTAAAGTACGCAACAGCCGTCAATGTCGTCGTCCAAAACGCTTTGCGGGTGCGCAAACCGAGTTTTCGCGCCAATAAAAAGGCAATATATAAAAATACGCAAAGCATCATTCCTTTAAAAAATGGCCGATCCCGCCCTGACAGCCATTCGATCAGGGAAAAGCTGCTCCAAATCATCATTTGCAGTAAAAATGCCACATATTCTTTCATTGATCATCCCCCGCATCTTCTCTACCATAACAATATGAACAAGCAAGGGAAAATATTATTGATCAGTGGACAAGAAAGGTCATTTATAACACAAAATGGGCTTCAGACATTCGTCTGAAACCCATTTATCCACTTATTTAGTGATAATATGAATTGGAGTGCCAAGAACAGCTTCTGCTGCTTCCATTGCGATTTCGCCTAACGTTGGATGAGCGTGAATCGTTAATGCGATATCTTCCGCCGTCATTCCCGCTTCGATGGCAAACCCGAGTTCGGCAATCATATCGGAAGCGTTCGGACCGATAATTTGCGCGCCGATGATGACACCGTCTTCTTTACGGGTGACAAGCTTCACAAATCCGTCAGTATCGTTCAAAGAAAGCGCGCGGCCATTTGCGGCAAACGGGAATTTTGCCGTTACGACATCGATTCCTTCATCTTTTGCTTGTTGTTCAAAATAGCCGACAGAAGCGCATTCCGGATCAGAGAATACAACGGCTGGAATCGCGATGTAATCCACTTCAGACGGTTTTCCGGAGATTACTTCGGCAGCGATTTTTCCTTCATAGGACGCCTTATGGGCAAGCGCCGGTCCCGGAACGATGTCGCCGATGGCAAAAATATTCGGCACGCTTGTCCGACATTGTTTATCCACTTCAATTAAACCGCGATCCGTCATTTTGATACCGATTTGTTCTAAACCAAGCTCATCGGTATTCGGACGACGCCCTACCGTTACAAGCACATAGTCTGCGTCAATTGTTTTCGTTTCTCCTTTTACTTCAAAAGTAACCGTCACGCCGTCTTCCCGCTCTTCCACACCTTTAGCAAGCGCATTGGTGAAGATTTCGACGCCTTTTTTCTTTAAGCGACGTTTCACAATAGACGTCATTTGTTTTTCAAAACCAGATAAAATTTCATCCGCACCTTCGACGATCGTTACTTTTGTTCCAAAGTTTGCATACGCTGTACCTAATTCCACGCCAATATACCCGCCGCCGATGACGACAAGCGATTTTGGAATTTCTTGCAGGCTGAGCGCACCTGTGGAATCAAGCACACGATTGGAAAACTTAAAGCTTGGAAGTTCGATCGGACGGGAGCCTGTTGCAATAATAGCATTTTTAAATGTATATGTTTGCGCCTTGTCCCCATTGACGACACGCACCGTATTGGCGTCGACAAAATATGCTTCGCCTTGCACAATTTCTACTTTATTCCCTTTCAACAAGCTTTCGACGCCGCCTGTTAATTTTTTCACGACGCTTGCTTTCCATTGTTGCACTTTCGAAAAATCAACGGTCACGTTTTCCGCTTTAATTCCGATGTCTTCGGAATGTTTCGCTGTTTCATAGCGATGGCTTGCGGAAATAAGCGCTTTAGACGGGATACATCCGACGTTTAAGCATACACCGCCAAGGTTGCCTTTTTCTACAATGGTTACTTTTTGGCCTAGCTGGGCCGCGCGAATCGCAGCCACATAACCGCCAGGACCTGCACCGACAACGAGCGTTTCTGTTTCAATTGCAAAATCGCCAACTACCATTGTTTTACGCCTCCATTAATAATAATTCAGGATCATTTAATAAACGTTTAATGTGATTCAACGCTTTTTGCGCTGTAGCGCCATCAATCATGCGATGGTCAAAGCTTAACGACAGCGCCAATACCGGAGCGACTACGATCTCGCCGTCACGGACAATTGGTTTTTCGGCAATGCGTCCGATTCCAAGAATTGCTACTTCCGGATGGTTAATGACTGGAGTAAACCATTGACCGCCGGCAGAACCGATATTGGTAATCGTGCAAGAAGCACCTTTCATTTCGTTAGGCATTAGTTTTCCTTCGCGTGCTTTTGTCGCAAGTTCATTAATTTCTTTTGCAAGAGCAAAAATCGGCTTGCGGTCCGCATGTTTGATGACAGGAACGAGCAATCCGCGGTCCGTATCGGCAGCAATACCGATGTTGTAATAATGTTTATGAATGATTTCTTCCGTTTCGTCATCAATGGATGTATTTAAAACTGGGAACTCACGCAGCGCTGATGTCAATGCTTTTACCACATATGGCAAGAATGTAAGCTTGACGCCTTTTTCCGCTGCAATTTCTTTGAATTTTTTGCGATGCGCAACCAGTTTTGTCACATCCACCTCGTCCATTAAAGTAACATGTGGCGCTGTATGTTTCGAATTGACCATCGCCTTGGCAATCGCGCGGCGGATGCCACTCATTTTCTCGCGAGTTTCTGGGAACTCGCCTTCTAGCACAACAGGTTGTTGGGCTGCTGCAGCCGCTGTTTTCTCTTCTTTTGCGGCTGGTGCTTCTTGTGTTTGCGCCGCTGCCGCACCGCCGGCAAGGAATGCGTCAATATCGCTTTTTAACACGCGGCCATTTTTTCCGGTTCCTTGCACAAGGCGAATATCGACACCTTTTTCACGGGCATATTTACGCACAGAAGGCATTGCGACGACGCGACGGTTCGGATCCACTTCCTGCTGTTTAGCCGGTTCTGCTTGTGGGGCTGCCGCTTCGCCCTTTTCTTCTTTCGACACTTCTTGCGTTTTTTCCTGCTCTTTCGGCTCATCTTGTTCTTGGCCTTTAAACGTCATATTTTCATATCCAGGCGCATCAAACGTAATTAATGTTTGGCCAACGGTCGCTACCGTTCCTTCTTCTACTAAAATTTCTAATACTTTCCCTTTGACAGGAGAAGGGATTTCTACGACCGCTTTATCGTTTTGCACTTCGCACAAAACATCGTCTTCATTGACTTCATCGCCAGGTTTGACAAACCATTTGACGATTTCTCCTTCATGAATGCCTTCGCCGATATCCGGCAGCTTAAATTCAAATGCCACTGTTTGTCGACCTCCTAATTGTCTTTTCAAGAAAATGTAGGGAAAGAGGGGAGAAGGTAAATTCTCCCTCTTCTCACCTATGATCGTTTAGAAGTTAATAACTTTTTTCGCTGTTTCCATGACATCTTTAAAGTTAGGCAGCCATACCGATTCCGCTTGAGAGAACGGATAGACCGTATCTGGAGCGGTGACGCGCAACACAGGAGCCTTGAGGCTTAAAATTGCCCGTTCATTAATTTCTGCCACCACATTGGCTGCAATTCCCGCTTGTCTTTGCGCTTCTTGCACAACGATCGCCCGTCCGGTTTTTTCGACGGAACCAATAATCGTTTCAATATCCAACGGCTGAACGGTGCGCAAGTCGACTACTTCCGCAGAAATGCCTTCTTTTTCTAATTCTGCCGCTGCTTTTAACGATTCATGCACCATCGCGCCATAAGCGATGATCGTAATATCTTTTCCTTCCCGCTTGATGTCCGCTTTGCCGATTGGAATCGTGTATTCTCCTTCTGGCACTTCCTGACGGAACGAACGATATAATTTTAAATGTTCCAAGAAAATAACTGGATCGTTGTCACGAATAGCAGAAATAAGCAAGCCTTTTGCATCGTACGGAGTGGAAGGAATGACTACTTTTAATCCAGGCTGTTGCGCGACTAATCCTTCCAAGCTGTCAGAGTGCAATTCCGGTGTATGCACGCCGCCGCCAAACGGAGAACGAATCGTAATCGGAACGTTGTAGCGACCGCCGGTACGATAGCGGATGCGCGCCATTTGCCCGCAAATAGCATCCATTGCCTCATAGACAAAGCCAAAGAATTGAATTTCCGGAACCGGACGGAATCCTTGCAGGGCTAGTCCAATCGCAAGCCCACCGATTCCTGATTCAGCAAGAGGCGTGTCAAATACCCGGTCTTCGCCAAACTCCGCTTGCAATCCTTCTGTCGCCCGGAATACACCGCCGTTGACCCCAACGTCTTCCCCAAATATTAACACGTTCGGATCGTTTTTTAATTCGATGCGCAACGCATCCGTGATCGCTTGAATCATTGTCATTTGCGCCATGGCTTACTTCGACTCCTTCTCTTTATAAATTTCATACTGTTCTTTTAAGTTAAATGGGAGATCTTCATACATGATGCTAATTAAATCCGTTACTTTTTGTTTTGGCGTTTCATCCGCTTTTTTAATGGCTTCTTTAATTTCTTCTTTCGCTTGTTCAATTACTTTGTTTTCTTCTTCCTCGCTCCATAAGCCTTTGTTTTCCAAAAACTTACGGAAACGGACAAGCGGATCTTTTTTCTCCCATTCATTTTCCAATTCTTTCGTACGATAGCGAGTTGGGTCGTCCCCTGACATCGTATGCGGACCGTAGCGGAAGCATAATGTTTCAATGAGCGTCGGCCCTTCGCCATTAATCGCGCGCTCACGAGCAGCACGTACGGCAGCATATACGGCTAATGGATCCATTCCATCAACTTGAATGCCTGGAATTCCTGCCGCTGCCGCTTTTTGCGCGAGCGTTTTTGCTGCCGATTGTTTTTCAACAGGAGTAGAAATAGCAAAGCGGTTGTTTTGCACAACGAAAATTGCCGGTGCTTTAAACGCTCCCGCAAAGTTGATTCCTTCGTAGAAATCTCCTTGCGATGTGCCGCCATCACCTGTATATGTAATGGCTACTGCTTTTTTGCCGCGTTTTTTCAATCCTAACGCCACGCCTGCTGCTTGAATGTATTGGGCACCGATAATAATTTGCGGCGGCAGTACGTTTACCCCTTCCGGAATTTGATTGCCGTGGAAGTGACCGCGTGAGAACAAGAACGCTTGATAAAGCGGAAGACCGTGCCAAATAATTTGTGGAACGTCACGGTATCCAGGCAAAATAAAATCTTCTTTTTCCAATGCGAAATGGCTCGCAATTTGGCTTGCCTCTTGTCCTGCTGTTGGCGCATAGAAGCCTAAACGCCCTTGACGGTTTAACGAAATGGAGCGTTGGTCAAGAATGCGGGTGTATACCATGCGGCGCATTAATTCTTTAAGCTGATCGTCGCTTAAGTCCGGCATTGCCGCTTCGTTTACTACCTCTCCTTCTTCGTTTAAAATTTGAAATGTCGGGAATTGCTCAGCAATTTTTTCAAGCTGCTCTGTAAAATTAAATTGGGATGTTTTTACACCCATTCTGTTCACCTCTACCTTTCGTAAATTTAAAAAATAAGGATCAGTCAACATTGATTCATATAGCATTAATTTACCCCAAATCGTGGATAAATAAAAAACAGTTGCCCTTGTTCCACGGCGTAAAGGGACGAAAAAAGATAGAAAACATCTGTATTAATTATTTAATTAACGAAATTAGTACAACTTTGTCTACAGATTTAAGTTTACACTTTATTTTATTATCCGTCAATTACTTTGATTTATCGTGATTTTTTAATAATTAAATGATATAACAAGAGTATTTGTATGTAATCTGTTATATTACAAATCATAAACCTGTATTAATTCTGTTTTATATTTTCTCAAAATATAAGGAGGCTATAAAAAATCGGCCTCCATCACGCAAATATATTATTTCCATATATCATACAATCACTTCTTTTGTCTGTCGCCTTTTATTTCTCTTCCTTCCTGATCCATCTTTTTCATTTTAGTTTACGTCCAAAATACATTTTTGTTAGACTTAATTCAGACATCAACGCCATACGGGGAGTGAAGATATGATGATTACAATGAAAGATATTATTAAAGAGGGACATCCAACGCTGCGAAAAATAGCCGAACCCGTTTCTCTTCCTCCGTCGGAAGAAGATAAGCAAATTTTGCAAAGCCTTCTTGATTACGTAAAAATGAGCCAAAATCCCGAACTTGCCGAAAAATATGGATTGCGTCCGGGAATTGGATTAGCCGCGCCGCAAATTAATGTATCGAAGCGAATGATTGCCGTTCATGTCACCGACGAGAAAGGCACGTTATATAGCTATGCGTTATTTAATCCGAAAATCGTCAGCCATTCTGTTCAACAATGCTACTTAACGAGCGGAGAAGGATGTTTGTCCGTCGACCGCGACGTTCCAGGATATGTGCCGCGCTATGCCCGCATTACCGTAACAGGGACGACGATCGATGGCGAAGAAGTAACCTTGCGCTTAAAAGGATTGCCTGCCATTGTCTTTCAACATGAGATCGATCATTTAAACGGCATTATGTTTTATGACCATATCGATCCGCAAAATCCTTTTAAAGTGCCGGATAATGCCATTCCCATCGAACGTTAAACGCAAAAAGGGCATATATCCCCACATCTGGATATATGCCCTTTTTACGGAATTAATTCGAGCTGTTTTAATCCGTATAATATTCCTTCTTCCCCAACCGGTTTTGTAATGAAATCGGCTGCTTTTTTCACTTCCTCCCGTGCGTTGCCCATCGCAACGCCAGTTCCCACGAATTTTAACATTTCGATATCATTCAACCCGTCGCCGAACGCGTACACATCCTCTTTCGCAATGCCGAGTTTCTCAATCATTCTTCGGATTCCCTCGGCCTTCGATCCTCCTACCGGCAATACGTCGGTCGATACATTATGCCAGCGGACAAAGCGAAACTGCGGATATGCTTTTATATACATTTGTTCTTCTTCTGCCTTGCAAAATAAAAGCGCTTGATAAATGTCTTCATTTTCATAATAAAGCGGATCAAACGGAGGATGAGGAAATTTCAGGCTTCCCATACTGACATGGATATACGGATGATTCTCCATGCTCGCTCTCATCTCATTCGCGTTCATAAAAACGAGCGGATGACCGTTTTGGTGCGCATCTTCCTTTAATTCATGCAATTTTTGCCGCTCAAGGGGATGCTTATAAATAACGTCTCCTTCGAATACTACGTATTGTCCGTTGAAACTGACGAAAGAATCAATTCCTAACTGCTTTCGCAAGTTAGCAAACATAAACGGCGCTCTGCCTGTGGCAATCGCTACATAAACATTCGCCTTTTTCAATTCCTGAACCGCTCTTATCGTCGACGGCGGGAGTTGCTTTTCATCATCAAGCAGCGTTCCATCAATGTCAAAAAACACGATTTTTCTCTTCACAGTCTCTTCCCCTTAATGCTTAATTTCTTCATTCTTTATCGTACTGAAAAAAACTGAAAATGTCAAACAACAGTCGTATCCCCGTTCCACTTTTATCCATGAAAAACAAGCCTTTGTTCACATATAATATATAATAGAAAGGACATTTACATTCACCAAGAAATGAGTACAATAAAAAGTAAGGAGTGATGAAAATGTTGAAAAAGCTGAAAAAAAAGCTGCTTCAACAATGGAAAGATTTGCTCCGGAAAAAATCGATCGCCTAACCTTTACGATAACAGCCCTTCCCTAAGAAGGGCTTCTTTCTAAAAGAAGCGAATGAAAATATAAAAATTCGTCAAAGATGGTACATATCATGTTTTTCCTCTCAACTTATCCCATTTTCATTTACCATTTGCCATCACAATAGCGAAAAAACATGAAAACTACCCTTATTTTATATATAATAAAAAAGTTAAAGAAATAATCGTTCAATAAGGAGAGATTTGGCAATGATTTTTAAAGTGTTTTACCAGGAGAATCCTGATGAAGTGCCTGTGAGGGAAAAAACAAAAACCATCTATATTGAAGCAAAGTCGGAACGGGAAGTACGCCAAAAACTGCAAGGACGCACGATGAACATCGAATACATTCAGCCGTTAGAGGGAGCTCATCTAGAATATGAAAAGAAAAATCCTGATTTTAAAGTATTGGAGATTTGAATATGAAATTTTTAAGTGATCAACAAGTTGGCGTATTTGCTCTCGGCGGATTAGGGGAAATCGGAAAAAATACATATGGCGTACAATTTCAAGATGAAATTATTGTCATTGACGCGGGAATTAAGTTTCCGGAAGATGAGTTGCTTGGAATCGACTATGTCATTCCTGACTATACGTATTTAGTAAAAAACGCAGAAAAGGTAAAAGGACTGTTCATCACTCACGGGCATGAGGATCATATCGGTGGAATTCCATACTTGCTCAAGCAAGTCAATATTCCTATTTACGGTGGAAAATTAGCGCTTGGATTAATCCGCAACAAGCTAGAAGAGCATGGGTTGCTGCGCCGGGCAAAACTAATTGAAATTCGCGAAGACGATGTCATTCGTTTTCATAAAACAGCGGTGACGTTTTTCCGGACGACGCACAGCATTCCTGACAGCTACGGAATTGTCGTTAAAACTCCAGTCGGTCAAATCGTTCATACAGGTGACTTTAAGTTTGACTTTACCCCAGTTGGCGAACCAGCAAACTTGACAAAAATGGCGGAGATAGGAAAAGAAGGGGTTCTTTGTTTGCTTTCTGACAGCACGAACAGCGAAATTCCGCATTTCACAATGTCAGAACGCCGCGTCGGCGAAAGCATTCATGATATTTTCCGCAAAGTGCAAGGACGCATTATTTTTGCGACATTTGCCTCCAACATTCATCGGCTGCAGCAAGTAACGGAAGCGGCCGTGATGAACAATCGGAAAATTGCTGTGTTCGGAAGAAGCATGGAGGCCGCGATTGAAATCGGCCAAGAGCTTGGATATATTAAATGCCCGAAAGATACATTTGTTGATGCCAATGAAATCAACCGTCTTCCTGCCAACCGGGTAACGATTTTATGTACTGGCAGTCAAGGAGAACCAATGGCGGCGCTGTCGCGCATCGCCAATGGCACCCATCGCCAAATCCAAATTATGCCTGGCGATACGGTTGTTTTCTCTTCTTCGCCAATTCCGGGCAATACGGTAAGTGTCAATCGAACGATTAATATGCTGTACCGCGCCGGGGCTGAAGTTATCCATGGACCACTGAACGATATTCATACCTCCGGACACGGCGGACAAGAAGAGCAAAAGCTAATGATCCGTTTAATGAAGCCGAAATATTTTATGCCGATTCACGGCGAATATCGCATGCAAAAAATGCATGCCAATCTTGCAATCGATTGCGGAGTTCCGGAAGAAAACTGCTTTATTATGGATAACGGCGAAGTGCTTGGGTTAGGCGAAAATGACGCACGTATCGTCGGCAAAATTCCATCCGGCTCCGTCTACATTGACGGTAGCGGAGTCGGCGATATCGGGAATATCGTCTTGCGCGACCGCCGCATTCTATCGGAAGAAGGCCTTGTCATCGTCGTTGTCAGCATTAACATGAAAGAGTTTAAAATCGCGGCCGGTCCGGATATTATTTCACGCGGGTTCGTCTATATGCGCGAATCGAGCGATTTAATCAATGAAGCGCAGGCCCTCATTACGAAACATCTTGAAAAAGTGCTTGAGCGCAAAACAAATCAATGGTCGGAAATTAAAAACGAAATTACGGATACCCTCGCTCCGTTCCTATATGAAAAAACAAAACGGAGACCGATGATTTTACCGATTATTATGGAAGTATAAAAAAACAGCTGTTCCTAAGCAGGAACAGCTGTTTTTTTTCCTATTATTACTGCTGTGCCTTTTCCGTTTCATCCAATACGCGGTTTACCCGTTTTTCGAGCATTTTCATGCCGCTTCCGCCTGCTTGGAAATGACGCAGTTTGCCTTCCGCATCAAATACGTAGTAAGCAGGCACGTATTGATTTTCAAAAGCATCGGTAATTTTATGTTCGTTATCCACTAAAATCGGCTGCGTAATGCCATGTTCTTCGGCAACTTTTTTGACCAATTCGATATCCAAGTCTTTTTCTGAACGCGGCATGTGAACGGCAATGACGTTCAGTTTATCCTTATAGCGGTCGCGAAACTCATTTACTTGTGGCATTGCTTCTTTGCAAAGATGGCAGCTTACTGACCAAAAATGAATTAATGTTGGTTTTTCCCCAATCAATTGGTCTCTTGTTACTTCGCCGTTGAGCGTTGCGGTAGCTCCCGTTAATTCGGGCATTGGTTCACGTAGTTTCAATATTCATCCCTCCATTGTTAAAGAAAGGTCTAACGTCGAGTTAGACCTTTCTAATTACATGATCCATTATACTTCCAATGTTTTTTGACCTGGTTTCCAGTTTGCTGGGCAAAGACCGCCAGTTTGTAAAGCTTGTAGCACACGCAATACTTCGTCTACGCTGCGGCCAATGTTGTTATGGTGAACAACTGCGTATTTTAATTCACCTTCTGGGTCAATGATGAATAGACCGCGAAGCGCAACACCTTCTTCTTCAATAAGAACGCCGTAGTCGCGAGAAACTTGGTGAGTAGGGTCTGCTGCTAATGGATATTTAATTTCTCCAATACCGTTTTCTTCGCGAGGTACATTCATCCAAGCTTTATGAGAATATACAGAGTCTGTTGATACGCCGATCACAACGGCATCTAAATCTTCAAACTCATCATAGCGGTCAGAAATTGCCGTGATTTCTGTCGGGCATACGAACGTGAAATCCATTGGATAGAAGAAGAGCACAGTCCATTTGCCGTTTTTCATATTTTCTTCAAGGCTGACACGTCCGAAGTCGCCGTTTGGCAATACTGCTTGCATTTCGAAGCGAGGTGCTTGTTTTCCTACCATACGCTCTGCCATATGTATCCCTCCATTTTCTTTTTTTCAATAGTGTTTTCAGTGGAGCAACCTAACCTGCCACCAAGTAATATTATAATGATATTATTATTTTTAGTCAATATTAAATGATAATTAATTTAAAAAGAAAGTTATTCTTCATTACCTTGTATATCCAAATTTGGTATACCCTAATATTGTTCCGTTTAAACAACCTTATTTTATTTTCAGTATATTATTAGTTACGATAAAAATAAAAATTATTTGCTCTAAAAAACGGGCTGTTGGTACGGACAGCCCGTCAACGATTAACGCAATTTTTCTTCTACTTTTTGACAAATTTCTTCTGCTGTCAGGCCGCTTGCTTCGATGACAGGACCAGCAGTCATCGCATTTTGAATTCCCATTACATTGGCATCTTGGCCTGTAATGACGCAACAGTCGCAGCCCTTCACATCATTTTCCCCGCGAAGCGGAACGATTTCATGTCCTCTCGCTTTTAACGCTTCTTGGACAGCCGTTAGCGAATGCTCTACCCCAATTTTTGCCATAGCACTCCACCTCCTCACATACATAATGTGCCTTAATGAAGGTGGAACTATACCATTAACCGTTGTTTCCTTTCCACGAAATATACGATGTCAAAAAGGCAATGGCCCGATCGATCGCCGCTTCATTTGGCGCCAGTTTCGCATGATGCAGTCCATAAGGCGAATCAACACCAAGCCAAAACATAAACCCCGGGATTTCCGCAAGCATATAGCCAAAATCTTCGCCTGTCATGGCTTCTTTGCAGCGGATCAACTGCATCTCTGGATAACTTTCGGCAAACTGGATAAATTCCGCCGTCAGCTGCGGATCGTTATACACTTGATGGTACATCGCACCATAGTCAATTTCCGTCTCGCATTGATATGCGATTTTTATTCCATTAACCATCGCTTCAATTCGCTCTTTCACTTTTTTCATCGCATCGACCGACAAGGTGCGGATCGTTCCTTCTAAACGGGCGCGCTCGGCAATCACATTTTGCACTGTCCCGCCGGAAATTTTGCCTATCGTAATCACCGCGCTATCAAGAGGATCGACATTCCGGGCGACGATAGACTGAAGCTGCGTGACAAGCGCGCAGGCGGCCACGACCATATCGTTCGCTAAGTGTGGAAACGCGGCGTGTCCTCCTTTCCCTTTTAAATCAATAAATAGTTCCGATGTATTGGCAAACAGCAAACCTTCTTTCGTTGCAATCGTGCCGACCGGATATTCCGGGGCGATATGCAGCGCGATAATCATATCCGGCTTCCACGTTTGCATGATATCGCTTTCGAGCATCGGTTTTGCCCCGCCTGGTCCTTCCTCTGCCGGCTGGAAAATAAATAATAGGTCGTCTTGGATCGGGTGGTTTGCGAAATAGGTGAGCACTCCGAGTGCGATGCTCATATGCATATCATGACCGCACGCATGCATATTTCCCTCGTGCTCCGAGCTGTATGGCAACCCCGTTTCCTCTTTAATCGGCAGGCCGTCGATATCAGTGCGGTAGCCGATCATTTTTCGCGGCGCTGTCCCCTTTACTTTTACAAAAATCCCGGTTTTCCACGTTTTGATCTCCAAACGTTCTTGCGGCAACGTATGAATATAACGCAATAAATATTGCTGCGTCTTAAATTCTTGAAACCCTAGCTCCGGAATTTTATGCAGATCGCGGCGAATCGCGACAAACGGACTAATGGATGACATATAGAATCCCCCTTCATTTGCAAAAAGAGCTGACCCAAAGATGGGACAGCTTTCATGTTTGGTTATGTTTATAACTGGCGAAGTTCTTGTTTAATTTCTGTTTTTGCTCTTGTTTTTTCATCAATTTGCTTAATCACGCGCGCCGGCACCCCAGCCACCACCGTATACGGCGGCACATCTTCAACGACAACAGCGCCGGCAGCCACGACCGCACCTTTGCCAACCGTGACGCCTTCTAAAATAACGGCGTTTGCGCCAATAAGAACGTCGTCCTCCACAACAACCGGCTTAGCGGAAGGCGGCTCAATGACCCCTGCCAAAACGGCGCCAGCGCCAACATGGCAGTTCTTTCCGACCGTTGCGCGGCCGCCAAGCACCGCATTCATATCAATCATCGTTCCTTCACCGACAACGGCGCCGATGTTAATGACAGCTCCCATCATAATAACCGCGTTATCGCCAATTTCAACTTGATCGCGAATAATGGCGCCCGGCTCAATGCGCGCTTTTACTCCTTTCAAATCAAGAAGCGGAATCGCGGAATTGCGGCGATCATTTTCAATGACATAGTCCTCAATTTTTTCTTTATTGGCTTCCAGCACCGCTTGAATTTCTTGCCATTCGCCAAAAATAACGCCGGTATTCCCTGTAATAAATGTTTTCGCGCTTGGACCAAAATCGATTCCTTCTAGGTCTCCCTTTATGTATACTTTAACAGGCGTTGATTTTTTGCTGTTTTGAATAAAAGAAATAATTTCATTTGCATCCATCATCTTCATGGGCGACATCCTCCTTTACATCTGTATTCTTTTTTACTTTAGCAAAACAGAGATCATCGTGACAAGCATAAGCATAAATTCATGGAACAAAATTTTGCAGCACCTTCTGGAAGGCTTGTACTTGTGGAAGGTGCCATGCTGCTTCCGAGCTGATAAGCCATGTATCTCTCGTCATCGGTTCGCCATGCTTATTCCTCGTTGGGTTTGCTACTTCATTCGTTGGTACATTAGCTGGCGGCGGCCTTATTGGAATGCCCGTTCTGCTTATGATCGGTGTTCCTATCCATCAGGCCATTTCCGCCGCCAAGTTTTCCAATACAATCAGCTCGTTTTCCAGCTTCTTCATCCTATTTCGCCAGCAAAGCATTCGTTGGAAACAGTTGTTGCTCATCATTCCTATTAGTCTCGGTGGAGGAGCAACAGGAGGAGCCATCGCCTCATTGCTGTCTGAACGAACGATGACCATCATCGCTATTATTTTGTTAATGTTCGCACTATGCTTGCAAGCTTTCAAAAAACAGCCTGAGCAAGCAGCATCGGCTCCTGCTCTCCCTAAAACCTTATATCCTATTCTTTACGGCATTAGCGTCTATGACGGAATGTTTGGACCAGGCCAAGCAACAATGCTCATGTATGCTTATTTGCGCATCGGCATGGATTACCTATCTGCCATTGCGTTTACAAGATTTCAAACTTTTATTAGCTGCTTCGGAGCGCTGACATCCTACTTATACAATGGTCATGTCAACTGGCATATCGCTCCGTTCCTAGCGGTTGGATCATTCATCGGCGCACAATTATCGGTACGAGTCGCGCAAAAGATGAATCAAAAACAGCTGCAATTTTTATTGCACACCATTACCTTTCTGCTTATCGTCCAGCTTATTTTTAATATGGTTTATCATTAAGCTTCCGCAGTTGTTTACTCAATCGTTTCAGTATTTCTCGTCTCGTAAAAATCCCTTCAAAATAGCCATCTTTATTTTCTACACAAACAAACGGATAGTTGACAATCAGTCCAATTCCTTTAACGATATCATCATCCAATAAAAGACGCGGAATGTCCTTATTCATCACTTCTTCGACTTTCATCGTTTCGAGCCGCTCAAATTCAATGCGTTCCAATCCTAAAATCGCATCCATAATCATCGTCATGCTAATTAATCCGTGGAGTTTATAGGAAGTGTCTAATACAGGAATAGCGGAGTAACCGGTTTTTGTTAATACTAATAACGCGTGGTCTAAATAGTTCCCAAGCTGGACGTGCGCTACTTTATCGGAAGGAATAAGAAACTGCGCCACCGTCATCTTGGCAAATTCTTTGTTTTCCAAAACTGTCATGCTTGTCTTCCGCCTTTCTCTTTTTAGCGTTTCCCCTCTTCAGTTTATCATATTTTATTGCCTCCCATAAAAAAAATACTATCGCTTACTAACGAAGCGATAGTCCTATGTAAAATTCTATGTTTCCTGAAGAAGACGGTCATATAAACGCAAAAGCTGTTGATATCGCTTTGCATCTACCTGCTTATCCCCATTTTCGATATCAGCCAGCTCACAGCAAACAAGCTCTAATGCATATCGTTGTGCAAACAAAAGTTCCAAAAGCAATCGTTGCTCTTCATGCGATAATGTTTCCTGCACCGGCTTTGCCATTTTTTATTCCCCCTTTGCAATCTTTATTTCATATATATTCCATGAAAACGGAAAAAAGTCATGAAAAAAACCCTTCCTTCCTCGTAAAAGGTTTTATTGTCCGCCGCCCGAGCACATTTGGTTTTATTCACTTACGCATAGCCATTTATATAACGATAAACAAAAAAAGAGCACTCCTTAATAGGACTGCTCCATTGCTTATTTGCCATACCCGTAGCGTATCGCCAAATAAAAAATGACAATTACCGCCAGCAAAATCGGAAGCAAATACGCTAAGAAAACAGGATTGCGCAAAAAGATATGCTGCTGCACGCCCTTTGGGATCGGGCCATCGAGTTCTTCCTGCCATTTTTGCTGGCGGCCGAGACGGTACGTGTAGACAAATCCGATAACGGCAATAAAAACGACAAGGATGGACAATACAAACATCAGTTGTGCCATTGTTTCTTCACCTCATGCTTACTTTGCCACGAGGAAAAAATTTTATACCCACCTTTAATAATGAGCGTCGTGTTCGAATAAGTAATCATACGATAAATCAATAAACAAGTAGTGCCGATCGTCAATTGGATACGAATACGTGCGGATCGTTTCCCCGGTTTCGATGTCGGCGTATAAATCGGATAAAATTCCCCGTTTGCGGGAGCGCATGCGAATAATATTTTCTAAAAAGTACGGCCGCCAGCTCCAATTTTTCATATAATATTGCGGCTCAAGCTCCCAGCGGCCGTTGCGCTTAAACATATTGGCGGACTGCTGAAAACCATCCTCGTCGCAAACATAAATGCGGAAACAAACGTCATTCAGCTCATTCGCCAAAAGTGAAATCAGCTCATTAAAATCAGCGACTTTCTTATATTTGGCCAAAAGCGCCGTCAGCCGCTGCTGAAACTGCTCGGAAATATGATAAAGCGTTTCTAGCTTTTTCTTTTCCTGCTGGATAAAATGATGGCATTCCTGACGCAGACGTTCCTTTAACATATCGCGCGGCACCAATTCCGGAGAAGGTTTCGCCAAATAGTACCCTTGGTAATAACGGCCGCCGTTTCGCCACGCGTATTGCAATTGAAAAGAGGTTTCGATATCTTCGTATAAAAGCGTAGCGCCGATTTTGCGGGCTAGCAGCGAAATAGAATACACAATGTCCTGATACGCTTGATGAACAGAAGTTTTTCGCAATTGACGCAAATCAATTTTCAAAATATCTGGTGACAGCACGCCGATTCTTTCTAAATTGCTGCTATGCTCTCCGATATTGTCTACCGCAACTTTTACTCCATATGTACGGATATAGGTTAATAAATGGCTTAACTGATCTAAATCTCCTTTAAAATGCTGCTCATTAATTTCGAGCACAACGCGTTCCAGCGACAACCCTCTTGTTTCATATTGAAGAAGCAGCTGCAAAAATGAATCGGCACGGTCAAGCATCAATAAATTCGCATCACGATTCAAAAAAATAAGCGGTGTGTAATCATCGAGGGAGAGAAAATAATCAAGCGCTTTTTTGGTTACCACTTCATCTACTTCTAAACGGAATTCTTCCGGTATTGTATCATCGTGAAAAAACGAACCTAAGCTGACAACTTCTGTTTCAGACTGATATCTTCCTAATACTTCATAGCCAATGACACAATGTTCATCAGCGCTAAAAATTGCCTGATAGTATGGAAAAACTTGCTGCAAATTCGCCATTACATCCAACGCGTCCACCTTGCTCACCTCTTTTGCATACACCCTCTTTGTCTTCATTATATCATACGTCCACCTTCGATAACTGCATCGTGAAGACTATCCTATCTAAAAAATGTTTGCATGAAATAAGCATTCGTCCATGTCGCCAAAACAAAAAGCGGTTCCCTGCCCTTAGGAAACCGCTTTTCCATGTGAACTGCCCTCCACTTCGCTTCGTTTAAAGTGTGGGGGTAGAAGCGACACGCAAGAACTACTTTACGCTTCTTCTCATTTCGAAGGCGTTCGTTTTCCTACCTTTATGTTAAAACGGGCGCCGATTGAGCCATTGCCCTCCATCGATCGTAATGCATTCCCCATTGATATAAGCCGCATCATCCGAGAGCAGAAAAGCAGCAAGAGCGGCGACTTCTTCCGGTGTGCCAAGACGCCCTAACGGAACGCTTTCAATCGTCAGCCTTTCCGCTTCCTCTGATTCCCACAGCTTCTCTGCTCCTCCCGTCCGCTCAATCGGTCCAGGAGCAATCGCATTAACGCGGAATCCGTATTTTTTCCCCCATTCAACAGCTAGCGTTCTTGTCATCGCCAATACTCCCGCTTTCGCACTTGCGGAATGAATCACCCCTGCGCCGGCATGCCAAGCATATGTAGCAACAATGTTGATGATCGAGCCCTTTTGGCCTCGTTGAATCCAGTAGTTCCCGACCTCGCGGCTGCAATAAAATGTACCGTTTAATACAATGTTGATGACGCTATTCCAGCCATTAATCGATAGCTTTTCCGCCGGACAAATAAAATTGCCCGCCGCGTTATTGATGAGTGCGTCAATTCTGCCAAACTCCGCATCCGTCCGTTTGACCATTTCCGCCACTAACTCCGGATCGCGCACATCCATTTGTATCGGCAGCACTTTTCCGTTCGGCGATTCAATCTCTTTTTTCGCTTCTTCAAGCGCTTCGAGCCGTCTTCCGGTAATAACGACATTGGCGCCGTCTGCGGCAAATCGCTTTGCCATATACTTCCCCATCCCGCTCGAACCGCCGGTGATAATAATGACTTTTCCGTTCATGTTTCTCCTCCTTTATAAATATAAAATGACTGATTATTCATTCATCTTCATCTTACTATAAAAGTAGCGAATTTTCTAACATTATTTTTATCCTATTGTTCTTTTCTTTTATTTTCCGCTATAATAAAACTAATTGTGAAAGGACGGCATGATGATGGAACATTTGGAAACCGTAAAAATGAACAGGCGCACATTTTTAAAAAAAATGATTCTTACCGGCGTCGGCGGAATATTGTCAACGACATCCAGCTATGGTTACGCCCGTTTTATTGAGCCGGCGCAATTAACCGTTACCCACCATATTATTTCCCATTCGCTGATCCCAAAAGAGTTTACCGGGACAAAACTGTTGCAATTTAGCGATGTTCATTTAGGGCATTATTACGGATTGCAACGCTTTCACCATACGATCGCGAAAATAAACGAATTACAGCCCGATATCGTAGTGTTTACCGGAGATTTGCTGCATGAGCCAAACAAGTATCCACACATTGGTGCGATTACCGACGCACTTTCCCACATTCGCGCTCCGCTCGGAAAATTTAGCATTTACGGAAACCATGACCACGGTGGATATGGAACCGATATATATCGCCATATTATGGAGAAAGCCGGTTTTCACATGCTTGTCAATGAGCACGTTCTCATTCGGCGACAGCATGGGCGGTTCATCGCCATCGCCGGCAGCGATGATATGATGCTTGGCAGGCCAAACTTCGCGAAGATGGTCGAGTCGATTCCCGACTCTACTTATACGATCGTGCTGTTGCATGAGCCGGACGGTGCCATACAAACAAGCCGCTATCCTGTTCATTTGCAACTATCCGGGCATAGCCACGGCGGGCAAATCCAGCTTCCGTTTATCGGTCCGTTAATCACCCCGCCGCTGTCGGAAAAATATTATGAAGGATTTTACCGTATTCGCCATTTAACGTTATATGTAAACCGTGGGCTTGGAACAACAAGGGTACCGCTCCGCTTTTTGTCGCCGCCGGAACTGACCGTTTTTACATTGCAGCATCGCACATAAAAGATGAATCAGCAGCGGAAACAACCGTCCAGCACCGCTATAGAGGTTGTTTCATGAGCTCATGGCGGCATTCCCTTCTCACCTGTTGTAAACATATGTTCATTTTGTATAATAAAAAATAAAATAAATAAAAAGGAGATAGGTTGATGAAACCGTTAGAACTGACGGTGGACAACATAGCAAAAGCCATTTTTACCGTCAATCGTCATGCCAAAACGGCATTAAATCCTTCTTTTCTCTACCTTTTGAAGAAAAAAGCGATTGAAAAGCTGCTGCAAGAAGGAAAGGCAAAAAAAATCGGCCTTCACTTTTCCCGCAATCCAAAATATAGCCAACAGCAATCCGACGTGCTTGTTTCTGTCGGTGATTACTATTTTCATATTCCTCCGACAAAAATAGACTTTTCGACACTTCCGCATCTTGGAGCACTGGATGATTCCTACCGCAATCCTGTCACAAGAATGCCTCTATCCCAAGCGAAAGCGTTGCTGCAAGCCTACACCGGGATCAGCGAAACTCCTCCGAAACGAAAACAACCACAGCAAAAACCAGTATTTAAACGGCTTGGCGAAAGCTACTAAAAACGGCTTCCGAAAGTCGGGAGCCGTTTTTCTGTCTTGACAAAGCGAAGCTTAAATATTAGATTCATCTACTACATTTCGATCCTTTTTCAGCAGCGCTCATCCGCAGGCTTAGCGACCGTTATGCAGTTTCCTCCTTGTTGCTTTGCGGCATATAGAGCTTGATCCACCAACTCCAGCCAATATTCCAGCGGCTTAGAAGGATCATTGATTTCAACAATCCCGCCTGAGAACGTGCAAGAAATTTGCCGGCCTTCTGTTTCAATCAAATGCGTGCTAAAATCATTCCGCAATCGCTCGACCACGCGTAAAGCATCGCCGACCGCTGTTTTTGGCAATAAAACAATAAACTCCTCGCCGCCAAAGCGGACGACGGTATCCCCTATCCGCGTCTTACGGCAAAGAAAGCGGGCAAATTCCTGGAGCACGATATCGCCGACGAGATGACCAAAACGGTCATTAATTTGTTTAAAATGATCTAAATCGAGCATCGCTATGCAACTTAGTTCATGAAACCTCTCCAAATCGCTGCTTAAGCTTTCATACGCTTTTTTTAAATATTTACGATTATATACTTGTGTCAGTTCATCTACCAACACCAATTGGTCGATCCTTTTTTTCTTCTTCCATAAGCGGTACATTCGCACGATCAATTCATCGATGGCAAACGGTTTAGCAATAAAATCGTTCGCTCCCAGCTGATAACTTTTTAACCGCATTTCTTTCCGGTGGTCGTCACTAATCATCACGATCGGTATAAACAGTTGTTTTTGTGCATTTTCCAACAGCTGAAGCAGATGAAGGTTTTGCAGTTCCTTCTCGCAAACATCGATCACCATGCAGTCCGGAGGCTCCTCGTAGACAAAGGAAAGTGCTTTCTCGATTTGTGGCACTTCAGCAACTTGCCATCCCACTTGCTTAAGACCTTCTTTGATGTACATAAAAAATAGGATGTCGTCTCCAACAAGCCAGATCGTCGGGGCATCGCCTGAACTAGTTTCCTCGGCAATACCCGCAACAGCAAAAGGTTCTTCCTCCTTCACGTAACAAAGTTTCATTACGGGAAAAATATAGGAGGCTACCTCGTCTACCGTCCACTTTTGTTGCAGCTGCTCTTTCAATTCATTGAAAAGCTGACGCGCCTTTTCCTCAATATCATCCCCTCCGATAATGGTTGCTGTTCTTGCCGCGGAATGGAGGAAGCGGAGCAGCTCCTCGCGGGAAACAGATTGCTCTGTTTTCCACCGCTTTAGCTGTTCCCGAATGTTATTTACAAATTGCGCTACATACTGATTCATCCGCTCCCCCTCCTTATTTTTCTGCCAGACAGCGAGTTTGGTAATGGTAAGGATTAACACTTTTCATCTCACAGCGGCGTTATAAAATATAGCTGTCAATCATCTCGATCAGCTCACCAATTTCCGGCTTGCTTACTTGGGCTGTTGCGCCGACTTTCGCTCCTTTATGGCGAAGATCGTCAGTAATAAGAGAAGAGAAAATGATGACAGGAAGTTTCTTTAACCTATCATCTTCCCGAATCCGTTTTGTAAAATGATGACCATCCATTTGCGGCATTTCAATATCAGTAATGACAAGTTGCACTTCTTCTGTAATATCTTTTCCGTTGGCCACAACCGATTGCAAATAATCAAGCGCTTCTGCCCCGTTCTCAAAAAATTCGACGCGTTCATAGCCAGCTTCCGATAATGTTTCGTGAAGCAACTTTCGCAATAATGGAGAATCTTCAGCGACGATGATCTTTTTTTGTGAACGCTCCCGCTTTCCAAGTTTTTTGACTTGCTGCATGTTTACGCCTAAATCCGGATTCATATCAACCATGATTTTTTCAAAATCCAAAAACAAAAGCATTTGCCCTTCCACTTTGACAATGCCGATCACTTGCCCTTCTAAGCCTTGGTACATTTGCGACGGCTTTTCGATCTGCGTCCAGGAAATGCGATAAATGCGCGTTACATTATGCACGTGAAATACAATCTTTTGTTTATTGAATTCTGCCACGATAAACTTGTCATTCTCAGGGTGGACGGAAGCAGGAAAATGAAGCGCTTTTGCTAAATCGATAACCGGCAACACTTCCCCGCGAAGCTCAATAATCCCTTCCATATAAGGATGGGAATGAGGAATTTTCGTAATTGGAAGGGGAGTCACAATTTCTCTTACTTTCATCACATTGATGGCGAAACGCTGATCACCAAGTAAAAACTCAATAATTTCTAATTCATTCGTCCCACTTTCCAGCAAAATAGGTGATTTTTCCGGCATTGGTTCATACTTCCTTCCTAATTTAAATAGTCGATATAACCTATAATCATTATAGCGTTGAAGACATAAAATAAAAAATACTTTTCAACGCTTCGATATCATCCGCTCCTCCCCTGCTTCCCTGTGGCAATAAGAAATAGCATAAAAAATAGTTGCAGCGAAACAGCCACAACTATCCGGCAAGTGAACCTCCCCTCCTAAATGCTTCGCATATTATAGGAGAATGCGGCGAGGGCTTTGGTTCAATACAAAAAATCAAGGAGGCGGCGATCCGCCAAATTGGTATCCACCGGACACTCTCCGGCATCGCGGCCGTATTGCCAAGCCCAAACGTTTGCACTGCAATTCGGTGAGGCCGGCTGATATCTTGGCGCTTTTTGTTCTTTTGTCGTCCCCGGTCTTGGCGCCGAACTCCAAATAATCGCTTGCACGGCCACTTGATTGTTTCTTTGTACCGCCTCACAATAAGCAGCCGCGAAATTCCCTTTCGTCGGATCGGCATACAATCCTGGGCGATACCCTGTCGGATACAGCGTTTCCACCCAGGCGGCAATCCAAGATGCATCAACGGCAAAAAAATCTTCAATATTTGCAAATAACACCTTATTTTTTGGAATGCCGAGGCGTCTCGCATGAAATATTGCGTTGCGCGCCGCCACTTGTCCGTTGACATATCCAACTGCTTCACGGAACGCATTATAAATAGGCAGCACTTTTATCCCATAGTTTCTAATACGTGTAATTTCTTCTTTCGTCAAGCCATCGGAAACATTCGGGACATCCGATAAATAACGCCCCCAAAATTTTGGGTAGCCAAGTTCGTTTTTTACGCATTGAAACAGTTGTTCAGTTACAACCTGAGACGAATCTACTCCCCAGATGCCTTTGGCCATCAGCTTCCCCCTTTCTGACGCTCTTCTACCATACATATATATGAAACTGACGGCCTGTTTCATACAACCGTTCCTGCTGATTAATCACCGATTCGTCCCGTATTTTTCATCACATCGATCGGCTCTTCCATTCGCTGAAATGCCAGTTCTACTGCTTCTTTTGCCGAGCGGCAAAAGGCGATTTCCACCGTACGACGCTCGTCTAAATAACCGCCTTCATAAGCAACCTCTTTTATTCTAGCGGCCCATCCCCCAGTCGTTTCGATAATCACCACTGGTTTTTTATTCATATAGGCCGCCGATAATTCGCCCAGCGTTCCGTTTCCGCCGCGGATCATAATGAGTGCATCGGCGGAATGAACAAGAATGAGGCTGCGAAAGTCAAAATAAAGGCCTGTTGTAATGGGAATGTCGATATAATCATTTGCGACATCGACGCGATCGCCCGCTAAAATGCCGACGACAAGCCCCCCTGCTTCTTTCGCTCCTTTCGATGCCGCCTCCATGACACCGCTCCCTCCGCCTGTCAATAAAACAGCGTTGCGCTTGGCGATTTCTGCTCCCACTTCTTCTGCGATATGTCGCACCTCGTCAGGAATATCCCCTGACTGTCCGATAACCGCAATCCGTTTCATTTTCCCTCTCCTTTATGTACTTTTCTTTTTTATATCATAATATACTCAAGAAGCACTGCCATCAGACGCTTCCATCACCGCTTATCTTTCATGCCCTTATGAAACCGGAACCAGCCGTTCCGTTTAAACCAGAAAGACATCGAAATCGCAATGAAGGCCATCACCCCGAGAACGGCAAAATAACCGTATTTCCAATGTAGTTCCGGCATATAATCAAAATTCATTCCGTAAATGCCGGAAATAAACGTCAAAGGCATAAAAATCGTCGTAATGACGGTTAATGTCATCATGATCGTATTCATTCTGTTTGAGTTTAACGACAAATAGCTATCGCGAATATCTGACGTAATCTCGCGGTTCGTTTCAATCATTTCTGATAGTTTCAATAAATGGTCGTAAATGTCATGAAAATACAATTGCCGCTCTTTCATCCTCTGCAGGCGGTCAGAATGAATAATTCGATACAATAAATCGCGCATCGGCACAATCGTTCTGCGCAGCTTCGATAAGTCGCTGCGAATATCAAACACTTTTTCAATAATTTCTTCAATCGTCTCATCATTCGTATTTTCCTCTAATTCATTCAATACATCTTCAATATGGTAAATCGGCGGAAAATAGTCATCGACAAGCTTATCGATAATGCGGTACATGATATGAAAAGGGCCCTGCTGGAAGTCATCCTCGTGTTGAATTCGCGTCCATACTTCGTTTACGGCGTGAATCGATTGCTTATGAAACGAAACGATAAAATTTTGCCCGACAAACAAATCCACTTCCTCTGCTTCAAGAGAGTTTCCTTCAATGGCATGCAACACAACAAACAAATACCGATCATAAAAATCGAGTTTTGGCCGCTGCACATACTCCAAACAGTCCTCAATCGCCAGCGGGTGGAAGTGAAAGAAATCGGCAAGCAACTTTGCCTCGTCTTCTGTTGGTTCATGAAAATCCACCCAATACCAGGAAACATCGGCACTGTTTACAAATGGAAGCGCAACATCATATATAACCTCAAAATCTTTTGTAACAACGCACGTTCGGATCATAGAAACCACCTTATTGTCCATAGTTTGCTTCCTTTACTTATGATAACCGAAAAACGGTTATATCCCAACTAAAAAAGGGATATGTATATGGCGTAAAGAAAAAAATTGACAAAAAATATTTATCAAAATTTTCTTTACTTTTTTTGTAAAAAATGATGATAATATAAAAAAGGGGACTTATCAGTTCCCAAATAGGGAGGAATCACATATGTATGAAAAACAGTATCCTCACGAAGGCGCCATTTTATTTAACCAAACGGAGGAGAAAAACAGCTATGGTCCGCTGGCCGAGAAAGTGCTAGAGCAGGCAATCTTTCAGTTTCAAAAACAAAAGTTAATGGAAAAAATTGATGAAGCTCTTATCGCACGAAACAAGGCCCTCTTTTTCGAACTTTCCACCCAATATAATGAGCTTCTAAAAAAATACGGTGCGTAATTAAAGGAGAGAAACATGTTGGAGTGTGAAACGCCAGAGTCATATCGTCAAATAAGGTGAGTCCCTTTCTCGTCAATGTTCTAATAAGAAACGAAGGGGACTCACTTTTATTTTTCACCTTCATCCACAAACATGGTAAAATGAGAACAAACGATCACAACGGAAGGATGACGATGAGTGGAACATTTGATTCATTCTCGCGTAAAAAATATAGAAATATCAGGAATACGAAAATTTTTTAACATGGTGGCAGACCATCCTGATTTAATTTCATTAACGATTGGACAACCTGATTTTCCGACGCCGGAACATGTCAAAGAAGCAGGAAAAGAAGCGATTGCCGCCAATTTTACCGCCTACACCCATAATGCTGGTTTTCTCGAACTGCGGCAAGCTGCATGCCGTTTTGTTGCTGAAAAGTACGGATTATCGTATGAACCGGATGAGGTGATTGCGACCGTCGGGGCAAGCCAAGCGATTGACATTACCTTCCGCACCATTTTAGAAGAAGGTACGGAAGTAATTTTACCTGGTCCCGTCTATCCCGGATACGGACCGCTCATTCAACTATGCGGGGCAAAACCAATATATGTCGATACACGTTCCAATGGATTTCGCCTATCGGCAGAATTAATCGCTCCTTATTTAAATGAGCGGACCCGCTGCATTGTGCTCCCGTACCCTTCAAACCCGACAGGGGTCACTTTATCGGAACAAGCGCTGCGGGAAATCGCCGAATTAGTAAAAGGGCGGCCGATTTGGATTGTTTCCGATGAAATTTATAGCGAGCTTGTATACCATGGCAGACACCATTCCATCGCTAAATGGCTGCGCGACCAAACGATTGTGATCAATGGGTTGAGCAAATCACACTCGATGACAGGCTGGCGCATCGGGTTCGTATTCGCTCCTTCTTTTGTAACGAAACATATGATTAAAGTGCACCAATATAGCGTTTCCTGCACCTCTTCAGTGTCGCAAAAGGCGGCGCTGGCCGCTTTAACGGCAGGAAAAAATGACGCGGAGGCGATGCGCAACCAATATAAACAGCGGATGGAATATGCGTACGATCGCCTTGTCGGCATGGGGCTTCAAGTGGAAAAGCCTGATGGCGCCTTTTACTTATTTCCATCGATCGCTTCGTTCGGTCTCTCATCTTTTGATTTTGCCCTTGATGTGGTCCATAAAGCCGGCGTTGCGCTCGTTCCCGGCAGCGCTTTTTCCGAATATGGCGAAGGATATGTGCGCCTTTCGTACGCGTATTCCTTTGATGTGCTGAAAGAAGGACTCAACCGTTTAGAGCGATACATAAAGGAAAAACAGTGGGTGCGATAAACAAAACACCCACTGTTTTTCTTTGCTTGAATGGGCAACGAGCCTCTTCATATAGAAAATGACCGCCTCATTGCATCATGAATTTCTCCCCCCAATTCTGTTTTTTCAAATACGGGAACAACGGAAAGTGCGCCGTGCTGATTAATATAATCGATATCCCGTTCCAGGCCGTGCGCCGTCATCCACTGCCCGACCCGCGAAGAGGCAAGCACCGTTTTCCCCACGTTTTCCGTCTTGTATTTTTCATAAAAGAGCCACGCCGCCATGGCGCTGTCGGACAAGTCGCGGGCAGAAACACCGTTTTGCAGTAGGCAGGAAAGAAAATAGCCTGCCCCGTAAAAATCTTCTAAACAAAATCGCCCCGATGAACCGGAACAGATCGCGACAATCGTTTCCGACGCATGCCGTCGGCAAATATGCTCGCTGAGCGCTGGTCCGTTCATTAGGCTCCCGACGTAAAGATGATTGGCATGCATCGCCTTGCGGATCGCCACCGTGCCATTTGTCGTTGATAAAATAATCGTTTTTCCCGGACAGAACTTTTGCAAAAAAAGCGGAGCCGGAGAACGAAAACCGTCAATCGTCCGGCCTTCGTATTCGCCGACAAGCTCATAGCTCCCGTTTGGAAGGAGACGGGCTTTTTCCCGCGCTTCCTCTGCATTTCGCACCGGAATGACAGAAGCAGCGCCAAACGACAGGGCTGCGGTAATCGTGGAAGTAGCGAGCAAAATGTCGAACACGACCGCTATTTTTCCGTCTGTTAAAGCTGTTTCATCAATATCTTCTTTGCGAAAGACGACATGTACTTTTGCCATGGATTCACCTCAGCGCATTGCTAACTGCCATGCGTGTTGGACGAGTGACTGAACAAACTTCCCAAAATCGCGGAAGCGTTCATCATTCGTCTGCCCGCGGCGGTAGCGATAATAAATCTGCTGGGCGATGACAGCGAGTTTAAAATAAGCAAAAGTCAAATAAAAGTGCATATTCGAAATATCCCGTCCGCTTTTTTCTGCGTATGCCTGAATAAATTCCTCGCGCGTATAAAAGCCGGGATAAACGGTGACCGGCGCTTTGCCAAATCCGTTTTTCAACTGCGGCGGATCGTCCTTTTCCATCCAGTAGCTCATCGCCACAGCCAGATCGGCAAGCGGATCACCGACGGTGGACATTTCCCAGTCAAACAAGCCGGCCATTTGCGTGACATCATCTTCGGCAAACAGCGCGTTGTTTAATTTATAATCATAGTGGATAATCGTCGCTTCGTTGTTTTCCGGAATGTGACTCACAAGCCATTTCGTCAGCGCTTCCACTTCTTTAATTTCATCCGTTTTTGCCCGTTCATAGCGCTGAATCCAGCCATGTACTTGCCGTTCCATAAATCCTTCTGGCTTCACCATCTCGATGAGACGAGTTTTTGTATAATCAAGCTGATGTACTTGTACAAGCGTATCAACCATCGTTTCCGAGATTTTCCGGCATCGTTCTTCTGTAGGAGCGATGTGCGCCGGGAACTCCGTATCTAGCACGACGCCACGGCGCCGCTCCATCACAAAAAATGGGCTGCCAATAATCGATTCATCCTCGCAAAATAATAACGGTTTCGGCGCCAGCGGAAAAATTGGATGAATTTCCGTCAGCCATGTGCTTTCCCGCTTCATATCATGCGCTTTCGGCGGAACGGGGCCAAACGGCGGCCGCCGCAAAACGGCTTCCCACTCTCCGCATGAGAGCAAATACGTTAAATTGGAACGTCCGGCAGAAAACTGTCTGACTTGCAACGTGCCCTCTGGGAAATCCGGCAGTGTTTTTCTTAAAAAATCGGTCAATTTTTCAACAGGCAGCTCTTCTCCTTTACGTACAGGAATGATCGCCGTCATGGCAATTTCTCCTTTCCATTACGAGCGTTTGGCATATTCATCCTTTATCCTCTTTTCAACCGACTGGTTAGTATGTTCCAAATAAGCTACTTGGCATGCAAACACCAAGCAGCCGTACTTTTCACTTTTTCGCCATTCCTTCCAGCAAGATCGCAACCATCTGTTTCGCTACCTCGAAATCGCTCAATTCCCTATCAGGCCGAAACCATTGGTAGCTCCAGTTTGCCGCTCCTAAAACGGTCAGCGTTGCGATGGAAGGAGGAAAATCGTCACGGAGCTCGCCGTTTCTCATTCCTTCTTCTATTAACGATTGCAGGTTGTAACGAAACAAGTCCCGCTTTTCCACAATTTTCTTTAAATGTTCTTCATTTAAATGTTTCATTTCCCGGAAAAAAATGCGCGCCTGTCTTCCTTGTTTCTCGATGCTATGGATGAGCATGTAGACGATTTCAAACACTTTTTCTTTAACCGTTTTTGTGGAATCATCCATAATGTTTTTTTGTTTTTCGAGCAGCCCTTCAATATAGCGAAGATGAATATCCATTAATAATTCTTCTTTGCTTTTAAAATAGTAGTAAAACGTTCCCTTTGTCACGCCAAGCATATCCACAATATCTTGAATGGAAGTTTCGCTAAACCCTTTTTGTTCAAATAGCGCGATGCTTGCCACCATAATTTTTTCTTTCACGCTCTTCCACCTTTCCCTCTATCATGTTTTATTGCCATTCTATCATAAAACGGTCAAGCCCGTCTGACAACAGGCAATGGGGCTTGACCGTTTGGGAAGAGCGCATTTTTTATTTCGAACGGAGCGTCTCTTCGCGGAGAGCGCGGCGCAAAATCTCGCCGACGTTTGTTTTTGGCAATTCGGCTCGGAATTCGACAATGCGAGGTACTTTATAGGCGGCTAAATTTTGGCGGCAATGCGCAATAATCTCCTCTTCGCTCGCCTGCTTGCTGTCTTTTAATACGATAATCGCTTTAATTTTTCCCCTTCCCCCTTTTTTAAGCGCCTGAGGCATGGCTACCGCCGTCGACAACAATTAACGCTCCGGTCACAAAATCAGAGGCAGGAGATGCTAAAAACAATACCGCGCCTTTTAAATCATCCTCCCCTCCGAATCGTTTTAACGGTGTATTTTCTAATATTTTTTCGCCGACCCGATCGAGGATGGCCTTTGACATTTTGGTCGGGAAAAAACCTGGTGCGACCGCATTGACGTGAATTCCGTATTTCCCCCATTTGACCGCTAAATCTTTCGTAAATGTAATAACGGCCCCTTTGCTTGTGTTATAGCCGATCGTGTTTAATATTTCTGGATTTGTTCCGCCCAGTCCGGCAACGGATGCAATGTTAATAATTTTGCCGCTCTTTTGCTCAATCATCACTTTGCCTACCGCTTGGCTCATGAGAAACGTTCCGGTCACATTGACGTTAATGACTTTCTGCCATGCTTCAAGCGGCATTTCTTCGGCGGGAGCGCCCCACGTCGCACCGCTGTTGTTGACCAAAATATCAATTCGTCCAAACTCATCGACTGTCGCTTGCACAACGCGCTTCACATCTTTCGGATTCGTGACATCACATTTTAATGCAAGCGATTTTACGCCGAGCTGTTCCAATTTCTCTTTTACTTGTTCGCACGCTTCCACTCTCCGGGAACATACGACAACGTTAGCCCCTGCTTCCGCCAAGCCGATGGCAATTTGTTCCCCCAATCCGCGTCCTCCTCCGGTAACGATCGCCGTTTTTCCAGGTATTTTAAACAAATCTAGTACATGCATTCTACTTCTCTCCCTTTTTATTCATATTGTCGTAATTCTAATTTGGCGATTTGCTCTTTATGCACCTCATCCGGCCCATCCGCAAGCCGCAATGTGCGCGCATTCGCCCATTGCGCGGCAAGCGGGAAGTCATTGCTGATTCCTGCTGCTCCAAATGCCTGAATCGCACGGTCAATCACTTTTAACGCAACGTTTGGCGCCACCACTTTAATCATGGCAATTTCTTTTTTCGCCGCTTTATTGCCGACTGTATCCATCATGTATGCCGCCTTCAATGTAAGCAGCCGCGCTTGTTCAATTTCTACACGCGACTGGGCAATCCAATCGCGAATGCCCCCGTGTTCTGCAAGCGGTTTCCCAAACGCAACCCGCTTTTGCACGCGCCGGCACATCAACTCAAGCGCCCGTTCGGCCGCGCCGATCAGCCGCATGCAATGGTGAATTCTTCCCGGACCAAGACGTCCTTGGGCAATGGCAAAACCTTTTCCTTCTCCCCAAATAATGTTTTCTTTCGGAACGCGGACATGGTCATACGTAATTTCCGCATGGCCGTGCGGAGCATGGTCATATCCAAATACCGGAAGCATCCGCTCAATTTTCACACCTGGAGTATCAAGCGGTACAAGAATCATCGATTGTTGCTCATATTTTGGAGCGTCCGGGTTGGTTTTTCCCATGACAATGGCAATTTTGCAGCGCGGATCGCCAGCGCCTGATGACCACCACTTTCGTCCAGTAATAACATATTCGTCGCCATCCCGAACAATGCTCGCACGGATGTTTGTCGCATCACTCGAGGCTACATCCGGTTCCGTCATGGAAAAACAGGAGCGGATTTCCCCATTTAAAAGGGGAATGAGCCATTTTTGTTTCTGCTCTTCTGTGCCGTAGCGGACGAGCACTTCCATATTTCCGGTATCCGGAGCGCTGCAATTGAACACTTCCGGTGCAATAAGAGAGCGCCCCATGATCTCGCAAAGCGGCGCGTACTCCACGTTCGTCAGCCCTGCCCCGTATTCGCTGTCCGGCAAAAATAAATTCCAAAGCCCTTCTTTTTTCGCTTTTGCCTTCAATTCCTCCATAATTGGCGGAACGCCGGACCATCTGGATTCTTGTGCATTTAGCTGCTCCTCATATACCTTTTCATTTGGATAAATATAGTCTTCCATAAAAGCGCTTAATTTTTTGATCAACTCTTTGACTTTAGGCGAATAGGAAAAATCCATCGTTTCCCCCTCCCTTTTATACTAACCGGTTAGTATGTAACCTTATTTTTACTATACTCCCATTTAAATAAATATTCAATATTTTTAGATAAATAACAATAAAGCGGCATCGCAAAGATGATGCCGCTTTATTCTTGGATGTAGCGTTTATATAAAGCTTGCGTGCCGCTGTTTTCTTCCCCGGCATTCGCCAGCTCCTCATACATTGATTTTGCCAGCGCCAGCCCTGGCAGCTGCAAATTCATTTTTTCCGCTTCTTCTAACGCAATTTTCATATCCTTAATAAAATGCTTCACATAAAAGCCCGGCTTGAAATCGCCGGAAAGCATGCGAGGGGCTAAATTGCTCAGCGACCAGCTTCCCGCCGCTCCCTGGGAGATGCTTTCTAGCACTTTAAATGGATCCAATCCTGAACGCTTCGCATAGGCAAGCGCTTCGCAAACGCCGATCATGTTGGATGCGATCGCAATTTGGTTGCACATTTTTGTGTGCTGACCGGCTCCTGCTTTCCCTTGATGAACAATGTTCGTTCCCAATCTTTCTAAAATCGGCTTGCACGCAGAAAATACTTCTTCATCTCCGCCAACCATAATCGTCAATTTTCCTTCTTTTGCACCAATATCTCCACCTGAAACGGGAGCATCAAGCGCATGAACATTTCGCTCTTTCGCCGCCTGATAAATTTTTTCAGCTAACGATGGAGTCGATGTTGTCATATCAATCACATATGTACCTTCTTTCACGTTTGCCAGTATGCCTTCTTCTCCAAAATATACTTCCTCCACATCTTTTGGATATCCAACCATTGTAATGACAATATCCGATTCTTTTGCAAGTTGAGCAACTGTTTCTTTCCAAACTGCACCCTCTTCAATCAGATCCTTCGCTTTCTCTTTTGTCCGAGTGTAAACAAGCAGTGGATAGCCTGCTTTTAGCAAATTGCGCGCCATGCTTTTCCCCATTACACCTAGACCGATAAAGCCGATTGTTTTCATGTTTTCTTCCCCTCCCTACATGGATTTTATTCATGTTTATCATAACATAAAAAAGTACCTTGGAAATAAACCAAGGCGCTATCTTTCTTTTTTCAAAAGCGGTTGTATTTTCGGACTATGTTAAATCGCTTTTACCATCCCGCCGTCAACAATGAGAGACTGACCTGTGATATATGTGTTTGCCTCTGAAAGAAGGAATGTAACGACGTTGGCAAATTCCTCCGGTGTACCGTAACGGCCGAGAGGAATCGTGCTTTTCATACGTGCTTCCATTTCCTCTTTCGAAATTCCTAGTTTTTCCGCATTGATTTTGTCTAAAAATGCGACCCGCTCTGTTGCAATTCGTCCTGGCGCTACCGTATTAATTAAAATATTGTACGGCGCAAATTCTGCGGCTAATGTTTTGGTTAAACCGACGATGCCAAGACGGAATGTATTGGATAAAAGCAACCCCGGAATCGGCTCTTTTATGGAGGAAGAAGCGATGTTGACAATTTTTCCTCCTTTTTCCTTTAAGTATGGCAGCGCTTCACGAATAATGCGGATATAGCTAAGCAAATTCAATTCAAACGCATGATACCAATCTTCGTCGCTAATCGTTTCAAACGTTCCCGCAGGAGGTCCTCCAGCGTTGTTCACTAATAAATCAATGGTTCCATAAGTGTCTACCGTTTTTTGCACAAGACGATGAATATCTTCTACCTTCGTAATATCTGCTTGAACATGTGACACTTTTCCTTTATGTAAATCACGTAATTCTTTCTCCACCTCTTGCAGTTTCTCCTCATTTCGGCTTGTAATCATGACATTTGCCCCTTCAAGCACAAGCTGACGGGCAATTGCTTTACCAAGACCTTGACTGGATGCGACAACAATTGCAGTTTTCCCTGACAAGCGCAACTCCATAACTTTTCCTCCTTATAAATGTTTTTATTTAAAAGTTATTCGCTACATTTTATTGCTTTTCCTTCTTTCTTCTATTAGATGAAAAGAGGGTATCGCAAAAGTTTGTCCTTTCTTCGCCATAAAAATCCCCTCCTAAGTAGACTCCTAAGAACATCATATCAGATGTTCTCTTTTTTCGCTGCCTACCTGTAGGGATAGAATATTTTGTCTATTAAGATATTGAAACGCTGATATGCGTCATTTTTTTCAAAAAAGAAGGAAGGGCTCCAAATTCAGCGTTTGGGATGCATAAAAAATCCTGTCCTGTCCATACTGTTGAGTAGTCTGCTATTTGATCTACAGAAAAGGAGAGGTTTGAATGGATAATCGTACAAAAGATAAGGAAGCAGCCGCTTATGATGAAAGATTAAAAGGGACGTTTGCAGGCGTTTCTATTATTGGAGCTTCCATCTTACTGTTATGGCTGATTGTTTTTTATCTCTATATCACTAAAGTTTAGAAGCGAGGGGAAACAGTATGCTGAATATGCCTAAATACGAAAAGATCTGGCTGGCCATCGGAACAGGAGCCTTGGTCGTGTTTCTCGCTGTCACAGGGATCATGGCCGTCTCGATGTGTCTTAATCCGCCTAACGGCATGAACATGGCAATAAAACCGGAAAACGTGGAAGCGACTGCTCCATTTAACAGCCCCGGACTGAAGAAAATCGGCCCGAACGAATACAGGGCGACGATCATCTCCTACACATTCGGCTATAAACCTAATACCATTACTGTTCCTAAAGGGGCTACAGTCCATTTTCAGATCACAAGCAAGGATGTTGTCCACGGCTTCATGATACCAGGCACAACCACCAACTTGATGCTCATACCGGGACATGTTGCGGAATATACACAGACATTCAACGAGCCGGGAGAGTTCCTATTTTTGTGCCATGAGTATTGCGGAATCGGCCATCAGGCGATGTACGGAAGAGTCATTGTGAAAAATACGGTGTAGGAAAGGGGAATGGAGCATGAGTACGAACGTTACTACCACCGAAACAGGCGGACATAACAACGCTTTTACCGATTTCCGATTTGAAAAGAAGGATTCTAATCTAATTCTAGCGCATATTGGATTTTCTTTTTTCGCTGTTTTTCTTGGTGCGATTGCCGGATTGCTGCAGGTCGCGCAACGGAGCGGCTGGATTCAATTACCGAATTGGCTGAACTATTATCAATTGCTCACCGCACATGGCGTGCTGCTTGCACTAGTTTTTACAACATTTTTCATTATTGGTTATCTATATTCAGGGGTTGCGCGCACACTTGGCGGTAAACTTACGCCTGCCGCAAGGATACTCGGCTGGATCGGATTTTACTTGATGGCTGTCGGAACCATTATGGCCACGATTACTATTTTAACGAACCAGAGTACCGTGCTGTATACGTTTTACGCACCAATGAAAGCCTCACCGTGGTTTTACATAGGTACTGCACTGCTGATCGTGGGAAGCTGGTTCGGCGCTTTCGGAATCTTTGCAACATACATTCGCTGGCGCAAGAATCATAAAAACCAATCATCTCCGTTATTCGCTTATATGGCTGTGGCTACGTTGATCATGTGGCTTCACGCCAGTTTGTTTGTCGCCATCGAAGTAGTCTTCCAGCTTATTCCGTGGTCATTCGGCATCGTTGATCGGGTGGATGTCAGCTTGAGCCGGACATTGTTCTGGTACTTTGGCCATGCACTCGTTTACTTTTGGCTACTGCCTGCTTATATTTATTGGTATGTCAACATTCCGCAGGTCGTAGGTGGTAAAATTTTCAGCAACTCGCTTCCAAGGCTGACCTTTATTCTGTTTATTTTATTCTCAGTGCCAGTCGGCTTCCATCACCAATTAAACGAACCGGGAATTGGATCATTATGGAAATTTCTTCAGGTCGTTTTGACGATGATGGTTGTCATCCCGTCTTTGATGACGGCATTCGCAATTTTAGCCACATTTGAACTGGCTGGGAGATCCCGCGGCGGAAAAGGACTGTTCGGATGGGTGAAAAAACTGCCGTGGAAGGATGCCCGCTTTTTCACTGCCGTAATGGGCATGATCATCTTCATACCGGCCGGGGCCGGCGGCATCATTAATGCGAGTTACCAATTGAACCAGATGGTGCATAATACGTGGTTTGTCACAGGCCATTTCCATCTGACAATCGCATCTACAGTATTATTGACATTCTTTGCTATTTCCTACTGGCTGATTCCAGTCTTGACCGGACGAGTTTTCACGAAGCAATTGAACAGGCTTGCCATCATCCAAGCAGTCCTGTGGGCCATCGGCATGTTCCTGATGGCGGTTATTATGCATATTGTCGGACTCCTTGGTGCACCTCGGCGCACCAGTTACTCCACTTACGGTGGACATGAACTTGCTGTTACATGGCTTTCTTACGAACAAGTAATCGCTACAGGAGGCGTCATCCTGTTTGTAGCCATCTTACTGGTACTGTATATCTGGTTCAATTTGTTGTTCTTGGCGCCGAAATCCGAAAAAACAATCGAATACCCGATTGGCGTTGTCAACGAACAGGCGGAACATCCACCCCGGATTCTGGAAAGATGGTCATTCTGGATCGGTGTCTCCATCGCCCTTTCTGTGATAGCGTATGCCGTTCCGATCTATCAGATCGTGATGCACCACTCACCTGGATCACTTCCGTACCGGACTTGGTAAAAAATAGTGTGGTGTTTCATAACCTGATTTCGGTCAAAAGAGGGTGTCCCAAAAGTGATCGCATTTGGGACACCCTTGCTTTTGAATCAGCCTCTTTTTTCTCTATCCATTATAGAACGAAATTGTTTCATTTCTTCGTCTATATTCACTTCTGCTACATGAAATGGATTTTTTTGTTTGTCCAACTGCAACGGGTCTATATCGCTCCGAACTCCTAATGTATCCCCTTCTGTCGCGAGTGCGTCATTTAGGATTCCCTCTCGCTCCCCATCGAAATGAAAATCATGAGGATGATCGTTTCTTCCGCGCTCTAGCATTGTCACCCCTCCTTTTCTGCTATTTTTCGTTCAAATCGAACAAATCATTCCTTTTTGCGGTAGCGCGTTGTTTTCCATAAAACGAAAAAAGAGGCGACCCCAAAAATAATTTTTTGGAGTCTGCCTCTTTTTTCATCAGCTTTCTAATAGAAGGTCTTCCGGATTTTCGATCAAGTCTTTTATTGTTTTTAAGAAGCCAACCGCTTCTTTTCCGTCAATAATTCGGTGGTCATAAGATAATGCGACATACATCATCGGACGGTTTTCGATTCGTTCTTCGTCAATCGCAACCGGGCGAAGCTTGATCGCATGCATGCCTAAAATCCCGACTTGCGGACCATTCAATAGCGGCGTAGAGAAGAGCGAACCGAACACTCCTCCGTTGGTGATCGTAAACGTTCCACCTTGCAAATCGCTTAGCGATAGTTTATTGCTGCGCGCTTTCGCTGCCAACTCGGCGATATCACGTTCGATTTCGGCGAAGTTTTTCCGATCGCAATCGCGCACCACCGAAACGACTAAGCCCTCGTCGGTAGAAACGGCGACACCGATATCATAGTATTTTTTCAAAATAATTTCATCGCCTTGAATTTCCGCATTCACATAAGGGTATTTTTTCAGCGCCGCTACCGCCGCTTTCACGAAGAAAGACATAAATCCGAGACGGACGTCATGTTCTTCGAAAAATTTATCTTTTTTCCGTTTGCGCAGTTCGATGACGGCGGACATATCAATTTCGTTGAACGTTGTCAACATCGCCGTTGACTGCGTTACTTCTAGCAGGCGCTTCGCAATCGTCTGACGGCGGCGCGACATTTTCTCGCGGACAACCGGTTTGCCGTCATCTTGTTTGGATACCGCTGGAGCGGGCTGCTGAACAGATGGGGTAACTGCGGCCGGTTGCACTTGCGGCTGCACTTGTTGCTGGGCAAAGGATTCGACATCTTGTTTGCGAACGCGTCCTAGCGGATCGACCGTAGGAACTTGCGTTAAATCAATGCCTTTTTCGCGTGCGATTTTCCGCGCTGCAGGCGAAGCAATCGGACGCTGCGCTGAATGATTGCCGGCCATGACCGGCTGTTCTTGTTTTTCTTCCACTTTTACCGCTGTTTCATTTGTTTCTTGCACCGCTTCCGGCGCCGCTTGGATTGCTGGTTCTTGCGCAGCCTGTCCTTGGCCAATAACAGCGATCGCTTGCCCGACGGCGACCGTGTCCCCTTCGTTTGCTAAAACTTGTTGTAATACTCCGGATTCTTCCGCCATGATTTCGACGTTGACTTTATCCGTTTCCAACTCACAAATCGATTCGCCTTTTTCGACGTAGTCACCAGGTTTTTTCAACCATTGCGCAATGGTTCCTTCCGTGATAGACTCTGCTAATTCTGGAACTTTGACTTCAGCCACGTTGATGCCCTCCTCAAATCTTGCGTTATTGTTCTTTTTTCGTTAATGCACAGTGAATAATGCGTTCTTGCTCTTTCCGGTGAACAACAGGATCGCCTTCTGCCGGGCTTGCCCGTCTGCGTCGGCCGATGTAGCTGACGTCTACTCCCTCCGGCGCGATTTCCCGCAGTCTTGGCTCCATATAACACCAGCTTCCCATGTTTTTCGGTTCTTCTTGCACCCAGACGATTTCTTTGACATTTGGATAACGCAAGAAAATCGCTTGCAGCTCTTCTTTCGGGAATGGATATAATTCTTCGACGCGTACGACATGGAGCCAATCGAGCCCTTCCATTTTATTGATTTGCTCCGCTAAATCAATCATCAGTTTTCCAGTGCCTAAAATAATTCTTTCGACTTTTTCACGGTCTTTGCCAAGCCCTGGTTGTTCAAGGACTGGACGGAACTGACCGTTTGTAAACTCTTCTACCTCCGACGCCGCCAACGGGTGACGCAACAAGCTTTTTGGCGTCATCAGCACTAACGGACGGACTTCCTCTCTTCGCAAAATGCCCGCTTGCCGGCGCAAAATATGGAAATATTGCGCAGCGGTAGACAAGTTTGCTACCGTCCAGTTGTTTTCCGCCGCGAGTTGCAAGAACCGTTCTAAACGGCCGCTCGAATGTTCTGGTCCTTGCCCTTCATAGCCGTGCGGCAGCAACATGACGAGACCGGATTTTTGCCCCCATTTCGCGCGCCCGGATGAAATAAACTGGTCGAACATCACTTGCGCCATGTTGGCAAAATCGCCAAATTGCGCTTCCCACAGTACCAGCGTTTCCGGCGCAAAGACGTTATAGCCGTATTCGTAACCAAGCACCGCTGCTTCTGTCAACGGGCTGTTGTAGACGACAAAGGAAGCTTTCGCATCGCTAATGTGGTGCAGTGGAACAAACTCCTTGCCCGTTTTTATATCATGAAGCACGAGATGGCGCTGAGCGAACGTACCGCGTTGCGAATCTTGGCCGGTGAGACGGATCGGCACGCCGTCGCGTAAAATCGTCGCAAAAGCAAGAATTTCCGCGTGCGCCCAGTCCACTTTCCCGTTGCCATCAAACACCCCTTCACGCCGTTTTAAGATGCGCTCTAACTTATTAAACACGTGAAAATCAGCAGGAAACTGCAGCAATTCTTTGTTTAACCGCTGCAATATATCTTTTTCCACGGACGTTCTGACAACCGGCAATTTGCATGCAACCGTTTTCGGCGGATCCATAATAAAATCGAGTTTCGACTCATCTTTTGGAACTTTCTCATACGCGATTTTCAGTCTTTCCGCTACTTCTTGTTCCATTTCTTCTACCGCTTCTTTTGTAACAATGCCTTTTTCGATCAGCTTTTGCGCATAAAGCTGGCGAACGGTTGGATGTTGCTGAATGACACTGTACATCGTCGGGTTTGTCGCCATCGGTTCATCCATTTCGTTATGGCCAAAACGGCGATACCCGATTAAATCGATGACAAAATCTTTTTTGAAGCGCTGACGGTAGGCAAAAGCAAGGTTGGCCGCCGCCAGGCATGCTTCCGGATCATCGGCGTTCACATGCACAATTGGCACTTCAAATCCTTTGGCAATATCGGACGCATATTTTGTCGAACGGGAATCATAGCTTTCTGTCGTGAAACCGATCATATTATTGGCAATAATATGAATCGATCCGCCCGTCTGATATCCTCGCAATTGGCTCAAATTCAATGTTTCGGCCACAATTCCTTGCCCAGGGAATGCCGCATCTCCGTGAATCATAATCGCAAACGACGAATCCGTATTTTGCAGCGGCATGCCGGCGTTTGCGCGATTTTCCTGAGCGGCGCGCGTAAAGCCTAACACAACCGGATTCACGACTTCCAGATGGCTTGGATTGTTTGCCAGCGTAATTCTCATTGTATGCTCATTTTCATTGCGCAGACGGCGGGCTGCCCCTAAATGGTATTTCACATCCCCCGTCCAGCCGTATGTGATCGCTACCGATCCTTCCGAAGGAATAAAATCTTTGCTTTCCGCGTGCTGGAATTCGGCAAAAATCATTTCATACGGCTTGCCAAGGACGTGGGCAAGCACATTTAAACGGCCGCGGTGCGCCATGCCAATATTTACTGCTTTGATTTCCTTTTCAATCGACTGGCGAACCAGTTCGTCCAATAGCGGCACCATGGCATCTAAGCCTTCAATCGAAAACCGCTTTTGTCCGACAAATGTACGATGAATAAATTTTTCAAATCCTTCCACTTCCGTAAGGCGGCGGAGCAATGCCACTCTTTCATCATTTGTTAAACTTGGATAATATGCCCCTGATTCAATTTGTTGAATCAACCAGTTTTTTTCTTCCAAATTATGTACTTGCGAAAATTCAAACGCAATTTTATCTGTATATACTTTCCGTAAATGATTAATGGCATCCAGTCCATTTTTGACATGCGCCGGTGCATGCGGGCAAATAAACGCGACAGGAATTTGTTTTAAATCTTCTTCCGTCAAATCGTATTCACTTAATTCGATGCGGCGCGTGTCTTTATTTTGTTTGTGTAATGGGTTAATATCGGCTGCCAGATGGCCGTAATGGCGGATATTGTCCGCTAGTTTTACAGCAGCAACAAGCTTGCTGAATATCGTTGGGTTTTCCGGAAGGCGGAACGTCTGATGCGTTCTGGCGATCTCCTCGTTTTGCTCAAACGGTTCTGCTTCCGTTGTCGGTGCCCCCCACTGTTCGAATAATTGCCTCAACCCGGGATCAACGCTGTCTGGATCCTCTTGATACTGTTCATACATTTCGATGACATATCCGAGGTTTGGCCCATAAAATTGACTCCATGGTTGTGCATCGTTGATCGTCTGCTTTGCCATTATGAAAACCTCCAACTAGTTTTCGTTTATTTGGGATCGTTTGGCGCCCCATACGCATCAAGAAAAATGCGAACAGGACCCGCTTGCCTTCCATTATCCCCAAATAAACAAAGAAATAACTTTATAAACGTTTTCAATGTATATTGTAGCACTATCATTCATTAAAATCGATGATTAAACATAAAAATCTCCAATAATTTATTTTTTTTTTGAAAAAAGAGAAAAAACGCGGCAACGATAGAACGCGCGCAACAATCAATAATCATGATATTTTAAATTTTTCAACTAGCTTTTGCAGCTGCCGGCTCATTTCGCTTAATTTTTCTGCTGATTCCGTCACCGTTCCTAACGCCTGCAGCTGATCATCGGCAGATGCCGCTACTTCTTCCGCCGCTGCCGCGGACTGCTGGGCGACGGCGGAAATATTTTGCATCGCTCCAATGACGTCATCTTTGCTTTCGTTCATCCGCTTCGCTTCCTCTGTAATCTCGGCAATCGCTGTTGTTAACTCTTCCATCATCGTGACAATCTTGACAAATGAATCACCTGTTGTATGGACAGCTTGTTGCTGCTGTTCGTACATGTCTTTCGAATGATTAACCGCCTGCATTGCCAGATTCACTTGCTGCTGAATCATGGCGATCGTTTGGCGGATCAGCTCGGTTGCTCTTGCGGACTGCTCTGCTAATTTACGCACCTCGTCCGCAACGACGGCAAATCCTTTTCCATGTTCCCCCGCTCGGGCCGCTTCAATGCTCGCATTTAAGGCAAGCAAATTCGTCTGTCCGGAAATGGCTGTGATTGTTTGAATCACCCCATCAATTTCTTCCATCTTTTTCACTAAATCTTTCATTACTTTTTCCACCGCAACTAATTCTTTTTTTGCCTCATCTGACTTTAACTGCAGCACATTTAAATTTTCAAGGCCGTCATAACTTGCCGTTTTCGTTTCATTTGACAACGTTTGCATGTTGGCCGTCGACTGGGTTACCGTTTCGATTTGTGCGGACAACGCCGCCGTCCGTTCATTGATCGTATCTAAATCGCCTGCTTGCTCTGTCGTTCCTTTGGCAATATCGTTAATGGCGCTGGCCACTTGTTCGCTCGTCGCCATCGTTTCCTCGGAAACGGCGCTAAGATGGTCGGCGGAGGCCGCGAGCTCGTCTACCGATTCGTTGACTTGCTGAATGAGCGCCCGCATTTGCGCAATCATATGATTGAAATGATCGGCCAGCTGGCCTATTTCGTCTTTTGAATTTACCCGCACATGCACCGTTAAATCGCCTTCTGCAACTTTTTCCACTTGGTGCTGAAGCGCAATGACCGGTTTCGCAATCGAACGGGCAAGGAAATAAATAATAACAATAGCAAGCAATAATGCAGCCACGGTGATGATGAACATTTTCATGGCAAGGGAATTGCTCATCGCCAACAAATCTCTTTCTTTATATACGGTGCCGACTTTCCATCCCAGCTCAGGAATCGTGGCAAAATACATCACCCGCTTTTCGTTCTCGGATGTATATGTATAAAAGCCGCTTTTATTTTTTAACATGTATTGGACCACCGCATTTTTCGACATGTTTTTCCCCTTATATTGCGGATGGACGATCGCGACTCCCTTGTCGTCAAATAGCACAGGATACCCATGATAACCAACATCACTATTGTCGACAATTTTCGTCACTGCATCAAGCGTCATGTCGATCCCAATCACAGCGACGACGCGGCCATTTTCTGTTACCGCTTTCGCCAATGTGACAATATGTTTCCCTGTTATCGCATCGATGTATGGTTCAGTCCAAACGACCCGGTCCGGGTTTTCTTCCGCTTTTTTATACCATGGTCGCGCCGTTGGGTCATAGCCGTCAGGCAATTGCGCCACCGGCGTCGTATACATTTTTTTCTCGGCCGTGCCAATATAGGCAAGTTGGACGTTTTTGTGGATTTTCAAAAAGGTGTGAAACTGCCGGTCAAGCAACGGCCACGCTTTTTCCTTTTTGAGCATTTCGTCGACGATAGGCGATTCGCTAAATTGAAGCAGGCTATTTTCCTCGCTTTGAAAACTGCCGCGAATATCTCGTAGCACCCCGTTTAAAGTGGACTGGGCGCGTTTTTCGACGTCCTGGCGGATCATTTTTTTCGTTTCGACCACCCCGACAATCTGAATAGCGGTCAAGGAAACAATCATTAACAATGCCATTAAGATGATCAACTTTGTCCGCAATGTTTTAAACACAGCCTTGTTTCTCCCCTTTTGCTTTTTTGTCGAACTTTGTCTTCATTATATAAAGGACTTTCGTTATACGTCTATAGGAGCAGCTTCTTATTCATCGCATGAAACAAAGGCAAAAACGAAACAATAAGAAAGGAATCTTAACGGACAGGCAGGTGAAAAACGATATGGGGCTATTGAACGGGATGGATATATTTTTGATATCGAATATAGCGTCATCCAGCAAAAAGGGGCGCTGCATGTATACCGAGACGGAGTGCTGATGGATGAAGTAACGTTCCGTTTCACTGGAAAAAAGCTGAACGAACAGCAAATTGAATCATTAATTGACCATTATATCGAGCAACATAACGGCTAAACTGCTGTATAAACAGCAGTTTTTTCTTGCTAATTTTGCCACTATTCTTATATGATGGAAACAACGATACATGATAAGCGGGGGGAAGAAGGATGTATTGGAAAGAGTTGTATGTGTTTGACGGCGATGTCCCACATAAAGCCATTATTCGCAACTATACGAAAAAAGATTTTTCGCAATTAATCCGCGTCCAGCAAGAAAGTTTTCCTCCTCCGTTTCCATCCGAGCTATGGTGGAATGAAGAGCAGCTTACCAATCATGTTTCACTTTTTCCCGAAGGAGCGCTTTGCGTGGAAGTAGACGGACGCGTTGTCGGGTCGATGACCGGCCTGCTTGTCGATTTTGACCCGAGCCACCCGGCGCATACGTGGGAAGAAATTACAGATGGCGGCTATATCCGCAATCACCGTCCTGATGGGAACACATTATATGTCGTCGATATTTGTGTTTCCCCTCCTTACCGAAAACTAGGCCTTGGAAAATGGTTAATGCAATCGATGTATGAGGTGGTCGTTCGCTTGAATGTGGACCGTCTCCTCGGCGGAGGGAGAATGCCGGGCTATCATCGTCATGCCGATCGCCTATCGGCAGCGCAATATCTTGAAAAAGTAGTAAAAGGAGAGCTGAAGGATCCTGTCATCACCTTTTTATTGCGATGCGGCCGCACCCCGCTTCAAGTCATCGAAAATTATTTAGAAGATGAAGAGTCTCACAATTATGCCGTGCTCATGGAATGGCGCAATCCGTTTAAGCGCTATTTGTAAAAAATGAATAGTTTATTATAAGGAAGGGTTTCATTGCGGGCGCCGCGAATAAGAAGGGAAAGGATTCAAATGGCAAAAGCAATCGCTTTAGGAATTTCTCTTACCGTACGGCAGCGGTTTGGCTATGAACCGGCCTCTTCCATTCTTGCTTAAAAAACTAGCGGTGAAGTGCTGCTTCACCGCTAGTCTATTATTCAATATGGAATTTTTGTTTTACAAACGCCACAACCTCTTCGGCCGTGCTCATCGAAAGGACGGTTTCTTTAAAGCTTGCCGCTTCTTCTTTTGATAATTTTTTCATTTGCGAACGTGCGCGCAAAATAGAAGTTGCACTCATACTAAACTCGTCCAATCCTAAGCCGAGCAAAATCGGAATGGCGATCGCATCGCCCGCCATTTCCCCGCACATTCCAGCCCATTTTCCTTCTTTATGCGCTGCATCAATGACGTTGCTAATCAGCCGTAAAATCGCTGGGTTGTACGGTTGGTAAAGGTAGGAAACCCGTTCATTCATGCGGTCTGCCGCCATCGTATACTGAATTAAGTCATTGGTGCCGATGCTAAAGAAATCGACTTCTTTCGCAAATTGGTCGGCAAGCACGGCAGCAGCCGGAATTTCTACCATCATGCCGACTTCAATATCGTCAGCCACCGGTACACCCTCGCGCTGCAACTTTTCTTTTTCCTCTAAAAGAATCGCCTTCGCTTGACGGAATTCATCAAGCGTCGCAATCATCGGGAACATAATTTTTAAATTTCCGTATACGCTTGCTCGCAACAAGGCGCGAAGCTGCGTACGGAACATATCCTGCATTTCTAAACAAAGGCGGATGGCACGGAATCCTAAAAACGGGTTCATTTCTTTTGGCAGATCTAAATATGGCAATTCCTTATCACCGCCGATGTCAAGCGTGCGCACGACAACCGGTTTTCCTTCCATTCGCTCCAGCACCGTTTTATACGCTTCAAATTGTTCTTCCTCTGTCGGCAGCTCGGAACGTCCCATGTACAAAAATTCCGTACGGTACAGCCCGATTCCTTCCGCCCCGTTTTCCAGTACTCCTTTCACATCATCCGGCGTACCGATATTTGCGGCCAGTTCGACATGATAACCGTCGCTTGTTACCGTTTTTTCATGAACGAGCTTCGCCCATTCCGCTTTTTGCGCTTCATAGCGGGCACGCTTTTCTTCATATTGTGCGAGCACATCTTCCGATGGATTTACAATAACATGTCCATCTAATCCATCGATAATAACGATATCACCATTTTGAATTTCTGTTGTCACTTGCTTCGTACCGACAACAGCCGGAATTTCCATGGATCTCGCCATGATGGCAGAATGAGATGTACGTCCTCCGATATCGGTCGCAAAACCTTTTACATATTGACGGTTTAATTGCGCTGTATCGGACGGAGTTAAGTCTTCGGCAATAATCACAACTTCCTCGGAAATAAGGCTTGGATTAGAAATCGTAACTCCAAGTAAGTGAGCAAGTACCCGTTTTGTCACATCGCGAATATCGGCGGCGCGTTCTTTCATATACTCATTATCCATTGCTTCAAACATGGAAACAAACATCGTCGCCGTTTCGTTCAATGCGTATTCCGCATTTACTCGCTCTGTTTCGATTTTTTCTTTGATCGGATTTAATAATTCCGGATCATTTAATACAAGCAGGTGCGCAGCAAAAATCGCAGCTTTATCTTCCCCTAATTGTTGCAAAGCGTGTTGTTTGATGATTTCCAGCTCTTCTTTTGCTTTTGCCACCGCTGCTTCGAAACGCGCAACTTCCGCCTGCGGATCGGAAACAGCTTTTTTCTCTACAACAAGGTTAGGGGTTTCTAAGCGGTATGCCTTCGCAATGGCAATACCGCCAGATGCAGCAATTCCTTGAATTGTCTTTGTCATTACTGTGCAAGACCTTCTTTAGATAATGTTTCCGTTAATGCTGCCATCGCTTCTGCTGCATCTGCCCCTTCCACAGTAATTTTAATTTCGGCACCTTTTGGAATACCCAAAGACATGACGCCCATAATCGATTTTAAGTTTACCGTTTTGCCATTGTACTCTAAATGAATGTCACTGTTGAATCTACTCGCTGTTTGAACAAGAATCGTTGCCGGACGAGCGTGAATTCCCGATTCTGAAGTTACTTTAAACACTTTTTCAGCCATTGTCGTCATTCCCCTTTTCCTTATATTTTTTCTTTGTCATCATACCAAATAATATTGCCTTTCTTCAAATGAAGAACAACGAAATTTGTCGAAAAAAAATCGCACCGTTAATTTTAACCGATTTCAGCGATGCGGTCTTCTCCTTTTGTGACCGCTCCTTGTTTTGTTACACGAATCGCTTCCTGCTCCTGTAAATTCGTAAAAATAATCGGCGTTACAATCGAAGGAGCATTGTTTTTCACGTATTCTAAATCCACCTGTAAAATAGGTTGGCCTTTTTTCACTTCGTCGCCTTGTTTTACCAATGCTTCAAAACCTTGACCGTTCAGCTTGACGGTGTCGATTCCAACGTGAATTAAAATTTCATGACCTGCGGCCGACTCGATGCCGATCGCGTGTTTTGTCGGGAATACATTGATAATTTTTCCGTCAACCGGAGACACTACCATCCCATCTGTCGGCATAATGGCAAAGCCATCCCCCATCATTTTTTGCGAAAAGACTTGGTCTGGCACTTCCGCAAGCGGAACGATTTCCCCTGTCATCGGCGAAGCGATCGCTTCCACTTTCACGGCGTCTTTTGCCTTCTCCGCTGCCGCCGGCTCCTCTTTCGTCCGGGCTGGAACTTTCCCTTCCATAATATCTTTGATTTGCCCTTTTAATATATCAGATTTTGGTCCGAAAATCGCTTGTACATTGTTTCCAACTTCCAAAACGCCCGCTGCGCCTAACGCTTTTAAGCGATCTTTATCGACTTGTTTAATATCGTTGACAGAAACACGCAAACGTGTAATACATGCATCTAAATGAGCAATATTTTCTTTACCGCCAAGTGCCGCCAATACTTCGTATGGAAGATCATTCGCTTCCGCCTTCACCGTTGTTGGCGTTTCTTCTGTTACTTTTTCACGACCTGGTGTTGCTAAATCCCATTTGCGGATCGCAAAACGGAATCCGAAGTAATAGATGACCGCAAACACTAATCCGACTGGAATAACAAGCCACCATCTTGTCCGGTTCGGCAGCACCCCGAATAGCAAGAAGTCAATAACCCCACCGGAGAAAGTCATTCCAATTTTTACATTTAATAAGTGCATAATCATAAACGATAGTCCGGCAAAAATCGCATGGATCGCAAACAGTCCTGGCGCGACGAACAGGAACGAGAACTCAATTGGTTCCGTAATCCCAGTTAAAAACGAAGTAAGCGCCGCTGAACCCATAATGCCGGCAACGACTTTTTTGTTTTCCGGACGCGCTTCATGGTAAATCGCCAGCGCCGCCGCTGGAAGACCGAACATCATAAACGGGAATTTTCCTGTCATAAATGTTCCCGCTGTTAATGGCACCCCATCTTTTAATTGCTCGAAAAAGATTTTTTGGTCACCGTGCACCACTTGTCCAGCTTTATTCACATATTCGCCAAATTCAAACCAGAATGGCGCATAGAAAATATGATGCAAACCAAACGGAATCAACGACCGCTCAATAACCCCAAAAATAAACGCTGCTAGTGTCTTATTAGTATCAATCATATTATGGGAAAACGCATTTAAACCATGTTGAATCGGCGGCCATACCCATGTCATAACAATTCCAAGCAATACCGCGGATGCCGCTGTAATAATTGGTACGAAACGTTTTCCGGCAAAAAAGCCAAGATACTGTGGCAATTCAATGTTGAAATATTTATTATACATATAAGCAGCTAATATACCGACAATAATCCCGCCGAATACACCAGTCTGCAATGTCGGAATTCCTAATATGTTGGCAAATGCCGGATTCGAGCCGATCATATCC